>CACETY010000001.1 GCA_902562645.1 uncultured Pelagibacteraceae bacterium
GCGACTAAATATGGTTTGTTATCTCCATAAACAATTGATTGATCAATAAATTTCGAATTTGATAGTTCATTTTCTATTTTGACTGGAGAAATATTATCTCCACCAGGAGTAATCAAAATATCTTTTTTTCTGTCAGTAATTTTTAAATAACCATTCTCAAAAATTCCAATGTCTCCCGTATGTAACCAACCATCTTTTAAAACTTTGTTAGTTTCTTGCTCATTATTCCAATAACCCAACATTACATTCTCACCCTTAACTAAAATTTCTCCATCTGAGGCTATTTTTACCTCATTGCCTTTAAACGGTGGTCCCACAGTCTCAACCCTAATGTCGTCAATTGGATTACAACTTACAACTGGAGAGGTCTCGGTTAATCCATAACCCTGCAAGGTAGGTAAGCCTATAGCATTTAAAAAAATACCAACTTCTTTATCAAGTGCTCCACCGCCTGAAACGAATGTTTTAAGCTCACCTCCAAATTGACTTTTAATTTTTTTTCTCACAATCTTTTCTAAAATAATATCAATGAATTTTTCTAAAACTGTTAAAGATTGCTTATTTATTTTTTTGGTTCCCAATTCTAACATTTTTAATATTAAACTTTTTTTTAAACCTGTTGCTTTATTGAAACTTGCATTGATTTTTTGAAAAAGATTTTGGTAAAACCTAGGTACCGCAGTCATTAGTTGAGGTTTACAATCGTTCATATTTTTAATTAATTTCTCAATACTTTCTGCATAAAATATTTTTGCTCCAACACTTATTTGAACAAATTGAACTGTGTGCTCGTAAGAATGTGACAGAGGTAACCAAGTTAAAAACCTAGTCTGGTCTGATAACAAAGGTTTTAATATATCGAGCGCTCCATCACAATTGTTTAAAATACCACCATGACTTAAGATTACACCTTTTGGGTTACCCTGAGTTCCTGAAGTATAAATAATACAAGCAGGATCATTTCTTTTAATTGATAAGTCTGGAACGTTTGAATCTTGATAATCTAAATTAGAAAATAATTTATTTACATTAATATAAGTGTCAATGTCTGCATCTAATTCTTCAAAAGAAAATATTTTATTAATAAAACTCTTTTTTTTTATAATTTCTTTAACTTTATTAAATTGTTCTTGATTAGAAACAAAGATTAATTTTGGATTACAATTTTCAATAATATATTCATAATCTTTCTCAGCATAAGTTGTATAAGCTGGTACAGTAATAGCTTCAGATAACATTACTGAAAGGTCAGTTATAAACCATTCAGGTCTATTTTCAGATATTAATAAACATCTATCACCTTTATTAGTATATTTTTTAATTTCTGAAGAAAGTTTTTTAATTGAATGGAATGTTTTTTCCCAAGTAAAATAATTACTTTTATCTTTTAAGGATGTTAAAAGAATATCGTCTTTTTTTTGTTTTTTATAATTAATAAAAAAAAGATCAACTAAATTATCTATATTTTGTGTACTCATAAATTTATGGTGGGCAAAGAGAGAATCGAACTCTCACAGTATTGCTACTATTGGATTTTGAGTCCAACGCGTCTACCAGTTCCGCCATTCGCCCAAAACTTTGCATATTTTAACCAATAGTATTAAATCATTTATTGTAATAAAAGAAAATATGTTTAAAGAGCTCTACAATAAAACTATTAATCTAGCAGGTCATAAAAGATCTAAATCTATTTTGGGATTTATATCTTTCATTGAAAGTTTCATATTCCCAATACCTCCTGATGTTTTGATAATTCCTATGACAATAGCTCGAAAACATGAATGGATTAAAATTGCAATGATTGCAACCTTAGGATCTGTTTTGGGAGCTTGCCTAGGATATTTTATAGGATATGTGTTCTTTAATGAAATTGGCCTAAAAATTTTTGAGATCTATGGTGTAGACAACGCTTCATTTTTAAAAGATAAAGTTTCCTCAGAGGGTGGTGTTATAGCCTGGATAACTCTCTTAGCCATTGCTGGGTTTTCACCAGTGCCTTTTAAGTTACTTACAATCACAAGCGGTTTCATAAACTTTAATATTTTGTATTTTATAATCATTTCTATTTTAACAAGAGGTTCACGTTTTTTTTTAATAGCATTTTTAATTGGAAACTTCGGATCTACAATGAAAAAGATTATTGAAAAAAAACTTCTAAAATTTTCTATTTTATTATCAATTATTTTAATTATTTTTGCATATGCTATTTATAAATTTTTAAATAATTTTATTTATTAAATATGATCCTATTTCCAAATAGAAAAAATTTTTATGTGATTATTTTTTTTATCTCGTTAATTTCAATAATTTCCGCGTTATACATTGAGTATGTATTGAAGTATCAACCATGTAAATTATGTATTTATCAAAGGTTACCTTACCTGACTGCAATATTTGTAAGCTTTATCGGTTTTAATTATTCGAATAATGATAAAATTTTAATAGTTATAATTATGATATTTACTTTGAGCACCGTACTATCTGGGTATCATTTTGGAATTGAAAATAATATATTTGATGAGCTTTCAGCCTGCACAAGTGGATCATCAGATATTTTAAATAAATCGAAATTACTAGAATCTCTTAACAAAAATATGCCTGTTAACTGTAAAGATGCTACTTTTAAAATTCTTGGAATCTCACTAGCGGCAATTAATACAATTTTATCAATTTTAATTGTTATTTTTTCTATTAGAACATTAACTTATGAAAAAAACTAATAAAAAAAAATTAGAAGAATTTATAAGAGTAGATCATGCTGGAGAAAGAGGTGCAATTAAGATTTATGAAGGTCAACTGCTCGCTCTAAATACTATTGTGAGAAATGACGAATTGAAAAAAAAAATTGGTGAAATGAAAAAGCATGAGCAGGAACACTCAAATTTTTTTGAGAATGAAATAGTAAAAAGAAATATAAAGCCAACAAAATTTTTACCATTATGGGATTTGCTTGGACTGGGTCTTGGATTTGGCTCAACAATACTTGGAAAAAAGGCAGCAATGTTATGTACTGCATCTGTAGAAGAGGTAATTGATGAACATTACAAAAATCAAATTAATCAAATTGAAGTAGACGAAAAAAACTTAAAAGAAAAAATAATAAAATTTAGACAAGATGAATTAGACCATAAAGATATAGCTTATGAGGAAGGGGCCACAAAAAAAGGTCTTTATTCCATTATGGACAAAGTAATTAAAACAGGCTCTAAGGTTGCAATAAAAATTTCTGAAAAAATTTAATTACGGTTCAAGTTCAACATCCCAGTATAAATAATCCATCCAACTTTTATGTAAAAAGTTTGGTGGAAAATTTTTACCATTTTTATGGAGGTCCTCTGTAGTAGGTTGAAAGGGCCATTGGTTTAGTGTCATACCTGAATTCTTTATTAGTCTTCCTCCTTTTTTAACATTACAGGACGAACAAGCTGTTACAACATTATCCCAATTGGTTTTGCCTCCTTTTGATCTTGGCAGTAAGTGATCAAAAGTTAATTCATCTTTGCTACCACAATATTGGCATCTAAATTTATCTCTCAAAAAAACATTGAACCGTGTAAAGTTAGGATTTGATTGAGGTCTTATGTATGATTTAAGAGCAATTACACTTGGAAGTTTCATACTAAACGAAGGACTTCTAATTTGTCTATCATAATAACTAACAATAGAAACTCTATCCAAGAAAACAGATTTAATTGAGTCCTGCCAACTCCACAATGAAAGTGGATAATAACTTAAAGGCCTATAATCTGCATTCAAAACTAGTGCGGGACATTTTTCTAAAGAGATACTTTGATCAGAAAGTTCAATCATACCTAAAACATATATTAAATATATTTTTTATCAACAAAACTAATATTATATTAAATATTTATTAACTGATTATTTTTTTTTTTATAAAGTTTAATGCCGCACTCGAAGCTTCCATAGGTATATGGTGATCACAGTTTTTAATCATTAAAGTTTCAATTTTAATTTTATTTCTAATAAAAAAATCCTTAGCTTCTAGTAAATTATTTGGTGGGACAATTGGGTCATTTTCACCGTGTATCATTAAAATATCAGTTTTAGTTTTTATTCTTGGGGATAGATCCTTCATGTTTATAATTCTTCCAGAAAATCCTACGATACAACTAAATTCTTTTTCGGATGTCAGGCCAACATTTATTGACATCATACATCCTTGACTGAAACCAGAAACACAAATTTGTGAATATTCTAAATTAAAATAATTACTTATTTCTGAAATATAACTGTTGAGAACATTTTCTGCCTTTTTTGACTCTTGAAGAGTATATTCTGGATCTTCATTATTTAAATCAAACCATTGAAACCCTAATGGATTAATACTGCATACTTCATGTGCATCGGGACATAAAAAAACTGTATTTTTTAAAAATCTTTTCCAGTTTAAAGTTAACATGCTGATGTCTTTACCATCACCTCCATATCCATGAAGTAAAATTACAGCACTTTTAATTTCCTCATTATTCTCTGGTTTTATTATTGATGTATTCAATGAAAATTTCATAATATTTTTGGTAACCAATCAAGTAAAGACTGATCATTAAAGTCAATGTAACCAACAATTCTTCCAACCTCAAAACCATTTTGGTCTATTAGAATTGTTGTGGGTAATCCTCGTAGTTTAAATATCTGGGAAAACTCTGGTCCAGATCCTGTGAATATATCTAAATTCTTAATTTTGATTTCGTCAAAAAACTCTTTAGATTTTTTATAACTTTCACCACCAATATTAATTGGGATTATGTTTATGTTTTTAAATTCATTTAAGTTTTTAAGTTTATCTAAAGATGGCATTTCTTTTTTGCAAGGAGCGCACCAAGTAGCCCAGAAATTTATTATTAATGGGTTTGATTTATAATTATTTAAACTTACTTTTTGACCTTCAGATTTAATAAATTCTATATTTTTAATTTTTTTCTTGTCTTTATGTACTATAAGATTCTTAATTTCTGGACGTTCTATTGAATATGAGACGCTAGATGATATTAAGTAAATTATTATTATAAGATAATTAAAAAAAATGATTTTCATACAATTATTAATAATTAAATATCATGGGTAAAAATAAAAACAATCAGCCAATTTGGAATACAAGAATAAAAAAGGTCTCAAAAAACCTTTTTAAAAAGGTTGGTGGATCAATTTCAGTCGATAAAAGATTATTTAGGGAGGATATTGAAGCTTCAATTGTACATGTTGAGATGTTGTTTAAACAAAAAATTATAAATTTTAAAATTAAAAATAAAATAGTATGGGGTTTAAAGAGAATTAATAACGAAATTATAAAAAAAAAATTTGTATTTGACGATAAGCTTGAGGATATTCATATGAATATAGAACACAGACTCTTTGAACTAATCGGAGAGGATGCTGGATATATTCACACAGCAAGATCAAGAAATGATCAAGTAGTCACAGATTTTAAAATTTGGTTAAGAAAAGCTAATAAAGAAATTGTTAAGAATATAGATGTAACAATTAAAAATATTTTAAAAAAAGCAGAAAAAAATGTTGAAACAATTATGCCTGGTTTCACACATCTTAAAAATGCACAACCAGTTTCATTTGCTCATTATCTAATGGCGTACTTAGAAATGTTTAATAGAGATAAAAATAGATTTAAAAATAATTTAGAGAGTCTTAATGAAAATCCACTTGGCGTGGCTGCTTTAACAGGCACTTCTTTTAAAATTGATAGATTTTATACGTCAAAAAAATTAGGTTTTGACAGGCCAACTAAAAACTCAATTGATACTGTTTCTGATAGAGATTTTGTAATTGATTTTCTGTATTCTTGCTCTGCATGTGCTGTTCATATCTCTAGAATTGCTGAGGAATTTATAATCTGGAATTCAGATGCTTTTAAACTAATTAATTTGAATGATAAAATTGTAACTGGATCATCCATTATGCCTCAAAAAAAAAATCCTGATTCTTTAGAATACCTGAGAGGCAAAACAGGTTTTATATTTGGAAATCTATTTTCTATGCTTACAACGTTAAAAGGATTGCCCCTTTCTTATTTTAAAGATTTACAAGATGATAAAGAAATTGTTTTTAAATCGTTTGATCAGTTAAAAAATTCCTTAATTATATTAAATGATGTACTTAAAAATTTTTCGCCAGATAAGAAAAAGATGATCGAACTTGCAGAAAGTGGCTACATTACAGCAACTGATTTAGCAGATTACATGGTTAGAGAATTAAATTATCCATTTAGAAAAGCTTATTTACAAACAGCTAAAATCATAAATTTTGCCGAAAAAAATAAAAAAAAATTGGCAGAACTCACTATAAAAGAGATAAATAAAATTGAAAAAGGTTTAACCGCTGATGTTCTTAAAATATTTGAACTAAAAAAATCTGTTAATTCTAAAGTTTCTTATGGTGGAACTTCTTTCGACAACATTAAGAAAATGATATTAAGTTACAAGAAAAAATAATTATGATTAAAAAAATAACTTTAATTACCATGTGCCTAATTTTATTAACTTCATGTGGAAGAAAAAATGAGCCAAAATATGAGGCATCATTAAATAATAATGTTATGAAATTTAATAATTTTAACAACGTATTTAAAATGCCAAAAAAAGATGAAATATATCAATAATATTTTTACAGTTGAAAAATCAAAACTCACTAAAGTAATTAAAAAATTTGAAACACCAATTTTTTGCTATTCGGAGAAAAAAATAAAGCAAAATATAAGTAACTTTAAAAGTAGTTTTAAATCGTTTTCTCCAATCATATGTTTTTCAACAAAGTCAAACTGTAATCTAGAGATACTTAAACTAATTAATCGAAGTGGATTGGGAGCTGATGTTGTCTCAAAAGGTGAATTAATGATTGCACTAAAAGCAGGAATAAATTCCAAAAAGATTGTTTTTTCTGGAGTGGGTAAAACTAGGTCAGAATTGATTTATGCGATAGATAAAAATATTTTATTGATTAATTGTGAGTCAAAAAGTGAAATATTAGAAATAGAAAGTATAGCAAAATCTAAGAATAAAAAGATTGATATTGGAATTAGATTAAATCCAAATACAGATGCAAAAACAATTAAACAAATTTCAACTGGCAAAAAAGAAAATAAATTTGGTGTTAACGAAAAGACATTTATTGAAGTTTCGAAATATATAAAAAATTCAAAACTTTTAAATCTAAAATGTTTAAGTGTGCACATTGGGAGTCAAATTCTAGATCATAAACCATACCAAAAAATGCTTAACGTTATAGATAAACTAATAAAAAAAATTAACTTTAATTTTGAGTATATAGATCTTGGTGGTGGTATGGGAATTGATTATAACAAAGACAATAAAAAATTTAATTATAAAAAGTATAATCAAATTATTAAAAAATTTTTAAAAAAGCATAAATCAAAAATTGTTTTTGAACCTGGTAGATCAATCATAGGTGATACTGCAATATTAATTTCGAAAATTATTTATATAAAAGAAAATTCTAAAAAAGATTTTATTATTATGGATGCAGCTATGAATGATTTTATGAGACCTGCGTTGTACGGGGCTAAGCATAAAATAATTCCATTAAAGAAAACCAATAAAATAACCACGAAAAGTTATGATTTTGTAGGTCCGATTTGCGAAACGACAGATAAATTCCTAACTACAAATAAATTTCAAAAATTAAATGAGAAAGATTATATTATTATTTGCGACGTAGGAGCATATGGCTCATCATTATCTTCAAATTATAACATTAGGCCTAAACCTGCTGAAATATTAATAAGAGGTTCAAAAATAAATGTAATTAAAAAAAGACAAAAACTAAGAGATATAATTTAGTTTTTGACAAAAATGATAAGAAAACTTCTATTTTTACTTTTTTTCTTCATAGGCATATCTACAATTTCAATAATATTCCTACCGTCATTAATGATGCCAACTAAAATAGTTTTATTTGGTGGAAAAATGATGGGAAGGTGGGCTGCCGTTTGTCTTCAGATTTTTTTACAAACAAAAATTATTGTTAAGGGTAGGGAAAATATTATTAAAAATGAAAAGTTTTTTATTGCTTGCTCTCATCAATCGATGTTTGAGACTTTTTACCTACAAACAATTTTTAATTCACCAATATTTATTTTAAAATATGAATTAATCAAAATGCCTATATTTGGCTGGTATTTAAAAAAGATAGGATCAATTTCAATAAATAGAAATAAAATTAGTAAAGATAATTTAGGTTTAATAGATAAAATAAAAAATTCTATTAAAAATTCAGAAAGACCATTAATTATATTTCCTCAAGGAACAAGAGTTTTGCCGAATGAAATAATTCCTTTTAAAAAAGGTGTTGGTAGAATTTATGAAGAATTAAAAATCAATTGCCAACCTGTAGCAATAAATTCTGGAAATGTTTGGCCAAAAAATGGAAAATTATCCTCAAAAAAAACAATAACAATATCAATTCTTCCCTTAGTTAAACCTGGAATGAACTCAGAAGACTTTAGGAATTATATAGAGGATAAAATATATACTGAGTTAAAATTAATGAATTAGCCCTTCATTGGCATTACAACATATATGCTATCATAATCAGCTGGGTCTCTAATTAAAGCTGGTGAACCAGTATCTTTTAAATAAATTTCAATGTTATCTCCATCAAGTTGAGATGCAACATCAATTAAATACCTAGAATTAAAACTTATATCTAACTCATGATCAAATTTAACACTTAAACTTTCTTTACCATCACCACTATTTGTATTGTTAACTGAAAGATCAAGATTATCTTTTGAAAGATTAAATTTTACACCATCCTTTTTATCTAATGAAACTGATGCAACTCTATCTACTGAATTCAAAAATGATTTTAGATCAACTTCCAACTTTTTTTGGTTTTCTTTAGGTATTACTTGTACGTAATTTGGAAATTTTCCATCAATAAGTTTTGATATCAATATACTATTGTTAATTTCAAATTTAATTTTTGATTTAATATTTGAAATTTTTACCTCACCTTCATAGTCCTCTAATAATGAACAAAGCTGAAAAATAGTTTTTTTTGGTAAAATTATCTGATCAAATTGAACTTTATTATGGAGTCTTATCTTTGATATAGACATTCTATGACTATCGGTAGCTGCTGCTGTTAAAAAATTTTTATCCTCAACTTCTGTCTGATGTAAAAAAATTCCACTTAAATAATGTCTTGTTTCATCATTAGATACTGAAAATTTGCATTTATTTAGGAGTTTTAATAACTCTTTTGATTTAATTGAAAACTCATTTTCATTAAAATTTTCATCTGTTAATGGAAACTCAGAAGCACTAATGCAATTCAAGTTGAAAACAGATTTATCAGACTCTAAGTGCAATTTATTTTCGCTAGGATTAGAAAAGTTAATTTTACTTCCAGAGGAAAACTTTCTAACAATATCATACATTATTGATGAGGAAGAAGTAGTTTTACCCTCCTCAAATATTTCAACGTTTGGAATTTGATGAATAAAAATTAAATCAAGATCAGTCGCTGTTATTGTTAACTTTCCATTACTTACATCTAATAATACGTTAGAAAGGATTGGTAAAGTACTTCTTTTTTCAATTACACCTTGACAATAATTTAAAGATTTTTGAAGGTCTTGTTGATTTAAACTAAACTTCATTTTCTTTGTTATACAAAATCTTACTTTTTAAACTATCTATATTAATATTTAACTCACTATCCTCTTTTCTTAATCTCTCGATAGTTTTAACTGAATGAATTACAGTTGTATGATCTCTGTTTGAAAAAGATCTCCCTATTTCTGGTAGGGATTTAGATGTTAACATTTTTGCCAGATAAATTGCAGTCTGTCTTGGTCTTACAAGATATCTTGATCTTCTGGGAGAAAGCATTTCATTTTTACTAATCTTATAAAATTTACAAACTATTGTTTGAATTGTGTCAATATCAACTTTATTTTCAGTAAGATTAAGTAAATCTTTTAAAACTATTTTTACCTCAGATAGGCTTGGAACTTTGTTGTAAATCCTGGTAAAAGAAATAATTCTATTTAATGCTCCCACTAACTCTCTAATGCTAGTTTTTATTTCAGTGCTTAAAAATTTTTGAATCTCCTCAGAAATAATAACTTGACTTGAGTAGGATAATTTTAACTCTTCAGTTTTAGATTTTATAATCTTATATCTAAGTTCATAATCAGGGTTTTGAATATCCACAACTAAACCACCTGAAAATCTCGATTTTATTCTTTCCTGTATCCTAGTCAGTTTATTCGGTGGCCGATCTGCTGAGATTATTATTTGTGAATTTTTGTCTAATAAAGCATTGAATGTATGAAAGAATTCTTCTTGCATTGCTTCTTTGCCATTCATGAACTGAATATCATCGATTAATAAAATATCAGTATTTCTAAAATACTCTTTAAACTTTACCATTTCATTTGATTTAATAGACTTTACAAATTGATACATAAATCTTTCTGCTGATATGAACATAACTTTATTCTTTTCTTTCAATTCAAGACCGATAGCGTTTAGCAAGTGTGTTTTACCCATTCCTACACCACCATATACATATAAAGGATTAAAATGAGCTATATCTTTTGAAACTTTTTTTGATGCTTCAAAAGCTAATTTGTTACTGTCCCCAGTTATGAAATTTTCAAAGTTTTTATTTGGATCTATCCTATTATATTGAAGATAAGAGTCTTTTATAAACGACACATTATCATCATTGGTTTCAAAAGAGTTTTTGGATGAAGTATTTGTCTGGCTAATTTCAGTTTCTTGATTATTTTGTATTGTGAATTCAATCCTCACCAGATCTTTTTTATATTCTTTGATTGTCTGCAATATTTGGTCTAAATATCTTGATACTATCCAATCTCTTATAAATCTTGTTGAGACAGAAAATAATATATAATTATGAAATTCTTCAACTAATTCAATTTTTTTTATCCAACTTTCAAAAATATCGTTTCCAAGTTTTTCACGTAATTCTTTTTTAATAATGTGCCAATCAATTTTTTTTTCTAATTGTTTATTGTTCTGTAAATTATTTTTCATGAGGGAATTCCACTTAAGACTTATAAAAATTTATTGCAATAAATTTATTTGTAAAAACAAAAATAAATAAAATTTATGATTGAATAAATTTCTGATTGAATTTTTTAAAATTATTTTTTCAACCTAGCGGGGTAACAAATTAAAACTCTAAATTTTAATAAATCTATATCTGGTAATTTTAAAAATAAAACTTTTAGATGTAGTAATTTATAAACTAATTGTACGTTTAAGTTGTATAATGTAAATTTTTTACTTATTGCAGGTTGTTAGAGAGAATTAATTTTTTTTGTAATTCTGGATACGTTTCTTGAGGCGTTTTGTCTTTTAATAACTCCTGTTTTTGCAATTGACATCAATTCCGAATTTAGCTTCGGTAGAAAGGCCAAAGCTTCTTTTTTATCCTTTTTTTCAATTATAGAGTTCATTTTTTTCAACGCAGTTCTATAACGACTCTTTCTTGATCTGTTAACAGCCGTTTGCCTTTTAATTTTTCTAGTTCGTTTAATTGCTGATTTCGTATTTGCCATAAGCGTGAGTGTATATCTTCAGTTATTGATCCGGTCAATACAATTATTATTTATTTTTGACATAAATTACAAAAAAAACTAGACCTATTTGAAATAAATTTTTTATGTATTGTTCCTTTGCAACTATATTTTAAACATTTTTTATTTTCTCTTTGATAAACATTAAAATTTTTTTGAAAAGAACCTTGATCTCCACTTGTATTCATAAAATCTCTGATACTCGATCCCCCTTTCTCAATAGCTTTTCTTAAAACTACTTTCGAAAAATAAGAAATTTTTTGGCAATCATTTAAACTAAGTGAACTTACCTCCTTAAATGGTAAAATCTTACACAAAAACAATATTTCACTCGCATAAATATTACCAATTCCAGAAACAAAATTTTGATCAATTAAAAAATTTTTAATATTTTTTTTTTTATTTTTAAAATAATTGAAAATATAATTTTTATCAAACAAGGGATCAAAAGGTTCTGGTCCATATTTTCTAAAGTTATTATTCATTTCTTCATTATTTCTAAAATAAGAAAAATAACCAAATCTTCTTGGATCATTATAAATTAATTTAAAATTAGCAATTTTAATTTCTATATGATTATGTTTTTTTGGTAAAAATGGAGAATGATAAAAACTAGTATTTGTCATGGAATTTTTTTTTCTAGATTTCCTAATTAAATGAATAGTTCCTGACATTCCAAGATGTATCATTAAATTAGAGTTATCCTCAAATTTGAGTATTAAATGTTTTGAAAACCTATCTACTTTAATAATTTTTTTTTTTACTATATTTTTTTCAAAATTTTTTGGGATCTTAAACCTTAAATTTCTATTTTTTATTAATATGTCTTTAATAATCTTTCCTGTAATACTCTTATTCAAAGATTGTTTGACGATTTCTACTTCTGGTAATTCGGGCATTTCATACTATATTAGTGTTTAATATAATTTATATGCAACAAAATCTTCAAAATAAAGCAGGACTCGTCGAAGGAGTATTTAATAAAGTCTACGATAAATATGATTTGATGAATGATTTTATGTCATTTGGAATTCATAGACTTTGGAAAAAAAACCTCATGAATTGGATGAATCCAACGAAAGACAAAAAGTATTTAGATGTTGCTTGTGGCACTGGCGATTTAGGCAAATTATTTTTAGATTATACAGACAAGAATGGAGAAATTACATCTTCAGATGCAAATGGCAAAATGATTGAAAAAGGTAAAAAAAGACTAAGAAAATATAAAAATATAAAATGGGTTGTTGCAGAAGCAGAAGAATTACCATTCAAAGATGACACTTTTGATTTTTATACAATAAGTTTTGGTTTACGAAATACAAAAAATTTAGATAGATCTTTATCAGAGGCCTATAGAGTTCTTAAGCCTGGTGGGAGATATATGTGTTTAGAATTTTCAAAAATTCAGAATTCTAATTTAGATTTTTTATACAAAAATTATTCGAAATTAATTCCTCACATAGGAAAAGCAGTTGTTGGTGATAAAGAACCTTATGAATATTTAACCAAAAGCATAGAAGAATTTGTTAATCAGGAAGAATTGATAGATTTAATGAAACAAAATAATTTTAAAAACTGTTCATATAGAAATTTATCTGGCGGATTAGTAGCTATTCATTCTGGTTGGAAAATATAATGTTCAAAAGATTAGTTACATTATTTAAACTCGGTAGAAAACTTGCTAAATCCGATGTTTTAACTATTTTGTCAAAATTTAATAAACCACCTTTAATAATAAATGTAATATTTAAATTACTTTCCTTTTCTTTTACAAAAAAAGATGTGTCATTTAATAATTTAAGTGAAGGCGAAAAATTATCTAATTCATTAGCATCTATGGGTACAACTTTTATTAAACTCGGCCAGTTTCTAGCAACAAGGCCAGATATCATAGGAGATAAATTATCAAAAGAGTTAGAAAATTTACAAGATAAACTTCCACCTTTTTCACAATCAAAAGCAAAAGAAATGATTAAAAAAGATTTAGGTGATGAACTATATAATTCAATAATTAATATAAGTGAACCAGTTGCAGCTGCCTCAATTGCTCAAGTACATAAAGCTCAAATTAACGATAATGGAGTTATTAAAAACGTAGCAATAAAAATACTAAGACCAGATATTAAAAAAATTTTTAACGAAGAAGTAGATGCTTTGATGCTTTTTGCCTATATCATTGAGTCATTTATCAAAAAAACTAAACGATTAAAGCTAGTTGAGGTGGTATTTTTATTAAAAGAAATTACCAGTCTTGAGATGGATTTAAGATTTGAAGCCGCCGCAGCTAACGAATATGCAGAAAATACCAAAAATGATGCAGGTTTTGAAGTTCCCAAGATCTATTGGGATTATACAAGTGAAAACATAATGACACTTGATTGGATTGATGGTGTATCAATTAGAGAGACAGAAGAGCTTGAGAAAAGATCAATTGATACAAAAAAAATTGCCACTGATATAATTCAACATTTCTTAAGGCATGCAGTAAGGGATGGTTTTTTTCATGCCGATATGCATCAAGGAAATATTTTTGTAAACGAAAGTGGTCAGATTGTTCCTATAGACTTTGGAATTATGGGAAGACTAGATAATGTCAGTAAAAGATTTTTAGCTGAAATTTTATTTGGTTTTATACAAAGAGACTATAAAAAAGTTGCAGAGGTGCATCTTGCAGCAGGACTAGTCCCGAATAATGTACCTGTCAATGACCTTGCTCAAGCATTAAGATCAATTGGTGAGCCAATTTTTGGCCACTCTATAAAAAATATTTCAGGTGGAAAACTTTTAAAACAACTTTTTGACGTAACCGAAAAATTTAATATGCAAACCCAACCTCAGTTACTTATGTTACAAAAAACAATGGTAGTAGTTGAGGGAGTTGCAAGAAGATTAAACCCTGAAACAAACATTTGGGAAACATCTAAACCTGTTCTAGAAAAATGGCTAAAAGAAACTAAAGATCCTATAAATTCAATTAATGAAACATTAAAAGACTCTGTGGAAGTATTAAAACGTCTTCCAAATTTACCTGAGGTAATGGATAAAGCAAACCAAGCTCTCAATTACCTTGCAAGTGGTCAAATACCCCAAAATTCAAACTCGTATAATGAATTAAACACTAAAAAAGAGGAAATGAAGTCATTTAGAAACCAGTCTATTATTGGCTTATTATCTCTTGTAATTTTAACCCTATTGGTATTTTAATTCTCCTCATGAAAAATAAAAAAATACTTCTAATCATATGTGGCGGAATATCTGCTTACAAAAGCTTAGAAGTGATAAGAGGTTTAAAAAAAAGAGATGTGAGTATTAAAACAATACTTACAAAAAGTGGTAAAAACTTTGTAACACCTCTGTCTATTTCATCACTTTCGAAAGAAAAAGTATATGAAGACATATTCAGTGCAGAAAATGAAGCTGAAATGGATCATATTTCACTTTCTAGATGGGCAGATTTAATTTTAATTGTGCCTGCAACAGCAAATACAATCTCAAAATTAAGTTATGGTTTAACCGACGACCTAGCTAGCACTGTCGTTTTAGCATCAGACAAACAAGTATTTTTAGTGCCTGCTATGAATGTAAGAATGTGGGAACACAAATCAACTAAAGATAATTTATCAAAATTAAAAAGTTACGGTTATAAGATAATTGGACCTGAAATTGGGGATATGGCTTGTGGAGAGTATGGAAAAGGCAAAATGTCAGAACCATCATATATATTAGAGACAATAGAAAATTATTTTAAGAATATTGAAAAAAATAAAAAATATAAGGCATTAGTTACAGCTGGACCTACTAAAGAGTTTATAGATCCAGTAAGATTTATAACAAATAAATCAAGTGGAAAACAAGGTTATGAAATTGCTAAATCATTAAGAGACAATGGTTTTGAAACAACACTTATTTCTGGAGAAACAAATTTAGATCCAGTAGAAGGAGTTAAATTTATTTCAGTTAAAACTGCAGAAGAAATGTTTAGAGAAACTCTTAAAAATCTACCAACTGACGTTGCTATTTTTAATGCAGCGGTAGCAGATTTTAAAGTTAAAGAGATCAATAGTGAAAAAATTAAAAAAAGCGAAAATTTGGATCTTAAATTAGAAAAAAATATTGACATTTTATCAAACATATCGAATCATAATTCACTTAGACCAAAGATTACAATTGGATTTGCAGCAGAATCACAAAATCTTGAGATAAATTCAAAGAGAAAATTAGACCAAAAAAATTGTGATTGGATTATTGCAAATGATATTTCTGATAAAACAATAGGTTTTGACTCTGATGATAATGAAGTTTCTATATTTTATAAAAATAAAGAAAGTGAAAAGTTATTAAAGAAAAACAAATCTTTGATAGCATCTGAGATAGTGGATAGAGTTATCTCCGAGCTTAATTAAGTAATGGTAAAGGTTTTATTTAAGAGACTTAACCAAAAAGCAAAACTTCCAAGTTATAAAACTAGTGGATCTTCGGGTATGGATCTGATGGCATGTGTAGATGAACCTATAACAATCAAACCAAATGAGTCGATGTTGATACCCACAGGTATTGCAATTGCAATTCCTGAAGATACAGAGGTTCAAATTAGACCAAGATCTGGTCTTGCCGCAAAATCAAGAATTACCGTGTTAAATACACCAGGCACAATTGATAGTGATTATAGAGGAGAGCTAAAAATTATTTTATTTAACCATGGTAAAGATGAATTTACTGTCAATGATGAAGATAGAGTTGCTCAAATGGTTTTAATGCCTATTTTAAAAGTAGAAATTGAAGAAACAAATGAATTACCAGAGACAATCAGAGGGTCTGGAGGATTTGGATCTACTGGTAAATAGTAAATGTATAGTAATAAAGACCTCGAGCGATATTCAAGACAGATTATTTTAAAAAAAGTTGGGATTTTAGGTCAAAAAAAAATTCAAAATTCCAAAGTTCTAGTTGTTGGATGTGGTGGTTTAGGGTCACCAGTGATTGACTTACTTTCACGAGCAGGTACTGGCAAAATTGGGATAATGGACCATGATAAAGTAAATATATCAAATTTACATCGACAAGTTATGTTCACTTCTGATGATATTGGAAAATATAAAGTTAATATCTTAAAAAAAAAAATTAAAAAAATTAATAAAGAAGTAAAAGTAAAAACATATAGAGTTAAAGCAGAAGATAAAAATTTAGGAAAAATTCTTAAACAATATGATGTTATTGTTGATGGTACAGACAATTTTAAAGCAAAATTTCTTTTAAATAAATTTTCGTTAAAATATAAAAAAAAACTCATTATTGGAGCTATAAGTAAATTCGAAGGACATATTTTTACATTTGATTTTAATTTAAAGAAAAGTCCCTGTTTGAAATGTTTCTACCAAGGAGAACCAGCAGAAGGAGTTTTGGATTGTGAAACAGATGGTATATTGGGATCAACGGCAGTTATTACGGGTAGCCTAC
Organism: uncultured Pelagibacteraceae bacterium; assembly: GCA_902562645.1. Lineage (GTDB taxonomy): Bacteria > Pseudomonadota > Alphaproteobacteria > Pelagibacterales > Pelagibacteraceae > Pelagibacter. The sequence goes on from CACETY010000001.1 coordinate 17,063, forward strand.
AAGCAAATGAAGTTTTGAAATCAATTTTAAATATCGGTAAAAATTTAAATTCCCATATTTTAATAATAGATTTATTAAATCTTAAATTTAGAAAAGTATTATTTAGAAAAAGAAAAGGATGTATATGCGAAAATATTTAATACTTTCATTTTTTTTTCTTTTACCATTTTCATCGTTCGCTCAAGAAAATAATTATTTTCTGATGTTAAAAAATAAAAAAGTAAATGTTAGATACGGTCCAAGCTTTGATTATCCAATTAAATATGTTTATAGAAAGATAGAATTACCTCTAAAAGTAATCGATAAAAAAGAAAATTTCAGAAGAGTTATTGATCATAAAAAAAATAGTGGTTGGATCCATATTTCACAATTGAGGAATTCACGTTCTATAATCACCAAATCTCAAAAAATTCTATTTAGAAAACCTACGAAATATTCAAAACCTTTAGCAAAGTTGGATAAGGGTCGTCTTTTAAAAGTTATTAAATGTGAAAAAAAATGGTGTAATATTAAGACTGGTGATTACTCAGGTTGGATTTTGAAAGATGACAAAATTTGGGGTATAGTTAATTAAAGTCTGCAGAAAGAGCTTTAATATTATCTTCCGAAAATTTAGTTGTGTGTGAATATTCTTTATGATCAATACCTACTTCAATTGAATTATTTTGGTCTTTGAACTTATTTACTTGATCATCTGAAAATTTAAAATGTATAAATTGAACTGAAGATGCTTTTCCATCCTCTGAAGTTCTATCAACATCCATTTCTGGAACTGCATAAATTTTTTCATCTCCAACTTTAATAAATATGTTATTTTCAACACCACCTAACCTTCCAAGAAATTCTGCTCTTATTACTGGATTGTCAATCTCAAACATTAAAGTTGCAACTAATTCTTTACCATTAGGTATTAAAGGATTATAAGCCGCAAGTTCGTCTGCAACTTGTTCGTCTCCACCCTTTTCAATGTAAAGCATTTCTTGAACTTGGGCTATCATTGTTTCATAACATTCAAAATAAAATGTTGCATAAGGCCCTAAAAGAACTCTTCTATTTTTTTTAAACTGTACTAATTCTTTTCTCATTTGTCTTCTAACCTTTTTGTATGCATCTAAAGGAAGAAGATCATCTTTTGTAATAATTTTTTGTTCTTTTGACATTCTATAATCCATAACTTTTTGAAACTATCTCAATTGGGTGCACAGCTTCATCATTAATAATATTTGTATCATCAGCTAACTGTTTAATATGTTTGCCAGCTAATGGACAGTCAGAAGCCATATATTTATTATTTTTTCTTTTAACAGTACTTGCGGTAGTTTTGCCCACTTTATTTGCTATATCATGGGTTTCTTTCATAATACCAAAGGTTCCTCCATGACCAGCACATCTCTCAACAACATCTAATTTAATGTTTGGAATTAATTTAAGCATATCTCTTGCCTTATTACCCATATTTTGTGCTCTAGCATGACAAGCATTATGAACTGTTACTCCTCCATCAATTTCTTTCAAACCATCAACTAAACCCTCTTTATTTGCAATATCCATAACATATTCATCAATATCGAGAGTATTTTGAGAAAGTTTTTTAATTATTCCATCATTTGGCATCAATAAAGGCCATTCAAACTTCAACATTAACCCACAACTTGCTGTTAGGGTTACTACTTTATAACCTTTTTCGATATATTTAATTAGTTCTCTAGAAACCAACTCTGCTTGCTTTGTAACTTGATCTAGATCTGCTTGTTCCAGATAAGGCATTCCACAACAACCTGCATAAGAGTGCTCTACCTCAACATTATTATGATGAAGTACTTTCAAAGCAGCTTCTCCAGTTTTTTTCTTATTAAAGTTAACAAAACAAGTGGAATAAATTACAACTTTTCTTTCTTTATGTTTTGGTAATATATTTTTTTTGTATTTTTGAAAATAATTTGCAAAAGTTTCTTTATTATATTTTGGTAAAATAACTCTTTTATCTATTCCAGTAAAAAATTCTAAAACTTTTCTAGCAAATTTATTTTTTACATCAGTAATCCAATTTATTAAAAAGTTAAAAAATATTCCTATTTTTGAATTTCTATCGATTTTAGTTAATTGATTTGCAGTTTTTGATATATCACCATTTTTTCTTTGAGCAGTTCTATATCTCAACATTAAATGAGGAAAATCTAAATCAAATTCATGCGGTGGTACATAAGGACATTTAGTCATGAAACACATGTCACATAGAGTACAAGCATCAACAACTGGTTTAAACTTATCACTTGAAAGATCTGATACTTCACCACCTTCTGTTTCGTCTATAAAATCAAACAGCTTTGGAAAACTATCACACAAGTTAAAACATCTTCTGCATCCATGGCATATATCAAAGACTCTTCTCATCTCCTGATCAATTTTCTCAGGGTTTATAAAATCTGGGTCTCTAAATTTTAATGGATGTCTTGTAGGTGCTTGTGTACTACCTTCTCTGCTCATATTAATTAATTGTAGTGTTTGTGGACGAGAGGGGTTCGTCCACAAATTTTGTTTAAGAAATACTTTCTAAAGTTTTTTGAAACTTTCCGGCATGAGATTTTTCAGCTTTTGCCAAAGTCTCAAACCAGTCAGCTATTTCATCAAATCCTTCATCTCTGGCTGTTTTAGCCATTCCTGGGTACATATCTGTGTACTCATGTGTTTCACCTTGAATCGCAGACTCAAGATTTGCTTTTGTTTCACCGATTGGCTTACCAGTTGCTGGATCACCAACTTCTTCAAGATATTCTAAGTGACCATGTGCGTGTCCGGTTTCACCTTCTGCAGTTGATCTGAATACTGCTGCTACATCGTTAAAACCTTCAACATCAGCTTTTTGAGCAAAATAAAGATATCTTCGATTTGCCTGGCTTTCACCAGCAAATGCTTCTTTTAAATTTTCCTCTGTTTTACTACCTTTTAATGACATATTTACTCCTACTTATAATAATGATTCTAAAGTAGAGTTTATATAGTCGTTAAAAAATATATGTCAACAGTTTAGAATAAATATAATGTATTATTTAAACTATTGATATTATTAATTTATTTTTGAGATTGATTATCACTCACAATTTTAGCAATAACTTCTACTGATTTTATTTTTTTTCCTGGAATTGTTTTTTTAATATTAACTTCATCGACATCATCTTGATGAATATCAATTAATCTATTTTCTTCTTCGTCAAAGAAATGGTGGTGATGAGTTACATTTGTATCGTAATAACTTTGTGAAGCATTTAGTGGAATCTCTTTTAAGTAGCCTTTCTTGATAAATGCATGAACAGTATTGTAAACTGTTGCCAAAGATACCTTGATATTTGCTTGATTTTCAATGATTTTAACCAATTCTTTAATTGTAAAATGAAAGGTTTTATCAGTATCAAATAATACCTCACAAATTTTTATTCTTTGTTTTGTAGGTCGAAGTCCTGATTTTCTCAGTTTATCTATATATTGCTCAGCGTAAGCCATTACTAATTATAATTATTCTAAAGAATATCTATATTATAATGTTGGTAAATCAAGTAATAAGATTACAAATTTATGAAAAAAAATTCCTTCAATTATGACGAATTAATAGGTTGTGCAAATGGTGAGCTTTTTGGCCCTGGTAATGCAAAATTACCATCTCCTCCAATGCTTATGTTTGACAGAATTACTGAAATTGATGAAAATAAGGGTGCTTTTGGCAAAGGATTAATGAAGGCTGAACTTGATATTAAAGATGATTTATGGTTTTTTAATTGTCACTTTAAAGAAGATCCAGTAATGCCAGGATGTTTAGGTCTAGATGCAATGTGGCAGTTGGTTGGATTTTACTTAGGTTGGCTTGGAAACCCAGGAAGAGGAAGAGCTTTAGGGGTAAGCACAGTAAAATTTACTGGAGAAGTTTTAAAAAATGTCAAAATGGCAACATACATAATTGATATGAAAAGAATATTAATTAAAGGTGAAACAACTGTGGGCTTAGCAAATGGAATTCTTATGGCAGATGATAAAAAAATTTACTCTGCTGATGGTCTAAAAGTAGGATTATTTAAATAATGAGAAGAGTAGTAATTACAGGTTTAGGAGTTGTTTCTTGTTTAGGTAATAATCAGGAAGAAGTTCATCAATCATTATTAAATTCTAAGTCAGGTATTTCTTTTTCCGAAGAATACAAAGAACACAATTTAAAAAGTCATATCCATGGAAAGCCAAATATAAAACTTGAAGATCACATAGATAGAAAAACAATTAGATTTATGGGCTCAGGATCAGCTTATAATTACATTGCAATGAAAGAAGCAATTGAAGATTCTGGACTAGAAGAAAGTGAAGTAAGTAATTTTAAAACTGGAATTGTTATGGGTTCAGGTGGACCTTCAATAGAAAATGTTATTTTAGCAGCTGATAAAACAAGAGCTAAAACTCCAAAATTGATGGGACCTTTTATAGTTCCAAGAACAATGGCAAGTACTGCGTCCGCAACACTTGCTGTTCCTTTTAAAATTAAAGGTACTAATTATACGATGAGTTCTGCTTGTGCAACAAGTGGTCACTGTATTGGAAATTCAATGGAATTAATTCAAATGGGCAAACAAGATATTGTATTTGCAGGTGGTAGTGAGGAAATACATTGGGCAATGACAGCTATGTTTGATGCGATGACTGCACTTTCCTCAAAATATAATGATACTCCTGAGAAAGCCTCAAGAGCTTACGATAAAACTAGAGATGGTTTTGTAATTGCAGGAGGTGCAGGGGTGCTTGTTCTCGAAGAGTATGAACATGCAAAAGCGAGAGGAGCTAAAATATACGCAGAATTAACTGGTTATGGAGCAACTTCAGATGGATACGATATGGTAGCTCCATCTGGTGAAGGAGCAGTAAGATGTATGCAAATGGCGATGGCAACGTCAAAAAATAAAATAGATTATATTAATACTCATGGAACATCTACTCCAGTTGGAGATATTACAGAATTGAATGCAGTAAAAGATACTTTTGGAAATGAAATTCCTAAAATAAGTTCAACCAAATCTTTGTCAGGTCATCCATTAGGAGCGGCTTCCGTTCACGAAGCTATATATTGTTTAATTATGATGAAAAACAATTTTATTGCTGGATCAGCCAACATCAGTGAAATGGATGAAGAGGCTAAAATATTTCCAATCGTTGCTAAAACAGAAACAGAGGTAACTTTAAATACAGTTATGTCTAATAGTTTTGGTTTTGGTGGAACAAATGCAACTCTAATTTTTGAGAAAGTTTAATCAATGTCTTTAATGAAGGGAAAAAAAGGACTGATAATGGGTGTTGCAAATGAAAGGTCTATTGCTTGGGGTATTTCTCAAAAACTTTCAGAAGCAGGTGCTGAATTAGCTTTCACATATTTAGGTGATGCTCTTAAAAAAAGAGTAGTTCCTCTTGCAGAAAAACTAAATTCTAATATTTCTTTTAGCTGTGATGTTGAAAAAAAAGAAGATGTAATAAAATTATTTGAGGATGTTAAATCCCAATGGGGAGAAATTGATTTTGTTGTTCACGCAATTGCTTTTTCTGATAAATCCGAACTTTCAGGAGAATATCTAAATACGACAAGAGAAAATTTTTTAAGAAGCATGCTAATTTCGTGTTTTTCATTTACTGAAGTTGCTAAAGAAGCTTCAAAAGTTATGAAAGAGGGTGGTAGCATGATTACACTTAGCTATGAGGCTAATAAAGCTATTCCAAATTATAATGTTATGGGAGTCTGTAAGGCAGCATTAGAGTCTAGTGTAAAGTATTTAGCAAGAGATTTAGGGACTAAAGGAATAAGAGTTAATGCAATAAGTGCAGGACCAATTAAGACATTGGCTGCGTCAGCAATTGGAGATGCAAAATTTTTATATAAATGGAACGCTGACCACTCTTTTTTAAAAAGAAATGTAGATAACATCGATGTTGGAAACTCAGCATTATATCTTCTAAGTGATATGGCAGGTGGTGTTACAGGTGAAATTCACTATGTTGATGCTGGTTATAATAAAGTAGGTATGCCAGATCCAAAAAATATATCTTAAAATTTTATCATTATGTTAATTTTAGTTTGGTTTGTGGTTTGTATAATATTTATTTTTGTTCAATTAATTCTAGAGGGTTCTGGTCATGCACTAGAAGTTTTTGCCCTATTGACTGCAATAGCTTTATTCTTGATAAATAAGCTTGGTAAAAAAAAAACTAAATAATTAAATATTGTGAGAAGAAATTTTTTAAAAATTGCTGGAGCTTCTATATTTGGATTAATATTTTATCCGTTAACATCACTAGCGAGTAATTTAGTAGGATTTAAAAAAAAATTAAAAAAAGATGAGAGTGAATACAATATAATAAATCCGGATCTCACAAATGAACAAAAGATAATAATGTTTGAAGAGGGTACTGAGCGTGCAGGTACTAGTGAATTAAATTATGAGAAAAGAAAAGGATCTTATCACTGTGCTAATTGTGGTGTGAAACTATTTGAATCCACTGCAAAATTTGATAGTGGAACTGGGTGGCCATCATTCACTGAGGCAATACCAGGCGCGTTTGTAACAAAAACTGATTATTCTTTTGGCATGAAGAGGACTGAATATAGCTGTGCAAATTGTGGCGCTCATCATGGCCATGTATTCAATGATGGTCCAGATGGTGGAAAAAGATATTGTAGCAATGGTCTTTGCTTGCTTTTCGTCCCAGAGAGTTAGTAATTATATTTTTCTTATATAACCAACATTAGTAGTTTTAAAATGCTTGAAAGGGATATTTGTATCTTTTATTGCCTTTATAGTCTCTTCCGTAATATTTCCATAGACCTCAATTTCGAATCTATCCGCAATTTTGTTGTGCTTTTCAACATAAACTTGGACTGGGGCATTACTTAGATGATGCAGCATGGCTTCACTATTTCGGTAAACTTCACTCCAAGTAAATTCTAAAGGATCAGTTGGATCTTGATCGAAAGTATGAATAAGCATGTCTGGCTCTGATGCATTAACAGCCTCATCAGCTTCTTTTGCTATCCTGAGATACTCTTCAACCTTACCCTCTTTAACGCGTATTCTTGCAATTAAAATAAATGGGTTAGACATTTATCTATATAGCAGCCTGCTTTATAGATAATTTAACTTTTCCTCTATCAAATCCAATAACTTTTACTTTAACTTCGTCACCTTCTTTGACAACATCCGTTACTTTGGCAACTCTTTTATCTGCAAGCTCAGAAATATGAACCAGTCCATCTTGTTTACCTAAGAAATTGACAAAAGCACCAAATTCCATAATTTTCATAACTTTTCCATTATAAATTTTATTTAATTCAGCTTTAGCTGTTATATCTTTGATCATTTGCATTGCTATATTTCTAGACTCTTCATCAGGAGCTGCAACTGTAACTACACCTTCATCATTTACATCTACTTTAGCACCAGATTTTTCAACAATTTCTCTAATTGTTGCTCCACCTTTTCCAATCACAGCAGCTATATCTTTTTTATCAACCGTAATTTTTTCCATTTTTGGAGTATGTTTGCCAACACTATCTCTAGATTTATCTAACGCTTTATTCATTTCACCCAAAATATGAATTCTACCATCTTTTGCTTGATTTAAAGCCTGCTCCATTATTTCAAATGTAATTCCTGTAATCTTAATATCCATTTGCAATGATGTGATCCCGTCTTTAGTGCCTGCAACTTTAAAATCCATATCTCCAAGGTGGTCTTCATCACCAAGAATATCTGATAATACAGAGAAATCATCACCTTCTTTTATTAAACCCATTGCAATTCCAGCAACTGGCTTTTTGATCGGAACACCTGCATCCATAAGAGCAAGTGAAGTTCCACAAACAGTTGCCATCGAAGATGATCCATTAGACTCCGTTATTTCTGACACAATTCTAAATGTGTAAGGAAAACTTTCTTTTGATGGAAGTGATGAGTTAATTGCTCGCCATGCTAATTTACCATGTCCTATCTCTCTTCTACCTGTTCCAATTCTTCCAGTTTCACCGACTGAAAATGGAGGAAAATTATAATGCAACATAAATCTTTCTTTCTGAAGACCGTCTAAACTCTCTATTCTTTGTTCATCATCTGATGTACCTAAAGTTGTTGTTACAATCGCTTGTGTTTCACCTCTTGTAAACAATGCTGAACCATGAACTCTAGGTAATATACCTACTTCACACATGATTGGTCTTACATCTGCTAGACCTCTTCCATCTATACGATTTTTATTTTTAAGAATATCAGTTCTTACAATGGATTTTTCCAAATTTTTAAGTTGAGAATTTACATCTAAATCAGTGTAAGCCTCATTTTCCTCATATAATTTTTTAGCTTTTTCAGTAATTTCAGAAATTTGATTTGATCTATCTTGCTTGTCTCTTGTAGAGAAAGCTTTTTTCAAATCTTCAGTAAATTCATCTTCTAATTTCTTTTTTACTTCAGATAAATCTTTTTTCTCAACTGTCCACTCTGGTTTTCTACATTCTTTCGCAAGGTCTTCGATCATTTCTATTATTGGAACAAAACCTTCGTGACCAAATTTTACAGCATTCAACATTTCTTCTTCAGTTAAACCATTTGCCTCGGACTCTACCATTAAAACTGCATCTTTAGTTCCTGCTACAACTAAATCTAATCTGGATTTCTCCAATTCAGTCTTAGATGGGTTCAGGACGTACTTTCCTTCAATAAAGCCAACTCTAGAAGCTCCCACAGGACCCATAAAGGGCATTCCTGAGATTGCTAAAGCTGCTGAAGATGCAATGATAGATAAAATATCTGCTTCATTTTCTTTATCGTAAGATATTACTGTTGGTAATAGTTGTACTTCGTTTTTAAATTCATCTGGAAACAACGGTCTGATAGGTCTATCAATTAATCTTGAAATTAATGTTTCGCTTTCAGTAGGTCTTGCCTCTCTTTTAAAGTAACCACCTGGTATCTTACCAGCTGCATAATATTTTTCTTGGTAGTTTACAGATAATGGAAAGTAATCCATATCTGGATTTACTTTTTTTGCTCCAACTACTGTTGCCAACACTACTGTCTCACCACACTGAGCTATAATTGCTCCATCAGCTTGTCTTGCTATTTTTCCTGTTTCTAAACTTATTTTTTTTCCAGCTACTTCTATTTCTTTTTTTATTACTTTAAACATTTATTTCCTTAAATTAAGTTTTGTTAATACTGTCTTATAAGACTCCATATTATTTTTCTTTAAATAGTCTAATAATTTTTTTCTTCTATTTACTGCTCTCAAAAGGCCAACAGATGAATGTTTATCTTTTTTGAATTGTTTTACGTGTTTCGATAAACTCTCAATTTTACCAGTTAACTGAGCAATCTGAACTTCAGAAGATCCCGTATCTTTATCATGAGTTTTAAGTTCTTTTATTTTTTCTTTCATTTTTATCCTTATTTATTTGTTTGTTTGATTAAATTTTCAATTTTTTCAGCATAATCAAAAGAATTATCTTTTACGAAGAAAAGTTTAGGTAAATACTTCATAATTATTTTCTTAGATAATACTTTTCGGATCATGAACGATGCTATTTTTAATTTTTCTACAATTTCATCTGAGTTTTTTCCTCCTAAAGGCATCACAAATATTTTTGCTGTTTTTAAATCTGAGGACATTCTAACCTCGGTGACTGTAATTTCTTTTGTTGAAAAATTGCCTATTTTGGCCTCATCTCTTATAAAGAGAGTTCCTAAAGCTTGCTTGATCATCTCTCCAACTCTTAATTGACGTTGTGTAATTGGTCTTCCTAAATGTTTCATTTAAATTGTTCTTTCAGTAATTGTAGAATTATAAACTTCTATAATATCTTTTTTTTGATAGTCGGCGAAATCTTTCAGAGTGATCCCACATTCTAAACCTGCTGAAACTTGTTTTGTTTGATCTTTTTCTCTAAATATAGAACCTATTTTACCATTAAATATTATAGTTCCATCCCTTATTACCCTTGCACTTGAATTTTGAGTAATTTCTCCCTCAACAACTTTTGAACCAGCTACTTTCCCAACTTTTGAAACCTTGAATATTTCTAATATTTCAGCACTTCCAATAATTTTCTCTTCAACATCTGGGGTCAATAACCCTGCCATCTTATTCTTAATGAAATCTAAAACTTCATAAATTATATTAAATGATGATATCGAAATTTTTTCATTCTCAGCCCTTTTTTTTGCCTCTTTACTAGGTTTTACATTGAATGCAATTATTACTGCTCGTGATGCTTTTGCTAAAGTTACATCTGTTTCTGTTACCATCCCTATATCTGAAAGAAGTATTTTTGGTTTTACCTCATCATGTTTAATTTGATCGATAGCATTTCTAATTGCCTCTGACGAGCCATGTACATCAGATTTAATAATTATATTTAGCTCTTCTGAAATTGAATTTTGAAATGCTGAGTCTTGTGTAACAAAATTTAGTGGTATTTTTTCATCTTTTGACTCTTGAACCCTAGCTTCACATAGTGATTTAGCCTCTTTTTCAGTTGGCAAAACTATAAAATCATCTCCAGATTTTGCTGCACCATTAATACCAATTATCTCTATTGGAGTAGCAGGCTCTGCAATTTCAATGTTTTTTCCATGATCATTTATAATTGCTCTTATTTTTCCCCATTTCAATCCACTAACAAAGTAATCTCCTTTTTTTAGAGTTCCAGCAGTAACAATTATATTTGCAACTGGTCCCCTTCCGATGTCAATTTTTGATTCTAAAACTATACCTTTTGCATTTGTTTCAAAATCAGTTTTCAAGTCTAATAGCTCAGCCTGTAACAAAATAGACTCGACTAACTTCTCTAAATTATTTTTAGTCTTAGTAGATATTTCTACCATCAAAGTATCGCCAGATAATTCTTCGGCTATTAATTCATATTCTAGCAATTGATTTTTTATTTTTTTTGGATCTGCCTCTGGTAGATCACACTTATTTATAGCTACAACTATTGGTACTTTTGCAGCCTTTGCATGTTTAATTGACTCAACAGTTTGTGGTTTAACTCCATCATCTGCAGCTACAACCAATACAACAATATCTGTAAGCTTAGAACCTCTTGCTCTCATCTCAGTAAAAGCAGCATGCCCTGGGGTATCAATGAATGTAATTTTATTATTTTTGTGATTGATTTGATACGCTCCTATATGCTGAGTAATACCACCGAATTCACCTGAAACTACATTTGCCTCTCTTAGAACGTCAAGCACAGAGGTTTTTCCATGATCAACATGACCCATAACAGTTACAATTGGGGGTCTATTTTTTAAATTTTCTGATTTTACTTCTTTTATTTTTTCTATTATTTCCTCAGCTTTTTTCTCTCGAATTGGATTATGGCCAAATTCTTTAACTAAATATTCAGCCGTATCTGCATCTATTGTATGATTTATTGTTACTGTTACACCCATTCCGAGTAAGTGCTTAATAATGTTACTTGATTGCTCGGCCATCCTATTCGCTAGCTCTCTTATCGTTATTACCTCAGGAAGGTTAACTTCTCTTTTTACTTGTTGAAAATTATCTTTACTATCTGTTTGGTTTAAATTTCGGTTTTCTTTTTGCTTAGCTCTTTTTAAAGATGCTAAACTCCTTGATTTTGCCTCTACATGATCTTCACTTAAAGCTCTTGAGATAGTTAATTTTAACTCTCTCCTTTTATTAACAATTTTATTAGATTTATTATCTTTTTGTGGAGCTTCTCCTTTCAGTCTTCTTGTAGCTCTTTGCTCTGCTAATTTCCTTTTCTCAAAATCTGAGGAAGGTTGTGTTGATTGCCGGGAGAAATTGTTTGGTTTAGAAGAAATATTATTATTTGATCTAAAATTATTATTACTTTGTCTTGAAAATTGAGATTTTCCCGCAAACTTTGAGTTTTTTTTCTCAATAACAACAGTATTTTTAGACTTTGATTTGGCTTCCTCTATACTACTAAAAGTTTTTTTTGAACTTCCCGATATTGACAATTTTAATTTTTTTTTTTCCATTACCCATCTTTCAATCTTTATAAACTTTGTCTCTTGCTGACATTATTAAATTATCAGCCTCTTGTTTAGATAGCGCAAAGTCTTCCAGATATCCTTTAATTTTAACTCTCTCTCCTTTAATTATATCAAAAGTTCCTGTTAATTCATCAGATGCAAGATCTGCCAAATCTATTAAAGTCAAAACTTTTTGTTCTCCTAAAGTTACAAGCATTCCTGGTGTTAGTCCTTCGTGGTTAATCAAATCATTCTCTAGTCCAAGATCTTTGATTCTTTTTGAAATTTCTTCTTGATCTTTTTCATGAAATTCTTTTGCTCTTTCAACAAGTTCTTTAGCCGTATCTTCTTCAATACCCTCGATTTTCATTAGTGATTCTAGTGAGCTATCTTTGATTTCATCAATTGAGGAAAAGCCTTCGGCAACTAAAAGTTGGCCTAAAGTTTCGTCAAGTTCAAGATTTTTTACTATAGAGTCAGTTTTTTCTTTGAATTCTAATTGTCTTCTTTCAGAGTCCTCTTGCTCTGTCATAATATTAATTTCATAGTTTAATAATTTTGTTGCTAATCTAACATTTTGCCCTCGTCTACCAATAGCTTTACTTAGATTCTCTTCAGTCAAAATAACATCTAGTTTTCTTGCTTCATTATCAACATTAACTCTTTGAACTTCTGCTGGTGATAATGCATTAGCTGCTACAACAGCTGGATCCTCAGACCAATTAACTATGTCTATTTTTTCACCTTGTAGCTCGTTTACTACAGCCTGAACTCTACTACCTCTCATACCTACACATGCTCCTACTGGATCTAATGATGTATCAATAGCTTTTACACATATCTTTGCTCTACTACCTGGGTCTCTTGATGATGATTTAATTTCAATTAATCCATCATAAATTTCTGGGACCTCCTGTATAAAAAGTTTATCCATAAATTTTGGATGCGCTCTTGAGAGAAAGATTTGTTGACCTCTAGGTTCCCTTCTTACATCAAGACAATAAGCTTTAACCCTATCACCAGCTTTAATATTTTCCCTTGGTATCATTTCATTTTTTTGAATAATTGCCTCTGTTCTCCCTAAATCAACAATTACATTTCCAAACTCAAGTCTTTTTACAATTCCACTTAAAATAGTATCTTTTTTATCAATAAAATCATTGTATTGTCTTTCTCTTTCAGCTTCTCTTACATTAAAGCTTATTACTTGCTTTGCAGTTTGTGCTGCAATTCTTCCAAAATCAAAAGATGGCAGTGGCTGAAGAACCTCATCGCCGATTTTCTTATCTTTATTAACTTGATTTAACTTTATTGCATCTTCTAAAGTAATTTCTAGGTTTGAATTTTCTGGTTTTTCAACTATTAATAATTTCCTAAATATTCCTATGTCCCCGTTGTCTCTGTCAATTTCTACCTTTATTTCATTATCTGATCCAAATTTCGACTTCGCAGCTTTAGCAATACCTGTTTCCATTGAACCTATGATAAGTTCTTTATCAATAGATTTTTCTAATGCTACAGCTTCTGCGATTCTCAATAATTCTAGTTTATCAGCTCTTCTATTTAACATATTTTATCTTTAGCCAAAAAAAAATGGGCCTCAGCCCATTTTGAAATTTCAACAATGTTCCTGAAATATATAGTTATTTTTTATTGGTTTTCAACAATATTTACTTGCTAAAAACCTCAGATTTATCAGTTTTTTCCCATGAAAATGATCCATCACTCTCAGGCACTCTTCCAAAGTGTCCATAAGCTGCTGTTTTTTCATATATAGCTTTATTCAATCCAAGCATTTCTCTAATACCTCTTGGGCTTAAATCAAAATTCTCTTTGATAAGTTTTTCTACATGCATATTTTTTTCTTCATCATTATCAAACAAGTCTACGTATATTGATAGGGGCTTTGATACTCCAATTGCGTAAGCTAGTTGAATTAAACATTTATCTGAAATTTTTGATGCAACAATATTTTTTGCTAAATATCTTGATGCATAAGCAGCTGATCTATCGACTTTTGTTGGATCTTTACCGGAAAATGCACCTCCTCCATGTGGTGCGGCTCCACCATAAGTATCAACAATAATTTTTCTACCTGTTAAACCACTATCCCCGTCAGGTCCACCTATTACAAAATTTCCAGTAGGATTTATGTAAATTTCCTTTTCATTAAGACTTCCTAATAAATTTTGAGGAATAGATCTTTCTATGTAAGGCATGCAAAGCTCTTTGACTTGTGCTAAGCTAACATCTTTGGAATGTTGGGTAGATATAACTACTGATGTTACAGCTGCAGGCATACCCTCTTTATATTCAATAGTAATTTGACTTTTTGAATCTGGTTCTATTCCATTTAGCTTCCCTGATTTTCTATCTTCAGCCATCAATCTTAAAATTTTATGTGAGTAATGAATTGGGGCTGGCATTAAAACATCTGTTTCATTACAAGCGTAACCAAACATAATTCCTTGGTCTCCAGCGCCTTCATCTTTATTTCCTGCAGAATCTACTCCCATAGCGATATCAGCTGACTGTGAGTGTAAATGAGTTTCAATTTTTGTCTGTTCTTTCCAAGAAAAACCATCTTGATCGTAGCCTATATCTTTAATACAATCTCTTACTTTTGAAATTAGTTCATCTTCTTTAAGTTCAGGTCCTCTTACTTCTCCAGCTAATACAACTTTGTTTGTTGTTGTTAAAGTTTCACAAGCAACTCTTGCTTCGGGCTCTGATGCTAAAAAAGTATCCACAACCATATCTGAAATTCTGTCACAAACTTTATCTGGGTGTCCTTCTGACACTGACTCACTCGTAAATAAGAAATTTTTCTTCATTTATTCTCCCGTAGTTTTAAAAAAAAAATTAAACTAATATAAATAAACAGAAAATAAAAGAAGATCTTATTACCTTGTGAACTAAAGATAGTTTTATTGGACTTTTTAAAAGATCTAAATTCAATAAAACCCTTATCAGTGGGTAAAATCTTATCAATTACCTGGCCCTTTGGACTTATATATGCTGAAATACCATTATTTGCAGAACGTATAACAGCTTTACCCTCTTCTATTGATCTAAAAATTAAATGAGAATAATGCTGATGAGGGCCAATAGAATTTCCAAACCAACCATCCTCAGATATATTTAAAATAAAATCGTAATTTTTTTCACTTTTGTTAATTTTACCAGAGAAAATTACCTCATAACAAATGAGCGGTACAAAGTTATAATTATTCAGCCTAATTAAATCTCTACGATCATCTGCAGAAAATGACTGATAACCTTGTGTAATTTTTTTAAATCCAAAATTTTGCAATATTTTTTCAAATGGTAAAAATTCTCCGAATGGCACCAATTTATTTTTATAATATTTATCTAAAACTTTTAGCTCATTATTGAGTACTAAAAGAGAATTATAAATTTTTTCGTTCTCATAAATGTTCATGCCTAAAATGATCTTGTGATTTTTTGAAAAACTATTTGAAAAAAGATCCTTATATTTCTTAAGATCCTCAAAATAAAGACTAGAAAGAATACCTTCTGGTAGAATAAATATTGTTTTTTTTGATAGATTTGGTTCTGATATATAAATTAATTCTGAGATAAATTCAATAGGATCTTCATTTTGAAAAAATCTTTTAATATTTATTTTTGGAGAAATTATTTTAACAGTAAAACCTAAATCTCTTTTCTCATTTAAATCGTATTGTCTCAGATTTGATTTACCCCAAAAATGATTGACAGAAAAAAGTATAATTGAAAGAAAAAATACACTTAGCTTTATATTTTTTTTTAAATTAAAAAATAAGATAGTTGGCATTAAAAATATTAAAATTATAATTGAGTTAAATGCATAAGTTCCTGTTATAGAAAGAAGTTGGATAAATTCTAAGTAATTAACAAAACTAAAAGAGATTAAGTTCCAAGGAAAACCTCCAAACATAAAACTTCTTATATATTCAAATAAAGATAAAGTAGTAGTCAATATTAAAATTGATAAAATATTTTTTTTTGGATTTGAAAAGGAAAAGACTAAAGTTGAAATTCCATAAAATAATCCTAAAAATAACGGTATTAAAATTAGTGCAAATGGTACCAAAGTTTTAAAAGTATCTTCGAATGAAAGAGAATTTGTTAACCAATATAAATTAGAAATAAAAAAACCAAACCCAAATGTCCAACCAAGATTAAATGAAATAATTTTATTTTTTGAATTTAACAACAATACCCACAAGAGTGCTGGATATGAAAAAAAATTAAGATAAAATAAATTGTAAGGAGGAAGGCTAAAAGAAGATAAAAAACCTAGTGATAATACAAATAAGTATAATAAAATTTTATATTTATATAAAAAAGTCAATTTTCTTAGTGAAAATATTTCAATATTAATTTTTCTTTTTTAAACATTTTTTTAAAATCTTTATATTTCCTGTGATCATAGCCAATTAAGTGAAGATAGCCATGTATCCACAATTTATCAAACTCCATGAAAAAATTAGTTTTTTTTGATCTCTCTTTAATAATTTCAAAACTAATTGCTATGTCACCCACATATATTTTTTTTTTGTTTTTTATTTTGGTTGGAAATGACAGAACATCTGTGGTTTTGTTCTTTTTTCTAAATTGAAGATTCATTTTTTTCATTTCTTTATTACTCGACAAAAGTATAGAGAATTCATGGTTTTTTCTCTTAAATGAAGGTGCTTTAGATAACTTATTAAGTCTTTTTTTTAAATAGTCATTTGGTTTAATTAAAAATCTTTTCCAATTTGAATGACCAGATATTACATTGGCCTTTATCATCTATCAGAAATTTGATCAGAATATGCCTTTACTATTTTAGATACAAGAGGATGCCTGACCACATCTTTGTGATCAAAATCAACTACAGAAATTTCTTTCAAATGTCCGAGTAATTTTTTTGATCTATTTAAACCTGATTGCGATTTATTTGGTAGGTCAATTTGTGAGGGATCTCCATTAATTACAATCTTTGAATTTTCTCCTATTCTAGTTAAGAACATTTTTATTTGAGTATCAGTTGCGTTTTGTGCTTCATCAAGAATTGCAAATGAATTTTTTAAAGTCCTACCTCTCATGAATGCTAGAGGAGCTATTTCTATATCACCCACTTCAATTTTTTTTTGTATCTTTTCAAAATCTAATAAATCGTACAAAGAATCATATAATGGTCTTAGGTATGGATCTACTTTCTCTCTCATATCTCCAGGTAAAAATCCAAGTCTTTCTCCAGCCTCAACAGCAGGTCTAGATAAAATAATTCTTTCTATTTTTTTATCCAATAACATTGTTAGTGCTACAGCAACTGCTAAAAAAGTTTTACCGGTTCCAGCTGGACCAGCTGAAATAATTATGTCGGACTCCCTTAGCGCCCTAACATAATCTTTCTGTCTCTCAGACCTCGGTATTACAGATTTTTTTGGAGTTTTAATTATATATTCTACTTTTTTTTCAGAATTATTTTTTTCATTTATCATAAATTCATTTATAGAAGAAATTATATCTTTTTTTTCAATTGTTCCATTATTTAAAAACTGATCAGACAAAAATTGTATAGCATTTTTGATTAAATTATTTTTTTCTGGGTCACTTTTTACTAAGATAGAATTCCCTCTTGAATACAAGCTAGTTTTTGTGATTTTCTCTAATTCTTTTAAATTAGTATTAAACTCACCTGCTACACCAAGTAATAAATCATTATTCTGAAATATTATACTTAAAGTATTATTTTCAGAATATACATATTTTAATTCTGATATAATATTTTTCTTAGTTATATTTTTCAATTTAGGCAGCTTTCATTTTTTTATCTAATTCACCAAATAATGTGTTCTGGTTACTATTTTGAATTTTTACTTTTACAATTTTTCCAATATGACACTCATCTCCATTAAAAATTACAGGTGAAATATATTTATTTCTTCCAAATAATTTATTTTTTTTTTCCATTTTGTTTTCAACCAATACTTCAATTGCATTATTTTCCAATGATTTATTAAGTTCAATTTGATTATTAAATAATTCCTCTTGAATTAACGTCAATCTTTCTTTAGCAACATTTTTATTAATCAATTCTAATTTTGAAGCTTTTGTTCCAGGTCTAGGACTAAAAATGAAAGAAAATGAATTAATAAATTTTATTTTCTTTATCAGATTAAATGTTTCCTCAAAATCCTTTTGGGTTTCACCAGGATAACCAATTATAAAATCACTAGAAAATTCTATCTCCAAATTGATTTTCTTTAATCTTTCGTAAACTTTTAAATAATCATCCACCGTATGTTTTCTGTTCATTAACTCCAATATCTTATTAGAACCACTTTGAATAGGTAAGTGAACAAAAGGCATTAATTTTTTACTATACGAATAACAATCAATTAAATCATCTGTCATATCTCTTGGGTGCGATGTCGTATATCTTATTCTCTCCAATTCTGAAAACTGCTCTAGATATTTTATAAGATGAGAGATTCTAAATTCTTTAGAATTTTTTTTATATGAATAAGCATTAACATTTTGACCAAGTAATGTAATTTCTTTAGCACCATTTTCTATTAATTGCTCTGCCTCAGATATAATTTTATCAAATGGTCTGGAATATTCAGGTCCTCTTGTGTAGGGCACAACACAAAAATGGCAAAACTTATCGCATCCCTCTTGAATAGTTAAGAAAGATGATATTTTACTATTATTATTTTTTATTTGATCAAAATATCCAAACTTTGAAATAGTATCAAACTCTGTTTCTTCTTGCTTTAAACTTACAATGTGATTTTTTAATAGGTCATTAACTTTATGATAAGACTGAGGTCCTAATACAATATCTATGTATGGCTCTCTCTTCACCATTTCTTCATTTTCAGCTTGTGCAACACATCCTGCAACGATCATTATTGGTTTTTTTTTATCTCTATATAATTTTTTGACTCTACCTATTTCATGATAAACTTTTTCTTTAGCTTTATCACGTATATGACATGTGTTTAAAATATAACAGTCTGCATTAGATTGGTTTGTAGTCTTTACAAAGCCTAACTTGCTGACAGAATCAAAGATTCTATTTGAATCATATTCATTCATTTGACATCCAAAAGTTTTTATGAAGATTTTTCCATTCAGCATATTTTAACTTTTAAAAAAAATCTGAAATTATTATCATTTTTTTTTTTTAATTCCGTAAAGCTCTAATTTGTGATCTACCAAGTTATATCCATACTTTTCTGCAACTTTTTTTTGTAATATTTCTATTTCTTCGTCAACAAACTCAATAATTTCTCCAGATTTAATGTCAATAAGATGATCGTGATGACTTTCAACTAATGTCTCGTATCTTGCTTTTCCACCTTTGAAATCGTGCTTTGTAAGTATTCCTGACTCTTCAAAAAGCTTGACTGTTCTATAAACTGTAGCAATACTTATTTTTGAGTCTAGCTTAGATACTCTTTGGTATAATTCATCAACATCTGGATGATCAGATTCGCCGTAAACCTCTTTTGATTCAAATAAAACTTTAGCAATTATTTTTCTCTGATCAGTAAGTTTAACACCTTTCTTTTGGCAAATTTGCTCTATAGTTTCAGACATATTTTATTCTAACTCGAATATATCGGTTTTATCAAACTTTTATTTTTACCTAATTTAATCAAATTTTTGTAATTCTTATTTATTAAATCCTGAGATTTAAAGCCAATTAAAACAGCACTATTCACTAATGATATAGCTTTAGCTACCGATAAGGAAATCCTAAGACTGGTAAATTTTCCAGGCCCTAAATTAATGAAAATTCTCTCAATATCACTTACATTTAATTTTTTTTTGTTTAAAAATTTTAAAAGTAATTCCATAAATTTATCAAAGTTTTCTCTACTGTTTATATGTCTGCTGGTATATGATTGTTTATCAGCTATGATCACAAAAACAATTTTATCATTAGCCGCATCGATTATTAAATTTATCTTCATTTATTTATTTTTTTTAAATGCTTATGCAGAAACTGTAAACAAAAAATATGAACCTGATGAAAAGGGAATTTTAGCTTTAATGTATCATAGATTTGAAGAAAATAAGTATCCCTCAACTAATATAAGAATTGCTATATTCCAAAAGCATCTAAATATTATTAGGGAAAATAGTTTTTCTTTTTTAAACCCAAAAAACTTTGAATTAGAATTTAATAAAGTAAGCAAAGAGAAAAAAATTTTAATAACTATCGATGATGCATTTTCTTCTTTTTATATACATGCATGGCCAATTCTTAAAAAAGATAAAATTCCATTCATTTTATTTGTCTCAACTGAGTCTGTTGGTAAAAAAGGTTATATGAGTTGGGATGAAATTTTAGAGATATCAAAGGAAGATTTTGTATTTATTGGAAACCACTCACATTCACATGAATACTTAGTGAAATATAAATTTAAAAAATTTAAAGAAGATATTATAAAATCTATAAAAATTTTTGAAAATAAACTTGGCTATAATTCTAAGTTTTTTTCATATCCTTTTGGGGAATATACATTGGAGCAAAAAAAGTATATCACTAAAAATTTTGATTACGCTTTTGGCCAGCACTCGGGTGTTATAGATTTAAATAAAGATAAATATGAATTACCTAGATTTCCAATAAATGAAAAATATGGAGATTTAGAAAGATTTAAATTTTTGATAAATCTTCTTCCAATTCAATATAAAGATATTATTCCAGAAGAAAAATTTTTATTAGATGCTAATAATCCACCAAAGCTGGTAATAGAATTTTTTAATGACCAACAAAAAATTGATAAAATAAATTGTTTTTCAAATGAAGGTGGGGAATGGAAAAATTCTCAACTTAAATATAAAGAAAATAAAATTGAAGTTATTTTTACAGAAAAATTTTTACCAAGGAGGGGAAGAATTAATTGTTCAATGCAAGATAAAGAGGGATGGAGATGGTTTGGAAGCCAGTTTACTTTAAATTAAATTCTTCATTTTCAAACTAGTTGGCAAAATATCTACATCATCAAAATCAGTTAAAGAATTCTGATTAATAATTTTTTTAAGAACTTCAGTATATTCTTTTCCTGTCTCAGCATATTTTTCTAAAAATTCCACTAGTTTCAAACTATTTAATTTTTGATCATTATCTCTTTGAATTGCTCTTTCAATTCTGAACTCTTTATAACTAGAATGCGTATTTAAATTTCTTTGATAAGCTCTTACGGAAGCTTTCAAAATTTTAAACTTTGCGACTTTATGTTTTTGACCCTTTTCGACTTCTAAAGGCTTAATACCTTCACCTGACCATGTCCATTGACCAAATAATGCATTGCCTTCTTGCGCAAACCTCGAGCTTCCCCAACCAGTTTCTTTTGCAGCTTGTGCTATTGCTAGTGAAACTGGAATTTCATCCATTCTTATTTTAAGTTTTGCTAAATCATTATTATATATACCATACTGTTTAAATTTTAGTTCAAGCCACGCTTTATCACGTGTTGATGTATTATTTTTATTTAAAATTTCAAAAAGTTTTTTTCGATCAAATCTTATTTTGAGGTTTTCCTCAATAATCAATGGTAGTACAATTTTAATAAACAGTTTTTTTCTTTTTTTTGGACTTTCTATATTTTGAAGCTCTTTAGGAAGTTTTGTTAATTGATTTCCTGCATTAACTAATTTAGTTTTTTTAACAGTATCAAGATCATATCCATTATCTTTAAATAATTCCTCAATTGTTGAGGCACTTAACCTTTGAGGGTCCTCATCTTCTTCATTCTTTCCAAAAACATCAATATCCTCAAAAATATTCCATGAATATCTGTCTTTAATTGATTCTTTAATTATTTTATTTTTTTTATTCTGTTTGTCTAATATTTCATCAAAATTTTGTTTTGAAGAATTAAAAACAACTTCGTTTGATTTTAAATTAATTTTCATGAAACTGAGTAAGTTAGGCAAAACTGAAAATATAAGGATTACAACAAGACTTGTTAATAAAGTTTTTAAAAAATTTAGATTACTATTATTTTGTTTTTTTTTTAAATTTTTTTTTTTCATGTCTTGTTTAAATTCTTATAATTGATAGAGAAGATATTATACAGCTAAAACTTCTTTAACTTCTGGGATATAATGACAAAGAAGATTTTGGACACCTTGTTTTAAAGTTAAAGTTGAAGAAGGGCATCCTGAACAGCTACCTTTTAACATAACTGTAACTTTTCCATCTTTAAATTCCTTAAATGTAATATCGCCTCCATCTCTTGCAACAGCTGGCCTAATTTTAGTCTCTAAAATTTTTATTATTTTTTTCTCAATTTCACTGTAATCGTTATTTTGCTGTAATTCTGTCTTTTTATTAATGATAAATTCATGACCTTCATCATAGTATTCATTAAGATGTGAAATTACTATATGCTTAATATTTTCCCAATTCTCATCTTGGGTTTTGTTAATCGATATAAAATCTTCACTTAAAAATATACCTGTAACACCATTTATCGATAGAATATTTTTTAATATTGGAATTTTCGTTTGGTTCTCATTTAAGAATTCATAAGGCCCATCATTTGACACTCTTTTACCTGGTAAAAATTTTAGAGAATTTGGGTTTGGTGTTTCTTGTGTTTGTATAAACATAATGCTTATATATCTATTAATTCTGAAATTTAAAGAATTTTAAAAACCTATTATATTCTTCATTTCTTCGATCTTTTTTCCTGCAATTTCTTCTGCTTTACTTGCTCCTTGCAAGAGAACTTTATCTAGATATCCTTGATCATTAATCAATTTTTTTATCTCATTAGAGATTGGAGAAATTTTATTTGATAAAATTTCAGCTAAATCTCTTTTTAGATCTGAAAAATTTTTACCCCCAAATTCATTCAAAGTTTTATCTAAAGTTTGATTTGAGATACTAGAATAAATTCCAAGTAAATTTTCAGCTTCAGGTCTATCTATTAATTTTTTCTCCTCATTAGGAATTGGAAAAGAATCAGTTTTTGCTTTTTTAATTTTATTTATAATTTCGTCTTTGGTGTCAGTTAAATTAATTCTACTAAGATCAGATGGATCTGATTTACTCATTTTTTTTAAACCATCTTTTAAACTCATAATCCTTGCAAAACTTTTTTTTATTAATGGCTCTGGAACTTTTAAAAAATCATCGCAATTAAAATCTTTGTTAAATTTTTGTGCAATATCTCTTGTTAGTTCTAAATGTTGTTTTTGATCTTCTCCAACAGGAACATGTGTAGCATCATAAAGTAATATGTCGCTAGCCATTAATATTGGATATATATATAGACCCACAGAAGCTTTTTCCTTGTCTTTGCCAGCTTTCTCTTTAAATTGTGTCATTCTATTTAACCAGCCCATCGGTGCTAAACAACTCAAAATCCAAGAGCCTTCTGCATGTGCATGAACTTTTGATTGGTTGAAAATAATACTTTTAGTAGGATCAATACCACTAGCTATAAAAGTTGCAGTAGTTTCTCGAATATTATTAGTTAATTGATCTCTATCTTGTTTAATAGTTATTGCATGTAAATCTACAACACAAAAAATACACTCATTTTGAATATCATTATTTAAATCTACAAAATTTTTGATAGCTCCAAGGTAGTTTCCTAAGTGAAGATTACCTGTGGGCTGAACGCCAGAAAATATTTTTTTGGACATTTGTTAATACTTTAAATTAATATCTGAGATTTTAAAGGCTTTTATAATAATTGACACTCCAACATATGAAACAAAAGTTAATAAAACAATCAAAACAATAAAAATAAATTTTAAATTATTTTCATAATCTAATGAGCTGTTAAAGTAATTTATTAAAAAGTAAAATATTAAAATCGCAATAAAATTTGAGATTATTATTTTTGAAACCTGAATAATAAAATTTGATCTAAATTTAAAGAAATTTTTGTTAATTACAAAAACTAATAAAATAATCCCGTTAAACCACGAGGAGATTGTGGTTGCAATTGGTATTATAATGAAACCAACCTTTGAAAAAAAAATCAGACTAATTGTAATATTTAAAATTACAGAAACTAAAGAATACTTAAATGGTGTTTTAGTATCATTTCTTGCAAATAAAAAGGTCGAAAATATTTTGATCAAAGAAAATGCTGGAAGCCCAATGGAAAAATAGAATAACGCTTTTGCAGAATTGCTTACACTTACCTTATCGAAAGAGCCATATCCAAACAACGCAGATGTTATTTGTTCTGAGCCAATCATGAGAGCAAGAGATGCTGGTAGACTTAAAAATAAACTTAGCTCTAAAGCTTTGTTTTGTAGTTCTATAATTTTTATTGAGTTATTACTTTTAATATGTCGACTTAAGTTTGGGAGTATTACAGTACCTATTGCAATACCAGCAATTGCTAAATTTATCTGATAAATTCTATCAGCATAATACAAATATGAAACAGCGCTTGCTTGAAATGATGCAATAATTGTTCCAATCAATATATTTATTTGAGTTACGCCAGATGAAAATATGCTTGGTAAAAGTTTACTAAAAAAATTTTTGACTTTCCCATTTATTTTAAAATTAAAATTTATGTTTATTACAAAATATTTTTTTACAAATATTAACAAAAAAATAAATTGAAGTAGCCCAGCAAGAGTAACTGCATAGGATAAGTAATAAACTAAATTATCATTTAAGTTTTCAACATAGACCAGACAAATTATTAACATTATATTAAGAATAATTGGCGCTGCAGCTGCTGCAGCGAATTTATTATGAGAGTTTAAAATTGCTGAAAAAAATGATCCAAGACTAATAAAAAATAAGAAGGGGAACGTAATTCTAGTTAAATCAATTGCAATATTTAATTTTTGTGAGTCATTTGAAAAACCTGGTGCAATTATTTTAATAAATGCTGGCATGAATATTTCAATTATTAGGATTGTAAAGAACAACCCCAACAACAATAAATTAAAAATGGTATTTGCAAACGTGTTTGCTTTTTTTTTTCCTTTAAGAAGTTCTGAAGAATAAGATGGAACAAATGCAGCATTAAAAGTTCCCTCTGAAAATAATCTTCTGAAAGTATTTGGAATTCTAAAAGCTACAAAAAAGGCATCTGCTAAAAATCCTGAACCAAGATATATTGCTATAAAAAAGTCTCTTACGTAACCTAGAACCCTACTAAGCAAAACAAATAGACTAAATGTGCTTGTTGACTTAATGAGGTTCATAAATCATATTAGTCTTAAATTTACCTTAATAGTATATTTAATTTGGCTAATGAAAAAAAACAAAATTGAACATTATTCAGATAAAGAGGCTCTAGAATTTCACAATTTAAATAAATCTGGCAAGATTGAGATAAATTCATCAAAACCGATGACATCAAAGAGAGACTTAGCTTTAGCATACTCTCCGGGTGTTGCAGTACCAGTTAAAGAAATTTATAGGGACCCTGAAAAAGCATACGATTATACAACTAAGGGCAACTTAGTTGCTGTAATTAGTAATGGATCAGCAATTTTGGGATTAGGAAACTTAGGAGCAATTGCATCAAAACCTGTAATGGAAGGTAAAGCAGTATTATTTAAAAGATTTGCAGATATAGACGCTATTGATTTAGAAATTGATAACAAAGATCCTAAGGAAATAGTTAATAGTATAAAAAATTTTGCTGTCAGTTTTGGAGGTATTAATCTTGAAGATATTGCTGCACCAGAATGTTTTATAATTGAGGAAAATTTAAAAAAAATACTTGATATACCTGTATTTCATGATGACCAACACGGAACAGCAATAATAACCTCAGCAGCACTCATTAATTCAATACATATTACAAAAAAAAAAATTTCTAAAATTAAGGTTGTTGTAAATGGTGCTGGAGCATCTGCAATGGCTTGCTCGGATTTATTTTTAAAATTGGGAGTAAAAAAAAATAATTTAACGATGATAGACAGTAAAGGAGTAATTAGTTTTGATAGAAAAGGATTAAATAAGTGGAAATTAAAGTATGCAAAAAAAACAAAAAACAAAACTTTGAGTGATGCGTTAAAAAATGCAGATGTTTTTTTAGGATTGTCGTCAGCTGGAATTCTAAAAAAAGAAATGATTAAACAAATGGCAAAAAACCCAATTATATTTGCATGCGCTAACCCTGATCCAGAAATTTTACCAGAGGAGGCTTATAAGATCAGAAAAGATGCAATAATAGCAACTGGTAGATCAGATTATGCAAATCAAGTTAATAATTTAATTGGTTTTCCTTATATATTTAGAGGGGCACTAGATGTAAGGGCAAAAACAATAAATGAAGAAATGAAGATTTCAGCAGCTAACGCAATTGCTAAATTAGCTAGAGAAAGAGTTCCTGATGAAGTTGCAGCAGCAATGGGAGGAGACAGACCTAAATATGGAAAAGACTATATTATTCCATCTACATTTGATCCAAGACTAATAAGTGTAATCCCAGTAGCAGTTGCAAAAGCTGCAATTAAAACTGGAGTTGCTAGAAAAAAAATAGAAAATTTTAATTTATACTCGGAACAATTAAAACAAAGATTGGATCCCTCAGTAACTATTTTGCAAGGGATAAATTCTAAGGTTAAAAAAAGTCCAAAAACAGTTGTATTTGCTGATGGTGAAGATGAAAATACACTTAAGGCTGCAATAGCATTTAAAAATGGTGGCCTAGGAACTCCAATAATTGTTGCAAAAGAAAATGTTGTCAAACAAAGGCTTAAAGAAATTGGGTATGTAGAAAATCTAGATATAAAAATTGTTAATTCTACAAATAAAAAATTGAGAGAAAAATATGCAAAATTTCTTTTTAAGAAGATGCAAAGAGATCAGGGTTTGCTTGAGAGAGATTGCGATAGAATGATACGAAATGACAGAGTTATTTGGTCATCATGTATGGTCGAATGTGGGGATGCAGATGCAATGGTAACAGGGAATACTAGAAGATATTCTCAATCATTAGAAAAAATTAAAAAGGTAGTTCCTCCGAGAAAGGGAGAAATTATGTTTGGATTAAATATGGTAGTTAGCAAGGGTAAAACAGTTTTTATTGGAGATACGTCAGTAAATGAATATCCTTCCTCTGAGGAATTAGCTAACATAGCAATATCGTCAGCAAGAGTTGTGAGATTATTTGGATTTGATCCTAAAGTTGCTTTTTTATCTCATTCAACATTTGGTCAACCAATAACTAGCAGAACAAAGCATATAAGAGATGCTGTAGAAATATTAAAAGATCGAAAAGTAGATTTTAAATTTGATGGTGACATGCAGCCTGATGTAGCTCTTAATGATGAATATTCTGATTTATACCCATTTTCAGAAATAGTAGGAAATGCAAATATTTTAATAATGCCTGGTCAACATAGTGCAGCAATTTCATATAAAATTATGAAATCATTAGGAGGTGCTAAAGTTGTTGGTCCACTATTAATAGGTCTTGCTCAACCAATAGAAATTGCACCATTAAGATCCTCTACTTCTGAAATATTAAATTTGGCATCTGTAGCAGCTTATTCTGCTGGAATAATAGATTATAAAAAGACAAATTAATATTATATTTATTTTTTAACAACCCTAAGATCATCAACTAAAAATATACTAGTAATTACATCTTCAACATCTAGAATCTGCTTGGCTTCTTTAGTAACCTCATCTCTTTCTATTTTGTTTTGAGCTATGCCATAAACATAAATAATTTTCTTATAAGTATCTATATTATAGTTAACTGATTTAATTTTTTTGTTACCTATTATAGCTGCTCTGAGTTGTGAGGTTATAAGAAGATCTTTTGCTGATCTTTTAAAATCAAATTTTTCTTTAATTTGTAAATCATTGTTTACTGATCTTGCTCCTTTTATTTCCCAAGCCAACTTTGTGATTTTAAGTTTGTCTTCAACAGAATTTACTTTGCCTGTAAGAAATATCCTTCCATCAAGAATTTTAGTTTTGACCGAAATTATATAGCTTTTATCTGCTGATATTAATTTCGCTCTAAGATTTTGTTGCATTATAGAATCATCTATTTGCGTTCCAAGACTTCTAGGGTCTAATGCAATTGAAACTCCAGTTCCCAAAACCCCTGTAGAAGAGTATCCAACACAACCGGTAATGAACACCAAACTAATTAAAATTATGATTTTTTTAATTTTCATTCTTTAAACTAAGACAATAATTATAGATAAGTTTTTTTGGAATTTCTCTATCCTGTGAAACTTTTTTTACAATATCTTTAATTGACATCTTATTTATTAATTTATTAATTTTTTTTTTATCTGATTCTTGAAGTTCTTTAAAACTTAATCTTGATTTATTTACTTCAGAAATAACAACTGTTATCTCACCTTTTCTTGAAAAATTAACATTTGATAATTCTTTTACTGAGCTTCTAATATATTCCTCATGATATTTTGTAATTTCTCTACAAATAACAATATTTCTATCTAAAAAAAATTCCTTTATATCAATTATTCTTTTATCAAGTTTATTTGGTGAGACAAAAAAAATAATTGAGCTATCAAGTAAAGATAAATTTTTAAATAATTTTTTAACCTGAGTTTGTTTTTCTGGAAGAAATCCACAAAAATAAAAATTATCAGAAAATCCACTTATTGATATCGCTGAACTTACCGCTGATGCACCTGGAATAGGAAAAATATTTATTTTATTTTTAATACACTCTTTGATTAATATTTTTCCAGGATCCGAAACAGCAGGTGTTCCTGCATCAGAAACCAATGATACTATTTTATTATTTTTCAGTACTTCTATAACCTTCTCTAAATTTTTATTTTCATTAAATTTATGATTTGAAATAAGTCTTTTATTTATTTCGAACTTTTGAAGTATTTTTTTCGAAACTCTTGTATCTTCACATAAGATTAAATCAGACTCTTGAAGGATTTTAATAGCTCTAAATGAAATATCACCCATATTTCCAATCGGTGTAGCAACACAATATAGCCCAGGTTTAAATTTATTGTTATTTAGATTCATATGACAACTTTATTTTAATATATTATTAAAACTTAAATGAAAACTTTTATTAAATTGTTATTTTTTACATTGAGCATCTTCCTTTTATATCAAAATGTTTTTGCTTCAGAAAAAATTAAGATTGGATTAATAGTTCCATTGAGTGGTGAAAATTCTTTAATTGGTGAAAAAATTATTAAATCAGCAAGATTAGCTATAAACAAAATAAATGATAATAGAATTGAAATAATTCCAAAAGACACAAAATCAAATCCTATTGATACTTTAAGAGTATCTAAAGAGTTATATAAAAATGGTGTAAGAATAATTATTGGGCCAGTATTTAATGAGAGTATTAAATATCTTGATGACTTAAGAAATGTTACTTTTATATCTTTCACAAACAAATTAATTGGAAATCCAAAAAATGTAATTAGTGCGGGCGTTAATGCCATATCGCAATTACAAACAATAAAAAAATTTAGTGATATAAATAATTTATCTAATAGTGTTTTTTTAATACCTAGATCACAATTTAAAAATGAAATAGAAAAGGCAATTAATAAAACTAAAATCAAACATAAAAAAGTATTTTATTATGATAGAGAACCAACTAAACTTACTAAACAAATTGAAACTTTAACAAATTATCAAGTAAGAAAAAATAATCTTAAAAATGAAATAAAAAGAATAGAAGGTTTATCATTTAAAGACAAAGATAAAAAAATTCAAAGCTTAAAAAAAAAAGATACACTTGGAAGAATAAATTTTGACTCAGTTGTTATTGCAGATTTCGATGAAAATTTAAAAAGTGTTGCTACATCACTTCTATACACGGATGTCTCATCTAAGAGAATTTCTTATATAACTTTAAATCAGTGGTTTGATGAAAGTCTTTTAAAGGAAAATTCTCTTCATCCAATTTATTTTCCCTCTGTAAATAAAATTAATTATGAAATATTTATGAATGAATTCAAGAATACTTATGGATTGGATGGTGATCAACTCTCATTTTTAAGCTATGATTTGATAGGTTTAGTTTATTTTTTAATTTATGAAAATGATTTTAATATTTCAAAAAAAATATTTTATAAAAAAAATAAATTTATGGGTAAAATAGGAATTTTTGAAATAAGTAAAAATACGATCACTCATCAACTAAACTTTTACAGTATTGAAGATAATAAATTTAAAAAAATTTTTTAATTTTTTTAAATGCATTAGATCGATGATCTAATTTATATTTTTCTCGAGGTTCCATCTCGCCAAAAGTTAATCTTTTTCCTTTAGGAATAAAAATTGGATCATATCCAAAACCGTTTTTTCCTTTTTTTAAATTAGATATTCTGCCCTCAATTTTGCCAATTTTACTAATATATTTTCCGTTTGGCCAAAAGATGGTAAGCACACATATAAATCTTGCGTTCAATTTCTTTTTTTTCCAATTTTTGTCTTTTTTAGAAATTTCTCTATAAACTTTTTTAATAGCTAAATTGAAATTTCTTTTTTTTCCTGACCAATCTGCTGAAAATACGCCAGGAGCTTTATCTAAAATATCTATCTCAATTCCTGAATCATCGGACATACAAATTTTATTAGTTTTTTTCGAAAAGTATTTTGCCTTTAAAAGAGAATTTTGTTTAAATGTAGTCCCTGTTTCTATTGGGCTAGGTATTTTAAAGTCTAAATTTGAGTAGATTTTTAAACTTTTAGGTAGAAGATCTGCTATTTCCTTAAGTTTTCCTTTATTATTTGAGCCAATGAATATCTCTTCAATTTTTTTTACGGACATCTAGAAATTATACTTTTTCTTACCATATAAACAATATGGATAAGGAAGAATTAAAAAAAAATATAGATAAAAGTACGCCCGAAGGTGAAGAGTTAGATACTCTAGAAACAGAAAATGATAACGCAGATAAAGATAGTAAAGATAAAAATTTAAACTCTGAAAAAGAAAATAAAGAAGATGCAAAACTTACACCTGAGGAAGAATTAGAAACACTCAAAGATAAGTTAGCTAGAACTTTTGCAGAGATGGAAAATCAAAGACGGAGATTTGAAAAAGAAAAAGAAGACGCTTACGAATACGGTGGATATTCTTTTGCAAAAGAGGCATTAAACTTGTTAGATAATCTTGAGAGATCAAAAGCTGTATTAGAGAATGATGAAAAATTAAAAGAGACAGATGCACTTAAAAAAATCGTGGAACATTTAAATATTATAAATAGTGATATGCTTTCGATATTCAAAAAAAATAATATTGAGCCTATTAAATCTATTAATGAAAAGCTTGATCCAAATCTTCATCAAGCAATGATGGAAGTGGAAGATGATACGAAAGAGCCTGGAACAATCGTACAAGAAATACAAAAAGGATTTATGATGAAAGATAGATTATTGAGACCATCTTTAGTTGGTGTTTCAAAGAAAATTGTAAAAGAAGAGCAAAGACAAGAGCCGAAAGAAGATCATAAAGATGAAAAAAATCAATAAAATCAGCCAAAATTTAATTTTTTTTGACGGTTGTAGTCTAAAAATTAGCACTTATATGACGAAGAGGTAATAAAATTATGAGCAAAGTAATAGGAATAGATTTAGGAACAACAAACTCTTGTGTAGCTGTAATGGAGGGTACACAGGCTAAAGTATTAGAAAATGCTGAGGGTGCAAGAACAACTCCTTCTGTAGTTGCATTTTCTGACAATGATGAAAAATTAATTGGACAACCTGCAAAAAGACAAGCTGTAACAAATCCCGAAAATACAATATTTGCTGTTAAAAGATTAATTGGAAGAAATTTTGATGATCCATCTGTTAAAAAAGATGTTGAAACTGCACCTTTTAAAATTATTAATTCAGACAAAGGAGATGCTTGGATAGAGGCTAAAGGTAATAAATATTCTCCATCTCAAATCTCTGCATTTACGCTTCAAAAAATGAAAGAGACTGCTGAAAAATATTTAGGTCAAGAAGTATCTCAGGCAGTGATTACAGTCCCGGCTTATTTTAATGATGCACAAAGACAAGCTACTAAAGATGCTGGTAAAATTGCAGGGTTAGAAGTTTTAAGAATTATCAATGAACCAACAGCAGCTTCACTTGCTTATGGATTAGACAAAAAAACAAATAATAAAATTGCTGTTTATGATTTAGGTGGTGGAACATTTGATGTTTCAATACTTGAATTAGGGGATGGGGTATTCGAAGTTAAATCTACAAATGGTGACACCTTTTTAGGTGGAGAAGATTTTGATAATACAATTGTTGACTATTTGCTTACAGAATTCAAAAAAGAAAATGGAATAGATTTAAAATCTGACAAATTAGCATTACAAAGACTTAAAGAGGCTGCAGAGAAAGCAAAAATTGAATTGTCATCTGCTGCACAGACTGAAATAAATTTACCATTTATTACAGCAGACAAAACTGGTCCAAAACACATAAATATGAAAATGACTAGAGCAAAACTAGAAGCTCTTGTTGAAGATCTTATATCAAGAACGATACCACCGTGTGAAACTGCACTTAAAGATGCTGGTTTAAGCGCAAGCGAAATTGATGAGGTGATACTTGTTGGTGGAATGACTAGGATGCCAAAAGTTATTGAAGAGGTTAAAAATTTCTTTGGTAAGGAACCTAACAAATCTGTAAATCCTGATGAAGTTGTTGCAATGGGTGCAGCTATTCAAGCAGGAGTTTTACAAGGAGATGTAAAAGATGTTCTATTATTGGATGTAACCCCACTTTCACTTGGAATTGAGACTTTAGGTGGAGTTTCAACTAAATTGATTGAAAAAAATACAACAATACCAACTAAAAAAAGCCAGGTTTTCTCAACTGCAGAAGATAACCAACCCGCAGTATCAATTCGAGTTTTGCAGGGTGAAAGAGATATGGCTTCAGATAATAAGATTTTAGGAAATTTTGAATTGGTAGGTATAGCACCTGCTCCAAGAGGAGTTCCTCAAATTGAAGTTACATTCGATATTGATGCAAATGGAATTGTAAATGTCTCTGCAAAAGATAAGGGAACTGGTAAAGAACAAAAAATCCAAATTCAAGCATCAGGTGGTTTAAGTGATGAAGAAATAAATCAAATGGTTAAAGATGCTGAAACAAATAAAGAAGCTGATAAAAAGAAAAGAGAAGCAGTGGATGCAAGAAATCAAGCTGATACTCTTCTTCATTCCACAGAAAAGAATTTAAAAGAGCATGGTAGTAAAGTTTCTGATGCTGATAAAAAAGCTATTGAAGATGCATCTGCCAATGTAAGAAATGCTCTAAAAGGAACTGATGTAGAAGAAATTAAAAAGAAAACTCAAGATTTGGTTCAAGCTTCAATGAAACTAGGAGAAGCTATTTACAAATCACAACAAAGTACAAAACCTGGTGATGCACCTAAAGATGCAAAAGATGAGGGGAAAAAAGACGATAATGTTGTTGATGCAGACTTTGAAGAAGTAAAAGACGATAAAGAAAAAAGCGCCTAAACTATCAACCATTTGTCTATAACTAGTTATGGCAAAAAGAGATTACTACGATGTCTTAGGTGTTGAAAAAAGTGCAAGCCCAGACCAGATAAAAGCAGCTTACAGAAAACAAGCTGTAAAATACCACCCAGATAAAAATAAAGGCGATAAAGGAGCAGAAGAAAAATTTAAAGAAGCTTCTGAAGCTTATCATGTTCTATCAAATTCAGAGAGAAAACAAAATTACGACAACTTTGGGCATGCTGCATTTGAAAATGGTGGCGGAGGTGGCAGAGGAGGCTTTGGAAACTTTGACTTTTCAGGATCATTTTCAGATATTTTCGAGGATTTTTTTGGTGAAGGTTTTGGTGGTGGCAGAAGAAGATCGAGAAGATCTAACAACCGTGGTTCTGATTTAAGATATGATCTCTCTATCAGTTTAGAAGAAGCTTATGCTGGAAAAAAACAAGATATCAAATTCTCAACATCAGATAGATGCGATACTTGCAGTGGTTCAGGCTCAAAACCTGGACAAAGCGCAAGCACATGTTCTATGTGCGGTGGCCACGGACAAGTTCGTTCTAGCCAAGGTTTCTTTACTGTTCAACAAACATGCCCTCAGTGTGCTGGTTCAGGTGAACAAATAACCGATCCTTGCACAAGTTGTGGTGGTCAAGGTAAAAAACAAACAAGTAAGCGCCTATCTGTTACTATTCCTAAAGGAGTAGACGATGGAACTAGGATTAGATTATCAGGCAAAGGAGAAGCAGGTTCCAGAGGTGCAAGTAATGGTGATTTATATTTATTTATAAATGTGAATTCTCATGAATTATTCAAAAGATCTGAAGAAAATCTATTTTTTGAATGTCCAATTTCGATAGCGGATGCAGCGCTTGGAACTGAATTAAAAATACCAACAATAGATGGTGGAAAAGCTAAAATAAAAATTCCAGCTGGAACACAAAGTGGAAAACAGTTTAGGTTGAGAGAAAAAGGAATGCCATTAATGAGAGGGAACGATTATGGAGACCTTTATGTACAAGTAAACACTGAGGTGCCAGTATCTTTAAATAAAGAACAAAAAGAATTACTTGAGAAATTTAGAGAAATTGAAAATGAAAAATCAAATCCAAGTATTAAAAAATTCTTTAAAAAAGCAAAAAGTTTTTGGAAAAATTAGATGAAGAAAAAAATTAAATATACAATTTTTGGAATTATTTACGTTTTAGCAATTCTAATTCTAGGTGCCTATTTTTATAAAGAAGGTATCGGCATAATCTAAATTAATAGTTCAAAGACACGCAAGTTTAAGTTAGATAAGATAATTAATCTCTTGCCATTTTAATAAAAATATCACCCATTCCACCTTGAACCTGTTCTAATGGTGCATTATTTCTTAATTCACAATAAGCTCCGGTATACTCATCTTTATCAATAGCCGCAATACTCTGTTCATTACATTTTGATGAATTGTGTAATAGACCAATAACAAGTCTATTATCTATTGAAACGACTTGATTATTGTCAAGAACTTCACCATTGCAGAAATAATTTCTATTTACTTCTCGAGGAAAATCTTTTTTTCCACAAGGGTTTTTAATAGTTAAAACAGTAAATTCTTTTTCTCCATCTGAGAATTTATATTTCATATTTTTAACTTGAGAATATTTCATTAAATCACATGAGCATGGAAAACAGCATTTATGATAAAAACCGCAAATTTTTTCTCCATTTTCTGCACTTTTTAAATAGACAAAATCTGGTCGACTGTTTGGAGATATTAATGAACCAGAGACTGCACAGTATAGTTTATTATATTCTATAAAATCTTGATAAGTGATTTCTTTATCCAAAATATGTTTAAAAAATTTAGGGCCCGCAGCATTCCTATTTTGATCAGGAAAGATTTTAATCCAATCTTTTACAAGGTCATCATAGTAATTAAAGTCTTTTGAGTACGAAGGTTTTATAAAACAAAAAAAAGTTATTAATAAGAATATAAAAAAAGTTTTTAAAGCTTTAAATTTTTTACAAAATATGTTGAATATTTCTCTCATATTATTTTTGTCTTATTTTTATTGTTTTATTAAGTTCATTTACATTAAATGTTTCTAATAATCCATTTGTCCATATAACATCTATAGATATATTTTTTTCACCTTCTCTTATACCGTAGTGAGCGACAGGCTCCATTTGACATAAATACCCTGAGCCAGCATCTATAGTTTTAGCATGTTTTCTCAAATTAGATCTCAAGATTACAGTTGCTCCTCTAGCAGGAGCCCCAAATTTATTTAATGGTTTTATCCTTAAATAATTAAAATCTTTTTTAATATCAGCTTTGTACATCGTTAATGGTTGCATTCCAGACTCACCGTGAGCAATCAACAATTCTAAAATTCCATCATCATCTATATCTGCAACTGCTGCACCTGTTCCAAGACCATTTGCTTCATAAGC
The DNA here is from genome assembly GCA_902562645.1 of uncultured Pelagibacteraceae bacterium. Taxonomy (GTDB): domain Bacteria; phylum Pseudomonadota; class Alphaproteobacteria; order Pelagibacterales; family Pelagibacteraceae; genus Pelagibacter. The sequence continues at coordinate 52,993 of CACETY010000001.1, forward strand.
ATTTTTAATATTAATTTCTTCAAAAAATCCATTTTCTTTTATTTTGAATAATTTATTTGGTTCACCAATATTGTTCATAAATATCTCATCGTAACCATCATTATCAAAGTCTGCTGATATCACTGTTCTTATTCTAGAAGGAATATTATAGGTTGGAGTAGCGATATCTTTAAATTTGTTATCTTCTAGTACAAAAGCTCTATGATAACCGTTCCAATTGGATGTAATTATATCTAATCTACCTCTATAAAGTATGTCTGATAAAGTTGTACCTCTTCCATTTTCAAATGGATCATCAACTTTATAATCCTTAGCTATATCCTGGAAGAAACCATCAGAATTATAATATAAAAAATTTTTTCCTCTTTCGTTAGCTGCAAATATGTCAGTTTTTCCTGATAAAATATTACCTGCAACTACAGCTCTACCACCAGTTATTTTATTAATTTTCAGCTGCTCTGCTAAATCTTGTATTTGTCTGGAACTTTGTTCATAAAACCTAGTTGGACCCCCATAATTTGCAACATATATGCCATATTTTCCATTACCATTTCTATCAACACAAACAACAGACCTACCAGCTGTTAAGTTTAAATTTTTTTTGTTAATATCTTTTTCAAATAAATCAACAAAACCATTACTACTATTATCAATTAATCTATCTGAATATTTTTTTTCTCCACTGTATGTATCAGTATTTAAAAAATAAATTTCTTCAAATCCATCTTGATCTATATCGCAAGCAGCAACCCCAATAGTTTTTCTTTTAGCATCATCAAATATTTCATTTTTATTTATATTTATAAGTTTCCCATTTTGGTAAGACAACGCTAAGTTTGAAAACCCAAACCCAGTAACGACAAATTCATACTTATTATCTTGATTTATATCAGTGACAGACACACCATAACTTAGTCTAAAATCATTATTATCAATTAAAGATGTTATATCTTTAAAAAAGTCAGCTTTAGATTGATTGATAGACACGAAAAAAATTAAAACCAAAAATAATTTTAAAAGGTATTTAATAACCATAATTGTTGTATATTGTTAAAAAAATATATTAAAATAATTTAATGAGCAAAGTAAATTTAGCGATATCTGGTTGCATGGGACGAATGGGCCAACAACTGATAAAATCTTCAAGAGTTGATAAAAATTTTAAACTAACAACGCTTACAGAAAATAGATTAATAAAAAAAAAAATTTCTGGAATTAAACCTAGTTTAAATAATCAAAATTCCTTCAAAAATGTTGATTTAATTATAGATTTTACTGTTCCTAATTGTACTTTTGAAATTCTTAAAATTGCATCTAAGCTTAAAAAAAGAGTTGTTATTGGTACAACTGGATTTACCAAAAAAGAAGAAAGTCTTATTAAAAAATTTTCAAAAAAAATTCCAATACTAAAAGCAGGAAACATGAGCTTGGGCATCAATTTATTAATGTATTTGACCGAAATCGCATCAAAATCATTAGGAAATAATTTTTTAAGTAAAGTGTATGAAGTTCATCATAAACATAAAATAGACCATCCATCTGGAACGGCATTAATGTTGGGTAAAGGAATAGCTGTTGGCAAAAATAAAGATTTTTATAATTTACTTGGAAAAAAATATCTTAATAAAAAAAGTTTTCCTTATGGAAAAAAAATAAATTTTAACTCAATACGAAAAGGTAAAACAGTTGGTGAACACGAGGTTAAATTTTCAAGTGGAAAAGAAATCATTACATTAAATCACGAAGCATTTGATAGAGCTTTATATAGCGAAGGAGCTTTAACAGCAGGGAAATGGTTAATGAAAAAAAAACCTGGTTTATATTCTATGCGTGATGTTTTAAATTTTAAATGAATGAGGAGCAAAGGGCAAAACTTGTTCTTCGAACTTTAAACAAAATATATCCAAAAACGCCGATTCCTCTTAAACACAGAAATATTTTTACTTTACTAGTTTCTGTTCTTTTATCTGCACAGTGTACAGACGTAAATGTTAACAATGTTACTAAAAATATATATCCAAAATATAATAAGCCTGAACACTTTGTAAAATTAGGAAGAAAAAAAATTGAAAAACTAATAAGAAGTATTGGTATTTTTAGAATTAAAGCAAAAAGTGTTTATAATTTATCAAAAACTTTAGTTGAAAAATACAATGGAAAAGTCCCGAAAACTTTTGAACAACTAGAGGAATTACCAGGAGTTGGACACAAAACTGCTAGTGTGGTGATGTCCCAAGGGTTTGGACATGCTGCTTTTCCGGTGGACACTCATATACATAGACTGGCACAAAGATGGGGTTTAACCAATGGTAAGAATGTAGTTCAAACAGAAAAAGATCTTAAAAGACTTTTTCCTAAGAAATATTGGAATAAGCTGCATCTTCAAATTATTTATTATGGAAGAGAATACTGTAAGGCAAGAGAATGTTATGGTTTATCTTGTAAAATCTGTACTACTTGTTATCCTAAGAGAAAGAAACCACTTATAACCAAGAAAGCATAAATAATGAAAATATTAGGAATTGGAAATGCAATTGTAGATGTAATTTGTAAGGTAGAAGACGACTTTATAACTAAAAATAATCTGACTAAAAGTACCATGAAATTAATTTTTGATGACAAAGAATTTAAAGATTTACTATCTAATCTGAAAATAGAAAAAACTGTTTCAGGTGGTTCTGTTGCTAACTCAATTGTCGGATTATCTCAACTTGGGAATGAAGTTGGATTTATAGGTAAAGTAAATGATGATGATCTTGGTGGAAAATACGAAGATGGTTTGAAACAGGAGAATGTTAAATATATTTATTCAAAAAAAAAAGAAGAGTTACCAACTGGAACTTGTTTAATATTAGTTACACCCGACTCTGAAAGAACAATGTGTACGTTTTTAGGAACCGCGGGCAAAATAAATGAAAACGACGTTAGTTCAGATGCAATAAAACAAAGTGAAACAATACTTCTAGAAGGTTATCTTTGGGACGAAGGAGAACCAAAAAAAGCTTTTGAAAAGGCAATTCAAAGCGCTAACAAAGTTGCAATGTCATTATCAGATCAATTTTGTGTAGATCGACACAAACCTCATTTTTTAGAATTAGTTAAAAATAAACTGGACATCACATTTGCGAATGAACAAGAAATAATGTCTCTGATAGATGCAAAATCTTTTGATGAAGTAATTAATTTTTCTAAATCACTTAACAAAATAATTGTTTTAACTAGAGGTGAAAAAGGTGCAGTTGCAATTAATGGAGATGAAGTTGTTGAATGTGGAATAAAAGAAGGTCTTAAAATTGTTGATTTGACTGGTGCTGGTGATCTTTTTGCAGCAGGCTTTTTACATGGTCATGTAAATAATATGTCTCTTAAAGAGAGTTTAGACAAAGGCACAGAGATGTCTTCTAAAGTTATACAACAAATAGGGGCTAGACTTTAAAAGATTATTTTTTCTTTCTTTTAAAACTACCTTTGCCCTTTTTAGGTTTAACTATTCTAGTTTTATATTTTGGTGTTAATAAATCTTTAGCTATCAAATTTTTCTTTTTCATTTAATTATATAACCAAATTTAGAACTTTTGATAAAATTTTTATCTTCAAATACATCATTAATTTTTTTTCTTAATCTATAAATATGTGTTTCCACTGTATGAGTTTCTAATTTTGAATTATGACCCCAGACTTCAGTTTGTAATTTACTAATTTTAACTGGCTTTTTTGAATTGTTGAGAAACACTATGATATTTGCCTCTCTTTCAGTTAAATCAAGGCTCTTTTCATTATTATAAATTTTTCTTGAGTTTAAATTTAATTTATAAACTCCAAGATCTATCTCCGATTGTTGGCTGTATTTTTTTTTTAAGAATTTAATATTAATATTTTCAACTAACTTTACTATATCAATCGGGAAATTGGTCACTTCGATTTGATTTTCAATACCTTCAATTTTTTTTTTCGAAATTACCAAATAATTATTTTGTGCTTTTAAATCAAGATCAGTAATTTTATTAATATTAGTTAATTTAAAATTTATATGATCACTTATTTCATTTAATATTTCATATAAAATTTTAAAATCATAAATTACTAAATTTTCTTTATTCATATATAATAAAGAATATGACAATTGTTTTAAAAAATAAAGCATCACTTCAGTTTGATGATTTTGTATTTCATTGTGCGATAGGAAAGAAAGGACTAGCTAAAAATAAGTTCGAAGGTGATAAAAAAACACCAATTGGAACATATTCATTGGGCAATTTATATTACAGAAAAGATAGGAACCCAAAACCATTTACAAAATTGAAATGTATTCCAATTCAAAAGGATATGGGGTGGTGTGATGATATAAAAAGTAAAAAAAATTATAACAAATTAATTAAAGTTAATAAAAAAATAAAGCATGAAAAATTATTTAGGAGAGATTATAAATATGATTTTATGATACCAATTAATTACAATTCAAAAAGAACTAAGTTAGGAAGAGGTAGTGCTATCTTTTTGCACTTAACAAAAAATTTTAGTTCAACATTGGGGTGTGTTGCAATTAAAAAGAAGGATTTTTTAATTCTTTTAAAATTAATAAATAAGAATACCAAAATAAGGTTAACTTAACCTCTTTGACCAAAAATATTAGAGCCAATTCTTAAATAAGTAGAGTTATATTCTAGTGCATTTAAATAATCTGAAGACATTCCCATACTTAACTCATTTAGATTTATAATCTTATTAAGTTCACTCATTTTTGAAAAGTACTGTGATGAGTCTTCCTCAAAGGGAGGAATACACATTAAACCTATAACATTCAGATTAAGATCTTTAGTTAATTTATAAAAATCTAATAGATTTTCTTTAACTATTCCTGATTTTTGAACTTCTTCACCAAGATTTATTTGTATAAAAATTTTAGGTTTTTTATTTTGTTTTTCTTGCTCCTCTGAAATTTTTTTAGCTAACTTTTCATTATCTAAGGAGTGAATATAATCAAATATTCTTACAGCAAATTTAACTTTATTAGTCTGCAATTTTCCAATTAAATGTAAATTTATTTTATCATTTTTAATTTTAATATCGGTCCATTTTTCAATTGCCTCTTGAACTTTATTTTCACCATAGTCTAAATGTCCATATTCAACTAATGGCAAAATATGATTAAGCTTAAATGTTTTTGAAACTGCAATTATTTTAGGTATTTTCACTTTATTTTTAAGTTTCAATAACTTTGAATTGATTGAGCTTTGAATTGATATTAAGTTTTGTACTGTTTCATGCATAAAAATTTATTATTAAAATATTACTTTATAGAAAGATTTGAAAAAAGTAATATTGAACTACAAACAAAAAATACAACAATTATATACAGGAATTACAAAAAAAAATATGATATAAGAGAATTAATTGACTTAAAGAATTACTGTAGAAAAAAAAGCTTAAAATTGTTGTTATCCAACAACATAAAATTATCTATTAAATTAGACTTAGATGGTGCTTATATACCCGCTTTTAACAAAGACTATCATCATCTTAGTTATTTTTTAAAAAAGAACTTTATTTTAATAGGCTCTGCACACAATTTAAAAGAATTTAGAATTAAGGAAAAACAGAATGTAAATCAAATTTTTCTATCCTCACTTTTTAAAAAAAATAATAATTACTTAGGAATAAATAAATTCAAAATATTATCAAATTATACAAATAAAAAAATAATAGCTTTAGGTGGTATTTCAAAAAAAAACTTGAGATTAATTAAGCTCACTAAATCTATTGGAGTTGCAGGGATTTCTTATTTTGAAAACAAAAAAAAGGCCCCTAAAAAGAGGCCTTTTTATTAAGTATTTAAACTTTTAATTAAAATGCAAATTTAAAGTTTATTTCATAAGCACTGTTATCAGCAGTTGCTGTACCAGCTACGTTATCCATACTTCCGTACGAACCTGAGATAGTCATACCACCTGATGTATGTGAGAAACTAACTGAAGTTGCTTCTTGATCATCTTTTGAACTTGATTCATAGTCAATGTTTGATGAGTTTACTGATACTGATAGATCATCACTTACTGCATAAGATACACCAAAAGCTGTGAAATCTTCATCTGCAGTTCCAGTACCGAAATCAGTTTCGTTTACTTGGTAACCAACAGACAATGCACCAGCTGTATATATAGCAGCAGCCATTGATACGTCAGCTGAGTTTGCAGCATCATTATTTTCACCCATAGCTGCATACACAGTTAGACCTTCTACTCCAGTATATTTTATACCATAGTCAACTGAACCTTCTACAGCACCAGTTGTGTGTGAAGGAACGTAAGAAGCTTTAAGTGCTAAACCATCCATTACAGTATAATCATAAGTGAATATGTTATGAGTTATAGCTGAACCGTTAGCCGGAGTATCTGGAGTACCAGCGTATCCTACACCCCAAGATTCTTCGTTAGCTGATGGAGTTAAGTCATCCCAAACACCCATTACTGAAGTACTACTTCCTCCAATGAATGTTAATTTACCCATATCTCCTGTGTCGATTGCTAATGCATTAAAACCAACACCTGCTCCACCATCAAGCTCTATGCTGTGAGTGACTGTGAAACCATTATCCATTTCTCCACTTGCAGAGAAACTGATTGAATCAGACATTGAAAAACCATTACCTTTGTTACCGTTATCGGCACCAGCTAATGTAATTTGACTAGTAGCTGACATTGAGAAGTCCGCAGCTTGAGCTGAAGATGCTACTAATGCAGTACCTAATGCTGTCAATCCTACTTTTTTTAGATTGTTCATATTATTACCTTTCGTTATTTGTTTAATATTAAACAGGCAATATTTATCAATAAATTCGGATTATTTTCTTTAATTATGAATATTATTTGTAGTTTTTAAAGAAGTGTTGCATATTTACATCACCTATAATTGTTGTTTTATAAGTATTATTTGAGAAATATTGAAAATATCCTTTTAATTTTTGCATTTTTTAAAATAAAACAATTTATTAGATAAATTTATGGCTTATTTAAAAAAATTAGTATTTTTTTTCATTATTGGTCTTGCTCTAGTCTCATTAGTATCTTGTGAGAATATGCCAGGAGGAGATGCTCGAGAAAATCCACCTGATCCAGATTTAAGGGTAAAGAAAAATCTTGAAGAAGGAAGAGGCTTCAGACTGGATAATGCTTTCAAAAATAATAATAAAGGCGGAGACTTTATGTTTGCAAGTTCAAATGAACTTTGGAGAGCATCTTTGGATATCATAGATTTTATGCCTCTCTCATCTGTGAATTATAGTGGAGGTATTATAGTAACAGATTGGTATTCAGATGGAAAAAATCTTAATGAGGCAGTAAAAATCTCAATACGGTTCTTATCAAATGAAGTAAGGGCAGATGCACTCGACATTAAGATTTTTTATAAAAAATGTAATCAAATGGCATCTTGTGAAGTCACACAAAAAGAAGGTTCACTTTTAGTTGAACTAAAAAAGGAAATTTTAAGTAAAGCTACAATTTATAAAAAAGAGAAAAAAGACAAGAATTTTAAAGAATACAAAGGTTCAAAGAAACTGTCTAATTAACCAAGTAAATAAAAATTTAAGTGAATTCCGAAAGATATAATTTTAAAACAGTTGAACCTAAATGGCAAAAAAAATGGGCTGAAAATCGTATATTTTCCTCAAAAATAGATCATTCTAAAGAAAAATTTTATTGCCTTGAGATGTTTCCATACCCCTCAGGAAAAATCCATATGGGACATGTAAGAAATTATACAATTGGTGACGTTTTATCAAGATATAAAACATTAAAGGGATTTAATGTTCTTCACCCCATGGGCTGGGATGCTTTTGGAATGCCAGCGGAAAATGCAGCTAGAGAAAACAATTTAGATCCAAAAGTATGGACAAATAAAAATATATCAACAATGAAAGAACAACTAAAAAGACTTGGACTTTCTATTGATTGGGAAAGAGAAATATCAACTTGCTCTGAAGAATATTATAAACACCAACAATTATTTTTTTTGGAACTTTATGAAAAGGGGTTGGTTTATAGAAAAGAAAATTATGTTAATTGGGACCCAGTGGATCAAACTGTACTTGCAAATGAACAAGTCATTGATGGTAAAGGTTGGAGATCAGGCGCAGTTGTTGAACGAAAAAAACTAAATCAGTGGTTTTTTAACATTTCTAAGTTTTCTCAGGAACTTCTTGATGGCTTAGATAAATTAAAACAGTGGCCAAACAAAGTAAAAGTAATGCAAAAAAACTGGATAGGAAAATCATTTGGTTGTGAGATTGCATTTAAAACTGAAGGTGATTTACCTATTAAAGAAATTAAATGTTTTACTACAAGACCTGACACATTGTTTGGTTTTTCTTTTTTGGCATTATCTGTAGATCATGAAATTTCAAAATTCTTTTCTGAAGATTTGAAATTTCAAGAATTTAAAAAAGAGTGTTCTAAAACAGGGACTACAGAGGAGGCAATTGCTATTGGTGAAAAAATAGGTTTTAAAACTAACTTAATGGCTATAAATCCTTTAAATCCATCACAAAAAGTACCAGTTTTCTTTGCTAATTTTGTATTAATGGATTATGGGTTTGGCGCTGTATTTGGATGTCCAGCACATGATCAAAGAGACTATGACTTTGCGAAAAAATATGATCTCAATATAAAAACTGTAGTAAGACCTGAAGAACAAGATGACAAATTTATTGTTGGAAAAGAGGCATATTCTGGATCTGGAGTTATAATAAATTCAGAATTTTTGAATGGACTAAGAGTCCCTGAAGAGTCAATTATAAAAACAATCGAAATATTAGAAGAAAAAAATATTGGTAAAAAAAAAATTAATTTTAGATTAAAAGATTGGGGTGTATCTAGACAAAGATACTGGGGATGTCCAATCCCTATTGCCTATGATGAAAATGGAAACGTAACAGCTATACCAAAAAAAGATTTACCAGTTAAACTTCCAGAGAAAGTAGATCTAAACTCAAAAGGGAATCCTTTAGATTTTAAAGAAGATTGGAAGAATGTAATAATAAATGGAAAGAAATATACAAGAGAAACAGATACTTTAGACACATTTGTATGTTCCTCGTGGTATTATCTTAGATTCTGTTCACCAAAAGAGAGTGAATATGGATTTAAAAAAGAAGATATTGATTATTGGATGCCAGTAGACCAATATATAGGTGGCGTAGAACATGCAATATTACATTTACTTTACTCCCGTTTTTTCATGAAAGCTATAGGATATAAAAATCAAAGTTTTAAATTTGATGAACCATTTCAAGGTCTATTCACACAGGGAATGGTATGTCATGAAACATATAAAGATAAAAATAATAATTGGCTAAGTCCTGATCAAATAGTATCAAACGGAGATAAATACTATAAAAAAGATGAGCCAGATAATATTGTTAAAGTTGGACCATCAGAGTCAATGTCTAAATCGAAAAAAAATGTGATTGATCCAGAAAGTATAATGAATAATTATGGGGCTGACGCTGTAAGATTATTTATCTTATCTGATAGCCCACCAGAAAAAGATGTTCAATGGTCTGAGCAAGGTATGAACGCTTCTTACAAATTTTTACAAAAGTTATGGACCCTTCATAATAAAATAAAAGTCAAAATACAAAACAATTTAAACTTAACTGGATCTGAAAAGAACTTGGAAAATTTTACTAACCAAATGATTAGTAAGATAACAAATAACCTTGAAAATTTTAGTTATAATGTAATTATAGCAAATATTTATGAAACGTATAACTTTTTAAACAAAGAAATCGAAAAAGAAATTGATTCGATGAAGCTTAAAGAGAATTATATAAAAATATTAATTTTATTTTCACCTGCTATCCCACATTTTTCATCAGAGTGTTTTGAAAATTTAGGACATGGTGATAAAGTGGAATGGCCTATAGCCAATTTAAACTTCACGAATAGAGACAAAATAGATTATGTGATACAGATTAATGGAAAAAAAAGGGCTATTTTAAACGATAGTAGAGACATTGATCAAGAAAGTCTTTTACTGAAGATAAAATCAAATAAGATAGTGTCAAAATATATAAAAGATAAAGCAATAAACAAGATTATATTTGTTAAAAACAGATTAATTAACTTATTAATACATGAGTAATTTTTTTTTGAGATTCCTAGCTGTTTTTTTTATAACAGTACTATCAGCTTGTTCATATAAACCTATCTTTTCTGAAAATAATTATAATTTTGAAATAAATGAAATTATATTTAGTGGCGAAAGATATGTTAATAGAATTATCAAAAATAAATTAGGTTTAATTAAAAAAGAAAAAGACCAAGATAAAAAAAAATATAATCTTTTAATAAATACAAATAAAAAAAAATTGATTGTTTCCAAAGATTCAAAAGGCGACCCTCTTAAATTTGATCTGATTATTACAACATATTATGAAATCAATTATGAAGAAAAACTATTATTTAAAAAAGAAGTTATAAAAAATAAAGTTTATAATAATGATATAGATAAATTTAAACTTGAACAAAACGAAAAAATTATTTTAGAAAATTTATCTGAAAAAATTAGTGAAACTATAATTTCATCAATAATAAATTTGGATGATAATTAAAAACTTTGAAATAGACAAATTTAACAAATCTAATTCTAATTTACATTTAATTTATGGTATCAATGAAGGTATTAAACAAGATTTAATAAATAATATTTATTTAAAAGGTTTTGAAGGTGATATTTTTAACTATGAGGAGCATGAAATTTTAAATAATATTGATCAGTTTATTTCAAATTTATTAACAAAGTCATTGTTTAGTAATAAAAAAATAATCATTATTTCAAGAGCTACAGATAAACTATACTCTTTAATAAATGATTTGTTGGATAGGGAAATAGTTGAGACAAAAATTATCATCAAATCATCAAGTCTAGAAAAGAAATCAAAACTCAGAAATTTATTTGAAAAAGAAGACCAATTAATTTGCACACCTGTTTATGAAGATGACACGAGAGCATTAAATTTAGTTATTCAGAATTTTTTGAAAATAAATAACTTAAGTTTATCACAAGAGATCAAAAACATCCTCATAGAAAGATCAAAGGGAGATAGGATTAACTTAAAAAATGAATTATCTAAATTAAAAAATTTGTCATTAAGTAAAAGCAAAATAAGTGTAGAGGATGTAAATAAACTCTCAAACCTTGCAGAAAATTATAGTGTGTTTGAGTTATCGGATAACTATTTAGCCAAAAATTCTAAAAAAGTATCAAACATCCTTAATGAGAATAATTATTCATCTGAAGACTGTATTCTAATCATAAGAACAATATTAAATAAATCTAAAAGGCTTTTAAAAATACGAAATGAAGTTGATAACAATAATAATATTGATCAAGCAATTTCTAGCTTTAAACCTCCTATATTTTGGAAAGAAAAAGATATTGTAAAAAAACAAGTTCAAGCGTGGTCAACTAATGAAGTAAAAGGAATTATATTTAAAATCAATGACTTGGAGGCTTTAGTTAAGAAAAATAACTCAAATTCAATACTTTTTGTTTCTAATTTTGTAAGTAATTATTAATAATTTTCCTTAATGATCGCTACCAATCTATCGAGCTGATCTGCACCTTTATACTCTAGGCTAATAATTCCAGAATTATTTCTCTTATTTTTAACAAAAACTCTCATTCCAATTTTATCTGTTAACTCCTCTTCAAGACTAACAATATTTGGATCTTTTTTCTTTGAGGTACTATTAGAACTAGATTTCAAAATTTTTACTAAATTTTCAGTTTGTCTAACTGATAGTTTTTTTGAAATAATTTTCTTTGCTAAAAGTATTGCATTGTCTAATCCTACTAAAATTTTTGCATGTCCTTGGGTTATTTTTTCATCAACTATTAATTCTATAATTTCTTGTGGAAGAGATAAAAGTCGTAAACAATTTGAAATATGAGCTCTACTCTTTCCTATAAATTTAGAAACTTTATCCTGATCGTAACTAAATTCATCAATTAATCTTTTATAACCTTCTGCTTCCTCGATTGGATTTAAATCTTTTCTTTGAACATTTTCGACAATTGCAAATTCTAATGATTTAAGATTATCTGCATTAATTACAATTACCGGGACTTCATGAAGCCCTGCATATTGGGCTGCCTGCCACCTTCTTTCTCCAGCTATTATTTCAAATTTACCCTCTTCATTTGAAGAAGGTCTTACAATAATAGGTTGGATAATCCCTCGCTCTCTTATAGAGTTAGTTAATTCCTCTAAACTAACCTCATCAAATTTTTTTCTAGGTTGATACTTGTTTCTAATTAAAGAACTTATTGAGATATTTTTTTTGTTATCAATTTGTTCACTATCCCCTATTAAGGAAGATAGCCCTCTTCCGAGTCCTTTTTTTGATTTAAACGGATTAATCATGCTGCACTCTCCACTTGTTTATCTTGGTTTAAAAATTCTTCTGTAAAACTAAAATAAGCTTTACTGCCTGGACAAGTTTTATCATAAATGAGAACTGGAACGCCATGAGAGGGCGCCTCTGATAGTCTAACATTTCTTGGCACAGCAGTACTGTAAACTTTATCTTTAAAATAGTTTCTTGCTTCTGTTTCTACCTCACCTGATAATTTATTTCTCTTATCATACATAGTCAGAAGTATTCCTCTTATGTCTAAAGATGGATTTAAGTTTGACTTTATCCTCTCAATTGTTTTCATGAGTTGAGTGAGACCCTCTAAAGCAAAAAATTCGGTCTGAAGTGGTACCACTAGTGCATTGGAGGCTACCAATGCCATGATTGTAAGTAGGCTTAAAGACGGAGGGCAATCAATTATGATATAGTCATATAATGGCTCAGAATTGTTTAAAATCAAGGTTAATTCTTCTTTTAATTTAAAGGCTCGACGACTATCACCTGCTGTCTCAACCTCAAGTCCAGACAAATCAACATTTGAAGATATCAAATCTAAATTTCTAAAGCTTGTAGACTGGATTACCTCTGAAATTTTTCTATTTCCATTCAATACATTGTAAATTGTTTGATCAGAACTTGTGGTATTGGATAATCCAAGACCAGTTGTAGCATTACCTTGTGGATCAAGATCAATTATAAGAATTTTTTTTCCCTTCATCGACAAACCCGCAGCAAGATTGATTACAGTGGTGGTCTTGCCTACTCCTCCTTTTTGGTTTATGACCGAAACAACTTTCTTATTCATATTTTTTTTTTTAAATTTGAAATTTTTACTACTGTTGACTCTTCACTTGTAAGACTTTTCATTTCCTCTAAGTCAAATTTCCATTTTGTGGAGACATCTTTTAAAATTTTTTTTCTGCTTTTTCCTAAATACATGATTATGTATTTAAAATTTTTAAAATTTTTTGTTGCTATATCAAAAATCACTGGCATAGGTTTGAATGCTCGACAAATTATTACATCTGTCACTAAATTTTTTTCTTCAAATATATTTTTTTGATAAATTTTTGCTTCCAATTTAAATTTTTTTACCATCTCTAATAAAAAATTGCTTTTATGATAACTCTTTTCATAAAAAATTAGCTTAAAACCTTGTTTTTTTGATTTCATCAAAATACCTAAAACTATACTAGGGAGCCCTGCACCAGAGCCAAGATCAGTGCATACACTTATGTCTTTTTTATCAATAAAATCAATAGTTTGTGCACTATCATAAATATGCCTTGTATTTATTGACTTTTCTGTGCTTGAGCTTATCAAATTTATTTTCTTGTTTGTGCTCAAAATTGATTTTGAATAGTCCTCTAACTCCTTAAGTGTTTCACGTGAAACATTTTTGAGGAGTGTTTTATCTGTTTTTATTATTTTCGAATCAATCAAGCTATATGCTTAATAGACCTTCTTTTGACATGAGACAACAAAATATATACTGCTGCTGGAGTTATTCCATCTATTCTGAGTGCTTGGCCAAGTGTTTTTGGCTTTATTTCCTTAAATTTTGACTTAACTTCATTTGATAATCCAGAGAATTGATCGTAATCTAAGTTTTCAGGTATTTTTAAATTTTCATCTCTTTTAAATGCTAAAATGTCTGCATCTTGTTTCTTCAAATATCCTTTATAGTGAGCTTTTATCTCAATTTGCTCATCAATTTCACGTGAAACATATTTAATTTCAGGCCAAATTTCCCTAATTTTACTCATATTTACTGACTTTTGGCTGAGTATTTCCATTGCACTCCTTTTAACCCCGTCCTTAGCAATATTAATACCAAATTTAGATACTTTTGAGGGTGAAATTAATGATTTTTCCATATTTTTAATACTTTTTTCCAATTTAGAAGCTTTCTCTTTATATATAATTTTCCGCTTATTTAATATTAAACCAATATCAATTCCTTTTTGTGTAAGTCTTATATCTGCATTATCAGATCTCAAAGATAGCCTGTATTCTGCCCTTGAGGTAAACATTCTATAGGGCTCTGCAACTCCTTTTGTAACTAAATCATCTATCATAACACCTATGTATGCCTCAGATCTATCAAGTATAAATGGTTCTTTACCTTTAATAGAGAGAGCAGCATTTATTCCAGCTATCAATCCTTGTGCCGCAGCTTCTTCATAACCTGTTGTTCCATTTATTTGTCCTGCGAGGTAAAGATTTTTAATTTTTTTTGTCTCTAAAGTAAGAAATAGCTCCCTTGGGTCCACAAAATCATATTCAATTGCGTATCCAGGCCTTAAAATTTTAACTTTTTCTAAACCGTTGATATTATTGCATATTTCTTGCTGTATTTCAGCAGGTAGGGAAGTTGAGATTCCATTAGGATAGATTGTTTTATCATTTAGACCTTCTGGCTCTAAAAATATTTGATGTTTTTGCTTATCAGCAAACTTTACAATTTTATCTTCTATGGAAGGACAATATCTAGGGCCAACACCTTGGATACTTCCTGAGTACATAGCACTACTTTTAATGTTTTTAGATATGATCTCATGAACTGCTCGATTAGTATATGTCATCCTACATGAAATTTGTCTGTTTATATTTTTTTTTGTAAGGAAAGAAAAAAAATATGGATCTTCATCTGCGTGCTGCTCTTCGAGTTTTTCGAAATTAATCGTCGTTGCATCCAATCTTGGTGGTGTTCCTGTTTTTAATCTTCCAATTTTAAAATCGTATTTTTCTAATTGTTCACTTAAACCTGTTGAAGGTTTTTCATTAAATCTTCCTGCAGGTGTTTTTTCTTTACCAATGTGAATTAAACCATTTAAAAAAGTTCCAGTTGTTAGGATTACTTTAGATGATAGTACTTTTTTACCTTCTTGTGTGATAAAACCGATTATATTGTTTTTTTCGAAAATGAACTCTATTACAGGATCAGAAAAAATGCTTAAATTACAGTAGTTTATAAGTTTTTCTTGCATGTATTTCTTATATAATGATCTATCACTTTGAGTTCGTGGTCCGCGCACAGCAGGGCCTCTGCTTCTATTTAATAATCGAAATTGTATTCCTGATTTATCTGCAACTTCACCCATCACACCGTCAAGTGCATCTATCTCTCTGACAAGATGACCTTTGCCTAATCCCCCTATTGCTGGATTGCATGACATCTCACCAATAGTATTAAATCTATGTGTAAATAAGGCAGTATTTACGCCTAATCTAGCAGATGCTGCAGCAGCTTCACAGCCAGCATGACCTCCTCCGACTACGACTACATCAAATGACAACTCATTTTTCATAATTGTAATTTATTATTGATCTTAAATTTTACAAGAAAACACTTAAAAATGACTAAAAAGTGAGCAAATTTAGGGCTTATTTACCTATACAAAAATCACTAAAAATGGATCCTAATATTTCTTCAACATCTACTTTTCCAACAATCATACCTAAATGTCTGGTTGCCAATCTTAAATCCTCTGCAGCTTTATCAAAGTCTTCCTGGGAGTTTTTTTCCTCAAAATTTTTTAAATTCTGAAGACAAGCCTCTAAACTTTGTCTATGTCTTTCTCTGGTAATTAAAGTTTCGCTTGAGCTTACAAATTTATTTTTTAATTTGTCTTTTATTCTTTTTATTAATTCATCTAAGTTAGTTTCATTTTTAATTGATAAAAAAATTGGATTAAATTTTTCAATTTGTTGATTGATATTATTGTAACCAAGATCTATTTTATTTATCACAATTATTGATTTTTCACTCACTAAATCGTTCAAAAATCCAGTAAAATCAACACTCTTTGGCTCTATTACTATAATATTAAGATCAGCATCATCTGCACGTTTGAGGGCTAATCTAATTCCTTTTTTTTCTATCTCATCTTGAGACTCTCTTATCCCTGCAGTATCTGAAATCACAACAGGATAACCATCTAAGTTCAAATGAGCTTCGATAACATCTCTAGTTGTTCCTGCAATTTCTGAGACGATAGCTACATCGCGGTTCGATAAATAATTCAATAAAGAGGATTTTCCTGCATTGGTAGGTCCAAGAATTGCAATCTTAAAACCCTCTCTAATTCTTTCTCCAACCTTTTGATCATCTAAAATTTTTTCAATTTCATTTATTATTTTTTCAGAATCATTTTTTATATTTTTAATCACATCATCTGGAAGATCCTCTTCTGGAAAATCAATTTTAGCTTCAATGTATGATAAAATTTTTAAAAGTTTTTCTCTTAATAAATTAAATTTTTTAGAACTTCTTCCACTCATTATTTTTATGGCTTGTTGTCTTTGGATTTCTGTTTCAGCAGAAATTAAATCTGAAATACTTTCTGCTTTTAAGAGGTTTATTTTTTTATTTTGAAATGCTATTTTTGTAAATTCTCCAGGTTCAGCTAAACGACAATCTTCAAATTTTGATAATTGATCTAATATTGATCTTACAACAGCAATGCTTCCATGCACATGTATTTCGGCCATATCATCGCCTGTGTAGCTCTCTGGGGCTGGAAACCACAATAATAAGCCTTCATCTATCAGCCCAGAATTGTCAATTTTATTGAATTTTTTAAAAGTTGCTACTCTAGGAGGTGGCATTTCCCCGTTTATAAGATTTAGTATAATTTTTTTTGTATTAGTTCCAGATATACGAACAACTGCTATACCTGAAACTCCGGGACCTGATGAAAGCGCATATATATTCATTAAATTATTATAGTTTTATATTAAGCATAATTATATAATTTTTTAATGATTATATGGTTAGCATCTTATCCTAAAAGTGGAAATACGTGGCTAAGATCTTTTATAGCTTCTTTATTATTTAAAAAAACTGCTACTCTGAGTTTAAAAAGTTTATCAAACATACCTCAGTTTCCACTTAGATCTCATTTTGACAACTTAGTTAACAAACATGAAATTGATGATTTAAATAAAGTGTCTTCCTATTGGATTAAATCTCAACAAATAATTAATTTAGACAAGAAGGTAAAATTTTTTAAAACACATCATGCTTTATGTAAGATTAAAGGGTCAATTTTTACAAACTATGAAAATTCGTTAGGGGTGATTTATATTGTTAGAGATCCTAGAAATGTTATTTCATCAATTAAATATCATTTTTCAAAAGAAAATTACACTGAAGCAAAAAATTTTTTATTTAATGAAAATAAATGTTTAGGTAAGAAGTTTGATGAAAATTCTAAAGATAAAAATAGAGATATGCTAACCGTAATAGCATCATGGAAGACACATTATAATTCATGGAAAAATTTTAAAAAAAATTATCTTTTGATAAAATATGAAGATTTAGTTTCTAATCCTCATGAAGAATTTACAAAAATTGCGGAATATTTATCAGAATTAATAAAAATAAAGATAGAAGATGGTAAGATATTGATGGCAATTAAGAATAATAATTTTGAAAATTTAAAAAAAATTGAAAATAAAGATGGCTTTGTAGAAGCAGCAAACGATAAAAATACAGGTAAAACAAAAAGTTTTTTTAACTTAGGTCCTAACAATAAATGGCAGGAAAAATTAGATATTGAAATTAGGCAAAGTATTGAGGAAAAATTTGAAATTGAAATGAAAGAATTAGGTTATTTATAATTATGCAGGCTTATTCATTGAATTAAAAAATTCAGCATTATTTTTAGTTGTTTTTAATTTTGAATTAATAAAATCAATCGCATCCATAGATCCCATAGGAGCAATTATTCTTCTTAAAACGTTCATCTTTTGAAGATCATTTTTATCAAAAATTAGCTCCTCTCTTCTAGTTCCAGACTTCGTAATATCTATTGCAGGGAAAATTCTCTTCTCAGAAATTTTTCTATCTAAAATTGTTTCACTATTTCCAGTTCCTTTAAATTCCTCAAAAATTACTTCATCCATTCTACTACCAGTATCAATAAGAGCAGTGGCTATAATTGTTAATGATCCACCTTCTTCAATATTTCTGGCTGCACCGAAAAACCTTTTAGGTCTTTGTAACGCATTAGCATCTACACCACCTGTTAAAACTTTTCCAGAACTTGGTACAACAGCATTATAGGCTCTTCCTAATCTTGTTATAGAGTCTAAAAGTATTACAACATCTTTCTTATGTTCTGTTAGTCTTTTTGCTTTTTCAATAACCATTTCAGCAACAGCTACGTGACGTTGAGCTGGTTCATCAAAAGTTGAACTTATAACTTCACCTTTAACTGTTCTTTGCATATCTGTTACTTCCTCTGGTCTTTCATCGATTAACAAAACCATAAGATAACATTCGGGATGATTGGCTGTTATAGAATTTGCAATACTTTGTAAAATCATTGTTTTCCCTGCCTTAGGTGGAGATATAATCAATGATCTTTGACCTTTTCCAATAGGACTTACTAAATCAATTAATCTCGGGGTGAGATCAGGTTTTTTTTCAATTTTATTTGACTCAACTTCCATCCCCAATTGTTTATTTGGGTATAGAGGTGTCAAGTTGTCAAAAGCTATTTTATGCTTAAATTTATCTGGTTCTTCAAAATTTATCTTACTTACTTGAAGAAGTGCAAAATATCTTTCTCCGTCTTTTGGGGATCTAATTGGTCCCTCAACTGTATCTCCAGTTCTCAATCCAAATCTTCTAATCTGACTTGGACTTACATATATATCATCTGCTCCTGGTAAATAATTAGATTCCATCGCTCTTAGAAAACCAAAACCGTCTTGAAGTAGTTGTAACACTCCGCCACCAGTTATCTCTTCTCCTTTTTCTGCAAGTTTTTTTAAAATTGCAAAATAAATTTCTTGTCTACGAAGGGTGCTAGCATTTTCTATTCCAAGCTTTTCAGCTTCAGTGATTAATTTTTCAGAGCTTTTTTCTTTTAATTCTTGAATGTTCATTGATGGGGATTTTGTTTAAGATTGTTTGAATATATATATTGAATTTAAAATTTCAACCCTAGATAGGTTTAAAAACTACAATAAATACAATAAAAATCAGCAATACAGTAGGAATTTCATTAATTATTCTAAAAAATTTAGAAGATTTGGTGTTTTCTTTTGATTTTAGCAGCCGGATACATTTTCCAAGGTATTCATGGTAAATAGTCAAAACTACTACTAGTAAGATTTTAAGCTGCAGCCATAAATAAGCAAAAGTTTCAATCCCATTTATCCAAATCAGTATGATACCAAAAAGCCAGGATAATATCATGGCAGGTCGCATTATATAATTATAAAGTTTTCTTTCCATTGTTTCAAAAATCTCAGTAGCTTGTTCTTTTTCATAATTTTCAACATGATAAACGAATATTCTTGGCAAATATAAAAGTCCTGCCATCCAAGAAATTACAGCAATTAAATGGAGTGATTTAAATAAAAGATATCCGCTCATTAATTATAAATTTTTTAAAATAAGATGTTTAAATAAATTTATATGATCCTCATTATCATTTAGGCATGGAATCATCTCAAAATTTTCTCCACCAGATTTAATAAAACTTTCTTTTCCTTGAATTGATATTTCCTCTAAAGTTTCTACACAATCTGATGAAAATCCAGGACAAATAACTAGTATATTTTTTTTACCTTCTTTAGGTAAAGCCTCGAAAGTTTTGTCGGTATAGGGCTGCAACCATTCCTGAGGGCCAAATCTTGATTGAAATGTCGTCATAATATTAATATCTGTATATTTTTCAGAAATCAATCTAGTAGTTTTATGACAATAGCAATGATAAGGATCTCCTTTGTCAAAATATTTCTTAGGAATCCCATGGTATGATGCAATAATTAAATCAGGCTGCCAATTAATTTCACCAATTTTTTTAACAATACTGTTTTTGATTGCCTCAATATAAAGAGGTTCAGACTCGTAATGAGGTATTATTTTAAGATTTGGTTGCCATCTCATTTTCATTAAAGTTCTGTAAACCTCATCACAAACTGTTGCTGTAGTTGCTGCTGCATATTGCGGATACAAGGGAAGCACTATTAAATTTTCACAACCTTTTTTTTGAAGACCATGAATTTTGCTTTTAATACTTGGATTTCCATACCTCATAGCAAAATCAACAATTAAATTTTCGTTGCCTATTTGTTTAGATAATTTTTCTGATTGGCTTTCAGTAAAATATCTTAAAGGAGACATGTTTTTATCTTCCATCCATATTTCTTTATAAGCTTTTGCTGTTTTTGAAGGTCTAAAAGTAAGTATGAATAAATTAAGTATTACCTGCCAAATTAAAGGATTTACCTCAATTACTCGTCTGTCTGACAAAAATTCCTTTAAATATTTTCTAATATCTAACCAATTTGTTGAGTCAGGCGTACCAAGATTAACAATTAAAATGCCTGTCTTGCCATAATTAACTTTTGGGTGGTTTGGTGTCATTTAAAATTTCTTACAATATCTATTAATTCCTCAACCATTTCAATTTTAGTTTCAGGAAGTATTCCATGGCCTAAATTAAAAACGTATGGATGGTCTTTAAAAATACTAAGATATTTTTCAACTTCTGTTCTAAGGGTTTTTTGATCTGTTAGCAAAATTTTTGGATCAAGACCACCCTGTATTGGTATTTTTATCTCATTTACTATTTTCTTTGGGTCTACATCGTAATCTATATTTACAGCATCTGGTTTAACAATATCACAGAAATTTTTATAATCTTTAATACCTCTAGGAAAACAGATAACAGGAACTCCTAGTTCTTTAACATATTCGACAATATTTAAAGTAGGTATATAAATATATTCTGGAATTTTATCTTTTAATAACCCAGCCCAACTGTCAAAAATTTGAATAATTTGAGCGCCAGCTTCAACTTGATTTTTGATGTGAAGTCTTAAAAACTTTTCTATTATTCCTAATAATCTGTTTATTAAAAATTCATCTTTAAAAAAATCAGTAGACAAACCTTTTTTGGGAGAAGATCTATTAATCATGTAAACTAGAATAGTCCAAGGTGCTCCAACAAATCCAATTGTATCCTTATTATTCATTAAAGTGTCTTTTGAAGTTTTTGAAATTGCTTTATATACCTTGTAAACTTTTTCAGTAAAATTTACTTCGTCAACATTTTTTATTGTTTCTAAATTTATTTCTCCTAATTTAGGTCCAAAGTTTTTTTCAAATTCTACTTTTTGACCAAGTCCATAAGGTAACATCAAAATATCTGAAAAAATTACAGCTCCATCGAACCCAAATCTTTTAATAGGTTGAAGAGTAATTTGAGATGCTAAATCACTATTCAGACAAAGTTTTATAAAATCTGGGTTTTCTTTCCTAATTTCTCTAAACTCTGGCAAGTACCTTCCAGCCTGTCTCATTAACCATATAGGATTATTTTTAGTATCCTGATTTTTAATGCAGTTAGTTATGGGGTTCATATAAATAGATATATATTAATTACTTTATTAGTATTATGAATTGTGAATAACGTAAATTAGTCAATTTCCACAATTAATTAACTTGTTATCAACATCTTTGAACTTAAATTAGTTACATTTTTCAATGATTTATCTAATTTTATCACATTCTAGTGTTATTATGTATAAGTATAATCACAATTTATAACTCATCTAATCAAATAAAAAAAAATCTAACAACTATCATTTTAATTAATAAATCTACATTTTTCTTATTTTACTTATAGTTTATAAACATCTTATACATGAGAAACTTATACCAAATTTATTTGATATCAGATTCAACTGGTGAAACTCTCGATAGAATTTTTTTAGCTTTAAAAGCTCAATTTCCTAATTTTGAATATGAAACAAACCATTTCTCTTTTACAAGGACTGAGAGTCAGACTTTAAGCATTTTAAAACAAGCAAAAAAAGATAAGAATTCAATAATTTTATACACCATAGTTAACAGTAAGCTCGCAAAATATCTTACTGAGAAAGCTTATGAAAGAGATATACCCTGTTTTGGAGTACTTGGTGAATTAATTCTAAATTTTTCCAAAGTTTTAAACCAAAAAGCTTCTCATCAACCTAGTGGACAACATATTCTTAATGAAGAATATTATGATAGAATTGAAGCTATACAATTTACCATGAACCATGATGATGGTAATCAAACGGAAGATATTGAGAAATCAGATATTATACTGCTTGGTGTAAGCAGGACAAGCAAAACACCAACTTCTATCTATTTAGCTAATAGAGGTTTTAAGACATCAAATATTCCATTAGTTAATATAAATTCTTTACCAGCTAAAGTTACTGACAAAAATTTTTCACCATGTGTAGTTGGTTTAGTTACAGAAGCAGAGAGATTATATGACTTAAGAAAAAACAGATTAACCTCTCTTAAAGAGGATCAGAATAGCGAGTATGTAAATATTGATAAAATTAGGGATGAATTAAACAGTGCTCGAAAGATTTTTAAAGAAAATAATTGGCCTACAATAGATGTAACAAGAAAATCAGTAGAAGAAACAGCGGCCTCAGTAATAAAAATCTATGAGATAAAAAATAAAAAAAATGCTTGATATTATTTTAGCGTCTAAAAGTAAGGTTAGAAAACAAATATTGGATAGTTACGACATAAAAACTAATGTTGAAGTTTCCAATGTAGACGAAGAACCAATCAAAGAAAGTATGTTGAAAGAGGGTGCTTCGCCTGAAATTATTTCCAAAAATCTTGCTGAGCTAAAGGCTAATAAAGTTAGTCTAAAAATAAATAATTGCTTAGTTTTGGGAGCAGATAGTGTAATTGATTTATCAGGTGAGCTCATATCAAAGCCAGAAAGTAGGGATGAAGCACTTGAAATTTTAAAGAAACTCAATGGAAAAAAACACTCTTTAATAAGTTCAGTATGCATATCTAAAAATGGTTCTATGATTTGGAATTATACTGATAAAGCTTACTTGACTATGAAGCATTTTTCAGAAAATGAACTGATTACCTACTTAAATAAAATTAGTGATGAGGCTTTGTATGCTTATAATGTTTATCAAATTGAAGGAGAAGGAAGAGCTTTATTTTCAAAAATTGATGGCGATGAAGACACGATAATGGGCTTACCTATTAAACAAATTAAGGAATATTTGGAACTACAAAAATGAAAAAATTTTTAGTAATAGGGAACCCAATTGAACATTCTTTATCTCCAAAGCTACATAACTATTGGATAAAAAGAAATAATTTAAATGCAATTTATGCAAAATTGGAAGCTCATGAAAATGATTTATCTGAACTATGTCAATCCATGAAAAAAGGAGATTTGGATGGTTTGAATATTACTGTTCCTTTTAAAAAATTAATAATTCCTCATTTAGATATTTTAAGTGGCAATGCAATAAAAACACAATCTGTAAATACTATTTCAATACTTAAAGGAAATTTAGTTGGAGATAATACCGATATTGATGGATTTGAATTAAGCATAAGAAAATTAAAATATGATGTTAGTGAAAAAACAGTTCTGATATTAGGAGCTGGTGGTGTTGTACCATCAATAATCTTTTCGCTCCTAAGAATGAAGGTATCAAAAATATTTTTAAGTAATAGAACGAAAGAGAAAGCAAATAATTTAAAAGAATTTTTCAAAGAGATTAATGTTGTAGACTGGGGAGATTTACCTGATTTTGATATGATTATTAATGCCACAACTATAGGTCTTAATAAAAAGGATAAGTTTGGAATAGACTTTTCTAAAACTGGCCAAAACAAGTTTTTTTATGATGTAATATATGATCCATATCAAACAGAATTCTTAGATGCAGGAAGTGCAAAAGGTAACATAATAGAAAATGGTTTGAATATGTTTTTATTTCAGGGACAGCAAGCCTTTAATATCTGGCATAAAGTTGAACCAGAAATAAATGAAGAATTACTTAAATTTTTAAAAAATTAAAAAATATGAAATCTAAAATTAAACATGATTAGAATCGCAGTAATTGGAGGGATTGGTTCAGGAAAATCTTTTATTTCAAAACTTTTTAGTTACCCAGTTTTCAATGCAGATAATGAAGTTAAATATATTTATAAAAAAAATAAAACCTGCTTTAATCAAATGAAAAAAAAATTACCTAAATTTATTAAAACATTTCCTATCCAAAAAAAAGAACTCATATCAGCAATTAACTCAAATAAAAAAAATCTTAAAATAATTTCTAAAATTGTTCATCCTTTGGTCAGAAAAAAAATGACAAAATTTATAAATAAAAACAAAAAATCTAGAATGATTATCTTTGATATTCCCTTATTTATTGAAAATAAGCTCAATAAAAAAGAAGATGTAATAATTTTTGTTAATTCTAAAACTTCAAAAGTATTAGAAAGGTTAAAAAAAAGGCCTAACTTCAATAAAAAATTGATTAAAAGTCTAAAAGAAAGTCAGTTTATCTTATCTAAAAAAAGAAGATTATCTGATTATGTTATTAACAATAATTTTTCTGCAGATGTAATGAAAAAAAAAGTTAAACTAATTAAGAAAAAAATTCTAAATGAAAGAAATAGTTCTAGATACTGAGACAACTGGATTATCAGTTAGAGACGGTCATCGTATAGTTGAAATTGGATGTATTGAACTAGATAATTTAATACCAACTAAAAATATTTTTCATATTTATTTAAATCCTGAGAGAAAAGTATCACAGAAAGCCTTTGAGGTTCATGGATATTCTGATGAGTTTTTATCAACAAAAAAAAAATTTGCTGAAATTGCAGATGAATTCTTAGACTTTATAAGAGACAAAAAAATTATCATTCATAACGCTGAGTTTGACATAGGACATTTAAATAATGAACTATCATTAATTGGAAAAAAAAAAATAAGTAATTCTAATGTTATTGATACACTGGAATTAGCAAGAAATAAATTTCCAGGTTCTGGTATAAGTCTAGATGCATTATGTAAAAGGTTCAGAATTGATAATTCAAAAAGAGAAAAACATACTGCTTTGATAGACTGTGATTTACTCGCAAAAGTTTATATAAATTTAATCGATCAAAAAGAACCAACTTTAAATTTAGTGGAGAGTAATGAAAACAGTATTTCAGAGAGCAAAAATGATTTAGAATATTATAAGAAAGTTATTGTTCCAAGCAAGGATGAATTGTCAAAACATAACGAATTTTTAAAAAAGTATTTAAAAAAAAATTATTTTTAATTTAATTTTTCATTATATAATTTTTCAAAATCAATTTTAGATCCAAATTTTAAATCAGGTAAACCAGAATTTCTTAGAATAGTTAAAAATTTATTCTCTAACTCAGGATAAATTTTTGTTTGTAAGTCGCATAGAATAATTTTTTCTAACTCGTTTTTTTTTATTTGAACATCTATAATTTCAATTGCAGTTGCATATTTTATTTGAAAAAATCCTTTATCTTTTTTAATTTCTGGGTTTTCATATGTTAGTGTGGTCAAAACTTCTATCATTTTTCTTTTTAAAGGTTTTGATTTTATATCAACTTTCATAACATATTGAGGTATGGTATTTCTTATTGTAATTAAAGTTTCTGGGCTAGGTATTTCGACTGATAAATCTTGAATGTAACTTAATACTATTTTATATTTATTTTCCATCTTTGTCTTCTATATCTTCGTATTCACCATCAATAAAATTTTTTTTATTATCTTCTTTTTTTGAAGAATATTTTTTTGAATATCTACTCAAAATAATTTTCCTAGTAATAGGAAAAACTAATAAAATTCCGATTATATCCGTTGCAAATCCTGGTAAAATTAATAGTAAAGCGGCAAAAGCTATAGCTGCCCCAGAAACTATTTCATAAAGGGGGAGTTCATTTTTTACTATCTGTGACATCCCTGATCGTAATGTGTTAAAACCCTCGTATCTCGCGTACCAAATGCCAACAATTGCTGTTACTAAAATTAGCAAAATAGTGTTTAACGCTCCGATTTGTGAGCCAACTTTAATGAATAAGTAGATTTCTACAAGAGGTATACCTATAATAAGAATTAATGCTGTGTTCATTTGTCTATAATGTAAATTGCAGGTTGAAATTAATCAACATAGTAAATATTATTAGTATATGAGTTATAGCTTCGAGTACATCGATATAATATTATTAGCCATGATTGCTGGTTTCATTTTCCTTAGATTAAGAGGAATTTTAGGGAAAAAAACTGGATTTGAGGAAAATATTAATCAGAGTTTTCCTCACGAAGAGGCTCCAGAAAGAAAAAATTCTCCTATTTTGAGTGCTGAAACTTTTGATGATGCAGCAAAAAAAGATTTCTTAAATGGCGCTAAAATTGCTTATGAAAGTATTATTACTAGTTTTTCTAAAGGAGATTTAAAGTCAATAAAAAATCTTTTATCAAAAAATGTATATGATCAATTTGATGAGGCTATTAAAGATAAAAAAGCAAGAAATGTTACATCAGAAACTACATTTATAGGTATTAATTCCGCAGAAATAAAAGAGCATAATCAAAATAAAAATATGATTGAAGTAAGTGTTGAATTTGTGAGTGAAATTATATCTTGCATTAAAGATAAAGATAATAAAATTATTTCAGGTGATGCTGAAAAAGTTAAAAAAGTATTAGATACTTGGAAATTTACAAAAGACAGTACTTCAAAAAATCCTAACTGGTTAATAGTAGACACTCAAGCTTAGTTGATTAAAAAAATATCAGATAAAGATAAACAGGATTGGCAAAATTTCTTAAATAGTTCTGACAAACTAGAAAACAAAGATCAAAATATTTCTTCAAGACCTAAAAGATATGTTGAAAGATCTATTGATTTGCACGGTTATACTTTAGAGGAAGCAAATCAAAAGATGACTTCTTACATTGAAGAGTGTTATGCAAATGGAGTTAACAAAATTAGTGTCATAACAGGAAAGGGTCTTAGATCTAAAAATTTAAATGACCCATATCAATCTAGCAATTTAAGTATATTAAAACACTCAGTACCTAATTTTATTAAAAGTAGTGATCATTTAATGAAAAGAATTATAAGTATTGATTTCGAGGCTATTGAAAACCCATCTGTTGGAAATTTTGATATTTTTTTAAGAAAAAAAAAGTAATTTCTACAAAATAAACTTCGATAGGTCTGCGTCCTTAACAAGTTCACCAATATTTTTCTTAATATAATCCGAGTCTATACTGATTTTTTCACCAGCTCTATCTGTGGCTGTAAAACTAATTTCATCTAAAACTCTTTCAATTATGGTATGCAGTCTTCTAGCGCCAATATTTTCAACTGTTGTATTTACTTCGCTTGCAATTGTCGCAATTGTGTCAATCCCATCTTCAGTAAATTCTAAATCAACGTTTTCGGTTTTAAGTAAAGCTTTGTATTGTTTAATTAAACTATTGTCTGGCTCTTTTAAAATTCGTTTAAAATCCTCACTATTCAATGCATCTAGCTCAACTCTGATTGGAAGTCTTCCCTGAAGCTCTGGCAAAAGATCTGATGGTTTTGCTAACTGGAATGCTCCAGAAGCTATAAATAATATGTGATCTGTTTTTATTGGACCATATTTAGTACTGACTGTTGTCCCTTCTATTAATGGAAGTAGATCCCTTTGGACACCTTCTCTTGAAACATCTCCACCAACTCTATCAGTTCTTGCTGAAATCTTATCTATTTCATCTAAAAATACGATACCGTTATTTTCAGTTGTATTTTTTGCAGATTTAATAATTTTATCTTGTTCGATTAATTTATCAGCTTCCTCGTTAAGTAATATTTCATGAGACTCTTTAACTGACATTTTCTTCTTCTTAGCTTTTTGACCCATAGATTTACCAAGCATATCTGAAATATTAATCATTCCAACATTTGCACCAGGCATACCAGGAATTTCGAATGACGGCATTCCACCACCACTTTCAGTTACAGCTATTTCAATCTCATTGTCGTCTAAGTCACCATCTCTTAATCTTTTCCTAAAGCTTTCCCTTGTTGCAACACTTGCTTTATTACCTACAATTGCATCAAGAACTCTATCCTCTGCTAATTTTTGTGCTTTAGCATGAACTTCTTTTCTTTTTTTCACTTTTTCCATTGCAATTGCAATTTCAAGAAGATCTCTAATTATTTGTTCTACATCTCTTCCAACATATCCAACTTCAGTAAATCTTGTTGCTTCAACTTTTACAAATGGTGCTTCAGCTAATTTTGATAATCTTCTAGATATTTCTGTTTTACCAACACCAGTCGGTCCCATCATTAAAATATTTTTTGGAAGAACTTCATCTTTCATATCACCTTCTAAAGCTTGTCTTCTCCATCTATTTCTTAAAGCAATTGCAACAGCTCTTTTTGCATTATTTTGACCAACAACAAATCTATCCAATTCTGAAACAATTTCTCTTGGAGATAGTGAATTTTGAATATTACTAGTTTCTTTTTTTACTTTAGTGTTTGGTAAAGTTGTAACGTTTGATTTTTCCATTTAAATTTTCTCTATATTTAAATTATCATTTGTAAAAACACATATTTCAGATGCAACTTTAATTGCTTTTTTAGCAACTTCCTCAGCTGATAAATCTGTATCCATGAGTACTTTAGCTGATGCTAATGCATAATTTCCACCTGATCCAATTCCAATCACATCACCTTCAGGCTCTAAAACATCGCCAGTTCCTGAAATAATGAAACTATTTTCTTTGTCACCAACAGCCATTAAGGCTTCTAGTCTTCTCAAATACTTATCAGTACGCCAATCCTTAGCTAATTCAACAGCTGCTCTTGCTAAATTTCCAGCATGTTTTTCTAGCTTAGATTCTAATCTTTCAAATAATGTTAAGGCATCTGCAGTAGAACCAGCAAATCCTGCGATCACATTTCTTTTCTCAATCTTACGAACTTTGTTTGCAGTTTTCTTAATTACTGTATTTCCCATACTAACTTGGCCGTCTCCTGCAACTACTACTTCATTGTTTTTTCTTACTAATACTATCGTTGTCATGAGGTATAGATGGATATTAAATTTTATAGTTCAAGACCAAGGCTAGAATTATTGCCATAATTGAATAATAGATATATACCTTTTTCAGATTATGAAACGTAAAGCCAAAATTAGTAGAAAAACAAAAGAGACCAACATCAGTGTTGATTTAAATATTGATGGTAAGGGTAAGTACAAAGTTGACACAGGTATAGGATTTTTAGATCACATGCTTGAGCAATTATCAAAACACTCTTCCATGGATATGAATATTAAAGCTAAAGGTGACACACACATTGATCTTCACCACACAACTGAAGATACTGGAATTGCAATTGGTGAATGTTTGAAAAAAGCATCTAAAAAATTTGTTGGTATAAAAAGATACGCCCATGCAATGATACCAATGGATGAAACATTAACTAGAGTTGCAATTGATGTATCAAATAGACCTTATTTAATTTGGAAGGTAAAATTGAAAGTAGAAAAATTAGGTGAGATGGATACGGAACTATTTAAAGAATGGTTCCAAGCATTTTCACAAGCTGCAGGAATTACTTTGCACATTGAAAATATCTATGGTGATAACAGTCACCATATAATCGAGTCTTGCTTTAAAGGATTAGCAAGATCATTACGTGCTGCTTTAGAAATGGATCCAAGAAATAAAACTACAATACCTTCTACAAAAGGTTCTTTATAAATTTAATGAATGTCACAATTGTTGACTACAGTTCAGGCAATATAAGTTCTGTAATTAATTCTTTTAAAGAAGTTGCAAAAGATAAAGTAAATATTGAAGTAACATCTGATCTTGAAACAATAAAAACTAGTGATAAAGTTGTATTGCCAGGACAAGGATCTTTTAAGAGCTGTATTGATGGTCTCAATAGTATTAACGGCTTGATAGATACTCTTAATGAATTTGCATTAGAAAGTAAAAAACCACTTCTTGGAATTTGTGTAGGCCTTCAAATGTTTGCTGATATTGGCTATGAGGAAGTTGAGACTAAAGGATTAGGTTGGATTTCTGGTAAAGTTTCTAAAATTGATAACCAAGGCGGTAAATTTAAGCTTCCACACATTGGTTGGAATGAAATTAACATTATGAAAGATAGTAAAATTTTTAAAGGCATAGAAAATAACTCTCACATGTACTTCGTTCACAGTTATGAATTTGTACCTGAGGATAAATCTGTAATTTCAGCAACAACTGATTATTCATCTAATGTTGTTTGTGCTGCTGAAAAAGAAAATATATTTGGTACTCAATTTCACCCTGAAAAGAGTGATAAACTAGGGCTTACAATGATAAGTAACTTTATAAATTTATAAAATGAAAAAAAATATTTTATTATGTATTTCAATAATTTTTTTTTCATCAAAAGTATTTGCAGGAACAATTTATTGTTTTTCTGCAAATGAGGGAAATGAAATTTTAAAGTCAACTATTTCAACAAACTTTATTGAAAGTGATGCGGTAGATTATTTTATTATTGATGACGAAAAAAAAAAATTTAAAATAATTAAATCTTATGGTGAGTATAAAAGAAAATTAAAATACAGATTTGAAGATAATAATGACTATGAGTTTTATTATTATTACGATGATAATGAGGAAAAAAATTTTTGGGAATCCGCTGAGTATAAAAGATTTAATATGAATGAAATTGAGGTCATAATTGATTTTGAAGCAATTTCAGGAAAAATAAGAAGATATAAATATGAACTTGATAGAATTGCTGGAATTCTATTAACATCAAATATTGAACTTGATGCAAATGGTGAAGAGATAGCAAGAGATAGAGATGATAAAAATATTATTTATTATAAAGAAGATGATGAATTTTTAGAGCATATTAAAAAAGAAAAATATTTTTGTGAAAAACACAAAAATTTATAAAAAATGAAAATATTTCCTGCAATAGATATTAAAGACAAAAAGTGCGTGAGGTTAGTAAAAGGAAACTTTGATAATAAAACTGAATATGACATGTCACCAGTTGAGCAAGCTGGTAAATATAAAGATCACGGATTTAAAAACTTACACGTAGTTGATTTGGATGGAGCATTAACAGGAGAGACTGTAAATATTGATATTATTGAGAAAATTGTTGGAAAATTTGATCTTAAAATTGAAATAGGTGGTGGTGTAAGAAACTTTGAGAGTATTCAAAAATATACTGATGCTGGGGTTGAGAAAGTAATTTTAGGAAGTGCTGCAATAAAAGATAAAAATTTTTTAAAAGAAGCTTGTCAAAAATTTCCTGGAAAAATTGCCTTGGGTTTGGATGCTAAAGATGGTTATTTATCTGTTTCTGGATGGAAAGAAAACTCTAATTTAAAAACTTTGGAATTTTTAAAGGATGTAAATTATTATGGAGCTACTAGATTAATTTATACAGATATTAATAGAGATGGTATGAAGCGAAGCCCAAATTTTGAGGAAACAGAAAATGTAGCTAATAATTCAAATTGTCCAGTGATTATTTCTGGGGGAGTTTCTTCAATTAATGATATTAGAAAAGCAAAAGAAATAGGTAATAAAAATATTGAAGGAATTATTGTTGGTAAAGCTATATATGATGGTGATATTAAATTAGATGAACTTGCAAAAGAAATAAATGCTTAAAAATAGAATTATACCTTGCTTAGATGTTAAAAATGGAAGAGTTGTAAAAGGTATAAACTTTGTTGATTTACAAGATGCAGGTGACCCAGTGGAACAAGCTAAAATTTATAGTGATGGTGGAGCTGATGAAATTTGTTTTTTAGATATCACTGCATCAAATGAAAATAGAGATACTATTTATGAAGTTGTAAAAGATACGTCTAAAAAATGTTTTGTACCTTTAACTGTTGGAGGTGGAGTTAGAAGTGTAGAAGATATCAGTAAACTTTTAAACTGTGGAGCTGATAAAGTTTCAATTAATACGGCTGCAGTACAAAACGCTGATGTTGTAGTTCAAAGTTCAAAAAAATTTGGCTCTCAATGTATTGTTGTTGCAATAGATGCTAAGAAAAATGGAGAGAAATGGGAAGTTTTTACTCATGGTGGACGAAACAATACTGGAATTGATGCATTAGAATTTGCAAAAAAGATGGAAGAGAGCGGAGCAGGTGAGTTACTTGTTACATCAATGGATAGAGATGGTACTCAGGTAGGCTATGACATAGATTTGATGTCTAAAATTTCATCTATGGTAAACATACCCACAATAGCATCAGGCGGAGTTGGGGATCTTGATCATTTAGTCGATGGCATCAAATTAGGTAACGCTAGTGCGGTTTTAGCAGCATCCATATTTCACTACGGAAAATATTCTGTGAAAGAAGCTAAAGAATATCTGGACTCAAAAGGTATACCTGTTAGGATTTGAGATGCTAAATACCCTAGAAAGTCTATTTAAACTTGCAAGAGAAAGAAAATCATCACCAGTTGATGGTTCGTATACTAACAAACTCCTAAGTGATAAATCTTTAAGCAAAGCTAAAGTGCTTGAAGAAATAAATGAACTTATTGAGGCAGTTGAGGAAGATTCAAATAAAATCCATGAAGCAGCTGATGTATTTTATCATTTAATAATGTACCTTGAGGCAAATAATATAAAAATTGAAGATGT
Organism: uncultured Pelagibacteraceae bacterium; assembly: GCA_902562645.1. GTDB lineage: Bacteria > Pseudomonadota > Alphaproteobacteria > Pelagibacterales > Pelagibacteraceae > Pelagibacter. Next base: position 85,920 of record CACETY010000001.1, read on the forward strand.
AATGAGCGAATTAGATAAAAGAAAAAAATGAGTCATAAATTTTATAAACCAGCAAGATCAAGATTACAAAGAAGTGAATTGGCTGTTCCAGGTTCATCTCCTAAAATGTTTGAGAAAGCTTTAAGTTCGCCAGCTGATTACGTTTTTTTAGATTTAGAGGATGCTGTTTCTCCAAATGATAAAATTTCTGCAAGAGCAAATGTTATTAAATCATTAAATGAAATGGATTGGAGAGGCAGTGGCAAAACTATTTCTGTGAGAATAAATAGTTTAGATACACATTACATGTACTCTGATTTAATTGAAATAGTTGAACAAGCTGGAGAAAATGTAGATACAATTTTAGTTCCAAAAGCTGGTACTGCGAGCGATGTTTACATGGTTGATTGTTTATTAACTCAGATTGAAACAAACAAAAAATTAAAAAATAAAATTGGAATTGAATGTTTAATTGAGACAGCTTTAGGAATGTCGAATATTAAAGAAATTGCAACTTCGAGTGAAAGATTAGAGGCATTGCATTTTGGTGTTGCAGATTATGCTGCAAGTTTAAGAGCGAGAACTACAGTTATAGGTGGTCTTAATGAAAATTATCCTGGTGATCAATGGCATCATGGTTTATCAGAATTGGTAATGACTTGTAGAGCTTATGGCTTAAGAGCAATTGATGGACCATTTGGAGATTTTAATGATCCAGATGCCTATACTGCTGCTGCTAAAAGAGGAGCCGCAATTGGTATTGAAGGCAAATGGGCAATTCATCCATCTCAAATAGAGCTTGCAAATAAAGTTTTCTCACCACCTGAAGCAGAGGTTACTAAGGCTAAAAGGATCCTAGAAGAACTAGAAAAGGCTGCAAATGAAGGAAAAGGAGCTGCTCAGCTTGATGGACGGATGATTGATGCTGCATCAGCTAGAATGGCTGAAAATATTGTAAACATCGATAAGTTAATCCATAATAAATAAATAAAATTATGGATATTCACGAATACCAAGCAAAAAAAATACTTTCAGATTTTGGAGTAACGATTCCAAGAGGAGGAATTGTCTATAGCCCAGAGAATGCTGAGAATAAAGCTAGAGAGATTGGTGGATCAAGATGGGTAGTTAAAGCTCAAATTCACTCTGGTGCGAGAGGAAAAGCTGGTGGAATAATAGTATGTGATAGTCCATTGGAAGTTGCTCAAGCGACAGACAAATTATTAGGAAAAAAATTAGTTACAAATCAAACAGGCCCCGAAGGTAAAATAGTAAATAGAATTTATATTGAAGAAGCAACAGATATTGAGAGAGAACTTTATCTTGGTCTTGTTTTTGATAGAAGTTCAGAGAGCATTATGGTTGTTGCATCAACAGAAGGTGGTATGAGTGTTGAAGAAATTTCAAAAGAAAAACCAGAAACTATAATTAGATCAAAAATTGAAGTCGCTGTTGGAATGCAAAGTTTTCAAGCTAGAGAATTAGCATTTGGTTTAGGAATTGAACCTGATTTAATTAGAAGAGCATCTGAAACAATTGTTGGATGTTACAAGGCATTTAGTGAATTAGATGCTACAATGGTTGAGGTTAATCCATTAGTTATTTCAAAACAAAAACAAATCTTAGCTTTAGATTGTAAAATGAGTTTTGATAACAATGCAATGTTTAGAAGAAACCAAGTTTCAGAACTTAGAGATAAGACACAGGAGGATTCAAAAGAAGTTTTTGCATCTGATAGGGGATTAAACTACGTAAGTTTAGATGGAAATATTGGCAATATTATAAATGGTGCTGGATTAGCAATGGCATCAATGGACATGATAAAATTGGCTGGAGGAAGTCCTGCAAATTTTTTAGATGTAGGAGGCGGAGCAACACCTGAAAAAATAGTTAAAGCATTTAAGTTAGTAACAATGGATGAAAAAGTGAAAGTTATTCTTGTGAATATTTTTGCTGGTATAAACAGATGTGATTGGGTGGCAGAAGGAATAGTAGAAGCTCTTAAAAAAATAGAAGTTAATGTTCCGTTGGTAATTCGGTTGGCAGGTACAAATGTTGAGAAAGGTAATCAAATTTTAAAAGAAAGTAAGATAAATTATATTGAAGCAAACACTCTAGAGGATGCAGCTAATAAAGCGGTTGCAGCCCTGAATAAATAGAAAATGACAGTATTAATAGACAAAAAAAGTAAGATAATTATTCAAGGTTTCACAGGCAAAATGGGCACATTTCATGCTGATGAGATGATTAAATATGGTTCTAATGTAGTAGGAGGAGTTACACCAGGAAAAGGTGGTTCTAAACATCTAAATTTACCAGTGTTTAATACAGTTAAGGATGCAGTTAGCGAAACAGGAGCAGATGCATCAATTTTATTTGTACCACCAGCTTTTGCAGCAGACTCAGCAATGGAAGCAGCTGATGCTGGAATTAAAACATGTGTAGCAATTGTAGATGGAATACCTTCTCACGACATGATCAGAATAAAAAGATATATGAGAAGATATACCAAAAGTTCTAAAATGACTTTAGTTGGCCCTAACTGTGCAGGAATTATTAGTCCTGGTAAGTCAATGTTGGGAATAATGCCAGGACATATTTATAAAGAAGGAAGAATTGGAATTATAAGTAGATCAGGAACATTAGGATATGAAGCAGCTCAACAACTTAAAAATTTGAATATTGGAGTCTCAACTAGTGTAGGTATTGGAGGAGATCCAATAAATGGTAGTTCATTTAGAGATATAATAGAGAAGTTTGAAACAGATAATGAAACAGATGCAATATTAATGATTGGTGAAATCGGTGGGCCCCAAGAAGTTGCAGCTGGAGAATTTGCAAAAGAAAATATGAAGAAACCAGTTATAGCCTATATTGCAGGTTTGACCGCTCCAAAAGGTAGAGTCATGGGTCATGCGGGAGCAATAGTTTCAGCTTATGGAGAAAGTGCAATTGAAAAAGTTGAAATTTTGAAAGAATGTGGAATTACAATCTCTAAAAACCCTTCGGTTATGGGCGATACAGTAAAAGCAGTTTTAGAAAAAATGTAAATATGAGTTACGACGATAATAATATATTTGCAAAAATATTGAGGAATGAGATACCTTGCAATAAAATTTATGAAGATGAATTTGTTTTATCCTTTCATGATATAAATCCTCAAAAAAAAATTCATGCATTAGTAATTCCAAAAGGTAAGTATGTTGACTTAGATGATTTCAGTCAAAACGCATCACCTAATGAAATGGTTGGATTATTAAAAGGTATAAATACTGTTGCAAAGAAATTAAATATATCTGTCGATACAGGTAAGGGATATAGAGCTCTAGCAAATATAAGTGAGGATGGAGGACAAGAAGTTCCACATTTGCATTTTCATTTATTTGGTGGAGAGAAAATTGGTAAAATGGTCTCGTGAAAATTGATGTAGACAGGAGTTTCTTAGAAATAAATACAATAGAAAATCTAAAACAATCAAAGAGTCCTGGCCCAAACTTTAAAATTATTCAAGTGGATCCACCAGATTTTCAATTAAACAAATTTTTTTATAAACAAATTGGAAGAAAACATAGATGGATTGACAGATTAGCTTGGGAAGATAAGAAATGGATTCAGTATGTTGAAAACCCGAGAATAAAAACCTTTATTTTAAAGGATAATAACAACTTGGCAGGATATTATGAAACTATACGAGATCTCGATAACGATCATTGCGAAATTGCATATTTTGGGATTTTAGAGGAATATATTGGAAAAAAATGTGGTGGCTATTTACTCTCAGAAGCTATTAAAAGGTTATTCGAGGAAGGCATGTCAAGAGTATGGCTACACACTTGTTCACTCGATCATGAAAATGCAATCAAAAATTATTTAGCTAGGGGAATGAAGGTATTTAAATCTGAAAAGATAAATGTTGATTTTAATTAGTATACTTTTGTATTGAAAATATTTTTTCATCAACGTCAATATTAATATTAATATCACTTAAAAAAGTTTGTATTAGGTTTTGATAGATATCTTTGGTTTCCCATCCCATTAAATCCAAACTTTCTTTATCAAAAAAAATCTTAATTGAATTATTTTCGTATTCAAAATTTAATACATAATAAAAAGGATAATCCTTATCATCTTCTGCATTAGTCATTTTTGAAATTAAAAATTTTTTATCAAGAATAAAATTTAAAGGTGTTTGATCTAGTGGATATCTATAGTAATTTGTGATTTTATCTGAATTGATAACTAAGGATTTACCATTTGAAACGAGTATTTTGTTGTAAATGTCATAATATTCACAAAAAATTTTCTTAGGGTATAAAATAATACATTCTCCTTTCTCTATATTATTATTATCTATCCTCTGAATAAACTTGAATTGTAAAGTATTTATATTTTCTAAATAATTTATGATTTTTTGATTTGAAGAACTTTGTGCATTTATATTAAAAAAAAAAATTGAAAAAAAAACTAAGTATTTTTTCATTTAAGCACTTCTCTTTTACCAACATGATTTGCTTGGCTTACTTCTCCGTTTGCCTCCATTTGATCAACTATCCTTGCTGCTCTATTGTAACCAATTTGTAATTTTCTCTGTAAAAAAGATGTTGAAGCTTTTCTCTCAGATTTTACAATTTCAAGAGCTGTATTATATAATTCATCTAGATTTTCATTATCTTTTGAGTCACCACTACTCTCTTTTTCATCTGCAAAATTTAGAATTTCATCTACATAATCTGGTTCAGCTTGATTGCGTAAAAAATTATTTATTTTTTCAATTTCACTTTCGGATACAAATGGTGCATGAATTCTTGTCATTCTATTTGCTGAAGTCATATAAAGCATATCCCCTTTACCAAGTAGTTGCTCAGCACCTTGTTCACCAAGTATAGTTCTACTATCTATTTTAGAAGTAACTTGAAATGATATTCTAGTTGGAAAGTTTGCTTTAATTGTTCCAGTAATGACGTCAACACTAGGTCTTTGGGTAGCCATTATTATATGTATTCCAGCAGCCCTTGCCATTTGTGAAAGTTTTTGAATATAATTTTCAATATCTTTTCCAGCAACGAGCATTAAATCTGACATTTCGTCAACAATTACAACTATATAAGGCATTGAAATCTTATGTTTTTCGTTATAACCGTCAATATTTCTTACTCCAACTTTGGTCATTAATTTATATCTGTTTTCCATTTCTTTAACTACCCATCCTAAAACTGAGGCAGCTTTTTTTGCTTCTGTAATCACAGGACATAACAAATGAGGTATACCTTCATAAGTTGACAGTTCTAACATTTTTGGATCAATTAAAATAAACTTACATTTCTCAGAAGAGTGTTTGTATAAAAGAGATAAAATAATTGTATTTATACAAACTGACTTCCCTGATCCTGTTGTACCAGCTATAAGTAAATGAGGCATAGTACTTAAGTCTCCAGTTATAGGTGATCCAGATATACTCTTGCCTAGTGCAATTGGAAGTTTTATATCCTTTTTTTTAAAGTTAGGATCAGAAATTATCTCACTTAAAAAAACATTTTCTCTTTGTGGTTTTGGCAATTCAATTCCAATTGTATTACTACCAGGTATAGTCGCAATTCTAGCAGATTCTGAGCTAGTATTTCTCGCAATATCTTCAGAAAGATTAATAATTTTTGATACTTTTACACCAGGTGCTGGCTCAAACTCATATAAAGTAACCACAGGACCTTGACTTACTTTTTTAACCTCACCTTCAACTCCAAAATCAAGTAAGATTTTCTCTAAAGTTTTCTCATCTGTTTTGTTTTCTGATAAGTTTTTATCTTTTTTTGATGGAGTCTTTAAAAAATCGATAGAAGGTAATTTATATTTTATTATATTTTTTTTTGAAGATGTCTCATTTTTGTCGAAAGAAAAATTTTCCTGAACTCTAGTTTCATTATTTGTATAGTCATTTTCTTTTATTATATTTGCTTCATAATTCTCTACGATGTTATTATTTGGTGTTTTTTTTGATTTACTAAAAATTTTAGCAACATAGCTAAGTTGTTTTAACTTAAAATTAATACTCAAAAGAAAAAAGAAGAATATTAATAAAATTAAAATTAAATAACTTATCTGATGATTTAAATTTATTAAATTAATAAAAAAAGACTCTTCAAATAAATTACCAATAAATCCATTATTTCCATTAATTGTTAACCAGAATGTTTCTGTGTGGAAAACTGTAAAAAATAATGTTCCTGTAATCGAGTATAAAATTATGAAAAATATACTTTCAATAATATGTAAAATTTTTTTTTCAATTATCACCTTAAGAGATATAAAAAAAAGTGAAATCGGCACTAGTAAAGAAATAAGCCCAAGTGATTGATAAAAAATATCAGAAATATAACTGCCTCTTGAGCCCATTAAATTCTTTATTTCGGCATTCTCTGGAAAAATAAAATTAGGATCCTCTGGTGAGTAACTGAATAATGATACTAAGAACAATATTGAAAAAATCAGTAAAGAAACCCCTACTAATTCAGATAATCTTTTTATTATAAAGCTACCAGTTTTATCAATGATATTTTTAATTTTCATTTTGTCATTAATGATTTGTCACTTTGTATCATTTAATTTTTATTGATAAAATTAAATAATATTATGAAAATTTGTCTTTTAGGAAATAACCTCACTAATCTAGTTTTAGCTAACATACTGATAAAAAAAAAAATCAATGTTGATATCATCTCTCAATCTAAAAAACCTTTATTAACAAATACTATAAGAACAATTGCAATCTCAAATGAAAATTATGAATTTTTAAGACAAAATATAAAAGGTTTTCCAAACTTAGGTTGGCCAACGGAAAAAATTAAAATTTATTCAGCCAAAAACAAATCATCTGAGTTATTCGAGTTCAAAAACAAAAATCAAAGTAATTTTTTCTTACTAAAATATAGCACACTTTATAATTTGATGAAAAAAAACAAATCTTTAAAATTTATTTATATTAAAAATTATAATCTCAATGATATTAAAAAACGTGACTACAATTTAATTATTAACTCTGAGCTAAATAATCCAATAACTAAAAAATATTTCCAAAAAAAAATAGAAAAAAATTACAAATCTTTAGCACACACGGCAATGATAGATCACAAGAAAATTGAAAATAAAATTGCCTCACAAATTTTTACAAAAAATGGTCCTTTAGCATTTCTACCTTTATCTAAAAATCAGACTTCAATTGTGTTTTCAAATAATTCTTCAAAATTAATGGATAAATTAAGTCTTCTTAAAATAATCAATAAGTATAATCATCAATATGTAATAACGAAAATTAGTGATGTTGAGTCTGTAGGCATTAAGTTTTTAGTTCTACGTGACTATTTTTTCAAAAATATTTTATCTTTTGGAGATTTAATACATAAAGTTCATCCGTTAGCAGGACAAGGATTTAATATGACTATCAGAGATATCAAATCGTTGTCTAATATTTTAGAGGAAAATATTAAGTTAGGAATTGATGATGGAGAAATAATTGCTGAAAATTTCCAAAAAATTAATAAGCACATAAATTTCATGTATGGATTAGGTATCGATACCATCAATTCTTTTTTCAAATTTGATAACAAATTAAAAAATAATTTATCAGGACCGCTATTTAAAATTTTAAAGGGAAATAAATTTTTAAACAAATATGCAACATTCTTGTCTAATTAGCTTTTGTTATTAATTACTGTAAGGTTTTATTATTAAAGTTATCTAAAATATAAGTATTTAGAATTTCTTCTAACTTTTCTTTTCTATTATTTAGATCTTTACTTTCAAGTAAGACTTGTTTTTCCTCAAGTGAAAAAGGAGAGGCCATTGATAACGTATTTATTGTTTGATCAAGACTTTGTTTTTCAATCTCTTTCCAATTTATTTCGTATCCTTGCTTTTTAAATAATCCTTTTAAATTTTGAAATATTAGTTTTAAGTCTGAAAACTTAATTTCATTAGTTTTTTCAATCAAATCTGTTGAAAAATCATCATATTTAACATTACATTCCCTGTACAAATTGCCATTGTCGATTTCCTCTACTATCTTGAATCTGCATATTCCATTCAGAATTATTAAATATCGTCCATCATCAGTTTCATTAAAACTAGTTATTTTTCCTGCACACCCAATATTATGTAGATCAGGTTTTTTTAAATCACCAGTTTTTTTTGGTTGAATCATGCCAATAATTCGGTTGCTTTTCATACTTTGATCCACCATTTCAATATATCTCGGTTCAAAAATGTTCAATGGCACTGTTGTGCGAGGAAATATTATAAAATTAGATAAAGGAAAAACTGGTAATATGTTTGGAAGATCTTCTTTTTTCATAATAATTAAAATATAACATAAAAATAATGAATTTAAACAATTTAGATAAAAATAATTTATTAAATTTATACAAAGAAAAAAATTACAATAGTTTTATAAAGTCAGGATTAAAATTATTAAAAAAAAACCCTAAAAATTATCAATTAATATATTTGATAGGTTTATCTTATGTAAATCTTCAAAAGTATGCCGAGGCAGAAAAGTATTTTGATAAATTATTATATGTTCAAAAAAAGCCAGAGATTTTTTTTATACAAGCAAATATTCATAAGCAATTAAAAAAATATGACAGTGCAATAAGTTATTTTGAAGAAGCAATTCAACTTAACCCCAACTTTTCTGAAGCATATAATAATTTAGGAAACACAAAAAAGCGAGTAGGTAAAATCGATGAAGCAATATTTTGTTTTGAGAAAGCTATTCAATTAAAAGAGAATAATATCGAAGCATATCTAAATCTAGCAAATATATATAAAGAAAATAAAAAATTTAATAAACTAATTAAAATTTATGAAAAAATATTAAGTTTTAATCAAAACGATTTAAAAACTTTGTATAATTTAGGTAGCGCCTATCTATTTTTAGGCAATATATCCAAGGGAAAATATTATTTTGAAAAGATTATTAAAATTAATAGTAATCATATCCCAAGTTATAGAAATTACATATCAGTTACTAAAATAACAAAAAAAAATGAAATATTTAAAAAATTAGAGCTTTTAAGTGAAGATATTTTTTCAGATGATGATAAAATTTTGTTTTATGATGCACTAAGTAAAGGATATTTTGATCAAGATAATGATGAATTAGCATTTAAATATTTAGAAAAATCAAATTCTCTAAAAAAGAAAAATTCAAAATTTTCTTTTGAAAAAGCAGAGATAGAATTTAAGAATACAAAAACTTTTTTTGAGAAAATTGATAATATTGATATTAATTATAAAGATACATTAAAAAGTAGACCAATTTTTATAATTGGAATGCCGCGATCTGGCACAACACTTATAGAACAGATATTATCTAGTCACTCACAAATTTATGGAGCTGGAGAGCTAGATTTTTTGCCTAAAATTATAGATAGGCTAGGTATAAAAAAACCTAGTAGTCTAGAAAGTTTTTTTACAGAGATGAGAAACTCATACTATGATCAAATTAAAAAAATTTCTGATGACAATTATATTATTGATAAATTACCAGCAAATTATAAATGGGTTGGATTTATAATTAATGCTTTTCCAGAGTCAAAAATTATACATATTGATAGAAATCCTATGGCTGTATGTTGGTCTAATTACAAAACTTCATTTGTCGATAGTGGTATGGATTTTAATTTAAGCCAGCAAGATATAGCTAAATATTACTCATTATATTTAGATACGATAAATTTTTGGAAATCAAAATATGCAAAAAATATATTTGATGTTAATTATGAGAATTTTGTCAATGATTTTGTAACCAATTCTAGGGAAATTTTAAATTTTTTAGATTTAAAATGGGAAGATGAGATAAAAAATTATGATAAAAATATGAGACCTGTAACAACAGCATCTTTTCAACAAGTTAGGGAGGGTATAAAAAAAAATACATCCTTGTCTTGGAAAAAGTATAGCAATTATTTAATGCCAATGCAGGAAACCCTCAACAATATGAATATAAAGTTTTAATAAATATTTATGAATTTAGATCCAGTTAAAAAATTAATGTACGAACAAGATTTTATTGGGGCTGAAAAACTTTTACAAAAAGGATTAAAAACAGAGAAAGATAAATTTATGATTTTTTATTTCTTAGGTCTTGTCCATTTTGAATTGAGAAATTTAGACAAGAGTATTCAATTTTTTGAAAAGTCTCTAAAATTAAGACCTAACAATATCTCAGTATACATAAAATTAGCAGTTTTATATCAAACAATGGGTGACACTGAGTTATCGAAAAAAAATTATTTAAAATCTATCGAGTTGGATAGTAATCAGATAAGAAGTTATTATGGATTATATCAGCTTAAACCAAAATTTCTTAAAGATGACTATTACGATAAGATAAGAAGTATTTCACTAAATGCAAAAGAGAATTCAACAGAACTTGCAATAAGTAAATTTTTACTTTCAAAGTTTGAAGTAAGTAATGAAAATTTAAAAGAGGAACTAACATTATTAGAAGATGCTCATAAAATAATATTTAATGCAAATTTACAGTATAATAGAGAGTCTGATTTTTATTACAAAAAAATTATGCAAAAGTTCCATAATAAAATAGATTATTTAAATTTAGATAATTTGACTGAACAAAAATATATAAAACCAATTTTTATTATTGGCCTTCCAAGAACTGGATCTACTTTAATTGAAAGCATTATATCTACAGATAATAACAATTATTTATCATTTGGAGAAAGTTCTTTCTTTCATATGGGTATTTTAGAACAAATAAAAAAAAAAAATCTTTTCAATAATGAAAACTACTTTAATGTAAATAAAATTCAATTAGATATTAGAGAATTAAAAGACTATTTATACAAAAGATATTCTCAATTTAGCTCCTCAGAAAATGAAAAAGAAATTATTGATAAATCTTTAGACAATTTTTTCAATATTGAAACAATATTAAAAGTTTTTCCAGATGCAAAAATCATAAATTCTACAAGAAATATTTACGATAACATAATTGCAATTTACGAAAAGCTTTTGGCTAAATTATCATGGGCTCACACAATTAAAGATATTCTAGATTATATAGATATATATTTGAGAATAATGGATTATTATAAAAAAAAATATCCAAAAAATATTATTACAATATCCTTAGAAAGCTTAAATAATGACAAATATATTGAAACAAAAAAGATTTTTGAATTTTGTGATTTAAGTTGGAATGAGGAAATATTCGAATTTCACAAAAGAGATAACTTATATATTAAAACTAGTAGTAATGTTCAATTAAGAACTGGTATTCAATCATATGACTACAACAAATATAAAAGATATTATTCTTTATTTGAGGATTATAAAAAAAACTACGATTGGTTAAATAATTAAAAAATTTGAACCACACCGGCAGCCATAGTTGATCTTTAATTCTAATCATTTTGCCTATTGCTTAATCTAGCAAAAGCTACTACTTTTAATACTATTAGAACAAGCGGGCATAGCTCAGTGGTAGAGCGTCTCGTTGCCAACGAGAAGGTCGTGGGTTCGAGTCCCATTGCCCGCTCCAAAATTGCTGAAAATATTTGTAAATGAATACTTCAAATTACAAGGATGAATTTAATCAATTAAATAAAATTGCAAAAAGTTACAGCCTTTATTCTCTGAAAGATACTTTATTGTTTGCTAATAATAGTAAATTTAAACTTCCAAATTTAAATAATATTCCACAATACCACAATATTGTTGGGCTTATAAATTTTAGACTTAATGATTTAGAAAATTCTATATTAGATTTTGAAAAAGCAATTAATCTTGATCCAAATTTTTATTCTGCTTACTATAATTTAGGTTTATTATTTTTTAAAACTAAGAATTTAAAAAAATCTTATAGTTTTTTAAATAAAGCAATAATTATTAAAAACGATTATAAATTAGCAAGAGATAAAATAATTGAAATACTCTCATTTTATGAACCTAATGATGAAAATTCAAATTTTATAAGTGATATTGACCAAAAAGTTAAACAGGTTCCTTACGAAATTGATTTTTCAAAAGAAATAACCGATCAACAAATTATTAATTATTTTAATAATTGTAAAAAAGTTGTACTAAAAGATTTAAAAGACCTTTCTTATAATAAAGTTCAAATTTATCGAACTAAATCAATAAATCTTAATTGTGAGAGACATAAAGCAATCTTTTTTAAATACAATTCCATACCAACATATTGCTTTGAGTGTTACAAAGTAGTGATCGAGTCAAAAAATTTATATGATTTATTGAAGATGTCCTTAATTTTTGACCAAATAACTTACTTCCATAAATTTAACAGAAAAAATATGATAGATAAGAAATCAGGAACTGATATTTTTAAAAGTATTATCTATTGTCAAAGTTTAGAGGAAGTTTTTCAAGTAGAAAATGAAACAAAAAAGATTCTTAGTATTTATTTTGATGGACAAATTTTAATTGAAAGTAAGAGAGGCTGCCATGAGTATGCATCAAAATATCCTGAATATAAAAAAATATTTAAAAAAAAATCAGAAATGATGCCTATGCCTAAAGAGTGGATAGATAATGAAAAGAAATATGACTTAGAAAATACGAAAGATGGTGTTGAGAATTCTGGAGTTTGTCATGATACAATAAATGGATTTTCTTTAAATAATTTTCTTGTTATGAATAATTGGTTTGATGATCAAAAAATTTAAAAAAAAAATTAATTATGTATTTCTTGCAATTAAAAAATAAATATTATAATAAATTTTAATGACTGATTTAGCTGATAAAAAATGCATTCCATGTGAAGGAGGAATTCCAAGTTTTAATATTGAGGAAATACATAAATACCTTAAAAAGGTTGATGGTTGGGATGTCAATTCAGTAGATAAAAAGGATTATTATATTGTTAAAGACTTTAAATTTAATAATTTTTTAGAAAGTCAATCTTTTGTTAACAAAGTCGGAGAAATAGCTGAGCAAGAAGGTCACCATCCTGATATATGGTTTGGTTGGGGCTATGCAAAAATCAAAATACAAACACACGCAATTAATGGATTACATGAAAGTGACTTTGTACTTGCTGCAAAAATTGATAAAATTTAGTTAATTCTAGTGTTTAAAATGTCTGGTTTTAGAAAATACCAGAATGATCCCTAATTTATCTGCAAATTTGATAATTTCTTTATCCCGAATAGATCCTGATGGTTGAATGATTGCACTTACTCCATTTTGAACTAAGGTTTCAATTCCATCTACGAATGGAAAAAATGCATCTGATGCGCCTATAATTATATCATTTTCACTTATTTTTTGAAATCTTTTCATTTTCTCTATTGCTATTTTACAACTATCTAATCTACTTGGTTGACCTGATCCAATTCCAACAGTCGAACTATTTCTTGTTAAAACAATTGCATTAGATTTTACATTTCGACATACATTGAAAGCAAAAAATAGTTCATCTAAAATTTTTTTTGAGGGTTTGATTTTAGAGACAACTTCAAAATTATCTCTAGTAAAAAATTTGTTATCTGTACTTTGAAGTAGTAAAGAGTTAAAGTGACTAGTAGTGTTGTAAAAATTTTGTTCGCTTAATTTTGATGCATCAATTAATCTTAAATTTTTCCTCTTTTTTAAAATTTTCAGAGAGTTCTTATCAAAACCTAGTCCAATAATTACCTCTAAAAATATTTTATTAAATTCTAATGCTATTTTTTTATTTATTTTAAAATTACATGAAACAATTCCCCCGAATGCACTTATGGGATCACAAGCTAGAGCTTCTTTGTAACTCTTTATTTTATTATTATTTATTGAAATACCACAAGGGTTTGCATGTTTTACAATCACAGTCCCATTATTTTTTGGAAGTGTTCGTGAAATATTTAATGCTGCATAAATATCATTATAATTATTATAACTTAATTTTTTTCCACTTAATTGTAATATGTCTAAATCTTTATTTTTGCTATAAATTGCTGATTTTTGATGAGGGTTTTCTCCATACCGTAATACTTCTACTAAATTTCCATGAATAGTCTTCTTTTGAGGAAAATAATCATTATTCATACTATTTAAATATTCTGAAATTACTGAATCATAATAAGCCGTTAAATTAAATGCTTCTCTAGATAGTTTTTTTCTAAGTTCCAAACTTGTGGAACCTTTATTTTTTTCTAAATCTAAAATAAATTCTTTGTATTGATTTGGAGAGGTTAAAACAGTTGTATATTTATAGTTTTTTGCTGCAGCTCTTACAAGGGTTGGGCCACCTACATCTATATTTTCAATTAGTTTATTGTGATTTTTTGTTTTTTTTAATATTTCTTCAAATGGGTAAAAATTAACTATAACTAAATCTATTTCTTCATAATTATTTTTTTTGAGTTCTTTCTTATGATTTTTATCATCTCTCTTACTCAAAATACCAGCATATAACTTTGGATGAAGCGTTTTAACCCTTCCACCCAAGATTTCATTAGTTTTAGTATATTCTGATATATCAGTACATTTGAACCCTAATTTATTTATCTCTTTAGATGTACCGCCTGAACTTAAAATGTTAACCTTATATTTTTTAAGTGTATTTAATACTAATTTAATTTCTGATTTATCTGAGATAGATATAATTGCTTTTTTAACTTTGTTACTCATATTTTACTAATTTGCCATTCAATTAACTGTTCATTATTTTGAGTAATACCTGATATGAAAATATTCTGGTTCTCAATATATTTATTTTTATCACCAAAGTATAGCCCAGTTTCGACTCCTATCAGTCCATCATTTGAAAAAAATCTCCAGCCAGAATTTTCTAACTCAATTAAAACAGATTTATTATCTTGAAGCTTCGTAACTTTAATATTTGGTAGGAGATGAAACCTTATTTCAAAATTTGTTACCTTAAAATTATTTTTCTTAATAAGTTTTTCTTTTCCAAAAAGAGTAAATTTATTTATATCAAATTCTATGTTTCTTTGATGAATTACACCATACTTTGATAAATATCCATCATGTGAACATTTAATGCCCCAATAATTTTTTTCATAAGTCACTTCATTATCGAATGTTTTAAATCCTTTGGTAACTATACTAGGACCTTTAATATTTTTTTTAAAATTACAGATTGAAGAGTTATCTAAAATTAGTGTCGAATGAGTTGCAGTTGATTTTGAAATTAAATTCAGTTGGTGGTTATGATCTTGAAAATAACCAGAGTTAGTAATTAGTTTTTTACCTTTAAAAAAAAATTCAAATGATAATGGTCCACTTTGATAATTTTCAGAATAATTTCTTGCTGGGTTGCTACCAGTATCCATAGCAAGGACTGCATTTCTATTTTTTAAGATTGTATAACCAGATATGTTGAACTTATCATTTTTAAACTTATATCTAAAAAGAGACAAATATTCATCAAAGTCTTTATTATTTGAATTATTATTTCCATTAAATAATAAACTTTGCCCTAATGACCCCCAAAGAAAATCATAGGATTTACCAAGGAAATGAATTATTTCATTCAGGTATTCTGGAATATCATTTAAAGAATCTTTTAAAAGTTCTCTTATCAAAATAAAATATTTTAAATAAAAAACCATCTGTCTTATATTTCTTGATTTTGGAAAGTAGTTGTTATCAAAAGAGGTATTAATAATTTTTTTAAGTAATTCTAATCCATACTCCATAAACCTATTGTTTTTATAAGCTATTCCTGAGAGAGTTATCGCTGTACACCCTATCATTTTGTCGTTGAAATCTGAGGATCTATCAATTTCATTCATTAAATGATTTACTTGTTTACTGATTATTTCGTTAAAACTATTTTTATATTTATTTCCAGACTCATCATATGTTATTTTTGAATTTGATATCCAAGCTATTACTCTTTTAGAAAGAATATCTATTTCCCAACTTTTTGTTTCATAGTTTTGGTTCTTTTTAATCCAATTTTCAATAATTGACTGCGTAACTTCATTAGATGATTTAAGATCTATTGAAAACAACCAATAAAAACTATGAAGTTTTTTAAAATCATTGTGTTTTAAATTTTTATTTTCCCATATAGATTGAATATTAAAATCCTCAATCTTCTTTTTTTGTTTTTCATATTTTATTAATAAACTAAGTATATTAAGACTTGGTTGATAAACTAAATCATTTTCATCAACTCTTGAAATTCTTTTATTATAAATAGACGAGTTTAAATAAATTTTTCGTATTTGGTTTTTAAAAATAAAATAAAATTCATTGATATAATTAAAAGAGCTTTTTAAAAACATTTTACATAGATTTTAATTTTTCAATATTGGTTTTAATATCCCCATTGTTCTCTTTAAAAACTGTGGTTCCAGATACCAAAATATCAGCTCCAGCTTCCAAAACCATTTTTGAATTACTAAAATTTATTCCTCCATCAACTTCAATATCAAAGTGATATTGGTTCTTATCTTTTATTTTTTTCAATTCTTTTATTTTATCTAATACTTCAGGCATAAATTTTTGCCCACCAAAACCAGGGTTAACACTCATAACAAGAACTAAATCAATATTGTTTATTTCATCAATTAAAGTTTTTATTTCAGTTTTTGGATTTAATGATACACCAACTTTTTTACCAAATTTTTTTATCAAACTTACAGACTCTTTTAAGTTCTTAGTTGCTTCAGGATGAATAGTTATTATGTCAGCACCTGCATTTGCATAATTTTCAATGTACTCATGTACTGGAGAAATCATTAGGTGTACATCAAATGGAATCTTGGTATATTTTCTTAAGTTTTTTATTACTGGTGGTCCTATTGTTAAATTTGGAACAAAGTGGCCGTCCATTACATCAACATGAATTAAGTCAGCTCCACCTTCTTCTAACTTCTTAATTTCATTGCCAAGCTGGCTGAAGTCAGCAGATAATATAGATGGAGAAATTTGAATTTTTTTCATTTGATACTAAAAATATTAGTATCAATTTTTTGTTTTATTTGAATTAATTTTTACTAAATATTCTGTATAATTCTTGAGCAATTTCACTTTCTAAAGGAAAAGAAAGCATACCCATTACTGAATAACCAAGTAAATAAGGCATTAAATAGAAACGTGCCATGTAAAAGAACCAAGCTACATATAGTGGTACTAAAGGCCCTACCAAAAAGCTAGGGGTAATTGGTCTAAACACATTAATAAGTGGATTTGTAAGTTTTACAAAAACTTTCATAAAGAAGAATTGAGAGTCCTCTCTTTGAAAAATATTCATTGCTACTCTACCAATCAATGTCCACATGATTACACCTAAAATATAATCAATTATATAAACTAGAGGGTGAAAGTTAGCAGACATAATTCTTAGAAAAAAAGGGGCGAATTTAATCGCCCCTAAGTTTTTTATTGATTATTTCTGTGCTAGTACCGTTTTACCACTTGGTACACGTACATCATCAACCATTTTCTGAGTAGCTGCATCTGGTGCTGCAGTTATTAAACTGACAACAATCATAGAAACTAAACTTACAGCCGCTCCAACTATTCCAAACGTAAGTTGAGTTATGCCTAAGAAACCAGATCCTCCACTTCTTACCCATATTAGGTAAGCAGTTCCAGATATAAGTCCCAGTAGCATTCCTGCAACAGCGCCTGGTGCATTAGCTCTCTTCCACCATACACCAAGTACAAGTGGGAAGAATAGTCCTGACATAGCAAAGTCAAATGCCCAAATAACCGAACCTAAGATACCTTGTATCTCTAACGCGGCTATTGTTGCTCCTGCAAAACCAATTAATACAAGTAGTACCCTTGCAACAATTAGTCTTTTCGCTGTCTCAGCTTTTGGATTAATTATTTTGTAGTAAATATCATGAGATAACGCATTTGATATTGCTAACACTAATCCATCTGCAGTTGACATTGCAGCCGCCATACCTCCAGCAGCAACTAGACCTGAAATTACATAAGGTAATCCTGCAATCTCTGGTGTTGCTAATACAACAGCTTTACCACCCATAAAGAACTCGTTAAGCTCAAGAGTTCCATTACCATTAAAGTCACTGATAAACATTAAGTTTGCTTGGTTCCAGTTTTGATACCAATCAATAGCTTGAACTTCCGCAATTGTTTTACCAATAATTCCAGTCGGTAGCGTTGGGTCTATTAAAGATAGTTTAGATAATGTAGCTAACATCGGTGCAGAAGAATAAAGTAGGAAAATAAAGAATAATGACCAACCTACTGATCTTCTTGCAGTTCTCACACTTGGAGTAGTGAAGTATCTCATCATAACGTGAGGTAGCGATGCAGTTCCTGCCATCATACACACTGCCAATGAAATAAATGCCCAAGGAGTTGCATTAACCGAAGAATGCGCTTTAGTTATTCCAGCTAAACCTTTTGGAACTGTTGCTAAATCAGCAGCAGAGTTTTTAACAAAACCAAATTGACCTTCTAGTTCTGCGATTCTTGCAACTTCATCAGCTAACATAAAGTGTGGGAAGAAACCTGCTCCCAACTTACTGCTAATCCAAAATACTGGAAGTAAGTAAGCTATAATTAATACAATGTATTGAGCTACTTGCGTCCAAGTTACAGCTCTCATTCCACCAAGCATTGAGCACATCAAAATACTTGCTAACCCTACGTAAACAGCTATCCCAAATGGAATATCTAATGCTACAGATGCAATTGTACCTGTTGCATTAATTTGTGCTGTTACATAAGTGAATGAGGCTACCGTTAAAACTATGACTGCACTAAATCTTGCTAAGTTACCACCATAACGTGTTCCTATAAAATCTGGAACAGTATAACATCCAAATTTTCTAAGATACGGTGCTAATAACGAAGCAACTAGTACATATCCACCTGTCCACCCAACAAGTAGAGCCATATATCCATAGCCTTTGAAATAAATTCCACCTGCCATTGCAACGAAAGATGCACCTGACATCCAGTCAGCAGCAGTTGCCATACCATTAAAGACAGTTGGAACTTGTCTTCCAGCTACATAATAAGCATCAACTTGTAGTGTCCTAGATAACCAACCAATTAAAGCATAAATCAAAACTGTAAAAGCTACAAAAAAGATACCAATCAATTTTGCAGACATTCCAGCTTGTTCAGCTATTGCCATCAGAATAATAAATACAAGAAATCCTCCGGTATATATTCCGTAGACCTTTGGTAAATTATCTATAAATTTACCTTTTATCATTTGTCACCCTCTCTTTCAGAAAACCCGAACTCATCATCTATTTTCTCTTGTCGACCTGCAAACCAGAAAATTAAAATGACGAAGATGGCAAGTGATCCTTGACATGTAAACCAATACGTTAAAGGATATCCAAATGGTCTAATGTTAGATTCTTGCATTTCGGCTCCAAAGAGAAAGATGCCAATTGAGAAAACAAACCAAATTGCTAATGTAATAAAGAGCAAATTTCTGGTTTTTTCCCAGTGTTGTTCTTGTTTTGACATTTTTTTCTCTCCCTATAGGTTAAAGAAATAACCTTACTGATAATCAAATTTATTTAAACCCTTAAAAACACTCGATATTGTGGCATTTTTACATTATAGATTTACATATTAGGTAGATAAATGGCCCTCAAATACAGATTCAATCTAAAAGATATAAAACTTGAAGATTTCAAAGTTTATTTAGTTGCTATGTTTAAGGGCATTTTGCCTAAGAAAAAAATTAAGAATATTGATGATCTTAGAGAATTTATTCAGCAAAAATCTGCTTGGGTATCTCAAGTTACTTTATATAACTATTTAAAAACGAGAATGGGAACTAAGTGGGTTCTACATTTTGATGACGAAAAGTTTTTAACTTCAATAAATACTGCAAAGTGGAATATTTATGCAATATCTCTTCAAGATTTGTCATTTTATACAGTTTCATATTTAAATGTTTTTTATAATTATAAAGAAACAGACAAAGCATCTGAAATTTACAATAATATTCTCGATAAAGAGTTAGAAAATGGTATGCCCACAGAGATTGTCGATGAGGCAAGAATAAGTTTTAAAAAAAGATTAGATCAAATTAAGTGGGAGGAATATTATAAATCTTGGCCATTTAATGAAAGTGCCTTGGCTTTATATAATTGGGCTCCTGTAGCAAATGAATTAAAAACTTTAGATAGAAAAATTGTTCTCAATTCGATGATTTTGAAATGGGATAATATTAAAGAGGAGTTTTCTAAATTAATAAAGATCTAAATATTTTTTCTATTGTCTACCAAGCTATCAACAACAGAGGGATCTGCTAAGGTCGTTGTATCTCCTAATTGACCATGTTCATTTGCAGCTATTTTTCTCAAAATTCTTCGCATTATTTTTCCAGATCTAGTTTTTGGAAGTCCTGGCGCAAACTGTATTAAGTCAGGTGTAGCAATTGGACCAATTTGCTTTCTAACCCAAAGTTTTAAATCTCTTTCCAAATCAAGAGTACTTTTTTCCCCCGCATTTAAAGTTACATAACAATAAAGTCCATTCCCTTTAATATCGTGTGGGTAGCCAACCACTGCTGCTTCTGCAACTTTAGGATGAGCTACAAATGCACTTTCTATTTCTGCAGTACCTAGGTTATGTCCAGATACTATTATGACATCATCCACCCTACCAGTGATCCAATAATAACCATCTTTATCTCTTCTACATCCATCTCCTGTAAAATATTTTCCATCAAATTGTGAAAAGTATGTATCAATAAATCTCTGGTGGTCTCCATACACCGTTCTCATTTGTCCTGGCCAAGATTGTGCTATACATAATCTACCTTGTGCTTCTCCTTTTATGACCTTACCATCCTTATCAAGTATCTCTGGTTTAATTCCATAAAATGGTTTGGTTGCAGAACCAGGTTTCAAATCTATGGCCCCAGTTTGAGGACTTATTAATATTCCTCCAGTTTCGGTTTGCCACCAGGTATCAACAATTGGACATCTACTATCTCCAACAGTTTTATAATACCATTCCCAAGCTTCAGGGTTAATTGGTTCACCAACAGTACCTAAAAGTTTTAAAGTTTTTCTTGATGTTTTCTTTACAGGTTTATCACCTTCTCTCATTAAAGCTCTGATTGCTGTTGGAGCTGTATAAAAAATATTAACTTTATATTTATCAACTATTTGCCACCATCTAGATGTATCAGGATAAGTAGGTATTCCTTCAAACATGATTGTTGTTGCACCGTTAGCAAGTGGACCATAAATAATATAACTATGTCCTGTAACCCAGCCAATATCAGCCGTGCACCAGTAAATATCTTTAGGTTTATAATTAAAAATATATTGGTGAGTCATTGATGCATAAACCATATATCCACCAGTTGTATGTAGTACACCTTTTGGTTTCCCAGTTGAACCAGATGTGTAAAGAATGAATAGTGGATCCTCAGCATTCATTTCCTCAGGTTCACATTTTGCTGAGACTTTACTTGTCATCTTGTGATACCAAACATCACGATCATCAAACCAATCAATTTTTTTGGTACCTGTTCTCTTTACTACGATACATTTCTTTACATTGGGACAGCTTTGCAAAGCTTCATCTGTAATAGACTTTAATGGTATTGTTTTTCCTCCTCTTACTCCTTCATCTGCAGTGATTACATAATCAGATTCGCAATCATTTATTCTACCCGAAATACTATCTGGTGAAAAACCTCCAAATATTATGGAGTGAACGGCACCTATTCGAGCACATGCAAGCATTGTGTAGGCAAGCTCAGGTATCATGGTAAGATAAATTGTTACTCTATCACCCTTTTGAACTCCCAAATTTTTTAATCCATTTGCCGCTTTTGAAACCTCTTTATGAAGTTCCTTATATGTAATTTTTTTTTGTACTTTAGGATCGTCTCCTACCCATATTATTGCAGTTTTGTGAGCATTTTTTTTAAGATGCCTATCAATACAATTCGCTGAGGCATTTAAAGTACCATCATAGAACCATTTAATATGAACATCATTTTTGCTATATTTAACGTCTTTAATTTTTTTATAAGGTTTAATCCAATTAATTCTTTTGCCTTCTTTTTTCCAAAATCCATCGTTGTCTTTAATCGACTCGTTATATTTCTTTATATATTGAGATTTATTAACGGTGGCTTTACTTATCCATTCTTTCTTAGTTTTATAAATTGTCTCTTTAGGTTTTTTAGAGATTACTTTTTTTTTAACTTTTTTTTTCTTAGGCATGATTTTTTTTTAATTAATTCTACCCATCTTCAAAATTATTTTCCAGCTTTTAGTATCAATAGGCATAACAGACAGTCTACTTTGTCTAATAAGAGATAAGTTCGCCAAAGCCTTAGTTTTTTTGATGTTTTCAAGTGTTACAGGATTTTGAAGTTTACTTTTAAATCTAACTTTAACTGCAACAAACCTTTTTTTCTTATCCGTTGGATCAATGAATGCCGTTTTAATAACCTCGACTATACCAACTATCTCTTTTCCTATGTTAGAATGATAAAAAAAACAAAGATCTCCTTTTTCCATTTTTTTTAAGTTACTTGCTGCTTGATAATTTCTTACACCATCCCAGTCAGCTCCTTTTTCTCCAGCCTCTATTTGTTGATCAATTGACCACACATCTGGTTCAGATTTCATTAACCAATATTGCATTTAATTTTTTTTCTTTTTCTTTTCTTTTTTAAGTTTTCTTTTTTCTTTTAAAGAAAGTTTAGCTTGCTTCATTACGCTAGCATCCTTAAATGATTTACCACTATATCTTTTCGACATTTATAATCTAACTCCTGCTCCTTTTAAAAACTTTGCTTTTTCGTCAAGTGGTAGTCTCGGACTTGCTGTGAGATCTAAATTATCAAATTTTTTGATTTTATACTTTTCAAGACCAACAAGTGCAATCATGGCTGCATTATCTCCACATAATTTTGGTTCAGGAAAAATTGGTTTAAAATTATTTTTTTTACATATTTTAATTAATTTTTTTCTAATACCTTTATTAGCAGCAACACCTCCAGCGATTACAAAAGCTCTTTCTTTCTTTCCGATGGTTTTTTTGAATTCATCAAATGCTACTTGTGTTTTAACTTCTAAAATTTCTTCAATTGTTTTTTGAAAAGATGCTGCAAGATCATATTTATCTTGCTTAGATTTTATAGTGCTCGATATTCTTAAAATTGCAGTTTTAAGACCTGCAAATGATAAATTACATCCTCCTTTATTTATAATTGGTTTAGGAAGTTTAAATTTATTTGCATCTCCCTGCTGAGCAAAACCTTCTAACTTTGGCCCCCCTGGAAAATCAATTCCTAAAAGTTTTGCGGTCTTGTCAAATGCCTCTCCTAATGCATCATCAATTGTTGTTCCTAATCTTTTATATTTTCCAAGCCCATTCACACTTAGATATTGAGTGTGACCACCCGAAATTAATAATAATAAATATGGAAAATCTAACTTTGTGCTAAGTCTTGGACTTAAGGCATGTCCCTCAAGATGGTTTACGCCAATAAAAGGTACATTTAAGCTTGCAGATAAAGCTTTACCAAAATTTAACCCAATAGTAAGGCAAACAATTAAGCCAGGACCAGATGTTGAGGCAATTGCAGAAACATCATTTAAATTAACACCGCTTTCATTAATTGCTTTTTTTGCAATTAAATCAATTTTTTCAACATGAGACCGTGCTGCAAGCTCAGGAACTACACCTCCAAATTCTTTATGAATATCAAATTGACTTGAAACTACGTTAGATAATATTTTGATTTTGCCATTTTTATCTTCTTCTATGATTGATACTGCTGTTTCATCGCAACTTGTCTCAATTCCAAAGATTATTTTTTTTTCATTCATAAATATTTATAATTAATACAATTAAACTATAAAAATGTAATAAAAATAAGAATTATGAAAAGAGATAAATTTATTGTCGGTTCTCGAGGAAGTAAGTTAGCTCTAATTTATACAGAAAAAGTGATGAAGTTTCTTAAAAATGTTTCATCAACTGATATAGAAATAAAAAAAATAGTCACCAGTGGAGATGAAAACCAAAAGGATAGGTTGTCAAATATTGGAGGGAAAGGCTTATTTTCAAAAAAAATTGAAACAGAATTAATTAATCATAAAATTGATATTGCAGTTCATGCTTTAAAAGATATGCCATCAATCGAAACTGAGGGTTTGATAACAAATTTTTATTTAAAAAGAAATTCTCCTAATGAAATATTTATTAGCAATAACAATATCAAGTTCAAGGATCTTAAACCAAATTCAACTATTGGAACCTCTTCGTATAGAAGAGAATACCAACTCCAGAGTATTAGATCAGATTTAAATTATAAATTAATAAGAGGCAATGTGGATACTAGGATCAATAAGTTAGAGAATGGAGATTACGATGCCATTTTACTTTCCAAGGCTGGCATAGAAGCTTTGGGACTGGCAAATAAAATAACACAGGAATTTGATACGGAGGAACTAATACCATGTGCTGGACAAGGAATTATTGCAATACAATGTAGAGAAGATGATAAAGAAGTAATAAATATATTGGAAAAAATTAATGACAATCAGTCGAGAGTAATTGCAAATGCTGAGAGAAATGTTTTAAAAATTCTTGAGGGTGATTGCGATACAGCAGTAGGTGTCTATGCAAAAATTACCAAAGATATTGTAAATATTAAGGCAGAACTTTTCTCAGTTGATGGTAAGCAGAGATTTTATGTTGATGAAAGTGAAAATGAAAAAATGATTAATGATCTAAGTATTAAGATTGGAGAAAAATTAAAATTAGAGTCAAAAGGATCATACAAAAGGTAGGATGCATATTTTATTAACAAGGCCGCTAGAAGATAGTAAAGAATTAATTTTAAGATTTACTTCTCTGGGGCATAAAGTTTCTCATTTACCTGTAATAAAAGTTGAACCAATTAAATATGATGAACTTGACTACAGCCAATTTAAGGGAGTAATATTTACAAGTTCTAATGCAATAAAGAATTTAGACTTAACTAAAGTTGATAAGAGAATTGAATGTTATTGTGTCGGTTCCGCAACAGAAAAAGTTGCAAAGTTAAACGGTTTTCAAAATATTATTTCTGCAGAAGGAAATGTAAATAATTTAAAAGAATTAATATTACAAAACTTTGACTCAAAAAATGGATCACTTCTTTACGTAAGTGGAGAAGTAGTTTCCAGTAGGTTAGATAAAGATCTTATTTCAGAGGGTTATTCTTTAAAAAGATTGATTAATTATACAGTTTCTTCAACTTTAGAAATAAAAGAGGAATTCAGAACAGAACTAAAAAAGTCAATTCCTGACATAATTTATGTTTACTCAGAAAATAGTGCTAAGAGCTTATTAAATTTACTTAAAAAATATGACCTTTTAGATAGTTGGATGGATACTAATTTGATGTGTATGGGTGAAAAAGCATCATCAATTTTAAATGAGATCAAGTGGAAAAAAATTTTTCTATTTAACCCTGGTGAAGAAGAGTTTTTGCTATATAAAATTTAGCCATGGATGTTTTTGATAATTTTACAGGACTTTTTCTATCAGTTTGGGAAAAAGGGATATTGGGTGTTAACTTTGTTGAGATCTTAATAGGTCTTGGGATATTCTTTATATTCCTAGTTTTTAGAGGCTTGATCAGTAAATTAGTAATAAGAAAATTAGAATTAATTTCAAAAAGAACCACTAATAAACTTGATGATACTTTTGTTAAGGCAATGGAGGGACCAGCAAGATTTCTTCCAATTGTTTTAGGGGTATTTTTTGCGAGCTATTATATGTCTTTTTCAGAAGACACCAGATTATTTTTAGACAATGTAAATAGAACTTTAATTACAATTCTACTTTTTTGGATTATTCATCAAATAATTGAGCCAATTTCTTACATTCTCAGTGGGTTTGATAAAATTTTAACTAGAGAATTAATCGGTTGGATCATTAAATCACTTAAAATTTTAATTTTAATTTTAGGTGCTGCAGCAGTTTTAGAATTATGGGGAATTAAAATTGGTCCGATAATAGCTGGACTAGGTTTATTTGGTGTTGCTGTTGCATTAGGAGCTCAAGATTTATTTAAAAATTTGATTTCAGGAATTTTAGTTCTTGTAGAGAAAAGATTTAAGATGGGTGATTGGATCGAAGTTGAGGGAATAATTGAGGGTGTAGTAGAAAAAATAGGTTTTAGATCCACCGTAATAAGAAAATTTGACAAATCTTTAGCTATTATACCCAATTTTCAGTTTGCAGAAAATGCTGTTATAAATAAAAGTCAAATAACTAACTGGAGAATTAGTTGGACGATAACTCTTCAATACGATTCAACGGTAGAACAATTAAAAACTATTAGAAATGACATAGAGAATTTTATTAATCATTCAGAAGATTATGATACAGCTGTTGGAGTATCGGTAAGAGTCGATAAATTTTCTGATAGCTCAATAGATATGTATGTGAGATGTTACACAAAAACAAATAGTTGGAGCGAAATGTTATTAGTAAAGGAAAGACTTGCAATTAAGATTAAAGAAATTGTAGAGAGTA
Organism: uncultured Pelagibacteraceae bacterium; assembly: GCA_902562645.1. Lineage (GTDB taxonomy): Bacteria > Pseudomonadota > Alphaproteobacteria > Pelagibacterales > Pelagibacteraceae > Pelagibacter. The sequence continues at coordinate 112,398 of CACETY010000001.1, forward strand.
ACAAAGCCTCTTTTGCTTTCCCAAGCACGTCTATTTATGTAGAAAAGAAATGATAGCTATATTTTATTTAGTTCTCCAACTTTTGAAATTATATTCATATGTCGTGATAGCAAACGTTGTTATTAGCTGGTTAATAGCTTTTAATGTCTTAAATACATCGAACAGATTTGTTTATTCAATTTTAGAATTTACCTATAAACTCACCGATCCAATTCTCAATAAAATCAGGGGTTTTTTACCTAGCCTTGGTGCTTTTGATATATCGCCAATAATTCTTCTTTTGTTGATATGGTTTATAGAAATGTGTATGAAGCTCTACATAGCACCACTAATTTTTTAATATCATGATTTTAATTGACGGAAAAAAACAATCAGCTGAACTAAGAGAACAACTAAAACAAGAAGTTGAGAGTTTAAAACAGAAACACAATAAAGTTCCAGGTCTTACAGTAATTTTAATTGGGGACTTAGCTCCAAGCCAAATTTATGTAAGAAATAAAGAAAAATCAGCAAAACAAGTTGGCCTGAAATCAGAAGTTATAAAATATCCAGATACAGTGGATGAAAAAACTGTTTTAAATAAAATAGAGGAACTTAATAAGGATGAAACAGTTTCAGGAATTTTAGTTCAATTACCATTACCCAAACATATCAACAAGCAACATGTTATTGAAACTATCTCACCACACAAGGATGTAGATGGTTTACATCCAATGAATGTGGGTAATCTATCGTCTGGATATCAAGGATCAATTCCTTGTACACCACTTGGATGTTATTACTTATTAAAAAAAATTGAACCTAACCTAACGGGAAAAAAAGCCGTCATGATTGGTAGATCAAATTTAAACGGAAAAGCTATGGCGCAGCTTTTACTTCAAGAAGATTGTACAGTAACGATTACTCATTCAAAAACTAAAGACCTTCAGCATGAGTGCTTTGAGGCAGATGTGATTGTTGCAGCAGTTGGAATTCCTGAACTTATAAAGGGAGATTGGGTAAAAAAAGATGCAATAGTTATAGATGTCGGAATAAATAAAACAGAAAATGGTATAGTGGGTGATGTAAATTTTGAAGAAGTTTCAAAAGTTGCAAAAGCTTTAACACCAGTTCCAGGTGGCGTTGGACCTATGACAATTGCATGTCTTTTAAAAAATACAATTGAGTGTTTCAAAAGATCGTTAATTAATTAAAGATAATTACCAAAGTTATCAATTTAAATTCTTATTTTTTTATTTATAATTCTTTATCATTAGCTATGGAAAAAATACCTTATCATCACTTACCAGACGGTAGCTTCAGAAACCCAGAGGGTTCACCTGAGAGAAACTCTAATTTCAAATGGTCCTTTAAAGTATTCAACAAAGAAAAGAAAAAACTTAATATGTCTGTTCCCGATGATCATGTTATTGATAAACAAAGAGTTCTTTCAAATTTAGAAAATTTAAAAAATGATGATTATGTCGGTTGGATTGGACATGCAACTTTCTTAATAAAGCTTGGAAATACAATAATTATAACTGATCCTGTTTTTTCAAAAAATGCAGGCCCACTAATTTTTGGTCCAAAAAGATATGTTAAAACAGCCCTAGATTTAAATGAAATTCCTAAGACAGACTTATTTCTTCTAACTCATAATCATTACGATCATCAAGATATGACTACAATTAGAAGATTTCCTTTTAAGGATGCAAAAGTTTTACTTCCTCTAAAGCTTGGAAAATATTTCACACGAAATAGCTACAAAGATGTGACTGAAATGGATTGGTATGATGAAATTAAAGTTAATGAAAACCTTAAAGTAACATTAGTACCCGCAGTCCACTGGTCAAAAAGAAGCTTAACAGATACTAATAAAACTTTATGGGGAAACTTTTTAATTGAATATAAGAATAAAAAAATACTCTTTGCTTGTGATACTGGAGTTGGGAATATATATAAAGAATTAGGTGAAAAATACGGACCTATTGATTTAACACTTATTAATATTGGAGCTTATAATTTTTATCCATTATCACCTAATAAAGATAAATCCTCTTACCATACTAATCCTGAAGAGGCTTTAAGTATTGCAAGAGACCTTAAAAGTACAAAAGTTTTAGGTATGCACTGGGGTACTTTTGTTTTATCATTAGAGCCAATAATGGAGCCACCCGTTAGATTTAAAGATAATGCAGAAAAATATGGTTTTAAAAAAGAAGATGCAATTATTTTTAAAATTGGTGAATTTCAGTCTTTAAAAAATTTAGGAATTTAACAACAGCCGCAAGTTTTCTTTGGCTTATTTTTTTCTTCTTTTAATAATTTTTCTTCAGTTTTTTCTATTTCTTGCTCTCTTGCACTTTCTTCTAAAGCAGTTTTTTCTTGCAATAGTTTGTTTTCAAAATATGCATAAAGAGAGTTAAAGCCTAACTTAGAAGCCTTTTTTTCTTCGTAGTTTCTTCTTCCCTTTAAATTTTCAATTAATTCTAATATCTGTGGGTTTTGCATATTATTTTTATCTCATAAATTAAAAAAATTTCAATTACAATTTATTCAAGGTTTTCAACTATTTTAGGAATATATTTTTTAAAGTTAAAAAAACCTTTGTTACAAAACTTCCATGAATTTTGATCTAACTTTCTATAAAGAAACTCAATATTTTTTAGCGAGTTTTGATTTATGTAATCTAAATTTTCTCCAACAGTTGGATAAAGGCAGTAACAACTTTCTAAGTTTTTAATTTCGTTTATATCAATAATCTTACAATTAATTGATTTTTCCTCTAACCTTTTCTTTTGTTCTTCAATTAAACTATTCTTAAAATTCAGTACATTTTCACTAAGTTTAATATTTCTTTTTTCATTTTTAATATCAATAAGAAGAATTTTTTTGAATTTTTGTAATGTGAAGTCAGTGATTTCAAATGCTAAGTTGTTTTCAAAAACTAGTAAGTTTTTCTCTTCAATATTTATCGGATTTTCAAAAGTTTTATGAAGAATAGTATAATTTTTATCATTTATTATTGGGGGTGCATTTTCTTTAAGTTTAATATTTTCAAATCTATTATTTGTAAATTTTTTAATATTCCATTCACTTGCAAGATAATGTTTCCCTTGAGTTTGAATACCTGCAACCCAACGCCAACCTAAAGTGTTAGATGCAGTATCACCATCGTATAAGTGTTGCATAAAAAATTCAGCACCAAGTTGCCAAGGTAATTCTAGTGTAAATATCCAAATGCTTGCAAACCACATTCTGGTATGATTATGCAAATAATTATAAGTCTTAAGTTCATTTACCCATTCATTGAAGCATTCAATTTCAGTGTTACCTTCAATGGCATTTAAGTAACTTTTATTATCTTTAAATTCTTCTTTTATTCTTTTTAAATCTAATAAATAATCATCCCAAACTCCTGATCTTAGTTCCAACCAACCTTTCCAATATGTCCGCCACAAAACTTCTTGAATAAATTTTTCATTTTTTGAAAAGGAAAATCTTTCCAGTGATTTACTAATCACTTCTTTTTCATTAATCACCCCATGTGTAATATATGGTGATAAGCAAGATGTATTAGATCGTTTATCAGGACCAAAATCAAAATTTCTTAATTTTGAATATTCTCCTAGATTATTTTTTATAAAATTATCTAACTTCTCTATAGCCGAAGCTCTTGTAGTTTTAAATTCCATTTATTTTTATCTTAATTTTTTTTTATGAAAATTAATAAATCTTTCTACATTTGATTTATTAAAAGTTTTATTTTCCTCGAAAGAAACTTTTTTCATTGAATAAGCATTACTTGAAGTTTGTCTTGATTGAATTGTAATATTTCCTTTATAAAGTTTGAGTTTTACTGATCCATTTACTTTATTTTTTTTCAAATCAACAATCTTTTGTATTTTAAATCTTTCTTTTGAATACCAATAACCATTATAAACAAGCTCTGCATATCTTGGCATAACCTCATCTTTTTTATGCATTGTCTCTTTATCTAAAGTTACAGACTCGATTGCCCTGTGAGCGACAAGCAATAATGTTCCTCCAGGAGTTTCATAAACTCCTCTAGACTTTATTCCAATAAATCTATTCTCGACTAAATCCACTCTTCCTATTCCATTTCTTCCAGCTAATTGATTTAATTTATCCAAAACTTTTGCTGGAGATAATTTTTTTCCATTTAAACCAATAGGGTCACCATTTTTGTAATTAATAGTAACAAAGCTTGGTTTATTTGGAGCCTTTTCAGGAGAAGTTGTTCTTTGAAAAATAAATTCTGGTGCTGAATTTTTAGGATTTTCTAAAACTTTACCCTCAGTTGAAGTATGAAATAAATTATCATCAACTGAGAAAGGTGGTGCACCTTTTTTGTCTTTTGGAATGGGTATTCCATGTTTTTTTGCATAATTAATTAGATCGGTTCTTGATTTTAACTTCCAAATTCTCCATGGCGCAATTATTTTAATTTTAGGACCAAAATAATGATATCCTAATTCAAATCTTACTTGATCATTTCCTTTTCCTGTCGAACCATGTGAGACAGCATAAGCATTATATTTTTTAGCTACTCTAATTTGATCTTTTGCAATCAGTGGTCTTGCTATGGATGTACCTAATAAATAAACACCTTCATAAAGAGCGTGGCCTCTTATCATTGGGTAAACATAATCCTTAACAAAAATATTTTTTAGATCTTGTATTATGATTTTTTTAACTCCCAATTTTTTTGCATTCTTAATTATTTTTTTTTTATCCATTTCCTGCCCAACATCAGCAGTGTATGCTATAACTTCAGCATCGTAATTTTCTTGAAGCCATTTAAGAATGATAGACGTATCCAAACCACCTGAATAGGCGAGTACAATCTTCTTTTGTTTTTTCATTTAAGTGCAGCTTTTTTTTGCAGCGTTATAAGCTTTTGTAAATCCCATTAAAGAATAGTCATCAGTAGTTTGAGTACCACTTTGTTTATAAGCAGTTATCATTAGCCTAGATGCCTTTTTCATTCTTTTAATTATTTTTTGTTCTGTTTTTCCACTAGAAATCCAAGCAAATTTATTTTGTGGTAAATCAAATTCAAATTTAGATTTACCTGATGTAGCTAAAATTGCGTTTTGTGGATTAAAATCGTAACCAGATGTTATGCTTACTTCATCTGAAATTTTATCTTCTGGTCTAAATGATACAAACAATCTAGCTTTTCTAATGCTTGCTTTAGGAGATTGTCTAACTGGAACTGAATAAGCAAAACAGATTTTCCCAGTTTCATTAAAAACTGCAACTGCATTCCAATCTTTAAATGTACCTAATTTTGTTAAATCTTCAGACTGAGCAAAGGTTATTGAATATACCGATAATATTAATGTTTTTACAAATATTCTTTTAATTAAGGACATGGATTTGGATATTTTTTTTGTACATAATTTATTTCTTTTATTACTTCACTATCAAGATTCACTTTTACACTTTCTACGTTAGTTTTCAACTGCTCCATAGTTGTTGCTCCAATAATTACACTAGTCATAAAGTCTTGTACTTCACAGAATTTTATAGACATTTGACTCATATCCAGTTCAAATTTCTGACTAATTTTGTAATAATCTTCAACTGCATTTTCCGTATTTGGCTTTCTGTATCTAGTCCAAAAATCAAAATCTCTCTCCATTCTTGATCCTTTAGGAAAACGTTTATTTCTATATTTACCGCTTAGGTAACCACTTGCAAGTGGTGAATAAGCCAAACACCCAATGTTCTCTCTTATTGATACTTCAGCCAACCCCACTTCGTAAGATCTATTCAATAGGCTATATGGATTTTGAATTGCCATCATTCTTGGTAGGTCTTTATCTTTTGCAAGTTGAAGATAATTCATCACTCCCCATGGAGTTTCATTTGATAAACCAACATATCTAATTTTGCCTTGTTTAATAAATTTATTTAAGTTTTCCAAAACATCTTCAAATTTATTCCAGTCGTTTTCTTTGTGTTCGTAACCCAATTTTCCAAAGTTGTTTACGTTTCTTTCGGGCCAATGTAATTGATAAAGATCAATATAATCGGTCTTTAATCTTTTTAGACTTCCGTGAAGAGCATCCTCTAAGTTTTTTCCAGTAAAACTATTTTCCCCATTTCTAATATATTTTCTGCTAGGGCCACCCACTTTGGATGCTAGTATTATATCTTTTCTTTTTTTTGTTTCCTCAAACCAATTTCCAATAATAGTTTCTGTATGACCATATGTTTCAGCTTTTGGTGGAACTGCATAAAGTTCAGCCGTATCCCAAAAATTAACCCCATTTTCTAAAGAGTAATTCATTTGTTCAAATGCCTCACTTTGGTTATTTTGTTCACCCCAAGTCATTGTCCCAAGACAGATTGTGCTCACATTTAAGTCAGTATTTCCTAGTTTTTTATAATTCATGGTCAGTTACACTTAATGTTTGTTATATTTATTTTGACGACTTGAAAATCTCAAAAAAAAAACTTATATAAATATTATGGAATTCAATAAAGAAAATATTCTAAATAAAGCAACTGCAGCTAAACAAACAGTTGTTATGGATGAAGGCTTAAGAGCCTACATGTTAAAAGTCTATAATTATATGGCAACCGGTGTATTGCTTACTGGTATAATTGCACTTTTATCTTTTAAAATGTCTGTTGTAACAGACCCAAATGGTGCCATTGTTGGACTAACTGAATTCGGAAATGCAATTTATTTATCTGGATTGAAATGGATTGTAATGCTGGCTCCTCTAGGGATTGTATTCTACATGAGCTTTGGCATAAATAAAATGAGTGCATCTAGAGCTCAAACTACTTTTTGGGTATTTGCAGCTTTAATGGGATTATCACTTTCATCAATTTTACTAGTTTACACAGGTTTGAGTGTAACAAGAGTATTCTTTATTTCTTCAGCAACTTTTGGTGCTATGAGTATTTATGGTTATACAACAAAGAGAGACTTAACTAAGATGGGATCTTTTTTAATGATGGGTTTAATCGGGATAATAATTGCATCAATAGTCAATATATTCTTAAAATCATCAATGATGTATTTTGCAATATCAATAATTGGTGTTTTAATATTTGTTGGCTTAACGGCATACGATACACAAAAAATTAAAAACATGTATGCTGCCTCTGACAGTGGTGAGCTAATGGGTAAAAAAGCTGTTATGGGAGCACTAACTTTATATTTAGATTTTATAAATTTATTTATAATGCTTTTAAGATTATTCGGTCAAAGAAGATAAAAACTAAATTTTTTTCCAATCAACTTTATTCAAGAGTATCTTAAGATCAAATGAATTTTTTAGTATTTTACCATTAGTATCTGTAATTAAATATTTAAGATTTTTGTTTGAAGGCTTAAAATTTTTACAAATTTTATATTTAGCTTTTTCAGCAGCATTTTTAAAAACACTAAAACTTACCTGCTTTCCCGAAATAGAAAGACCATAGTCTTTCCAATTACCTGAGGAAACCATTTTTGCATAAAGATCTAAAATAATTTTTAATTCAGTTCTCTCAAAAAAAAGTTTTTTATCTTCATCTCTATTCTTATTATTTACTACTAATTTTAAATTTCTATTCATTAAGTTTGTATTTGTTTATTAAACCTATTTGAAAAGCGGTAAAAATAAAGGTTATTGGCAACATTCCCCAAACTTTAAAATTAACCCAAAATTCTTCTGTTTGTGTTCTCCAAATTATTTCATTTAAAATTGCTAATCCAAAAAAGAAGTACGTCCATCTTTTATTTAAAATCTCCCAACCCTCATCACTTAATGGCATAGATTTTCCAAGTAATTTTTTTAAAACTGGTTCATTTGTAAAGTATTTGCCAAACATTAATGCAAGACCGAACAATATATTTATAATTGTTGGTTTCATGTAAATAAATATAGGATCATCAAAATAAATTGTTAAACCACCAAATAATGTAATTAATATTCCGCTTATTAAAGGTACTTTTGGAATTGTCTTTTCAACAATCCACATTATTAAAACTGCTATAATAGTTGCAACTATAAGTGGAGGTATTGCAATAATTAAGTTTTTATCATTATTATAATAAAAATAAAAAAATATTACTAAAGGTCCTAAATCAGTAACAAATTTTAAAACAGATTTATTCACTGCTACATAATAGCAGAATAATAAAACATTCATATTTTTTTTATTGATTTTTATTTTTAAATATCCATATTTATGTGGTGACTATTCAAAAAGGAAAATTTTCAATAGGAGATGTTGTAAAACATAAACACTTCGACTTTAGAGGTGTAATTTATGATGTTGATTTTGAGTTTAATAACTCGGAAGAATGGTACCAATCTATACCAAAAAACGTAAGACCTAGAAAAGACCAACCATTTTATCATTTGTTAGCAGAAAATGATGAAATCACGTATGAAGCATACGTCTCTGAGCAAAATTTATTAGTGGACGACTCTGATGAGCCAATTAAACACCCTCTAATTAATGAGATATTCTCAGGAAAAAAAGGCTCTGGTTACTTTAAACCTTCAAACTAAGATAATTTACATTATTTAAACACATTTCGTGCAAACCTTCGTCATAGATTATGTCTAAAATAAATTATATTTTGACCAAGGACGCTATAATCCCCATTTATTTTATCTCCCTCTGTGTTCTTGGTCAGAATAACTCACCAGAACAATTTTCATAAATTAAATTTGTGCTATAGATAATAGAAAATGCTCAACTATTTAAAACCAAACAATTTATTAAAAATTATAAATAAAACACAAAAATATGTATTTATTGTTTTTTTAGTAATAATAACTGTCGGTCTTGTTGAGGCACTAATTCTCTCTCCTGAGGACTATAAACAAAGTGACTCTGTTAGAATTATGTATGTGCATGTTCCAGCCGCTTGGATATCACTTGGAATTTTTTCCTTAATTGCAATTTTATCATTTGGAATTTTGGTATTTAAAAATAAAAATCTTTCTTTAATAACAAAAAGTTTAGCACCATCTGGTTTTGTTTTTAACATCATTGCTTTAGTTACAGGTTCTATCTGGGGTAAACCTACTTGGGGTACTTGGTGGGCATGGGATGCAAGAATAACCTCAATGTTATTACTTGCTTTTTTCTATTTGATGTTTCTTCTAAGTTGGAGGGTAACTGACAATGAGGAAAAAGCTGTAAAGATTAGTTCGTACATAGCAATAATAGGTTTAATAAATGTCCCAATAATCAAATTTTCTGTTGAATGGTGGTCAACATTGCACCAACCTTCTTCAGTAAATATTTTTACAGAAACTTCTATTCATGCTTCCATGTTGTTACCTTTAGGCATAATGACTGCGGCATTTGCACTTTTTTCGCTTTTGATATTTTTGATGAAATATAATACAGAACTGATAAAAATAAAAAATAAAGGATTAGATAGATTATGATTAACGAAGTTTTATACATGAATGGATACGGTCTCTATGTATGGTCTTCTTTTGCATTTACTCTTTCTTGTTTCTGTATTTTATATTCAGTAATCAAACTTCAACTAGTTAAAGAGCAAAAGAAATTTAGGGTTCGTTTTGAAAATTTAGATACTGATAAAATTGAAATAGCAAAAAAACAAGAGACATATAAAGAAATACTAGCTACTTCATCTGCATCTAAAATTTAACTTTTATTTTCATGTATGGTAAAAAAGTTAAACTAAGAGCCATCTTTATATTATCTATATTCTTTTCATTAGTCTTAATTATTTTTTTAGTTTTTAAATCTCTTGAGGAAAATGTTGTTTATTTTAAATCACCAACTGAAATAAAAAATTTAACAGAGCTAACATCAAAAAAAATAAGGGTTGGTGGTATGGTTAAAGAAAAATCAATTAATGTTAATCAGTCAGAAGTTAACTTTGTTATCACTGACTTCAAAAATGAATTAATCGTTAATTATAGCGGCTCCGTTCCGAATTTATTTGAGGAGGGAAAAGGAGTTGTAGCCGAAGGTTTTTTAAAAGATCGCAATTTTTTAACTGCTGTTAAGATTTTAGCAAAACATGATGAAAATTACATGCCACCTGAAGTGGAAGAGGCAATAAAAGAGAGTAATTAATGCTAAACCAAATTGGAAACTATTCACTTTATATTGCTTTGCTGTCGTCAATTTTAATAATCATTCAATCTCCAATATTATTAAATAGGAATAATATAAATGCTAGTGGAAGAATTTTTTCACTACTTTCTATTCAATCATTAATGATTATAATAAGTTTCTTTGCTCTTATAATAGCTTTTATAACCTCAGATTTTAGTAATGAGACAGTCTATAATAATTCTCATACTTCTAAACCTTTGTTCTATAAAATTTCAGGAACATGGGGAAACCATGAGGGAAGTTTACTTCTTTGGTTGTTAGTACTATCAATTTTTTTATTTATTTTTACAATAACCTCAAAAAATCTTTCAAATAAATATAGAATTTTAACTTTATTTTTTCAGCAAATAATAATTTTAGGATTTTTATTATTTATTCTTTTTACATCCAATCCATTTATGAATTTATATCCAATTCCAAACGAGGGAACTGGATTAAATCCAATACTTCAAGATCCTGCATTAGCAATTCATCCACCAATTTTGTATTTAGGATATGTTGGAACATCTATAATTTTTTCTTCTTCACTCGCAGCCTTAGTATCTGGTTCAGTAAATAAAATTTGGGCTAAGCATATAAAGAAATGGGTACTAATTTCGTGGATTTTTTTATCTATTGGAATTTTATTAGGATCTATATGGGCTTATTATGAATTAGGATGGGGAGGTTTTTGGTTTTGGGATCCAGTTGAAAATGTGTCTCTTATGCCATGGTTTTGTTTAACAGCTTTATTTCATACTATTTTAATTCTAGAAAAAAGAGAAATATTTCATTCTTGGGCAGTAATTTTATCAATTACAACTTTTTCATTAAGTATGAGCGGAACATTTCTAGTCAGATCTGGAATTTTAAATTCAATTCATACTTTTGCAAACGATCCATCAAGAGGAGTGTTTATTCTTTGCTTTTTATTTATATTAATTACTTTGTCTATTTTTATTTATTTTTTTTATCAAAACAAAATCAAAAACAATTTCACAAAAACTTATATTATTAGTAAAGAAACAGCTGTTCTGGTCAATAACCTGTTCATGATGTTTTTTTTATCAGTTGTCTTAATTGGTACAGTTTATCCAATATTTCTAGAAGTAGTAAATAATGATAAAATTTCAATTGGTCCTCCCTTTTATCATAAATTAATTGTACCTTTTATGATTCCTTTTTTAATTTTTATGGCAATTGGACCAAACTTTAATTGGATAAAAGATAAAATAAATAAAATTAATCTACAGCAACTTTTATTTTTCATTTTATCAATAATTGTTTCTTTTATTTTTTTAAAAAGAGTTGGAATTTCTTATTTATTTTCACTCCCACTTTTTATAGCAAGCTTTTTTCTTTTTTTTATTACTATTAAAGATTTTTCAGTAAAAAAAACAAATTTATCTCAAAAAATATCTCATTTTGGTTTTAGTTTATTTATTTTAAGTGTTTTAGTTAATGGTGTCCTAGCTAAAGAATATTCATCTAATATGAAAGTTGGTGATGAAAGAAAATTTTTAAATAAAACGATTAAATTTGAAAGTCTTAAAATTAATGAAAATAAAAATTATCAATCTTTAGAAGCAAACTTTAAAATTACAGATAAAAATAATTCGATTAATTTAAAACCAGAAGTTAGAGTTTATGATCAACCCCAGACAATAACTAGTGAAGCTGATATTGAGTCAACATTATATTCAGATAATTTTTTAGTATTTAATATATTAAAAAATGATGGATTCTATAATGTCAGGTACCAAATAAAACCGTTTATGATATGGATTTGGATATCAATAATATTAATTTCCTTTGGAGGGATATTAAGCATTGTAAAAAAAAATGGTTAAAAATATTAGGCTAATAGCATTAGTTTTTCTGGTTATTGTAAGTTTTTTTATTCTTCTTAAAGGCCTGGATAAAACAAATAATTATTCTCCTAATTTAAACTCAAGTAAAATTGATTTTAACTTTAAGGCAAAGTTTCTTTACTCTGATGAAGAGTCAACATTACATGAATTGATAAATGATAAAGATTTTTCAATAATTAATATTTGGGCCTCTTGGTGTCTACCCTGTCGAGATGAGCATTCTTTTCTGCTTAACTTAAAATCATTGGATAAATTAAACATAATAGGAATTAATTATAAAGATAACGAGATTAATGCAAAAAAATTTATAAAAGAATTAGGCAATCCTTATTCTAAAATTGTAGTTGATCCTTCTGGAGTTAATTCAATTGAACTAGGCGCATATGGTGTGCCCGAAACAATTCTAATTCACAATAAGTCTAAAACTATTTTAAAAAAATATATAGGTCCAATAGATGATGAAAAACTTGCTGAACTTAAAATGATAATAAAAAATGAAAATTAAAATTTTAGTACTTATAATATTTTACTTAATTAGTTTTTTTAATCTTTCACATGGAGCTAATTCTGAAAAAGTTGATCAAATTTCAAAAAATTTGAGATGCTTAATTTGTCAAGGACAATCAGTTTATGACTCTCAATCTGATTTTGCCTTAAGTATGAAAATATTAATTCAAAATAAAATCGATGAAGGTAAAAATGATGAACAGATTTATGATTTTCTTAAGAGTAAATATGGAGAGTGGATAGTTTATGATCCAGAAATTAGCAAAAACACAGTTTTGCTTTGGGTATTACCTTTGATTTTATTTGTTTTTGGCGGTATTTTAATTCTTAGAAAAGTATCTATAAAGTAACATAAAATTTTATTATGAAATTTTATTTAAAAATATTAGTTTTTTTTATTCTTTTATTTAGTTCTGTAAGTGCTGACGATAAAAATTTTGAGAACAAATGGAGCTTATATACTGGGACTTTTGATTTTAGCGATGAAGGTGCTAAATCCACTCTTTATGGAGTTCAATATATAAATTTAAATAATCATTATGATAGTTTTTTAGGCAAACTGTATCCAGTAACAGGTTTTTTTTTAACAGTAGATAATGCTAAATATATTTATAAAGGTTTTCAAACTACTTATGATAAGGGTTCATTTAATATAACACCAAGTTTTACTCCTGGTTTATATGATAAAGGAAATGGAAAAGATCTTCGCCATGTGATCGAATTCAAAACTGAAATTCAAATTTCTTATAATATAAGTAAAAAAAGTGAAATAGCTTTGTCTTACAATCATATTTCTAATGCAAATCTTGGAGATAATAATCCTGGGGCAAATAGTTATATGTTAAATTTTTTAAAAAAATTTTAATTTAAAGATATGAATTTAAAAGATTGTCACAATTTTAGTGATTTTAGAAAATTAGCAAAAAAAAAATTACCTTCTCCAATTTTTCACTACATTGACGGTGCAGCTGACGATGAAATAACTTATGCTAGAAATACTAGTGCTTTTGATGATGTCGATTTAGTTCCAAATGTTTTAAGGGGTGTTGAAAATGTTGACCTTTCAACAACAATATTTGGAAAAAAATTAGACTTACCATTTTATTTAGCACCTACAGCGTTACAAAGACTTTTTCATTATGATGGAGAAAGAGCAGTTGGAAAGGCAGCAAAAAAATTTAATACGATGTTTGGTGTTTCAGCTTTAGCCACTGTAAGTGTAGAGGAAATTTCTTCTATGATTGATACTCCCAAGATGTTTCAATTTTATTTCCACAAAGACAGAGGGTTAAACGACTCTTGTTTAGAGAGAGCTAAAGCAGCAAAATTTGACGTAATGGCTTTAACAGTAGATACGATTACTGGTGGAAATCGGGAGAGAGATTTAAGAACTGGTTTCACATCTCCACCTAAGCTAACTTTATCAAGTTTGTTTAGTTTTGCTACTAAGCCAATGTGGGGAATAAATTATCTAACAAAAGGTAAATTTGAATTGCCTCACCTTCAAGATTTTGTGAAAGAAGGTACAAGTACTAACTCCTCAATTGGAAGTTATTTTTCTACTATGTTAGACCAATCTATGAATTGGAAAGATGCTGAAAATCTTTGTTCTAAATGGGGAGGTCATTTTGCTCTTAAAGGCATTATGAGTGTTGAAGATGCAAAAAAAGCTGTAGATATTGGATGTACGGGTATAATGGTTTCTAATCATGGAGGAAGACAACTCGATGGATCTAGGTCTCCATTTGATCAATTGGCAGAAATAGTTGATGCTGTCGGAGATAAACTTGATGTTATATGTGAGGGAGGAATTCATAGAGGAACTCATATGCTCAAAGCATTATCCTTAGGCGCTAAAGCGTGTTCTGGCGGAAGACTTTATCTTTATGCTTTAGCTGCAGCAGGTCAAGCAGGAGTAGAAAGAGCACTAAATCAATATAAAACTGAACTGCAACGAGATATGAAACTAATGGGTTGTACAAAAATCGGTGACCTAAACAGAAGTAATTTAAGATACAGACGATAATGAGTTTAAGCAATTGCTATAACTTTGATGACTTTAGAAAGTTAGCAAAAAAAAAACTCCCTGCACCTATTTTTCATTATATAGACGGAGGAGCAGACGACGAAGTTACAATGAATAGGAACACAGACTCATTTAATGAATGTGATCTAATTCCAAATATTTTAAATAGTGTTGGTGAACCTGATTTAAAGACAGAGGTTTTTGGAACAAAGATGGATATGCCAATTTTTTTATCACCTACCGCCATGCAAAGCTTGTACCATCCAGATGGAGATAAAGCTTCTGCACGTGCTGCTGAAAAATTTGGCACGATATACAGCATGTCTACTATGGCTTCATTTTCGATTGAAGAAATTGCAAATCTTTCAAGTGGGCCAAAAATTTTCCAATTATATATTCACAAGGACCAATCTATAACCAATGATTTGATTGATAGATGTAAAAGAGCAAACTTTAATGGAATGTGTATTACAGTTGATACTATTGTTGCTGGAAATAGGGAAAGAGATCATAGAACAGGTTTTACAACACCACCAAAATTTACTTTAGATAGTTTAATGAGTTTTGCTATGAAACCTAAGTGGGTCTTTAACTATTTTACACATAAGAAATTTGAATTAGCAAATCTTAAAGATAAAGTTGATAAAGGTACAAATATTGCCCAGTCAGTTATGGGATATATAAATGAGCAATATGATCCTGCTATGAATTGGAAAGATGCAGAATATTGTATAAAAAAATGGGATGGCCCAATTGCACTTAAAGGAGTTATGTCAGTTGATGATGCTAAAAGAGCGATAGATATTGGATGTACCGCTGTAATGATATCAAACCACGGTGGAAGACAACTAGATGGATCTAGGTCTCCATTTGACCAAGTAAAAGCTATCAGAGATGCTGTAGGTGATAAATTAGAGGTAATTTTAGATGGTGGAGTTCGAAGAGGAACGCATGTTCTTAAAGCATTAGCAGCAGGTGCGACAGCTTGTAGTTTTGGTAAAGCATTTTTGTTTAGTTTAGGGGCTGGTGGCCAACAAGGAGTAGAAAGATTACTGCAAAATATGCACGATGAAATAAGACGTAATATGATATTGATGGGATGTAAAAGTATAAAAGACTTAGATGAGTCCAAAATTATTTATAGAAGATAAAAATTTTAATTAATAGACATAGTTAACCTTTTCAGTTAGTTTTCTCACTTTAAAAAATAAAATTATGATACTTGCGAAAAATTTAGAAAATTTAGGAACAGAGTCTGCATTCAGCGTATTAGCTGAAGCAAAAGCATTAGAGGCAAAGGGTCACCCAATGATACATTTGGGATTAGGTCAACCAGATTTTAAAACACCAAAACATGTAGTTGAAGCTGCTAAAAAAGCTTTAGACGATGGTCATCATGGATATGTTATGTCTAACGGAATTCCAGAATGTAGAGAAGCCGTAACAAGGTGGATTAAAAAACGATACAATACAGATATTGATGCTGAAAGAATTTTGATTATGCCAGGTGGTAAACCTACAATGAGTTATGCAATTCAATGTTTTGGTGAACCAGGGGCAGAAATAATTCATCCCACACCTGCATTTCCAATTTATGAATCAATGATAAATTATACGGGGTCAACACCAGTACCATACGATCTTACTGAAGATAAAGATCTTAAATTTGATCCAGATAAAATATTATCTTTAATTACTGATAAAACTAGATTGTTAATTTTAATTAACCCAAATAACCCAACAGGAAGTTTTGTTGAAAAACCAGTCATAGATTATTTTGCTAAAGAGTTAGAAAAACATCCGCATGTTACGATCTTAAGCGATGAAATCTATAGTAGACAAATTTTTGACTACAAAGAAATGCCATCATTTTTTCATTATGAAAATTTAAGAGACAGGTTAATTGTATTAGAAGGTTGGAGTAAAGCATATTCAATGACTGGATGGAGATTAGGTTGGAGTTTTTGGCCAAAAGAACTAGTTGAACATGTCAATAAATTATTAATCAATAGTGTGTCTTGCGTAAATGCAGCAGCACAATTTGCTGGTATAGCTGCATTGGATGGACCAGATGATTCAATTAAAGATATGTTAGATAAGTTTACATTAAGAAGAAATTTAATTCATAAAGGTTTAAATGATTTACCAGGAATAGAATGCAGTCTCCCAGGTGGAGCTTTTTATGCGTTTCCAAATGTAAAAGGTACTGGAATGACAGGTGCTGAGTTTTGTAAAAAAGCTATGCAT
This sequence comes from uncultured Pelagibacteraceae bacterium, assembly GCA_902562645.1. Lineage (GTDB taxonomy): Bacteria > Pseudomonadota > Alphaproteobacteria > Pelagibacterales > Pelagibacteraceae > Pelagibacter. The sequence goes on from CACETY010000001.1 coordinate 129,147, forward strand.
GAAGCTGGAGTAGCAATAGTACCGGGAACTGCATTTGGTCAAACTTGCCAAGATTATGTAAGATTTAGTTTTGCCGCATCTAGAGATAACATACAGCAAGCCTTAGAAAACATAGGCAAGATGCTTTCTAAATAGACTGTATTTTTTAAAAGAAACTTCTATAATATTTAATTATGAATGAAAGTGTTCAAATAGAATTAAAAAAAATTTTTAATGGAAGGTTTTCCACCTCAGAATCTACAAGAGCAAACTATGCTAGAGGAGAAGATACTTATGATCCAATTCTCTCAAAAGCTGTAGTATTTCCTGAAACTAATGAAGAAGTATCACAGTTATTAAAGTTATGTAATGAGCACAAAATTCCGGTTGTTCCTTTTGGTACTGGAACTTCATTAGAAGGCCATGTTGTTGGAAATCAAAATGGAATAACAATCTCTCTTGAAAAAATGAACAAAGTATTGAGTGTCAATGCTGAAGATTTCGATTGTAGAGTACAGGCAAATGTAACCAGAAAACAGCTAAATGAATATCTTCGAGAGGATGGAGTGTTCTTTCCAATAGATCCAGGAGCAGATGCCGCTCTTGGTGGAATGGCTGCAACATCGGCATCAGGTACAATGGCTGTGAAATATGGAACTATGAGAACTGTAATCTCAGGTCTAACAGTTGTTCTACCCAATGGAGATATTATTAAAACTGGAGCCAGAACAAAAAAAACTTCTGCAGGATATAATTTAACAAATTTGTTTATTGGTTCTGAAGGAACCCTAGGAATAATCACTGAAGTTCAATTAAGGTTATCTCCGATACCTGAAAGTATAATGAGTGCAGTGTGTTACTTTCCAGATTTAGACTCAGCAGTAAAAGCTGCCCAAGAAGTTATCCAATACGGTGTTCCAATAGCGAGAATTGAAATGCTAAATAAAGATCAAATGGAAATAAGTATTAAATACTCAAAATTAGATAATATAAAAGCTTCGCCTACTTTGTTTTTTGAATTCCATGGTAGCGAAAATTCAAATAATGAATCAATTGGTATAGTTGAAGAAATTTCAAAGAGTAATGGAGGAAGTGATTTTCAATGGGCATCTTCCCCTGAGGAGCAGAAAAAATTATGGAAAGCAAGACATGATGTGTATTATTCGGTTAAAGCTTTAGGTAACGATATGAAAGTATATTCAACTGACGTATGTGTGCCCATTTCAAGATTAGTAGAATGTATTTCATGGGCAGAAAAAGAAGTTCGAAAGTTAGGTTTAACTGCTCCAATGGTAGGTCATGTAGGAGATGGAAACTTCCATTCAATAGTCCTTTATGATCCAGATGATCAGGAAAAACAAAAAAAAATTAGGCAGTACAGTGATGATTTAATCAACAAAGCGCTTGAACTTGAGGGAACAATTACTGGTGAGCACGGTATTGGACTTCAAAAGAAACATTATTTACTTAGAGAACATCCAGATAATGTTCCTGTTATGAAATCTATTAAAAGATCATTAGATGTTAATAACATAATGAATCCTGGAAAAATCTTTGATTTAAACTAATCAATTTGTATGAAAAAAATTTTAGTTACTAGAAGATTGTTAAGATCTTGTGAGGATCGAGCAAAAGAAATGTTTGATGCAAATTTAAATCTTAATGATGAACTTTACTCACAAAAAAAATTAATAGAAATGAGCCAAGGTTGTGATGGTATACTTTCGGCATTAACTGATAAGTTAGATGCTGATACAATTAATCAATTACCAGATAGTATTAAAATACTTTCAAACTTTGCAGTTGGATTTGGAAATATTGATTTAGAGGCGGCAAAAAATAGAGGTATTGCTGTAACAAATACTCCAGATGTTTTAACAGATGCTACTGCTGAAATTGGAGTATTATTAATTTTAGGTGCATGTAGAAGAGCTTCAGAAGGAATTGAGCAAGCAAGGCAAGGAGGATGGGTTTGGTCAGCTGATCTTTTAATTGGGAAACAACTGACAGGCACTAGATTAGGAATTTTAGGGATGGGAAGAATTGGACAAAAAATTGCAAAAGTAGCAAAATCACTTGGGATGATTATTCACTATCATAACAGATCAAAATTAAGTGAGGATAAAGAGCAAGGTGCTATTTATCATAATAATTTAAAAGATCTTTTATCTGTATCAGATGTACTATCTGTATGCTGTCCAGCATCAAAAGAAACAATTGATATGATTAATAAAGATACAATTGAATATTTACCAAAGGGCGCAGTTGTAACAAATGTTGCAAGAGGAGACATTATTGAAGATGAGGCAATGATTGATGCACTTAACAGAAGAAAAGTTTATGCAGTAGGATTAGATGTTTATAAAAATGAGCCACATTTAAATAAAGGTTACTATAAGCACAAAAGTGCCTTCATTCTTCCACATTTAGGCAGTGCCACTAAGGAAACAAGAACTGCGATGGCTAACTTAGCTATTGATAATATTGACGAATTCTTCAAAACAGGAAACTGTAAAAACAAAGTAAATTAACAATCTGAAGTTGTATTTCATTGAATATTGGTCATTTTTAAAATGACTCTAAGTAACATATGTGTTTAATATCCTGCAGTTAATTAACTAAAGAGGAGAAATAAATGATTAAAGACAAAAAGTTGAAAGGTAAAAAATTACCTTCAAGACGTAAGTTCTTTAAAGCTGCTGCTGCAACAGGTGTTGCTGCTGTAGCTGCATCATCTTTAGCTGCTCCAGCTGTTGCTGCTGAAAGAATTGAAGCATCAATGGTTGCTACTTGGGGAAGAGATTTTCCAGGTTTAGGAACAGGAGCTCAAAGATTTGCACAAAGAATTTCAGATATAAGTGATGGTAGAATTCAAGTTACTTATTATGCAGCGAACGAAAGAGTTAAAGCATTTGACTCATTTGATGAAGTTGCATCTGGTAACTCACAAATGTACCATGCTGCTGACTACTACTGGGTGAAGAAAGATCCAGCTTGGGGTTATTTTACAGCGGTACCATTTGGTTTTACTTACACTGAAATGAATGCATGGATTAGATTTGCAGGTGGTCAAGAGTTATGGGATGAACTAGCTGACAAATTTGGTCTTAAAAACTTTATGTGTGGAAGCACAGGAGTTCAAATGGGTGGATGGTTTAACAAAAAGATTAGAAGCCCTAATGACTTCAAAGGTTTAAAAATGCGTATGCCTGGTTTAGGTGGACAAGTAATTGGTAAACTTGGAGGATCTCCAGTTTCGTTACCTGGTGGACAAATTTATGAAAACCTAGTATCTGGAGCAATCGATGCTACAGAGTGGGTAGGTCCATGGAATGATGAAGCTATGAAATTCCAAGAAGCTGCTAAATACTACTACTATCCTGGTATGCACGAGCCTGGATCAATGTTAGCATGTGGAACAAACAAATCTTGGTTCACAAGCTTAAACAAATCAGATCAATTATTGATTGAAGCTGCTGCAGCAATGGAAAACGACGTAATGATGTCTGAGTACAATGCTAAAAATGGTGCGGCTTTAGCTAGATTGATCAATGATCATGGTGTTAAACTAGAGAAGTTTAGCGACAAGGTTTATGATGGCTTTGCATCAGCTGCTAACGAAGTGTTTGAAGAAACAAGAGCTAGCAGTGGTCTTGCTGAAAGAGTTCATTCGAGCTTCTTAAAAGCAAGAAAAGACATTGGATCTTGGACTAACTTGTCTGACTCACCTTACATTTCTCAAAGAAACAGAGCTTTAGGAATGTAATCAAACTTAATTTGATAATTAAAAGGGCCCTTTTTGGGCCCTTTTTTTTATTTTAAAATTAAGTATTACTAATGAAAATTTAAATTCATATGAGTTCAGAAAGCAGCAAAATATCTTTATATTTAAGAATTTTAAGCTACTCAGTATTGGCTTTCACCCTAGCATTCCTAATAAATAATGTTTTAACAGTTTGGAGTGATTGGCCTGGAGTTAAGAAAATTTTCTCTCATTATGAAATGTTTGGTTTCAAGAAAAAGGCACTTGATGGATCCGATTTAAATTACGGTTTCATGCAAATTGGAGTATATTTAATTTGTATAGTAGCAGTTATAATTTATGTTTTTAAAACTTACTCTCAAACTTTAGAGCAAGACTCAGAGATATTATCAAAATTTTCAGCTTACTTGGTTAGGTCATCTTTTTGGGCAGTCTTTTTAGTTGGTGTTGCAGACTTTATAATTTCTTTCATGGTTGTTGAAAGATTATGGGAAGCAATATTTAGTCCAGAAGTGAAAGCTTTTATGGTGAAATCACCAGAAAGAATTACATTTATACATTTTCCAATTATATTAATTTCATTTGTAATTGGTTACTTTACAAAATCTGTTGGTTTTATTTGGTTAGCAGTTTTAGTTGTTGTCAGTGAATTCATAATTGTCTTATCTAGATTTATATTTTCATACGAGCAAGCTTTTCAAGGAGATCTTGTTCGTTTCTGGTATGCTGCATTATATTTATTTGCAAGTGCTTATGCTTTAATTCACGAAGGTCATGTAAGAGTAGATGTGTTATACTCTTCCTTTAGTGAAAGAAAAAAAGCTTGGACAAATCTTTTAGGCTCTTCTCTTCTGGGTGTTCCACTTGTATTGATAGTTTTATTTTTAGGACTTAATGGAAAAGCAAGTATAATAAACGGACCGGTGGTTGCCTTTGAAGTTACGCAACAAGGATCTAATGGTTTATACCTTTTATATTTGATGGCTGTTTACTTAGCAGTGTTTGCAGTTACCATGCTTTTACAGTTTACGAGCTATTTCATGGGTAGTAGTTATAAAATTTTAAATGGTAAGGAAAATTAAGGTATGGAACTATTTTTCTTAGCAGTTTTAGTCTTAATAATGATAGTTGCTCTTGCTTCAGGATATCCTGTAGCATTTGCGCTTCCTGGTTCAGCTATAATATCAATTGGATTAGCTGCATTTTTTGGATATTTATTTGAAGGTGATGCAGATGCTTATTTTGCAGTTGATGGTCCGATAGAATGGCTTGTTGCTGGTATTACAAACTTTAGGAGTAATTATTGGGATGTTGAAACTGACACCCTAATTGCAATTCCTTTATTTATTTTTATGGGAATTATGCTGCAAAAATCCAAAATTGCAGAAGATTTATTAATAACAATGGGTCAATTATTTGGTCCAATTCCTGGTGGTCTAGGTATTTCAGTAATTTTCGTTGGGGCACTGTTGGCAGCAACTACAGGTATTGTTGGGGCAACCGTTATTGCAATGGGATTAATCTCATTACCTACTATGTTAAATAATAACTACGATAGGAAACTTGCCAGTGGTATCGTATGTTCATCTGGAACGTTAGGTCAAATAATACCCCCATCTATTGTTTTAATTATTATTGCTGACCAATTAGCTAGCGCATCAGATGTTGCAAACAACATCCGTCAAAATGATTACAAAGCAGTCACTGGAGAATTTAACATGCCAGGAGAATTTAGAGTTGGGTCTTCAAGTGCTGGTGATATGTTCCTTGGTGCTCTTTTACCTGGTCTCGTTTTAGTTGCGCTATACATGATCTATGTATTTTTCTATGCGAGAATAAAAAAAGGTGTAGCCCCACCAGTTCCATTTAAAGGAGAATTTAATCTAAAATTTTGGTTACGAGTAATTGTTATAATTATTCCTCCTCTTGCACTTATTTTTGCAGTTTTGGGTTCAATCTTGATGGGTATAGCAACAGTTAACCAAGCTGGTTCAATTGGAGCAATTGGTGCAACGTTGATGGCTGGTTATAGATTATTTGAAGGTAAGAAAAGTGCATTTTATCCTTTAATTCTTATAATTGGATCATTAATACCTATTACCTTTCTTGCATCAACATATGAACTTAATGTTAAAAATTTAGAAGAAAGAAATTTAGGTGCTATCTATATTACCGCATTTTTTGTAGCAATTCTCGTTTATGGTATTGCATGGAGTTTTTGGAGAACATTTAAAACTGAAAACGTTTTAAAAGAAGTAGTTACTGAGACTTGTATTACTACTTCAATGGTATTTATAATCCTTCTTGGTGCTGCGATGCTTACATCAGGCTTTAGAGCATTTGGTGGTGAGGAATTAGTAAGAGATTTTCTTCAAGATTTACCAGGAGGTTTTTGGACCCAGTTTGTTGTGGTCATGATTGTAATTTTCTTGTTAGGTTTCTTTTTAGATTTTATTGAGATTGCAGTTGTTGTTGTACCAATAATTGCACCAATATTACTAGCTGAAACAGGAGCAAATGTTACAGCTGTATGGCTTGGAGTAATGATAGGTGTTAATTTACAAACTTCTTTCTTAACACCGCCATTTGGATTTGCTTTATTTTATTTAAAAGGTGTAGCTCCAAAAGTGGTCCAAACATTAGATATCTGGAAAGGTGTTGTTCCTTTTATTATCTTACAACTTATCGGTTTAGGAATTGTGGGTGCATACCCTAGTCTAGTAAATTATTTACCAAACAGGGTTTATTTAACATCTAATGTTGCTCCACCTCCGATGAATCCAAAACTACAATATTGCTTACAAGAGTATAAATTTGCAAACTACTCTAATAATGCTGATGTAATAAATAAAAGTATAACTGACTTTGACGATATTATTCTTGCAAATTTACCAGCAGATAAATTAAGTTATTTCCAACGCCATGTTGATAATTCTAAATACTCTTTTGAACTTGTTAATGAGGTTAAAAGTACAGAGACATTATATAACGATTATGCAGTCGATTACAGAGACTTACATTTTAAAACAAGAAAGAAACAAAAGAAGATTTTAAAATTAAATAAAAAGATAGATAAGTATAAAGCTGAGATTAGAAACTTAGATGATGAAGATGTTTCAGATAAAAACAAACTTGAACAAAAAATTGAAAATGTGAAACTAGAAATAGACGAGATAAGTAGTCAAATCCCAGAAGAATGGAAATCAAAAAATGATGAATTTAACAAAATTAATAAAGCAAAAAATCTTGCAACAAGAAAATATCGAAAAACAGTTGATAATGCTTACGAAGATTTATTGTTGATTAAGAGTTTTATAAATGATGGTGAAAAATTTGAAGAATTAGAGCAACAAATGAAACTTCTTAAAAATAAAATAGATAATAGAGGTTACATTGATGCAATAGAGTTTATAGATAATATATTTGAAAAAGTCGGAGAAATTTCTGGATCCGATGAGTTTGCCGATAAATTAGATTATCTTATAACTTTAATGGATGAGGACGAAGTTGATTTTGAAAAACTTCAATCCTCAACGGTCGATACTATTGCGTTATTTGAGCAAGAAGTTAGTTGGAGAAAAAATTTCAAGAAAAAATATATGGATAGAATAAATGCTCATGACAAAGTTATTAGTGAGACTATTGGATTAAGATTGCAATCAAAACTTACAAAAGAACAAGCTATATATGTTTCAAAATGCAATTCTATCCACAGAGATATATCTTTAAACTTTTAATTATTTTGTGATTTGATCAATTAATTTTGATCTTTCGTATAAACCAAGATTTTCCGCTTTTGTTTTTAATTTTTCGTACTCAGATTTTAAATTTTCGGTTTTGATGTTAACTTTGTTACCAATTTCAATAAGAGAACCAATAATTGGATCAATTTCTAATGGACGTTTAGCATGCAAATCTTGAGTTGTTGATGGTTTATGACCCTTAATAGAAATCGCAGCATTTATTCTATGATCAATAGAAACATTAAATTTTACACCAATTTTTTCACCTACTTGTTGGCATTCCTCCATCAATTTTCTTACTATTTTTAATAATTCTGGATCATTTCCAATTTCATCCAAGGTTTTATCATAAAGAGCACTAATGATATTAAATGAGCAATTACCCCAAAGTTTTATCCAAATTTCATCTCTTAAATTACTTTTTTGAGGAGCTTTTAAGCCACCTGCAATTAATAAATCAGCAATGAGTTTAAGTCTTTCTGATTTAGATCCATCAGGTTCACCAAGTGTAAATCTTTCTCCTCCATTATGTTTTATTACACCTGGTTCTGTTATTTCAGCAGCGGGGTAAACAACACAACCAATAGCTTTTGCAGGATCTAAATGTTTCCATATTTTTCCCTCGGGATCCACACTATCAATATGATGGTTATCTAAATTTGTTCCAGTATTTGCTTTATAAAAATACCACCAAGGAAGGCCATTTACAGCTGATATAATCGAAGTTTTTTCTCCAATAATATTTTTTAGTGAATCAACAATATTTGAAATTGCATGAGCTTTTACAGAAATAAATATATAGTCTTGTATATCTAATGTTTTGGGATCATCGGTTACTTTTAATTTAAAGTTTTCAGACCTACCCTCTTTAATTAATGTCAATCCATTTTCTTCTATGGCTTTTTTGTGTGGTCCTCTTGCTATAAGAGATAAATCTATATTTGTTTTGCTTAAACAAGCTGCCAAATACCCACCAATAGATCCTGCACCAAATATACAAATTTTTGTCATTAACTGCTTAAACCAAATTTTTTTGCTAAAACGTTTCTTTGTAACTTACCAGTTGCTCCCTTTGGAATTTCATTTACAAAAAAAATTTTCTTAGGAATTTTAAATTTTGCTAATTTTTCTTGAGCATATTTTAATACATCTTCTTCTGAACACATCTCTCCAGACTTAATAATTATAGCGCTTGCTATATTTTCACCAAGCATTTTATCCTCATAACCAAAACATACAGCTTGGTCTATTGATGGATGATCCATTAAAACATTATCAACCTCCAAAGGAGATATTTTTTCTCCACCCTTATTAATTATTTCTTTCAATCTTCCTGAAATTTTCAAATATCCGTCTTCGTCAAAATATCCTTGATCACCAGTTCTAAACCAACCATTTGTGAAACTTGTTTTGTTTGCTTCTTCATTATTTTCGTAGCCATGTGTTACGTTTTCACCCTTTATACAAACTTCACCTTCTTCACCTTGTTTCATCATGTCACCATTTTCACTCATAATACATACTTCTGGACCTGCTGGTAGGCCTACAAATCCTGCTTTTTGTTGTTTTGGTGGTAATGGATTTGATGTCATTTGATGCGTTGCTTCAGTCATCCCATATGCTTCAATAACAGGACAATCAAATGCTTCATTTAAATCTTTAAATACAGCAGGAGGTAATGAAGCTGAGGAAGATCTAATTAATCTTAAATTTAAGTTTTTTGCTGCCTCCTTATTTTTATTTGCTCTTAATAAAATTGCTTGATGCATAGTTGGCACGCCTGAATACCAAGTAATTTTTTCTAATCTAGCCAAATCAAGAAACTTTAATGCATTAAAACCGCTAGAGGCACATACTGATGCACCAACTTTCATTGATGTCGCTAAAACTGCTATAAGTCCATGAATATGAAATAATGGCATAATATTTAAACAATGATCATTATCTGTAAGACTTAAACTTTTTGAAATATTTTCAGAAGATGAATAAATATTATTATTAGATAACGGAACAATTTTTGGCCTTGAGGTAGTTCCTGAAGTATGCAGGACTAAAGCCTCATCATTTTCATTTGGGGATGAATAATCACTTTTGTTATCAAACAAATCAAACAAACCTTCAGGTTGGTCTTTATGGATTTTCAATTCACAAATTTCTATATTTAATTTTTTTGCAACTTCTACTGACGGATTATTTGAATTTTTTTCAACAATAATTATTTTAGGATTTAAATCCTTAAGATAAAATTCATACTCTTCTGATTTATATGATGGATTAAGAGGAGCAGCAGACATGTAACTTGAAATTCCTAAGAAACTAGTAGCCATGGATGGTCCATTCGGTAGAACTATTGCGGCTCTATCTTTATTAGATATACCATTTCCTGATAATTGTTTTGAAATATCTTCAACAAATATTTTTAAATCTCTGTAACTAATTTTTGAATTGTTTTCAGACGAAATTGCAATTTTATCATTTTCACTATTTTCAAAAATGTTTTTAACAATTCTTTTTGACACTTCTAATATCCTTTTGCGTATCCATCTTTTCTAGGATCTGATCCACCTAATAGATCACCTTCGCTTCTATTAATTTTTATTGCTTGCCCTCCACCATGTGTACCATCAATATATTCTACATTGTGACCTACTTCTTTAAGACCATAAAAAATCTCTTTATCAACAGTTTTTTCGAGCTTATAAATATTATTAAAATGAAATGCTCTAGGAAAGCTTAAAGCTTCTTGCGGTCCCATCCCATAATCAATCATATTATTTAAAACATGAACTTGTCCGACTGGTTGATATTGACCACCCATAACACCATAGCTTAAGGTTGCGTTGTTATCTTTATCAATTACCATACCTGGAATAATAGTATGCAATGGTCTTTTTAAGCCAGCAATACAGTTAGGGTGTCCATGCTCTACTCTGAAATTTGTACCTCTATTATGCAAAAGTATTCCACTTTTATTTGTTGTAATCCCTGATCCGAAAACATAACAAACAGAATTGATTATTGATACGCTATTTAAGTCTTTATCTACTACTGTTAGATAAATTGTCTCTGGGTGAGCTGGAATATTTAAGTCACCAACATCACTGCATGAATTTAGATTAATTTTATTAAAAATATCTTTAATATTTTTATCACTTAAAATTTCATCCAAATTAATATTTTCAAAACTCGGATCACCCAAACTTGTTTCTTTAACTTTATAGGCTTGTTTTGTAACTTCTGCTTCAAGATGAAATCTTTCTACGCTGTTGAATTTATAGTTTTGAATATTTAGTTTTTCTAACAATTTCATCATAATCAAAACAGTTACCCCAGGTCCATTAGGAGGGCATTGATGAATAAAATCACCTTTGTATAAAGATTTGATAGTTTCTGATCTTATTGTTTTCTGCTTAGAAAAATCTTCAAAAGTATGAACACCTCCTAATTCATTCAAACTTTCAATTATATCTTTTGCAGTTTCACCTTCATAAAATTCTTTACTTCCCTTTTTACTAATTGCCTCAAGCGTTTCTCCCAACGCAATATTTTTCATTAATTCATTTTCTTGATATGTACGATCATCTTTTAAAAAAATTTTTTTTGAATTCTCATTTCCATTAATTTTATTTAAACTGTTATGCCAAGCTTGCGATACTACTTTTGAAATTTTGTGACCATTTTTTGCAATATCAATTGCTCCTGAAAATAATTGTTCAAAATCAAGTTTGCCAAATTCTTTATGTATAGTTTCCCAAGCATGAACTGCACCAGGTATCGTTACTGAATGAGGACTTGTTAATCCAATTTTATCTATATTTTTTTCCTTAAAAAATTCATAACTCAATTTTTCTGGAGCTAATCCAGATCCATTAAAAGATACCGCATCTTTATTGTTCATTTTGACAATTGCAAAACAATCACCACCGATACTTGTTGCGTTAGGCTCAACAACTGATAAAACAATTGAAGCAGCAATAGAGGCATCCACTGCATTTCCTCCCATTTTAAGTATTTTTAATGCTTCTTCAGTGGCCAATGGATGAGAAGTCGCTGCCATTGCATTCGACGATCTTGCATCTTTATCTTTTGTTGATTGATTATTCATAGTACAGATTGAATCTCAAAAAATTTATAAATGATTAATAAAGTAAATAAAAGTATAATCATATTTTGCGTTTTTGCCTTCGGATTTTTATTATCTAATCTTGTAAGATCTATAACAGCAACTTTAACTCCTGTGCTTACCTTAGACTTTGACTTAACCGCAGGAAACCTAGGATTATTGGCAGGAGGCTATTTTATTGGATTTTCAATTATGCAAATACCAGTTGGATTGTTATTAGATAAAATTGGTCCAAAAAAGGTAATTGGTTATTTTTTAATAATAGCATTGATTGGAACAATATCATTTGCACTTGCAAAAAATTTTACTGGATTATTTATTTCTAGGGTGTTTATTGGCGTTGGTGTAAGTGCTTGTATGATGGGTCCTCTAACTGGATATAGGGTATGGTTTGCGGAAAAATACCAACAAAGGGCTAACTCATGGATGTTGATGGTGGCAAATATTGGATTTGTATCATCAACTTTACCTGTTCAATTATTGTTACCATATATTGGATGGAGATGGATTTTTATTTTAATTGCCATACTTATCTTACTTAGCATAATTTTAATTTTATTGTTAATACCGAATTGGGAGCAAAAAGAAAATACTTCAATAAAATCTGAGAAGGAAGCGTTAAGTCAAATTTGGAAAAATAAGTTTTTTATAAGTATGATTCCTCTAGCTTTTATTAATTATGGAGGTATTCAAGCAATTCAAACCTTATGGGCTGGTCCATGGATGTTAAATATAACTGGTTACACACCTCTAGAAAGTGCTACTGGATTATTTTGGATAAATATCACCATGCTAATTTCATATTTTATATGGGGGTATATTTTACCAAAAATCTCAGAATATGGTGTAAGTAGTGTCAAATTAATCAAATTAGGTTTACCAATAAGTTATTTTTCTTTATTCCTTATTATTTACTTTGGTAATAATTCAGGAGCATTTTTATTTACAATATATATTGTCACTTCAATTGTTATATCTTTAACACAGCCAGCAATTGCTCTAAATTTTTCAAAAAATCTAGCAGGCAAATCTCTTACCTCATACAATGTATTTCTTTTCTCAGGAACTTTTTTTATTCAGTGGGGAATAGGATTAGTTATTGATTTTTGTAGTAACAGAGGGTTTGACGTTTTAAGCAGTTATAGAATTTCCTTTTCTCTATTTTTAATTCTTTGTGTAATGAGTTATATTTTTTTTGTATATTTAAATAGAAATGAAAGTTAGAATAAAAATGACATTAACAAATATACTTTTAATTATATTCTCTATTTATATTTTAATTTGCATTTTCATTTTTTTCTATCAAAGAAATTTGTTGTACCATCCAGGGGAAAACAATTATTTAGATGAGGGGCCTTTAAATCACAAAATTGAAAAGATTTATATTAACTCAGAAAGCAGTTTAGTTGGTTGGCATTTTCAAAAGAACCAAAATTATAAGACCATACTATTCTTTCATGGAAATGCTGGCAAACTTGATAATCGTATTTATAAATTAAATGAATTCTCAAAAATGAATGTTAACTATTTGATATTTGCTTACAGGGGATTTAGTGGAAATGATGGAAATCCCTCAGAAATTGGTCTTTATGATGATGCTTTAGCAGCAAAGAAATGGCTAAATTCAAAGAAAATAGAAGATAAAAATATAATATTGTATGGAGAGTCGTTAGGTACAGCTATCGCACTTAACCTTGCTAAAGATTATTCGTTCAGTGGCGTGATATTGGAGTCTCCTTTTACATCTATGGAAACATTAGCAAAAAGTTATTATCCGTATTTACCGGTTAAATATTTGTTAAAAGATAAATACAATTCAATTAGTAAATTGAACAATAACTCTGCTCCAATACTAGTTATGCACGGCATGAGAGATAAAATCGTACCATTTAAAATGGGAAAAGAAATTTTTACCAAGTTTAATGGAGAAAAATCAAGTTTTTTTGTTGAAAAAGATGACCATATGATGGATTTTAATAAAAATCTTATTAATTCAATTGAGTTGTTTATTACAGATTTAAATTAAGACACAATTCAAACAAAAATTAATCAACTTTATTTATTTTAAGTCTCATATGACAAGAATTTTATCAATAATACTTATAATTTTTATTTCAAATATTTCTTATGCAGAAATAAGTAGTGAAACTAGAAATAAATATTTTTATATTGGAAAAATGAAAGCACATAATGATAAATTCACCTTATATTTTAAAACTAGAAATAAAGCTATTTTAGCAAGAGGAGAAGAAACAAATTATATTAATGATTATCCACAAGATTTATATATTTATAATCATACTTCGAAAAAAGATCGCCCATTACTAACTTATGAGTGGTTTCCAAAAAAAATAAAAAAACTTGTAAAAAATTATTCCTACCCAGTTTTTCCTGAGGACTTTGCTTATTACTTAATGAAGGACAATAATACTCTCATTCTAGTTAGTGGTAAAAAAAATTTTCATCAAAATTTAGAATATAATATTGAAACTAAAAGTTTAAAAAAATTCTCTAGTAATGGTAAATTAAATTTTATTATTTCAAGTTATGCAGAGATTTGTGGATACAAAACAAATAAGAATAATTTTGAATGTTCTATAGAAAAACCTTTAATTTCTAAAAATTTAATTAATTAAATTGAGTAAATGCATCTGCGAATTGTTCTGCATTAAAAATTTGTAAATCATCTTCTTTTTCTCCAAGTCCAAGACCCAAAATTGGAACTTTATATTTTTTTGAAATTGCAATTAGTACCCCACCTTTTGCTGTTCCATCAAGTTTTGTCATAATTAAACCTGTAATTTTTATAATTTTATTAAATTCTTCGAGTTGATTTATTATATTTTGTCCTGATGTTGCATCTAAAACCAAAACAACATCATGAGGAGCAGTTTCATCAGTTTTTTTTATTACATTTGCTATTTTTTTAAATTCATCCATCAAATTTTTCTTATTTTGCAGTCTTCCAGCGGTATCAATCAATACACGCTTAATATTGTTATTTTTAGCGTATTCTATCGATTTATATGCGACAGATGCTGGGTCAGAACCAGGATCAGATTTTACTATTGGGACACCAACTTTGCCTGACCAAGCCTCAAGTTGTTCTATAGCAGCTGCTCTAAAAGTATCACAAGCAGAAAATAATACTTCAGATCCATTATCTTTAAAAATTTTTCCAATTTTTCCAATCGTTGTTGTCTTTCCAACTCCATTAACACCAGATACTAAAGTAATATTTAACTTTTCTTTTTTTTCAAAAAAATCTTTTCTTTCTAATGGTGTCATCAGCTCAAGAATATAATTCCTTAATATTAAATTAATTTCATCAACAGTTTCATTGTTTGGATCAATCTTCTTTTCAGCAATCATACTTTTAATTTCAGACGCAGCATCAATACCAACATCTGAACTTATTAAAAATTCCTCAATCTTATTTAATGTTTCGTCATCTATTTCTTTTTTTACAATTATCTCCCTTAGACCAGACTTAATATTCTCTGCACTTTTTTTAAAACCAAATTTAAACTTTTCAAAAATTCCCATTATATATTTATTTTAATTTCTTTTATTTCTGAGACTGGTCCCCTCATATGAATTTTTTTGTTTTGATCAATATTAATTATTAATTTACCTAAGCCGAATTCAATTTCTGTAGATGAATTTTCCAATTTTTCTAAATTTGCTGCAACTGCTGTCGCACATGCTGCTGTGCCACATGCTTTGGTCAACCCCGCTCCTCTTTCCCAAACCTTAACTTTATAGTGATTATTTCCAATTTTGTTTGCAAGTGTAAAATTACATTTCTCTGGGAACAAATTGTTATTTTCAACCATTGGACCAATTTTTTCTAAATCAAAATTATCAATATTATCCACAAAAAAAATCACATGAGGGTTTCCAACGTTAACAGCTATACCTCCTTTTGAGCTTGAATTATTTTTATCACTAATTTCAATACCTAAATTTTTGGTATCAAGATTTTCAGATATTGGAATATCTTTCCAATGAGTTTTTGGTACTCCTATAATTGTTTCAACTTCACTATTCTCAAGTATTTTTGATTTTAAATGATTGGATCCTACAAAAAGATCTACAACTTTTTTGTCTGTTTCTTTAAAAATTAAAAATGCTACACATCTTGTACCATTTCCGCATGCGCCTGAAATACTTCCATCAGAATTATAAAATTCCATTTCAGCATCACCTTTATTACTTTTTTTTACAAATATTAGTTGATCACAACCAATAAATTTTCGATCACAAATTCTAATTATTTGGTCTCTGGTTAATTCGACATTATTTGACCTATTATCAACAATTACAAAATCATTTCCAAGACCATCCATTTTAAAAGCTTTAAATTCCATATACTTCAGTATTTAACTTATTTATTGACATTTTGAACCTCTATTATAGTTTATCGCCGTTTCCGCAAAATACAGCAATTTGCGGTGTCTTTGGTAACAAAGAGATCGACACCAGTCAGCGAGAGTTCGCCCACTGGTGCGATACTTGCTGGATGTAATTATGTTTGAAAATTTAACAAATAAATTTGAAGAAATATTTTCTTCTTTAAAAAAGGCACCCTCGCTTGATGAAAAGCAAGTAGATGAGGGTTTAAGAGAGATCAGGCTTGCTCTTTTAGAGGCAGATGTATCTTTAGAAGTTGTAAAAGAATTTATAAATAGAGTGAAACCCAAAGCTCTTGGTCAAGAGATCATCAGATCTACTTCACCCGGACAGATGGTTGTTAAGGTTGTTAACGATGAGTTAATTTCTTTTTTAGGGGATAAAAATTCTGATATTGAATTAAATGCAGTTCCTCCAGTTCCAGTGATGTTAGTTGGGTTACAGGGTTCTGGAAAAACTACAACCACAGCTAAGTTAGCAAGATTTTTAGAGAGTAACAAAAAGAAAAAAGTTATGATGGCCAGTCTAGACGTTTACAGGCCTGCTGCACAAGAGCAACTAAGACTTTTGGGTGAGCAAAATAATATAATAACGCTTCCAGTCATCAAAGATCAACTCCCTGCAGATATTTGCAGAAGAGCAATTAGTGCTGCTAATCTTAATGGAGCAGATGTAATTCTATTTGACACCGCTGGAAGAACTCAGATTGATTTACAAATGATGAGTGAGATTAAACAAATTGAAAGTATTATAAACCCGTCAGAAACGATTCTAGTCGCAGATTCTTTAACTGGTCAAGTAGCAGCTAATGTAGCTAAAGAATTTAAAAGCACGGTAAATCTAACAGGTATTATTCTTACAAGATCGGATGGTGATGGAAGAGGTGGAGCAGCATTAAGTATGAAATATGTTGCGGATGTTCCAATTAAATTTTTAGGAGTTGGTGAAAAGATAGAAAATTTTGAAGTTTTTCACCCAGACAGAATTGCTAATAGAATTTTAGGTATGGGAGATATTGTTTCCCTCGTTGAAAAGGCTGCAGAAGATCTAGATGAAGAAAAATTAAAAAAAACAGAGGAAAAATTAAAAAAAGGTCAGTTCTCGTTAGAGGATTATCTTACTCAGCTAAGACAAATGAAAAAAATGGGTGGTATTGAAGGTATAATGTCTTTTTTGCCTGGCGTTTCAAAAGTTAAATCTCAAATGGACCAAGCAGGAGTGGATGAAAAAATAATTACTCAAAACGAAGCAGTAATATTATCAATGACTAAAAAAGAGCGTGAAAACCCAAAGATAATAGATGGTTCTAGAAAAAAAAGAATTGCTAATGGCTCTGGAACAGACGTAGCCACTATCAATAAATTGCTTAAGCAATTTAAGATGATGTCAGAAATGATGAAAAAAATGTCTAAGGGAAATACAAAAGGGATGATGGATAAAGGCATACCACCAGAACTTTTTAATCAATTAAAATAAATAGGAGAACAAATGTTAAAGATGCGTTTATCAATGGGAGGAACTAAGAAGAGACCAGTATATAAAATAGTGGTTGCTGATAGCAGATTTCCAAGAGATGGAAGGTTTATAGAAAAACTAGGTTTTTTTAATCCTCTAATTCCGAAAGAAAAAAAAGAAAGAATGGGATTAGATGTTGAGAGAGTTAAGTATTGGCTGGGTCAAGGGGCACAACCAACAACTAGAGTTGCAAGATTATTAGGAGAAAGTGAGATTATGCCTATGCCAGCAAAAGGTAATAATCCTCAAAAAGCAATTCCGAAAAAAGATAGAAAGAAAACTGATGAGGGTGGCG
>CACETY010000002.1 GCA_902562645.1 uncultured Pelagibacteraceae bacterium
CTTTTCAAGACAATAGTTTATTTCCACACTACAATGTTGAAAAAAATATATTAATTGGTACAGAAAAAAAAAATAAAAAAAAAATTAAAATAAATGCAAAAGAAATAGTAGAATTTTTGAATTTAAAAAAAATATTAAATAAATATCCACATGAGATAAGTGCCGGTGAAGCGCAAAGATCATCACTAGCAAGAGCTTTGGTTTCGAATCCAGACTTATTATTATTAGACGAGCCATTGTCCAATGTTGACCAAAGCTTTAAAGAAGAAATTCAAGTTGAATTAAAACAATTATTAAGTAAATCCAAAATAACAACTATAATTGTTACACACGATTCATACGAAGCGTTTTACTTGGGAAGTAAATGCGGAATAATATTAAATAAACAACTTAAACAATTTGATGATCCCTATAATGTTTATCATTTTCCTAATTCAGTAGAAGTTGTAAATTTTTTAAATAGAGGAATTTTAATTCCTGCAAAAGTTACAAGCGAAAATAGTTTAGAAAATAAAGATCTTGGAACAATTAAAGGTAATTTTGTTAAACATTATCCAAATGGTTCAGAGGTAAAACTTTTACTACAACCAGAAGATTTAGAACATGATGATAAAAGTAATTTAAAATTAGAAGTCGTTGATCGTAAATTTAGAGGAACAAATTTTATTTATACTTTAAAAACACCAAGTGAGTTACAAATTCCTGTATTTGTTCATTCACACCATATTCACCAGCATGAAATAGACGAAAAATTTGGTATTAAACGACCAATTCACATTGACCACATTGTTTGTTTTTAAGTATTATTATACTTTAAAAATATATTCATGGATAAAGATTTACCAAGAAGCACTAAAGTTGTAGTTATTGGAGGTGGCGTAGCTGGAACATCGTGTGCATATCATCTAGCTAAATTTGGTTGGAAAGATGTAGTTCTATTAGAGAGAGACCAATTAACATCTGGAACTACATGGCATGCAGCTGGTTTGATGGGTCAATTAGGAGCTTCATCTACTATTACAAAGTTAAGAAAATATACTTTGGATCTTTATCAAGAATTAGAAAAGAAAACTGAATTATCTATAGGATTAAAACAGAATGGTGCAATTACAGTAGCTACCACTAAAGAGAGAATGCAAGAGTTGTTGAGACAAGCAACTACCGCTCAACTATCTGATGTTGAAGTGCATGTTTTGGATAAAAAACAAACAAAGAATTTATATCCTGTTGTAAATAATGAGGACATTATTGGAAGTGTTTTTATGCCAAAAGATGGTCAAGCTGACCCAGTAGGTGTAACTAATGTTTTAGCTAAAGCTGCTAGAATGGAAGGAGCACAAATTTTTGAAAAAACGCCTGTAACAAAAATTCTAGTTAAAAATAATTCTATAGTTGGAGTTGAGACTAATAAAGGAAAAATTGATTGTGAATATGTTGTTTTAGCAACAGGTATGTGGTCTAGACAAATAGGTGAAAAAATGAATGTTAGTATTCCATTGTATCCCAATGAACATTTTTATGTGATCACAGAACCAATGAAAGATCTACCAAAAAACTTACCAGTTTTAAGAGATTATAATAATTGTCTCTATCTTAAAGAAGATGCAGGAAAAATGTTAGTTGGAATTTTTGAACCAAATGCAAAACCAGCTTTTAAAAATACTGGTGTTGTGCCAGATGATTTTTCATTTGGTGAATTACCAGATGATTTTGATCATTTCGAACCTTATTTACAAAAATCATTTCACAGGTTGCCTATGTTGGAAAATGCAGGAATTAGAAAATTTTTCTCTGGCCCAGAATCATTTACTCCTGATACTCAATATCTTTTAGGTGAAACGCCTGAGATTAAAAAACTTTTTACATGTTGTGGTTTTAATAGTATTGGAATTGCAAGTTCAGGAGGCGCTGGAAGAGTTACTGCAGAATGGATGATTAATGGACATATTAATGAGGATTTATTCTCTGTAGATATAAAAAGATTTCAACAATTCCATTCTTCAAAAAAATTTATAATGGAAAGAGTGACAGAAACACTTGGTGATTTATATGGAATGCATTGGCCATTTAAACAACATAAAACATCAAGAAACCAAATTACTTTACCATACCATGAAGAACTAAAAAAATTAGGTGCTTGTTTTGGATCTTCAGGCGGTTTTGAGAGACCTATGTGGTATTCTTTGAATGGTGCAAAAGCTGAATATGAATACAGTTTTGGTTATCAAAATTGGTATCCATCTGCTGAATATGAGACCAAAAATACAAGAAAAAATGTCGGTTTATTCGAATTAACACCTTTTTCTAAATTTGATGTTGCTGGAGAAAATGTCCATGATGAATTACAAAAATTGTGTACAGCGAACATAAAAAATGTTGAGGGTAGATCAACTTACACCCAGATGCTAAATGAAGATGGTGGTATAGAGACAGATGTAACTATAACTTGCCTGACTAAAAATCATTTTAGAATAATAGGTCCAGCTGCAACAAGAGAACACGATAAATTTCATATAAAAAAATACCTCTCAGAAAAAATAAACTTTAAAGATGTAACAGAGGATTTTGCATGCTTAGGATTGTATGGACCAAATACTAGAAAACTATTATCAAATATAAGTGATGATGATTTTTCAAATGAAGGAATAAAATTTAGTCATGGTAAAAAGGTGAATATAGATGGAATTGATGTTTGGGCTCAAAGATTGTCATATGTGGGTGAAATTGGATTTGAATTATATGTAAAAATAGATGATAGCAAAAAACTTTTCTTAACCATAGTCAATGAAGGTAAAAATCATAATTTATCTCTATGTGGGGCGCACGCAATGGATATAATGAGAATGGAAAGTGGGTTTTTACATTGGGGGCATGATATATCCCCCGAGGAGAATCAATACCAAGCAGGACTTCAATTTGCTATCAGTTATAAAAAAAATATTAATTTTATTGGAAAAGAAGCTTTACTAAAAATTAAAGATCAAAAACAAAAAAAATTGTTGGCAATGATGGTTCTTAAAGATAATAAACCAGGACAACCTCTACTGCTTCATGAAGAACCGATTTACTTAGATGATAAAATAATTGGTAAAACAACTTCAGGTAATTATTCATTCAATTTTGAAAAAAATATATCTTTTGGTTATGTAAATTCTGGAAATACAATTGAAAATTTACTTGATAAAAATTTGTCTATTGAAATAGAAAAGAAAAAATATCCTGTTTCATTAATTCAAAAGCCACTTAATCAAAAAAATATTAAAAATGCCTAATGTTTAAAATTATCCCCAAAAAAAATAAGGCAGCAGAGATTATTTGTAATCTTAATAAAATTAATAAAAATGAATTGAAACAAATAAAATCTACACTTGATAAATATGGTATGATTTATTTTCCAAAACAAAAACTAAATTCTAGAAATTATCTAAATTTTGCACAAAAATTTGGGAAACCTGCGAACTATCCAAGGTTGAGAGGATTAAATAAAAAATACCCACAAATTACTGTTGTACAAAGAAAATCTTCAGACAAGGGACCAAGCTTTGGTGAACAATTTCATACAGACTCTTCATATACAAAAAAACCTCCACGATACACTATGTTGCTATCAAAACTGGTGCCTAAAAAAGGTGTTGCAAATACTGAGTTTTCCTCACAGTATTTAGCATATGAAAATCTGACTAAAAATCACAAAATTAGACTTAATAAATTAAAAGGTATTTACTCATCGCATGGACCTATATCAATTACTACAGTTGAAAGAGAGAAAGAAAAAGGAAAAATTTCTAAAGAATTAATTGCCAGTCACAAGATTATTAAAACTATTAATAATAAAAAAACTATATACTGTAGCCCTGGACACTTTATAAAATTTAACACAAATATGACTAAACAAAAAAACAAATTAAAGAATTTTTTATTCAGTCACCAGACTAAAAAAAAATTTCAATATGCTTTAGAATGGGAAAAAGACCAGCTTGCTATTTGGGATAACAGAGCAATGCTTCATCAAGCTACTCCTTTTAAAGGAAATAGAATTCTTCACAGAATAACAATATTATAATCAAATGTATTCGATCTTTCTTGGGTTAACACCTTTTATTTTTATAACTTTGCTTGGATTTATATTTGGAAGACTGAAAATATTTGATCTAAGCCATGCAAAAGTTTTAAACTTATTTTTATTCTACGTTGCAGTACCTGCACTAATTATAAAATTTGTTGCACAGAGTGAAATTGCCCAGGTAGACATTAAGCAAATAATTTCATATTTTTTAATGCAAGCTAGTCTAGGTTTACTTACTTTTTTTGTAACAAGTAAACTTTTTAAAAGACCCATACCTGAGTCAATTATATGGTCACTTATGGTTTCCTTGTCTAACCACGTAACTTTATTATTACCAATTACAAAAATTTATTTTGGAACAGAAGTTATAACGCAAGTTACCAGTATAATATTAATGGATGGAGTTATATTACTATCTGTGATTACTTTTTTCTTAGAATTAACTACAAAAAAAAATATTAAATTACTGTTTTTTCTAAGGAATGTGACTTTTAATCCAATGATATTTTCAATTTTAATTGGACTTTTGCTTTTTATATTTAACTACAAAATTGATAATACGCCGATTGATTACGTGCTATCTGTTTTAGCGGCCTGTGTTTCTCCTGTTGGTTTGTTTGCAATTGGTATTACTCTTTCTTTTTATACTCACAAAGTTATTAATAAATTAACTTCAACCATCTCTATTTTAAAGTTGGTAATATCTCCTCTAATTTTATTAATTATAGCATTTATATTTTTTGATGCTGGATTACCTGAAAAAATACCAGGTGCATTTTTTGTAAGTGTAGCACCTTGTGGACACACTGCGGTAGTATTATGTTCAGCTTACAATGTTAGTCCTGAAAATATTATTAAAGCTCTATTTATTTCTACTTTTGCCTCTATAGGCACAATTTTTTTTGCAATTCAATATCTACAAGTTGCTTAGAACTTTACTAGCACATTCTGTGGTATTGCTATCACCATCTAAATCTTTTGTTCTATTATTTTTTTCTAATAAAGTCTTTTCGATTGATTTTACTATTCTTGATGCAGCTTCTTTTTCGCCTAAATAATCTAACATCATAGCGCCAGACCAAATTTGACCTATTGGATTAGCAATACCTTTTCCTGCTATATCTGGGGCTGAACCATGTACCGGTTCAAATAATGATGGATATTTGTTTGTAGGGTTAATATTTCCAGACGGTGCAATGCCTATAGTTCCAGTACATGCTGGACCCAGATCGGATAGAATATCTCCAAATAAATTTGATGCCACGACAACATCAAACCATTCAGGAGTTAAAACAAATCTAGCAGTTAATATATCAATATGAAATTGATCAGTTTCAATTTCAGGATAGCTTTTCTTATTTTCATTAAATCTTTCATCCCAGTAAGGCATAGTTATTGATATACCATTAGATTTTGTAGCATTGGTTAATTTTTTTCTTTTACGTTTTTTTGCTAATTCAAATGCAAACTTTTGCACTCTGTCTATCCCATGTTTAGACATTATAGTTTCTTGTATAACAATTTCTCTTTCAGTATTTTGATACATCTTTCCACCAACTGAAGAATACTCTCCCTCTGTATTTTCTCGAACTATCATCATGTCAATATCGCCGGGTTTCTTATTAGCTAATGGGGCATTAACACCTTCAAATAATTTTACTGGTCTTAGATTTATAAATTGATCAAATTCTCTTCTAAACTGAAGTAGTGATCCCCATAATGTAACATGATCTGGGTATCGATCTGGCATTCCAACAGCGCCAAAAAATATAGCATCATGGCTACCAATTTTATCCTTCCAATCATCAGGCAACATTTTTCCGTGTTTTTCATAATAATCACACGATGAAAAATCAAATTCATCAATTTGTAATTTGAATTGATGTTGATTGGCAACCTCTTTTAAAATTTTTTGAGCTTCTGGAACTACTTCTTTACCAATTCCATCTCCTGCAATGGATGCAATTTTATACTCTTTCATTTTTATTTTGTGAAAGTATCGTTAAATTGTTTTGCAACTCTTACAAAAGTAGTACATTTACTTAATTGTTTTAATGAAGGAGCACCTACATAAGTGCAACTACTTCTAACGCCACCTAGAATATCTTGAATTGTTTCTTTTATTTTTCCTCTATATTTAATTCTTACTGTTCTTCCTTCACTACTTCTGTAATTTGATAATCCTCCATAATGCTTTTTATTTGCTGTTTCAGAGCTTGAACCATAAAATTCAATAAATTTTGAGCCGTTTGATTTAACTATTTTACCCTTGCCTTCGTCGTGACCTGCAAACATTCCACCTAACATTACAAAATCTGCACCACCCCCAAAACCTTTTGCAACATCTCCAGGACATGTACATCCACCATCTGCAATTATATGAGCACCTAAACCATGTGCTGCATCAGCACATTCAATTACAGCACTTAATTGAGGGTAGCCAACTCCTGTTTGAATTCTTGTTGTACAAACACTTCCTGGACCAATCCCAACTTTTACAATATCTGCACCAGATAAAATAAGTTCTTGTGTCATGTCTGCAGTAACTACATTTCCAGCTATAATAGTTTTTGTAGGATATTTATCTCTTACAGATTTAAGAAATTTACTAAAGTATTCAGAATAACCATTAGCAACATCAATACAAATGAACTTTATAAATCCAAATTCTCTTAAAACTTTGTTTAAATTTTCAAAATCTTCTTTTTTAGTACCAATGCTAATAGCTATATTTTTATAAATAGATTTAATTTTTTTAAATTGTTTTATTTTTTTTATATCATGTTGTTTAGTTAAACATGTAATCATGCCATATTCAGATAATTTCTCAGCTACTCCAAGCTCTCCGACCCCATCCATATTTGCAGCCATTATAGGAATACCCGACCACTCATTTTTACTATATTTAAATCTGTATGTTCTTAGAAGATTTACATCTTTACGACTTTGTAGCGTACTTCTTTTAGGTCTAAAAAGGACGTCTGAATAATCTAGTTTTAATTCTTCTTCAATTCTCACAAATCCGAATTTATACAGGTGCACAAAGTAAATTCAAATTAAATATTATTAATATTGATACTAAGCTTTCATTAGTTATACTTTCAAAAATTCATATTATTAAGCATGTTTAAAGGATTTAAGTCAAAATACATAAAAGTTAGAAAAGGTAAAATTTTCTGTAGAGTAGGAGGTAAGGGTCCACCGTTACTTTTACTTCATGGTTATCCACAAACACATTTAATGTGGCACAAGACTGCACTAGAATTATCGAAAAAATTTACGGTTATTGCTGCAGACCTAAGGGGATATGGTAATAGTTTAGCTCCACCCTCAGATAAAAATCATTTTAATTATTCCAAAAGAGAAATGGCAAGTGACATGAAACAAATAATGGAAAAATTAGGTTATTCTAAATTCTTTGTAGCTGGACATGATAGAGGAGGAAGAGTGGCTCACAGATTAGCAAGGGACCATAGAAAAAATATATTAGCTTTGAGTGTTTTAGATATTTGCCCCACACTAGATATGTATGAATTAACAACTAAAGACTTTGCTAAAGCATACTTTCATTGGTTTTTTTTAATTCAACCTAAGTGGCTACCTGAAAGAATGATTATGAGTGATCCAAGAAAATGGATGAAATACTGCTTAGATAAATGGTCTGGAAATCATAAATTTGGAAAAGTTGAAGAAGGTTATTTAAAATGTTTTAAGCAACCAAAAAGAATTCATGGATCATGTGAAGATTATAGAGCTTCTGCAACAATTGACTTGGATCATGATAAAAAAGACAGAAAGAAAAAACTAAATATTCCTATTCAAGTATTGTGGGGAAAAAAGGGTGTAATTGGTAGACAGTTCAAACCAGTAAAAATTTGGCAGAAATATACAACTAAAAAAATTGAAGGACATGCAATAAATTCAGGTCATTTCATTCCAGAACAAAACCCAAAAGCAACTGTAAAATATTTAACCAATTTTTTTTTAGATAAAATTAGCTAATTTATGTGTTTTGATGTGATCAATGATCGCGCATATCATTCTTGATTATAAATAATTCGCCCTTAAATATGATCTATGACCTCTTTACTGAAAAATTCAGAATTATCTATAGAAAAAGCTGATAAAATTGTTTCAGAGACTTTAAATAGTTGTGATGATGGTGAACTTTACGTCGAAGATACAAAATCTGAAACTATCGTTTTAGATGATAATAAAATCAAAAGTTCAAACTATACCTCTGATTTAGGCTATGGTTTTAGAGCGGTCACAGGTGATACCGTGGCTTACTCACATTCAAATGAAATTTCAGAAAAATCGTTAAAAAATTCAAGTGATAATCTTAAATCAACTTTAAAAAACAATAGTGGCACTTACAATTCAGAAATAAAAAAAACTAATCAAAAACTTTACAAAGACATTGATCCCATTGAAAGCAAATCAATGAAATCAAAAATAGAGTTACTAAATAATATGAATGAGTATGCCAGATCTAAAGATAGTAGTGTAAAGCAAGTTACAGCTAGTCTTTTAGCTGAGAAGAAAAATATTGAAATTATTAGATCTGGTGGAGAGCTATTATCAGATAATCGACCATTGGTA
This sequence comes from uncultured Pelagibacteraceae bacterium, assembly GCA_902562645.1. Taxonomy (GTDB): domain Bacteria; phylum Pseudomonadota; class Alphaproteobacteria; order Pelagibacterales; family Pelagibacteraceae; genus Pelagibacter. The sequence continues at coordinate 8,669 of CACETY010000002.1, forward strand.
AGAATTAACATGTCAGTGATGGTTGAAAAAAATGGAAGAAAAGAAACTGGTGTTTATGGAATTGGCGGAAGACAAGATTATGATGAATATTTAAAGAATGATAACTGGAAAAAAGTTTGCGATGAAGCTTTTAGGATTGCAAACACAAACATAGAAAGTAAACCCTCACCAGCTGGAGAGATGAAAGTTGTACTCGGACCAGGCTGGCCTGCTATTTTAATTCATGAAGCTGTTGGCCATGGTTTAGAGGGAGACTTTAATAGAAAAAAAACTTCTGCGTTTCATGATTTGGTAGGAAAAAAAGTTGCAAGCAAAGGAGTTACAATAATAGATGATGGCACAATAGATAATAGAAGAGGTAGTTTAAATATTGATGATGAAGGAACTCCAACCGAAAGAACTGTTTTAATAGAGGACGGAATTCTAAAAAATTTTATGCAAGATAGATTAAACGCCAGATTAATGAATACAAAATCCACAGGAAATGGAAGAAGAGAAAGTTATAAACATGTCGTAATGCCAAGGATGAGAAATACAATCATGTTAGGCGGCACAAACACTCAAGAGGAAATGATTAAATCAGTCGATAAGGGTATATTTGCGGTAAGTTTTGGTGGTGGTCAAGTGGATATAACATCAGGAAAATTTGTTTTCAATTGTACTGAGGCATATGAAATAATTAATGGCAAAGTAGGAGCTCCCATTAAAGGCGCAACTCTAATAGGTGACGGACCATCATCATTAAAAGAAATTTTAATGGTTGGAAATGATATGATGTTAGACCCAGGAATTGGTACCTGTGGAAAAGCAGGACAAGGCGTTCCAGTTGGTGTTGGACAACCATCTCTGTTAATAAACAATATGACAGTTGGTGGAACTCAATTGTAATCTCAATGATTAAAGATCAAGATTATCTAAAAAAAATTGCTGATATTTGTCTTAGCAAATCAAAAAAACTTGGCTCAACAGACGCAAGTATTTTGGTACAGAGTTCTGTATCTGAAAATATTAATGTTAGGAATAAAAAATTAGATGGTTCTGAAAGATCAGAAAATCTTGGAGTTGTCCTTACTACATATTTAGGAAAAAAAAAGTCCTCAATTGCATCATCAAACCTTAAAGAGAGTAACTTAAATGAATTAGTTGATAGATGTATTGAAACAATGAAGATAACGCCCGAAGATGAATATAATTCACTGCCAGATAAAGATCTTCATTTTAGCGGTTTGAAAGATTTAGATTTATACGATGAAACTCATTTGAGTAATGAAAATAAAATTAATTATATAAAAGAGGCAGAAGATGAGGCTTTTTCAAATAATAAAATTGTAAATACCAATGGTTCAGGATTTGGGGAAAATAAATCAAATTTTTTATTAGCTAATTCAAATGGATTTGCTGATGGATATAAAACTTCTCAATTTACAGCTTATTGTGAAGTTGTTTCTAAAAGCAATGGAAGTATGGAAAGAGATTATGAATATACTAGTAAAAGATTTTATAATGACATTTTAAAACCAAAAGACCTTGGATCTATCGCAGCGGATCATGCTGTAAAAAAATTAAATCCAAAAAAGATTAAAAGTGAAAAAATTAGCCTTATATTTGACAAAAGAATATCAAAAAACTTTCTTTCAATTTTTGCTAGCGCCATTTCATCAAGTGCTATTGCAAAAGGTACTACTTTTTTAAAAGATAAATTAAACCAAAAAGTATTCAATACTGAATTAAATATTAATGATCGTGGTGATATCAAAAAAGCTAATGGATCACGTTATTTTGACAGTGAAGGTATAGGTATAATTAATTTAGATTTAATTAAAAATGGAATACTTCAAGATTATTTGATTGACACTTACAATGGAAAAAAAATAAACAGAAAGTCTAATGGTAGAGCAAGTGGTACAACAAATCTGTATTTTGAAAACGGATCTAAAACTTTTAATGAGTTGATAAAGTCAGAAAAAAAACTTCTTTACATAAAAGAAACTATCGGTCACGGCACAAATATTATTAATGGAGATTATTCCGTAGGTGCAAGTGGTATAATGATTGAAAATGGTGAATTTTCATATCCGGTAAGCGAAATAACAATCGCTGGAAATTTAAATAATATTTTTCAAAATATAACTCTAGCTGACGATCTAGAATTTAATTATTCTACCAATTCACCAACAATGCATGTTGAAGGTATGATTGTCGGGGGAAAATAAGAATTAATGAAAATTATTTTAAAAAGCTTAATAGTCTTAACTTTATTTTTTAATCCAGTCTATTCAGCAGATAATAATCAATTAGATAAACTTTTTGAAAAACTTTTAGAAGATGGCGAAATCTCAGCAAGGGAAACTGAAATGAAAATTTGGGGTATTTGGACAACGCATCCAAAAGATCAAAACTTAACCAGTTTATTATCTAGAGGAACATCATTTATGAACAGTCAAGAATACCAAAAAGCTGAAAATATATTTACAACTGTTATCGAACTGGATCCAAAATGGGCTGAAGCGTGGAATAAAAGAGCTACAGTTCTTTATTTGATGGGTAAGTATCAAGCGTCACAAGACGACATTGATGAAGTTTTAAAATTAGAAAAAAGACATTTTGGAGCTTTATCAGGTCAAGGCTTAGTGCAAATGAAATTAAAAAACTATGAAAAAGCTTTAAGCAGCTACGAAAGAGTAAAAAAAATTTATCCATCAATGAGGTCTCCAAAAATAATGATACCTCAAATAAAGGAACTAATTAAAGATCAATCTGTTTAAGATGAAAAAATTAATTTTAATTTTTTCAGTTTTATTGTTTCAATTAAATTATTCATTTGCCAATGACAAAGTTATTGAATCTTTAAAAGAGGGAGGCAAACTTATATTTATAAGACATGCACTTGCCCCAGGCAATGGTGATCCAGAAAATTTTGAATTGCAAAACTGTTATTCTCAAAGAAATTTAAATGAAATAGGAATTCAGCAATCAAAAAAAATTGGATTAATTTTTAAAAAAAATGAGATTAAAATTGATAATATTTATTCTAGTGAGTGGTGCAGATGTAAAGATACTGCAAAATATGCTTTTGATGACTTTGAGACATTTGACGCTCTAAATTCATTCTACGATATAAGATTTGCATCTAATAAGGATAAACAGATAAAAGATTTTTATGAATTTATAGACAGCATAGATAGTAAAAATAATATTGTATTTGTTACGCACTACGTAGTTATTGGGGCAATTTTAAATATTGGAACATCTTCTGGTGAAATTGTTGTGACAGATAAAAACTTGAATATTATTGGATCAATCGATACTTTATAATATATAGAAATTATGAAAACGATCTTTGTTATAGGCTCGAAAAAACATACACTTAAGTACACAAGAAAGATGCCTGAGGGAGAAGTAAAAAAAATGAAATCATTTGTGACAAACAAAGGTCAAAAATTAGAAAAAACGTCTAAATTCAAAATTCTTAAAATTTCCGAAGAAAAATCTGCAAGAACTTTTAAAATTAATTTATAAATTTTTTTAAAATCAAATTAAAAATGAAAAATTCAAAAAGAAGCAATGTTGATCCATTTATCGTAATGGATGTAATGGAGTCTGCTAGAATAGCTGAAAAAAATGGCAAACATATTATACATATGGAAGTAGGGCAGCCAGGTACCTCAGCTCCAAAATTAGCAAAAAAATTTATTACTAAAGAAATATCTAATAATAACTTAGGCTATACAGTTACTCTTGGACTTCCTGCTTTGAGAGAACGTATTTCTAAGTTATACGGAGATTGGTACAACATTGATTTAAATCCAAATAGAGTTGTAATAACCGTAGGTTCATCTGGAGCTTTTATTTTATCTTTTACATCTTTGTTTAATATTGGTGATAGAGTGGGTATAGCAGCACCTGGCTATCCTAGTTACCGACAAATTTTAAAATCTCAAGATTTAATTCCAGTAGATATTCAAACTGAAATACAAAATAAATTTCAGCCAGTACCTGAAGATATAAAAAAAAATAATTTAAATGGTATTCTTGTTGCATCTCCTGCAAATCCTACAGGATCGATGGTTGATAAGGAGACTCTAAAACATTTAATAAACACTGCACACGAAAATAATGTTAGCTTTATAAGTGATGAAATATACCACGGTATTCAATATGAAAATAATCCCACAACAGCGTTAGAAATAACAGACAAATGTTATGTTATAAATTCTTTTTCTAAATATTTTTCTATGACAGGTTGGCGAATAGGTTGGATGATTGTTCCAGAAGATCATGTAAGACAAGTAGAAAGATTATCACAAAATTTATTTATATGTCCACCACATGTAAGCCAATTAACAGCGTTATCAGCAATGGACGCTAACATTGAATTAAATGAAAATGTAAATGTTTATAAAAAAAATAGAGAAATACTTTTAGAAGAATTACCTAAAGCTGGATTAGGAAAATTTTCTCCTCCTGATGGTGCATTTTATATCTACATTGATATTTCAGAGTACTCGAAAGATAGCCTTAACTTTTGTAAAGAAGTGCTTGATAAAGCAGGAGTAGCAATAACTCCTGGTCTAGATTTCGATCAAAAAAGAGGAAATTCTACAATAAGGTTTTCATACGCTAGAAGCACTGAGGATATAATTGAAGGAGCAAATAGAATAAAAAAATTTATGAAAGAAGAGTATTTAAAATAATAATGAAAACCGCTGTTTTATTTGGCTCATCTGGGTTAATTGGATCTAAATTACTAGATAATTTAATCAACAACAATACTTACAACAAAATAAAAATATTTGTTAGAAAACTACCTTCTATTGATAATTCAAAAGTTGAAGTGATTAATACAGATTTTTTAGATTTAGACACTTTAAAAGAAAAATTAACAGGTGATGATTGTTTTTTTTGCATTGGCACAACTCACAAAGATACACCCGATAAAAAAGAATATAGAAGAATAGAATATGATTTGCCTGTACAATTAGCAAAAATTGCAAAATTTAATTCAATTAGTAATTTTATTTACGTCTCCTCAATTGGAGCAAACCCAAAAGCCTCAAGTACATATTTAAAAAATAAAGGTCAAGTAGAGGAGGAGCTAAAAAAGATTGGGTTTTCTAACCTAAGCATTATTCAACCCTCATTTTTAGTTGGAAACAGAAAAGACTTTAGAATTGTTGAGGTTTTAGGAATTCCAGTGATGAAATTTCTATCCTTATTCTTTTTTGGTGGATTTAAAAAATACACTCCAATAAAAGTTGAGATAGTTGTGAATGCAATGATCAAACTTGCCTCAGGAAATAATAGTGAGCAAACTTATTTGTCTGATAAGTTGCAAGAGTTAGGATCTAACTAAATGAGAAAATCTATAATATCAATATCTTTTTTGATTTATATATTTTGTATTTTACCTTACTCTACTTCAATGGCATATGAGGAATCTCAATATGATGTAGTATATAAATCTGAAATATACGAAGTGAGACATTATAAAGACCGTCTAGTTGTTGAAGTTGTAAGTAGAAATGATGACAATAGTTTTAGAAAACTTTTTAAATATATCTCGGGTCAGAATAATAAATCCCAAGAAATTAAAATGACTGTGCCAGTAACTCAGGGTGAGAAGGATAATGGATACTATATGCAATTTTATCTTCCATCAAAATTTACAAAAGAGAATGCGCCTATACCCACAAATTCAGAAGTTAAAATCTCAACAATAGAAGAAGGTTTTTTTGCTGTGATAGAATATTCTGGAAGAGCCTCAGATAATAATTTCTTCAAACATAAGGAAATTCTTAATAAAAAACTCTTAGAGGATAAAGTAATCATTAAAGGACCCCCAATAAGAGCAACTTATAATGGGCCTTTTACGCTTCCTATGATGAGACGCAACGAAGCTATGTTTAAAGTTGAGTGGAGTAAATAGATACCATTTTGCCATATATATTAATTTCTATCGCCTGATAGTTTAATTTCATTAATCAGAAAGGTGTTTTATGAAAAAATTATTTCTAATTTTATTTATATTATTTGGTTTAAACAGCTCTGTTTTTGCTGATGGTCATGTAAAAAGAATTTTATCAACTAGTCAGACTGGTATGGGTAACGATATTGTTTATCCATCTGGAAAAGCAAAGATCACAGCTTTTGAATTTACTGTACCCGTAGGAGGTCCTGTAGTTCCACATACTCACTCATTCCCTGTTTTAATAATGATACAACAAGGAGAAATTGAACTTACTCAAGGTGGTAAAAGCTATGTTTATAAAGCTGGAGATGCATTCATAGAAGATGTAGGTGTAGTTCATGAGTCTAAAAATATTGGAGATGTTCCTGTTAAAGCAATTGTTGTTGCTATGGGAGTTGAAGGTCAAAAAATAATGACCCCAGTAAAATAGATTGGTCAATAAGTAAATTTTTAAATATGGGGCAGTAATTTTACATGCCCCATATCTCATTCTTTAAGCTAAAACTTTTTAGCCTCCTTCTTTAAGTGACCTAATGTTTCTCCTGAATTTTTTCCTGATTTGATAACGTATCCACTTGTGCCATTTGCATAAGTTTCTACAGTTTTCAAATTTCGAAACATTAATTGATTTAGCCTAGCGTTCTTTGAGCCTCGGCTAAACGAACTTAATACTCTGTGCATTCTTTTCATACACCCTCCTTGTTTGTTTTTCCAAAACTCGCTTTTAACCGATGCGATATCGGTCTCTTTTTTACCATGAGATATGGTAAATGTAATTTACCATTCTAGAAAATTGATTTCAAATTATTAAAAAAAATAAAAGATCAAAATGGGTTTAATTAATTATATTTATCAACAAAATTTAATTAGAATTAAATTGGATCCATTTACTATTGTTCTTACTTGACTTAATAACGTTTTCTATAAACTTCATTCCATCAATTCCATCATCAATAGTGGGGTAACAATTATTTGACTTATCATATTCTTGTCTATCAATATTAGCTGATAGCTCTTTGTAAACATCACTATAAATATTAGCAAAACCTTCTAAATAACCTTCTGGATGACCTTGGGGAATTCTTGTTACATTTTTAGCTTCATCACTAGTAATATTGCTTCCTCTTGTAATGTTTTGAGCAGGGCTACCAAATTTAGTATAACTCAAGTAATTTGGATCTTCTTGTCTCCACTCAATTCCAGCATTTTCTCCATATATTCTAATTTTAAGATTATTTTCATTTCCAACTGCTACTTGGCTTGACCATATTGATCCTTTTGCACCCCCTTTAAATCTTAGCATTATTTGGGCATTATCATCTACTTTTCTCCCTTCAACAAATGTATGAATATCTGCTGAAATTTCATCTACCTCTAATCCAGTTATAAACCTAATCAAATTATAAGCATGTGTTCCAATATCTCCTATACAACCACCAGCGCCAGATCTATTAGGATCAGTTCTCCATTCGGCTTGCTTTAATCCACTGTCCTCTGCTTTTGTTGTTAACCAATCTTGTGGATATTCAGCTTGAACAACTCTTAAAGAACCCAAGTCACCTTTTTGAACTAAAGATCTTGCATGTCGAACCATAGGATATCCAGTGTAATTATGTGTCAAAGCAAATATTAATTTTTTGCTTTCAATTACCTTTTTAAGATCTATTGCTTCCTTACTAGACATACCAATTGGCTTATCGCAAATAATATGTATCCCATTTTCTGCAAAAATTTTTGCAATAGGTACATGTAAATGATTTGGAGTTACTATTGAAACTACATCAATACCATCTGCTCTAGTTGACTCTTTTTCAGCCATCTCTTTATAGGTTTTATAGATCCTATCATTTTCTAGACCAAGATTTTTTCCAGTTTCTTTTGAATTTTCAAAGTCAGATGAAAATGATCCAGCAACTAATTCATAATACCCATCAAGTCTTAAAGCTATTCTGTGGACACTTCCAATAAAAGCATCTTTACCACCACCAACCATGCCGATGCGTATTTTTCTATTCATTAATTAATGCCAAGCATTTTTTTGTTTGCTTCATGGTCAGCTCCGCTACCTGCAAAATCATCAAAAGCTTTTTCTGTTGTATTAATTATATGATTTTTAATAAATTCTGCTCCCTCTCTTGCTCCATCTTCTGGATGTTTAAGGCAGCATTCCCATTCAAGAACTGCCCAACCATCATAATCATATGAAGTTAGTTTTGAAAATATAGATTTAAAATCAACTTGTCCATCACCAAGCGATCTAAATCTACCAGCTCTATTTACCCATGATTGAAATCCACCATACACTCCTTGTTTTCCAGATGGATTTAACTCAGCATCTTTAACGTGAAACATTTTTATCTTCTCATGATAAATATCAATATGAGCTAAATAATCCAGATGCTGTAGAACATAATGGCTTGGATCAAAAAGCATATTACATCTTTTGTGATTACCAACTCTTTCTAAGAACATTTCAAAAGTTACACCATCATGAAGATCTTCACCTGGATGTATTTCATAACATAAGTCAACTCCATTATTATCAAAGTGATCAAGAATGGGTTTCCATCTTTTTGATAGTTCATCAAATGCATTTTCAATTAAACCTTCAGGTCTTTGTGGCCAAGGGTAAACATAAGGCCAAGCAAGTGCTCCTGAAAAAGTTACATGTTTATCTATTCCTAGACTGTTTGATGCTTTTCCAGCCATCATTAATTGATTTACAGCCCATTCTTGTCTTGCTTTGGGATTTCCTCTTACTTCAGGTGCAGCAAAACCATCAAAAGCAGTGTCATAAGCAGGATGTACTGCAACAAGTTGACCTTGTAGATGAGTTGATAATTCTGTAATTTCTAAATTGCGTGATTTAGCAATTCCTTTAATCTCATCACAATAATCTTTACTTTCAGATGCTTTTTTTAAATCAATTAATCTACCATCCCAACTTGGAATTTGTATACCTTTGTAACCAAGAGATGATGCCCATTTACAAATATTATCTAAAGAATTAAACGGTGCATCTTCGCCTACAAATTGTGCTAGGAAAATTGCAGGACCTTTTATTTTGTTCATAATTCCCCTTTCTCTTTAATTTTTTACCCAACTATTTTTTACAAAAAAAATACTAGCAGGCACAAGTCTTCTTGGATAGACTATTATTAAGAATAATTAAATTAATAGGAGATAAAATGAAAAAAATAATGATTTTATTGTTTGTTTCTCTATTTACTTTTTCTGCAAATTCAAATGCTAAGTCAATAACATTAGGATGGGCCGCTTGGGACCCTGCTAATGCATTACAAGAACTTACAAAAGAGTTTACAGCAGAGACAGGAATAGATGTTAACTTCGAATTCGTACCATGGCCTAATTTTGCTGATCGTATGTTGAACGAACTTAACAACAAAGGTAAAACTTTTGACTTGTTAATTGGTGACTCACAATGGATCGGTGCTGGTGCAGTGTATGGACACTACGTAAAATTGAATGACTTTTTTGATAAAGAAGGAATTTCAATGAACGATTTCTCACCTGCAACAGTTTATGCGTATTCAACATGGCCAAAAGGAAGTGAAAACTATTATGCACTACCAGCTATGGGAGATGCATTAGCATGGGCTTATAGAAAAGACTGGTTTGATAGACCTGAGCTTAAATCTGAATTCAAAAAGAAACATGGTTATGATTTAGGTGTACCTGCTAGTTGGGATCAGCTATATGACATGTGTACTTTTTTCCAAGGAAGAGAAATTGATGGTCAAAAAAGATACGGTGCTGCTATAAATACAGAGCGTGGATCTGAAGGTATTACAATGGGTGTAACTGCTGCTATGTATGCATGGGGTATGGAGTATGAAAATCCAAACAAACCATACGATATGGAAGGTTATTTCAATTCTCCGCAAGCAGTAGAAGCAGTAGAGTTCTATAGAAAATTATATGAGGACTGTGCTCCTCCAGGACACTCTGATGCTTATATGGTAGCAAACTTAGATGCATATAAATCAGGACAAGTAGCTTTCCAAATGAACTGGTATGCTTTTTGGCCAGGTGTTTCTAAAGAAGATAGCGACGGAAGAGTTAGTGGTTTCTTTGCAAATCCAAAACAAAACGTAGCTGCTGCAACATTAGGTGGACAAGGTATATCTGTTGTTAAATATTCAGATAAACAAGATCTTGCATTAGAATATATTAAATGGTTTGCAAGACCAGATGTACAGCAAAAATGGTGGGATTTAGGCGGATATTCATGTCATAATGATGTATTAAATTCACCATCGTTCCCTACATCTACAGTTTATGCACAAGGTTTCTTAGACTCAATGGGAATTGTCAAAGATTTTTGGCAAGAACCAACATTTGTTGAGTTAATGTTACCTATGCAGGAAGCTATTCATGATTACGTTGTTAATGGAAAAGGAACCGCTAAAGGCGCTCTAGATAAAATTATCGAAGAGTGGGTTGAAGTATTTGAAGCTGACGGAAAACTTTAACATTAATACTTAAAAATATAAAAAAAAAGGGGGGGTAATATCTCCCCTTTTTTTTAAAAAAATCATATGAGCGTTAAAAAAAAATTTAAAGGACTTTCTGATAAAGCTGTAGCATGGCTTTTCATTGGACCATCCGTCTTTCTTTTATTGGCGATAAATATTTATCCTTTGATTTATGCAATCAGAATGTCTTTTACAAATTTTTACGCAAATAAAATAGGGAGAGAACCACAGTTTGTTGGTTTAAAAAATTATATAAAGGTTCTCAATAAAGAGGCCATATGGGAAAAAATGCAGGTTACTGCAAACTTTATGTTTTGGACTTTGTTACTTCAGGCAGTAATAGGATTAGGTTTGGCTTTATTATTAAACAGGAAATTTAAAGGTAATGAATTATTAACCACACTAATAGTATTACCAATGATGTTATCGCCTGCTGTTGTGGGTGTTTTTTGGACTTATCTTTATAATCCTCAAGTAGGTTTATTTAATTATGTAGTAAACTTTTTTTACGATTTTGGAAGTTTTGATATGATTGGTTCAAGTGAACTCGCACCTTGGTCGATAGTTATAGTTGATACTTGGATGTGGACACCTTTTACAATGTTGATTTGTTTAGCCGGTCTAAGATCTGTTCCAAATTATTTATACGAGGCTGCTGAAGTTGATAGAGCTAGTAAATGGCAACAATTTATATACATCACACTACCATCTGTATTACCATTTTTATTATTGGCTTTGTTATTTAGAGGAATTGAGAATTTCAAAATGTTCGATATGGTCGTTGAACTTACATCTGGTGGTCCTGGTTCAGCTACAGAGCTCGCCTCAATTAATTTAAAAAGAGAAGCATTTGAAAAATGGAAAACTGGTTACAGTTCAGCTTTTGCTGTCATTTTATTTGTAACTATTTTTGGTTTTGGAAATGTATATGTAAAAGTAATGAATAAAATAAAGGAACGCTGATGGATACATCCAGATCATATTTAGAACCTTCATCGTTTTCAAAGAAACTTGCTGCAACAATTATTATTGTTTACACAGTAATAACATTGATACCTATTTCTTGGATGGTAATGACAAGTTTTAAGAATGTTAATAGTGCAATTTCTTATCCACCTGAAGTACTGTTTGATCCATCTTTAGAGGGATATGTTAACTTATTTACTAATAGATCAAGGCAATCTCAGGAATATCTTGACTCTTTGCCAGCTCCAGAAACTTGGTATGAAGAATTAGTTAGAAGTAGAGAAATGGTCATAACAGGGCCATCAAAATTTTTAGGTAGATACTCAAATTCAATGATAATTGGTTTTGGGTCAACTTTTGCATCCGTATTTTTGGGTGCATTAGCGGCGTATGCATTCTCTAGATTTAGAGTTCCCTTAAAAGATGATTTATTATTTTTTATTCTTTCTACCAGGATGTTTCCACCAATAGCGGTGGCTGTTCCAATATTCATTATGTATAGAAAATTAGGATTAGGGGATACTCACCTTGGAATGATCATATTATATACAGTCGTAAATTTAAGTTTAGCAGTATGGCTATTAAAAGGATTTATGGATGAAATTCCTAAAGAATACGAAGAAGCAGCTATGATTGATGGATATTCTAGACTTCAAGCGTTCTTTAAAGTTGTTCTTCCACAAGCGATGACCGGTATTGCTGCAACAGCAATCTTTTGCATGATTTTTTCATGGAACGAATATGCATTTGCTGTTCTCCTCACTCAATTTAACGCACAAACAGCTCCACCATTCATCCCGACAATTATTGGAGAAGGAGGTTTGGATTGGCCTGCTATTGGGGCTGGAACAACTTTATTTTTATTACCAGTGATGATTTTTACAATTATTTTAAGAAAACATCTTTTGAGAGGTATTACTTTTGGAGCAGTTAGAAAATAATGCAAGAAGAAAAATCATTAATGAGAAAAATATTTAGAAGAGTTTACTGGGAAAATTTATCTACAGTATTAATTTTATTAGGAGTTTTCATGTTATTGCAACCATTTGCAATGTGGATGTATACTTACTCATTTATTGTAATTTTAGTTGGAACTATAGGTTTCGTAATCACAAGTCACTTTCCGGATTAATATGTCTAAAATTAAAATAGTAAATTTACAAAAATCATTCGGAGATTTCACTGCAGTTAAAAATTCTAATTTAACAATTAATGATAAAGAGTTTTTTGTTTTGCTTGGCCCATCTGGATGTGGAAAAACAACAACTTTAAGAATGATTGCTGGATTAGAATTACCAACATCAGGAGAAATTTATTTAGGAGATGAAGAAGTTGGAATGTTAAGAGCATCTGAGAGAGATATTGCTTTCGTTTTTCAATTGTTTGCCCTCTATCCACATATGAATGTAAAAAATAACCTATCTTTTCCACTTAAAATGCAAGGTTATAGTAGAAGTGAAATTAAAACTAGGGTTGAGGAAGCGGCAAAACTTTTAAGAATTGATCATATTTTAAACTCCAACATTTCTTCTTTATCGGGTGGAGATAGACAGCGTGTAGCTCTTGGTAGAGCTTTAGTGAGAAGACCAAAAGCATTTTTAATGGATGAACCTTTAGGTACTTTGGATGCAGAATTTAGAGAATTAATGTGTTTAGAACTTAAGAAATTACACATTGATATTGGCGCTACCACTGTTTATGTAACACACGATCAATTAGAGGCAATGTCATTAGCTGATCGTATTGCCGTAATGGATGGTGGTGAAATTCTACAAGCTGACGAACCTTCAGTAATCTACAATAAACCTGCAACCAAATTTGTAGCATCATTTATTGGCTCCCCTGGAATGAATTTTATAAGTATTGATCAAGGTATTTCCAATGAACAGTCGACTTTAAAAATAGAGGGGACAGATTTTATTATACCTAAACAGCATGAGATATCAAAAGGAAAAAAAAACTCATTTGGTATTCGTCCTGAAAACTTATCTCTCACTAACGAAGGTGGTCTTAAAGGTTCAGTATTTGGAGTTGAATATTTAGGCTCAAGAAAAATTGTAACCGTTAAAACTAATTTTGGAGAAATCAAAGTAAAAACTGATATTTCAACAAGTGTTAAAATCAATGAAAACGTTCAAGTAAAACCTTCGAATGATAACATAATTATTTTTGACGGTGAGACTGACAAATCTCTTAAAAGTGAGTTCATGAATTAATGGCAAAAATAGAATTAAAAAATTTATCTAAAACCTATAATAAAAAAATTGAGGCCTTACATGACATAAATTTTACTATTGAGGATGGTCAGTTTTTTGTTTTATTGGGCCCCTCTGGCGCTGGGAAAACTACTACATTAAGATGTATTGCTGGATTAGAGAAAATAGATAATGGAAGTATTCTATTTAACGATGAGTCTGTAACCGAAGATCAACCAGCATCAAGAGATGTTTGTTTTGTGTTTCAACAATACTCTTTATATCCTCACTATAGTGTTTATGAAAATTTAGCATTCCCTTTAAGATCGCCAATGAGAAAATTACCTGAGGATGAAATTAAAACTAAGGTTGAGAATATTGCAAGCATGTTAAAGATTTCAAATAAGCTAAATAATAAAGCTACACAATTATCTGGTGGTGAGATGCAAAGAGTTGCAATTGGACGTGCGCTAGTTCGTGAGCCAAATTTATACTTGATGGATGAACCGTTATCCTCTCTAGATGCTAAATTAAGAGAGAGTTTAAGGGTTGAATTAAAAAACATTCAAACCAATCTAAATGCAACAATACTTTATGTTACACATGATCAAGCAGAAGCCACTACTTTAGCAGATAAAATTGGAGTTTTAAAAGAAGGCCATTTAGTGCAAATAGGTACTCCTGAAGAGATATATGAAAATCCAAATTCTATATATGTTTCGCAAAGATTGGGTTCGCCAAAAATCAATATTCTCCCTGGAACCTTAATAGGAATGGATGATGTACCTACTTTTGGTATAAGACCTGAGAATATTACAATGGGAAATGGTAACCACTCAGCCAAAATTATCTCAATTGAAAATCTAGGTTCTGAAACAGTAGTTGCTTTAAATTTTAAAAACCAAGAAATACTTGTGTCAATTCAAGGTAATTATAAATCATCAATAAATGAGACAATTAATTTTGACATCAACAATGAAAAAGTTTTAAAATTTGATCAAAAAGGAAACAGAATTTATGAGCGTTAGTTTTTTAATTTCTCAAGCAAAGGGTGTCCAGAAAGTTATAGATGAAAATTCTGCTGAAATAGAGGTTCTTGATCAAAAAATTGGAGATGGAGACCATATTTTTAACATTCAAAGAGGTTTAAAGTTAGTTGTTGAACTTGAAGATTCAATCAAAGATTTACCATTAGCCAAAGCTTTAAATATGATAGCAATGAAAGTCCTGTCAGGTATCGGTGGATCATCAGGCGCATTATTTGGAACTTTTTTTATGACCATGGCTAAATCTCCTGATCTAGATAAAAATGTTGATTTTAATAAAGCATGTGAAATGATTATTAGTGGAATTAAAGCCATGAAAGAAAGAGGAAAAGCTGATGTTGGAGAAAAGACTATGATGGATGTTTTAATACCAGTTTCAGAAAAACTTAACGAATTAAAAAATGAAAGTGAATTTAAATCAGGTTTAAATGAAGTAATAAAAATTGCTGAAGAAAGAATGTTGTCCACAAAAGATATGTTAGCCACAAAAGGTAGAGCTTCTTTTTTAGGTGAACGTGCAAAAGGGCATATAGATCCTGGAGCCCGTTCTTCACAGCTTATAATCGATACAATTTGTAAATCAGTAATTAATAATTAGGAGGGAAAATGAAAAAATTTATTAACAATAACGATGATTTTTTAAAAGAGAGTCTTACAGGTTTTGGCAAGGCACATAGTGACATTATAAACGTCAATCTAGACCCAAGTTTTGTTTCAAGAAAAAATAAAACCAAAGATGGAAAAGTCTCCCTAATTTCAGGTGGCGGAAGTGGTCATGAACCAATGCATGGAGGATTTGTTGGTCATGGAATGTTAGATGCTGCATGCCCAGGTTTTGTATTTTCAGCACCAACACCTGATCAAATGCAAGCAGCAGCAGAACATGTTGATAGTGGTGCAGGGGTTTTATTTATTGTTAAAAATTATTCTGGAGACATAATGAACTTTCAAATGGGAGCTGAAATGTACTCTGGCAAAAATGATAGTATTGTCACTAACGATGATGTTGCTGTTGAAGACTCTACATTTACTACCGGTAGAAGAGGTGTTGCAGCAACTGTATTAGTAGAAAAAATAGTTGGATCCTTAGCTGAACATAGCGGATCACTCGAAGAATGTA
Organism: uncultured Pelagibacteraceae bacterium; assembly: GCA_902562645.1. Lineage (GTDB taxonomy): Bacteria > Pseudomonadota > Alphaproteobacteria > Pelagibacterales > Pelagibacteraceae > Pelagibacter. The sequence continues at coordinate 24,460 of CACETY010000002.1, forward strand.
AAAAACTTGGTGAAAAAGTAAATAAAAACGCTGGTACGATGGGAGTTGCATTTACAAGCTGCACTGTTCCTGCTGCAGGAAAACCTACTTTCGATATAGGCGATGATGAAATGGAGTTTGGTGTAGGAATCCACGGTGAGCCAGGAAGAAAAAGAGAAAAAATTCAACCCTCAAAAACGATTGTAGGAAATATTCTTGAAGCTATTTTAGATAATTTAAAACCAGAAAAAAATGAAAAGAATTTACTTTTTGTAAATGGAATGGGAGGCACTCCTTTAACAGAATTATATTTAGTTTATGAGGATGCATGTCAAATTTTGCAATCAAAGGGTGTCCAAGTAACAAAAAGTTTAGTTGGAAATTATTGTACATCACTTGAAATGCAAGGTGCTTCAATTACTCTTCTAAAATGTGATGATGAAATCTTAAAGCATTGGGATTCTCCAGTTCATACAGCTGCAATGAGATGGGGGATGTAATAATTATATTTTTTAAATACTAAAAATAAATGAAGAAAATATTTATAATTACAGCTATTTTTTTAATTTCGTCCAATTTTGCACTAAGCAATGTAAAAGAAATTGAAAAAATGTTTAAAAAGGGAGCTAAGTATAATTTAGGAATAAATCAAACTGATACAACAATCCAAGGATTAAAATTAAAACCTCATACAAAAATAAGAGCGTTCAAATATTCAAAGAAAAAAGGTTATGGTTGGACAAATTATGGGATTAAAGTAGTCAAAAAGTCTGACAATAACCCTATTAGATATGGTGATACTGCAATTAGGTTTGAACTGAGACATGAAGATTGTGGTTTTTTATATAAAAATAGGAAAGAGAGAGATTGTGAAAGAAGTACACCACATCATAGAGTTGAGGTAAGCATAGATGAAAAGTCTGCTTTCAAACACAAACAAGAATTTTGGTATACATTTTCATATTATGTCCCAAAAAATTTTAAATTTTACAGAAAGCAGTCTGTCTTTCAGTTTCATTCAACAGAAGGTCCGTATAGCCCACCATTTCAATTAGAGGTTGTGCCTAAATGGGGTTTGACGGCTAAAATTTCACCATCACAAGATGTTTATCCGGAAACAGAAGGTGATTGTGGAGGCTCGATAAAAGAAAAGGTAAATTATTGTGAAAATATTTTACTAGAATATATTGTAATACCTTCAAGTGAACTTAACGCATTAACAGGAACATGGATAGATTTTGTAATTCACTCAGTCTGGGATAAGAGATCTTCGGATGATAAAAATAACAATGGTCTTCATGAGTTATTTATCAATGGTGAAAAAAAACTTCATTATGAGGGCCAAAACATGTGGAGAAAAGGTGGAAGCCTTTTAGAGTTTGGTATTTATGGGAGCAAAGATGTTAGACGTTATATGGGTCTTTTACCGAATGAGGAAGATGTTATAAATGTCCCAAGAATTGCTTTTTATGATGAAATATGGGTAAAAAAAAGTTGTGAAGATTTAGATCTCGAAAGACTTGGTTATTCTTGTCAAAATTTATTTAATCAAGACGATAACGTAACAAAACCCGATCAAGCAGATCGACCTGATTAATCTTTCAGTTTTTAAATGATTTAAAGAATCATTAGATCTAGTTTTTGATTTCCAAGTCTTTCATTACCACTTTCTGTAACCAGGTAAGTTTCACCTAAGTTCATTGCTAAATTATTCTCAGAGTCCATTAGTATCATATGCATAAAAAATATATTTCCTGGTTTAATTACATATGGATTACCCGTGTAAAGCATTGGCCAATCCATCCAATTAGGTGAAAAAGTTGCCCCTAAAGAATAACCGCAAGCATTCATTCTAGAATTTTTATAGCCTAAATCATCAAAAGTTTTTGCATGAATATCAAATACTTCTCCAACTTTGTTTCCTGGTTTCAATTTATTTTCACAATTATTTAAAGCCGCAATACAAGCTTCATGCATTTTATAATGTTTTGGATCAGCTTTTCCAATTGGAATAGTCCGAAACATTGCTGAGTGATAATGTCTGTATGTTCCAGCCCATTCTATAGTCAGTTGATCTTGTGAATTTAATATTTGTTTTTCAGCTTGATATCGACAAAGAAGTGCATTTTTACCAGATCCAATTATAAATTCATTTGCAGGATAATCACCACCTCCCGCAAAAATAACTTTATTCATTTCAGCTAAAATTTTTGACTCACTTACACCTGCTTTTGCATGTTTCCAAACCTCACTTAAAGCTTTGTCAGCTAAATTTGCCGCCTTTTTTACATAATCAATTTCTTCATTGGATTTTATAACTCTTAATTTAGTAATTAACTCAGAAGTATCTTCTATTGAGCAGAAATTTTCTAAAGTTTTATTCAGCCTTAAAGCATTCCGACCAGTTAATCCGTATGCTTCATATTCAACTCCAATTTTTTTACCCTTTAAATTTAACTCGTCTAAAATAACTTTAAGATCTTCAGTAGGGTTTGATCCATTTTTATCAACCCATATTCTTATATCACTAATATTAGATGTATTTTGTGCTTGTCTTAAATCTGGAGCCCTTGTTAATAAAATTATATTACCTTTTTGATCCAAAACCAATGTTTGAAAAAAAACATACCCAAATGTGTCATATCCAGTGAGCCAATACATCGACTCCTGTCTAAACATAAGGAGAGCATCTAATTTTTCCTCTTTTAAAAGTTTAGTTATCTTATCTTTTCTACTTTTGAATTCTTCTACAGAAAAATGAAGACCCATTAATTGATAGTTGTTCTAACAGTACCAAGTTTGTCTACTTTGCCTATGTATGCACCTTTGCTTTTAATTGGCACGACACCAACTGTTGATCCGGTAAATACATAAAAATCTTTATCTAAAGAAACTTTCTCTTTTCTTATTTTGTTAAGAACAAATTTTAAAGAATTAAGTGGGTTTACATAAACAGTATTTGTATTACCGTTTACGTTTAATCCTTTTTTATTTTTTAAATTTGTTTTTAAATTGCTGAAATTTATTTTTTTAAATTTTTTCTTAGCTCCAACAATAAATTTTATATTTACACCAAAATCACTACATAAATCACCTAAATATTTGATACCTTTTTTTTTCTGTCTAAATCCAACAACCTCAATGCAAGGACCCATATGAGTAATAAATTTTTTTATATTTTTTGAATTTAATTTTCCTTTAAAGTCAAAAAATTTTTTTTTAATTATAAAGTAAACCTCTACTTCAGTACCTAAAGCATATTTATTAATTTTTACTTTTCCTCCAGATTTAATTAAATTTTTTCCAAATACAGTCGAATGAAATGGCTCTTTTTCTTTTAACTTTTTTAAGAGAGCAATTATTGTACCTCCGGCTTTAAAACCAACTTTTGTATCCTTAATTTTACTTTCACATAATAATCTTAGTTTATGTGCTAATTTTATATTCTTACAGAATTTTTCAGGAATTGGATTGATAAGTTTATTGCTATTGTAAGCCTTAACTAATTTTTTTGACACTGATTGAATATCATTTTTCATATTTATAGCCTATTGAAGAACTGTCATTGGATCAAGCCTTGTTTGAAACCAATTTATTCTAAAATCTAAATGTGGACCAGTTGATCTACCTGTTGAACCAACAGTTCCTATTATATCTCCTTTTTTAATCAAATCCCCAACTTCAACCATCACATTCTCAAGATGAGAATAAATTGTTGATATACCATGACCATGATCCATAATAATAGTACCCCCAGTGTAATAAAGGTCATCTTCAGCCATCGTGACCACCCCAGTACCAGAGGATTTAATCTCTGTCCCTTTTTTTGCCGCAATATCTATGCCGTAATGAGGCCATTTTGGTTTACCATTGAGAATTCTTTGGCTTCCATAAACTCCACTAATTATACCTTCAACTGGCATAATAAATTTTTCAGAAAAAAAAGTTAAATTGGAGTTAATTGCTCTAGCTTCTCCAATTTTCCCATTTTCTTTTTTAATTCTTTTATAAACAGACTCAGGTGGTGTTACTTTATTTTCAGGCAATCCATCAATTCTTTGAATGTTATACTTACGTTTAAAAACTTTTTTGATAATTTTTTCTGATTTACCGTTAGTAATTTTTGTTATCAAAACATCAAACTTCCTATCTCGATCAATTCCAAAAACAAAATAACCATCATTTGATACTTTGACATCTTTTTTATCAATTATTATTTTTGAGTTAGGATCTGTTTTTCCTAAAATAAAATGACCTTGAATAAATTTACCATCAAATTCTATTGCTAAAATATTTGTTGGAAAAAAAATTGCTAGTATTAGCAATACTTTTTTCATTATTTAGCTGTCCAACCTCCATCTATCAGAATAGATGATCCAGTTATCATTGCAGAAGCATCTGATGCTAAAAAACATACAGCTGTAGCTACATCACTCTCTTTAGCTGCTTTGCCCATAGGAATATTGCCTAAAGCCAAATTTTTGAACTTTTTATTTTTAAAAAATTTTTTTACCATAGGAGTTTCAACAAATGTCGGAGCAACTGTATTTACTCTGATATTTCTCGTTGCTAACTCTACACCCATGCCCTTTGTTAAACCTTCAATTCCAAATTTAGTCATATTATAAATATTTCTACCAGACATACCTACATGGCCAAGTTGAGATGACATATTTATAATTGATCCAGCTCTTTTTTTATTTTTAATCATTTTCTTTACAACTAACTGTGCAACGTTAAAGGCAGCTTTTAAGTTTAGATCTACCAAATAATTCATACTTTGCTGTTTTATTTTCTCAAATGGTTCTGGAATATTAGTCCCTGCATTATTTACAAGAATATCAATAATTTTTATTTTTTTTAATTTTTCCTGTAATTCGCTATAGTTCATTACATCACAATTTATTTTGATTAATTTACTTTTGACCTTTTTTATGTCTTTTTCTAATCTATCAAGATCAGAGGATGTTCTGCTCAAACCAATAATTGTTGCGCCTGCCTCAGCTAATGCAATTGAGCAAGCACGTCCTAAGCCTTTACCTGCTCCTGTTACAAGAGCATATTTCCCTTTAAGATTAATTTTTTTCAAATACATTTAAATAAATAACTTGATGTCCGTATAAATTAAATCAATTGCAACAAATAATATAGCAAATAAACCAACCCAAGCTATCCATTTGTATTCTTTAATCCATCGAGAAATTAATGTTGCAGCAGTTGCCATTAATATAATTGATAAAACAAGACCAAAAACTAATAAAAAGTAATGATCTTTGGCAGCACCTGCTACGCCCAATACATTATCTAAACTCATAGTAAAATCAGCTAACAAAACAGTCCAAATTGCTTTAAGCATTGATGAACTATCTACTTTGATGTTTTCCTCATCATTTTGTGAATTTCTAATTACATCAACATAAAGTTTGTAAACTATGTATAACAATAACAAACCACCTAAGAGTCTTAGCCCTGTTATTTGTAAAAGATAAGCAGTTATGAGCGTTAATAAAATTCTTAATATTACAGCTCCACCTATTCCCCAGAAAATTATTTTTTTTCTTTGTTCTGGAGGAAATTTCGATGCAACCATTCCTATAATAATTGCGTTATCTCCGGCAAGAATTAAATCAATAAATATTATTTGAAAAAAAATTGTAATTTCTTCTGTCATCTAGCATCTTCTATTATCATATCTGCTGCTTTTTCAGCAATCATAATAGTAGGTGCATTAGTATTTCCTGAGGTTATCGATGGCATTACAGATGCATCAACAATTCTTAAATTTTTCAAGCCATGAGCCACTAATCTATCGGATACGACTGCATTTTCATCCGAACCCATCCTACAAGTACTTACAGGGTGAAAAATAGTACTGCAAAATTTTCCTGCCTCTTTAGCTAATTCCTCATTATCTGTGATATGAATACCAGGTCTATATTCCTCTGGTTCATATTTTTTGTATGCTTTAGAATTCATTACAATGTTTCTTGTAATTTTTAATGCTTTGCCTGCAATTTCTCTGTCTTCATCTGTAGACAAATAATTCATTTTAATTTTTGGGGACACTCTTGTATCTGAAGATTTTAGTTCAATAGAACCTCTGCTAGTGGGTCTTACATTCGTTATACTAGGAGTAAATGCTGTAAATTTATGAAGAGATCCTTTGCCTAATACATCTGTACTAGCAGGAGAAACGTGAAACTGTAAATTAGGAGTTGCCAAGTGTGGATCACTTTTGACAAAGCCACATAAATAACTAGCCCCAACAGTAAGCGGTCCTTTTCTAAATAAAAGATATTTAAGTCCTGTCATAAATTTTTTAGTCATACTGTAATAAATATCATTTAAACTCTCTAAATTTTTGACTTTGTAAACTGGTCTGAGCATTAAATGGTCAGTTAAATTCATTCCTACTCCAGGGTGATCTTTAACAACATTTACGTTATTTTTTTTTAACAATTCACCTGGACCAATACCTGAGGCTTGAAGAATATGAGGAGAACCAATTGTTCCAGAACTTAAAATCACTTCCTTATTTGCTTTTACAGATATTACATTTTTACCAATCCAGTAATTTACTTTGTCTGCTTTTTTATTATCGAACTCAATATTCTTAACATGAGCATTTGTTACAACTTTTAAATTCTTTCTTTTTTTTACAGGATTTAGATATCCAACTGCTGTGCTACATCTCAGTCCATTTCTAACTGTAAAAGGAAAATAACCCATGCCCTCGTTATCTCCATTATTAAAATCATCAGTTCTTTTATGGCCGAACTCCTCTGCTGCATCCATAAAAAGATCACAAACTTTAAATGTTCCTCTTATTTCTTGAACAGCTAAAGGGCCTCCAGATCCATGAAATTCATTTTCACCAAATTGGAAATCTTCAGATTTTTTAAAATATGGAAGAACATCTTCCCAAGACCAACCAACATTACCAAGCTGTCTCCAGTAATTAAAATCATTAGACTGGCCTCTTATATAAAGCATTCCATTGATAGATGAACTTCCACCTAATGTTTTACCTCTTGGATAAACCATTTCTCTATTATCACAATATTTCTCTCTCTCTGTTTGAAAACACCAATCTGTTTTAGGATTCAACATTGTCTTAAAATATCCGCCTGGGATATGTATCCATGGATTAGTATCTTTGCTTCCTGCTTCGATTAATAATACCTTGTGATTAGGGTTAACACTCAATCTGTTAGCTAAGACACAGCCTGCTGATCCTGCACCTAAAATAATATAATCAAAGTTTTCCATATTAATTAAAAATAATTAAATTTTTTTAAAAATCTTTTAACATATACTTTATAAATTAAATAATAAGATTAGGTAGTTTAATATGAAATATTTAGACGCATTAATTATTGGTGCTGGATTTTCAGGTTTATATCAGCTTCACTGTTTGAGAGATAAATTAAAATTAAACACTTTAGTTGTCGAGGAGGGTAAAGATATTGGGGGCACATGGTATTGGAATACATATCCAGGAGCTCGTTGTGACTCTGAAAGTTTTACCTATGGTTTTACTTTTTCTGAAAAAATTTTTAAAAATTGGACGTGGAAAGAAAGATATCCAAAGCAAAATGTAATTTTAAAATATTTAAAATATTTTTCAAATGAACTAAAATTAAAAAAAAATATAGTTTTTAACGAAAAAGTAATTTCAGCAAAATATATAGAAAAAAATAATTTGTGGAAAGTTCAAACAAATAATAAAAAAAAATATTACACCAAATATTTAATATGTGCTGTTGGATCATTGTCATCTATAAATCTTCCAAAAATAAAAGGAATTAATCAGTTTAAAGGTCAATTATATCATAGCGGAAGATGGCCAAGAAAAAAAATAAACTTTAAAAACAAAATTGTAGGACAAGTAGGAACTGGTTCTACTGGAATCCAGATAGCACCTGAAATTGCAAAGAAAGCCAAAAAATTAATTTTATTTCAAAGATCACCAAACTTTAGTATTCCTGCAAGAAATAGAAAACTAACTAAAAAAAATATTCAAAATTATAAACAAAATTTCAAAAAACTCAGAAATTTTTTAAAAAGAACACCAGGAGGACATCCCTTTGAATTTCCTAAAAAATCTGCTTTTGATTTTAACGACACAAAAAGAAATTTACTTTATGAAAAATCTTGGCAGTATGGAACTCTTTCTTTTAGGGCAACATTTAATGATATAGTAAAAAATATCAAAGCAAATCAAACTGCAGTTAACTTTATAAAGAGTAAAATATATTCAACAGTAAAAAATAAAAAATATGCTGATATATTAACTAATTTTGACCATCCTTTTACAGCTAAAAGACCTACTTTAAATACAAATTATTATGAGATGTTTAATAAAAAAAATGTCGAATTAGTTGACTTAAAGCAAAGTCCAATAATTAAAATAACTAAAAGAGGCATTAAAACTAAAAAAGGTGAATACATTTTGGATAAAATTATTTTTGCAACAGGTTTTGATGCATTAACTGGATCAATTTTAAAACTAAATATAACTGGTAAAAAAGGTATAAATTTATCTAAATTTTGGAGCAAAGGTCCAAAAAGTTTCTTAGGCCTTCTTGTTCCGAATTTTCCAAATTTATTTATTGTGAGTGGGCCTGGTAGCCCATCAGTTTTAACAAATGTTCCAGTACAAATAGAGCAACATGTTAATTGGATTACAAATTGCATTAGATATTTAGAAAAAAATAGAAAAAAAAGTGTTGAAACTACCAATCTTGCAGCAAAAAAATGGCAAAAAGAAATTATGAATTCAGTTAAAAAAACATTATTCATGAAAGCTAAAAGTTCTTGGTATAAAGGCGACAATATACCTAGCAAACCAAAGACTTTTTTACCTTATCCTGGTGGAATGCCAAAATATAAAAGTGAATGCATAAAAGTTGAAAAGAATAAGTATAAAGAATTAAAAATATCTTAAAATGAGAACTATAAAATTTTTAATAGTATATTTATTTCTAACAACTAATTTAATTTCAGCAGAGATAGAAATTTTAGTTGATAAACCTGGTGAAGGAAAAAAAATTATTAATCATTCTTGGGTACAAATTGAATATACTGGTTCATTTATTGATGGAAAAGTTTTTGATACTAACGTTGGAAAAGATAGACCTTTGGTAGTTCAAATAGGAATGAGAGAAGTTATACCTGGTTTTGAAATGGGTATAGTTGGTGCAAATAAAGGTACAATAAGAAAAATAAAAATTCCTTCAGAATTAGCATATGGTTCCTCTGGAGCTGGAGATGTAATACCACCAAATTCAGATCTTATTTTTGAATTTAAGATTATTGATGTTTTAGATCCAAATTATAATTTAATTTCATCTGATGAATTAAAAAATTTGTTAGATAATAATGCAGTTGTATTAGATATTAGAACGGACGATCAATGGAAAAAAACTGGAGTAATTAAAGGATCATTTCAAGAAACTGCGTTTGATAAAAATGGAAAATTTAATGTTTATTTAATGGATAGAGTTAGAGCTTTAGCTGGCGCCGAGTCTCAAAATATTGAAATTATTTTTGTTAGTAATGATGGAGAGACCGCATCAATTTTAGGCAATGCCTTTGCAGAAGACTTAGGTTTTAAAAATGTATACGTTTTAAAAGGTGGAATTAAAGCTTGGATTAATGAGAAAAAAGCATTAGTTTCTTTCTTAAAATAACGTCAAATCATTTAAAAATGAAGCTTAAAGATAGAGTAGCAATAGTTACAGGTGGAGGTAAGGGTATAGGTGAAGAAATTTGCTTAGGCCTTGCAAAAGAGGGTGCTAAGATTGTTATAGCGGAAATAGATATTGCAAATTCAGAAAATGCTAAAAAAAAAATTTTAGATGCAGGTAGTGAAGCAATAATTGTAAAAACTGACGTTTCAAAAAAAGACAGTATTAATGAAATGGTAGACAAAGCCATTCAAACATTTGGAAAAATTGATATCCTTATAAACAACGCAGGCATAAGACATGTAAAAAAATTGTTAGATCATACTAAACAGGACTGGGACGATATGATTTCAGTTAATCTTACAGCACCATTTCTTGCAAGTCAGGCTGTAATTCCTCACATGATTAAAAATGGTAAGGGAAAAATTATAAACTTTGGTTCTATAGCTAGTTTTATGGGTAGACCTGATAGAGTAGGTTATGTTGCAGCTAAGAGTGGTGTACTAGGATTAACGAGAGCATTGTCAGTTGATCTTACTGGAAAAAATATAAACGTTAACACTATTTGTCCTGGATTAATATCAACTCCTTTCAACCAAAAATATGCTGAAGATCCAAAACATGGCGAAGCCTGGGGAAAAGAAACAGTTGTAGGAAGATGGGGGCAACCAAAAGATATTGTAGGAGCAGCAGTATTTTTATCAAGTGATGAATCAGACTTTATTAACGGATCTGAGATTAAAATTGATGGTGGATGGCTTTCCTCTAAGGTTAGAGGGGGAGAATTAGATAATGAGTAATTTTAAAAAAAATTATGAATTAGCTCTTAATAATGCAAAAAGATTATCAGATAAAATTTTGATAGATGGTAAATTAATTTCTGCTCAAACCGATAAAAAAATACCAGTTTTAAATCCTAGTACTGGAGAGAATATTGGTTCAGCACCACAATGCGATAAGAATGATGTTAATATTGCAGTCGAATCTGCTTTTAAAGCATTTCAAAAATGGAAAAAAATACCAGCACGTGAAAGGGGAAAGATGGTTGCTGCAGGTGCAAAGAGATTAGAGGAAAGAAAATCTGAAATTGAGACTTTGCTTTCCTTAGATACTGGTAATGCTTTCAGAACTCAAGCTGTGCCAGAAACCGCTGCATCTATTGAGCTAACAAATATGTTTGCAGGACTATCAGGAGAGTTAAAGGGTGAGAATTATCCACCCAATATCCCAAATACTATTCATTATACAACAAGAGATCCAATTGGTGTCGTTTGTGCAATTGTACCATGGAATGCTCCTTTATTTTTAACAGTTGCTAAAATTGCTCCAGCAATAGTTGCTGGTAACAGCGTTGTGTTAAAAACAGCTGAACAAGCACCTTTTTGCGCTTTACTCTTATCTGAAATATTCCAACAAGAACTACCACCAGGAGTTTTAAATGTTATTTCAGGGCTCGGAGAAGAGTGTGGTGAACCTTTGGTAACTCATGAAAAGGTAAGAAAAGTAACTTTTACGGGATCCTTTTCTGTTGGAAAAATCATTGCTAAAAAAGCTGCTCCGAAATTATGTCCTGTTACTTTAGAACTTGGTGGGAAAAATCCAAATATAATAATGAGTGACGCTGATTTAGATATTGCAATTCAAGGAGTAATTGATGGTATGAGGTATACCCGTCAAGGACAAGCATGTACTGCGGGGTCTAGAGTTTATATTCAGGAAAAAATTTATGATAAAGTTATCAATGGTGTAGTTGAAAAACTGAGTAAACTAAAAATGGGAAATGCTTTAGATGAAGGATCGGATATTGGAGCGATTATCTCAGAGGAGCAACTAAAAAGAACTTTGCATTATATGGATATAGCAAAGCAAACTTCTTCAGCTAAAGTTGTACATGGTGGCAATCAACCAACAGGTGGTGATTATAAAAATGGTTTCTTTTATGAACCCACACTGATGTCAGGGGTACCGGTAGACTCTCCTGTTTGTCAGGAGGAGATTTTTGGGCCAGTAGCTTGCGCTATTCCATTTAAAACATTTGAAGAAGTAATGCAAAGTGCGAACGATACACCATTTGGATTATCAGCTGTGCTTTGGACTCAAAATTTGTCTAGAGCTCTAGAGTTTGTTGAAGATATTGAAGCAGGGTTTGTTCAAGTAAACCAATGCGTTGCTCCAAGAGCAAATGTATCTTATGGTGGTTTAAAAATGAGTGGTCTAGGTAAAGAATATGCTTTTGATAGTATGATAAATCATTTTACTCAAAGCAAAACAGTTTTGATAAATCGAGGAAAATCAAATATAGATAATTAAATATGACAGATCAAATTGCTTTCATAGGAGTTGGAAATATGGGTAATCCAATGGCCGACCAGTTAGTTAAAGCTGGAAAAAAAGTTAAAGTTTATGATGTTTCTCCTGAAATGATACAAAAAGCAAAAGAAGCAGATTTAAACGTAGTAGAAACTTTAGATGAAGTACTCGATGGTGCAAATTTTATAATTTCAATGTTACCTGAGGGAAAACATGTTAAGTCACTTTTTTTAGGCGAAAAAGGAATAATCGATAAAATATCAAAAGATGCATTAATTATTGATTGTTCAACAATCGATATAGAAACTTCGTTATTACTCGGCAAAGAAGCTAAAAGTAGAGGCATTAAAATGATTGATGCACCTGTCACTGGGGGTGTTATGGGTGCAAGAGTAGGCAAACTTAATTTTTTAGTTGGTGGAGATGACGAGTCTGTAAACTTAGCAAGACCATTAATGGACATTATGGGTCAAAAAATTTTGCACGCTGGACCCCAAGGAAGTGGTGTTGGAGTTAAAATCTGTAATAATATGTCCTTAGGTATTTCAATGATAGCTGCATCAGAGGCATTAATGTTAGCAAAAAGACTAAAGATGGATATAAAAAAAGTCCATGAAATAATGAAAAACGCATCAGGAAATAATTGGGCCTTGTCGACTTACACTCCCTTGCCGAATTTAACAGATGGCGTTCCTTCAAACAATAAATATAGACCCGGTTTTTCTGCTGCAATGATGACAAAAGATTTAAAATTAGCAAATGATGCTGCAAAATCAGTAAGCGCATCAACCCCTTTAGGAAAACATGCTTTAGAAATTTTTTCAGAATTTTGCAACGAGGGAGAGTCTGAAACTGATTATTCAGGTATATCAAAAAAAATTGGTGGCGATGCGTGGGATTACCCTTTTGATCCAAAAGGCAAAGATTAGCTATTAAACCTCAAGTTGCATATTCAATTTATGTAACAATTTAACGTTTTACATTTCTCAGCCAATAATATTAACTTAGATTATTATTAAGTCTTAATAACAATAAAGAGAGGGATATATAATGAAAAAAATCACATCAATGATTTTAGCTTTAGTATTTGCAGTTTCAGTAATTGGTTCTGCATCTGCTAAAACATTAAAAATCCAACTTACTTTTCCTAAAACATCTTACGATGGACAAATCGTAAAAATGTGGACTGATAGAGTAACAAAATTAACTCGAGGTGAGTTAAAATTTGAACTTTTATCAAAAGGTGAAGTTGTTGGAATGAAAGAAACACTAGAAGCCGTTGATAAAGGTCTAGTAGACGGTGGTGCAGCATGGACTCACTACTGGTCAAACTATCACCCAGCTGCGATGTTATTTGGTTCACCAGTTGCTGGTGGAGGAATTGGGTTAAGTACTAAATCTTGGTTAGCATGGTACTTCGACAATGGTGGTAAAGAGTTATACGACCAATTGTGGAGCGAAATGGGAATGAATGTTAAAGGTTTTGTGATGGCATCATCTGGACCAGAAGCATTAGGTTGGTTTAAAGAGCCAATCAAAAATATGGATGATTTCAGAAAATACAGATTTAGAACTCCTCCAGGAATTCCAGGACAAACATACAAAGATATCGGAATTGCATCAGTATCTTTATCAGGTGGTGATATTTTACCAGCGCTTGAAAAAGGAACAATTGATGCTGCAGAGTGGTGTTGTCCAAAACCAGACTCAGTATTTGGTTTCCAAAAAGTTCTTAAAAACTATTATCTACAAGGTCTTCACCAAAATGTTGTAAATGGAGACATTTACATTAATGGTGATGTTTATAATTCTTTAACTGATCATCAAAAATATGCAATGGAAGTTGCATCTGAAGCTATGATCACAAGAAATATTACAAACAGAGCTGTAGAAAATGGAAAAGCGTTAATTGATCTTACTCAAAATCATGGTGTAAAACTATGGGATACACCAGCTGATTATTTCACTGAGTACATGAACGCTGCTCAAGCTACTCTTAAAAAGAATGCAGCAGAGAATGCTTTCTTTAAACAAGTTTACGAGCACATGACTGAGCACGCAAAAGTTGTAGTACCTTTTATTGCACAAATGGAAACATCTGATGCATCAATTGGATCTGCATTTGCAGCACAACAATAAGTAACTTTTTAAAAAACGGGGATTTTACTAATCCCCGTTTTTTTAATAATTTAATTTAAAATAATATACTTGTTCAATGGTTGATAAAGATTCAGAACCTAAAGTTAAAGAAAATTTAGATATCACTGACGAATTAATTGCTGAAAGAAGAACAAGTACAAAAATGCCTGAGGACATGATTCCATGGATGGCAAAAACAATCGAATTTATTGATTCAAAAATGCTTTTATCAGGCAAAATAATAATGTGGATCACAATTCCACTTATTTATGCAATGATACATGAAGTAATTGGAAGACATTTTTTTAATAGACCTACACTTTGGTCTTTTGATATTAGCAGAATGTTAGCAGGAGCTTTGTTCATGCTTGGTGCAGCATATACGTTATCAAAAGGTATCCATATAAGAGCTGACTTTCTTTATAGAAATTGGACAGTTAAAAATCAAGCTAGAGTAGATTTATTCTTATATCTTTTGTTTTTTATACCAGGTTTCTTGGTATTTTTTTATGTAAGTTTTGATTATGCTTACACATCAATTTGTGGAAGATCAAATCTTGAAGAATGTTTAGGTGGAAAAGTAAGAATTCAAAGAGCGATGGATACCACGTGGATGCCAATTATGTGGCCATTAAAAAGTTGTATGCCAATTGGAGCCTTTCTACTTTTAGTTCAAGGTTTTTCTGAAATACTTAAAACATATTATGCTTTTGTGAAAGGAAGATGGCCTTAATGGAATTCTTTTCACCAGAAATAATCGGCGCAATAATGATTGGTTGCATGTTGTTTGCAATTTTTGTTGGATTTCCTATTTCATTTACATTGATTTTTTTAGGTCTTGTTTTTGGTTATTGGGGATTTGGAAAGTTAGTTTTCTATTTAATGACCTTGCAATTCAATATGATAATGACCGAGAATACTCTGGCCGCCGTTCCACTCTTTATATTTATGGGAATTTTGATGGAGCAAGCTGGATTAATGGAAAGATTATTTAACGCGGTACAATTAATGCTCTCAAAAACTAGAGGTGCATTATTTTATGCTGTTATGTTTGTATCAACTATCTTTGCGGCAGCAACTGGAATTGTTGGAGCTTCAGTCACAATTTTAGGAATTATGGCTGGAAAAACTATGATCAGGACAGGATATGATACCAGACTTTCTGCAGGTCTAATTTGTGCTGGGGGTACTTTAGGAATTTTAATTCCTCCAAGCATTATGTTAGTTGTTATGGGTCCTGTATTAGAAATACCAGTTACAGATTTATTCGCAGCAGCAATTATCCCAGGGATTCTTTTAGCATTTTTGTATGCCGCTTACACGACGTTAAGATGTTTTTTAAATCCTAAACTCGGTCCTGTTTTACCAGCTTCAGAACGACCAAAAAATATGGCTAAGGTTTGGTATGAGTTTTTAATGGGTTTAATTCCCCCTGCAGGTTTAGTTTTCTTTGCCTTAGGAAGTATTTTATTTGGTCTTGCAACTCCAACTGAAGGTGCTGGTATGGGAGCATTTGGAGCAATACTTTTAGCACTAGCATATAAAAAACTTACTTACCATGGTCTGAAAGAAGCTCTATTGAAAACTTTAGAGATAACAGCATTAATTATGTTTTTAGTTGCGGCCTCAAATTTTTTTGGTGCGGTATTTTCAAAATTAGGAACTCCATCTCTATTAACAGACTTCTTATTAAATCTTGATGTAAATAAATATGTGATTTTAGCGATTATAATGGCTGCAATATTTCTACTAGGTTGGCCTTTAGAATGGGTTCCAATAGTATTAATTGTTTTACCAATAGTTTTACCTTTAATTTTAGAACTAGGTTTTAACTTAACTTGGTTTGCTATTCTTGTAGCTGTCAATTTACAAACCGCCTGGCTGTCTCCACCTGTAGCTTTATCAGCTTATTTCTTAAAAGGTGTGGTGCCTCAATGGGATTTAAAAGATATATATTTAGGTATGATGCAATTTATGGTTATTCAATTAATTGGCTTAATATTAATTATTATATTTCCCCAAATAGCATTATGGTTGCCAAGTATAATGTATCCTAGCCCTTAGCTTTTTTATTAATTTGAGGAATAATTGTTCCTACTAAAATAATTACTAAGGAAATAAATATATTAATAGATATTGTAGAACCCAAAACTATCCATGACATTGTAGCACCAATAGGACCCGTTAATGGATACATTAAACTAATTCTCCCAATTGGTGCTCTTCTTAAAGCAAAGTTATAAAATAAATAAGCTCCAAAAGTTATAAAAGATAATGTTATGGCTGCAAGAACTGGAGGGCTTAAATTTAAATAATTATTATATTTAAAACTACTATCGGGCCACAATATAAAAAGTATTAGAACAGATAAGATTGCTCCAATCATGTATTGAAAAGTATTAACACCCAATTGATTTACTTTGGTTTGCATAAAACGTCTTCCAAGTACTTCATTAATAGACACACACATCATTCCTAAAAATATAATAAAATCCCCTAAATAATTTCCACCTCCAATTTTCTTTTGGGTTGATAATAAAATTAAAGTTCCAATAATTGTAATAAATGCTCCAATTATTACTTTGATTTCAATTTTTTCTTTTAAAAAAATTCTTGCTACAAAAGGCTGCCAAATAGGAAGTGTACTTATTAAAGCAACACCACTTACCGGAGAGGTTAGCAACAACCCTATATGAAAACTAAGAGTTACCAAAAAAGGATTTAGTAGACCCATTAAAAAAGGAGTTAATCCAATTTTTTTAATAGATAAATCTACTCTCATTAAAAGTGCAAATATTAACATTAAAATAAATGCTAAAGAGAATCGAACTGCCATTAAATCCATTACATAAAACTCTTGTAGTGCTAATTTTACAAATGGAGGACCAGAGCCAAAGCCTATAACAGCAATGAACATTGAAATGTATCCAATATTACTTTTTAGAAAACTCATGTATTAATATCTTACTGTTATCACTTTTATAGACATATAAAAATATTAGTTTAGAATCTTTAAAGTGAGTCAAAATATAGAATTAAAAAATTTTGAATTAGCTACAGTTAATCCGAGTAACAAAACATGGACTTCGGCAGATTTATTCTGTTATTGGGCAAATAGTATTCAAACTGTTGCTGGATTTGCTCTGATATCTTCTTTGTACTTAATCTATAATTTAAGCTCTTATTTAGTTTTTTCTTCCTCAATAGCTGCATCAATTCTTGTGTATTTTTTTATTTCTTTAATTGGTCACCCATCCCAAAAACACGGATTACCTTTTCCAGTTTTGATGAGAATGTCCATGGGTCTAAACGGTGCTAGATATTTAAGTTTATTAAGATCAATTGTTGGAATTTTTATGTTTGGAATTCAAACATACTTTATATCCAAATCTATAACATATCTAACAAGAATTATTATTTATTACATATTCGACCCACAAATTTTAGAAAGTGAATTTGTTTTAGAATTTTTTCTAGGCTTAAATGTTATAGATTGGTTTTCATTAATATTAACATTTTTCATTCAATTTTTTTTATTTACGAATGGTCAAAGATACAATCAAGGATTTTTAAAATTCTCCGCAATATTTGTTTATTTCGGTTTAATTTTCTTTTTTGTTATGCTTATTGCTGAAAATAGCACTCAAATATTTCAATCTCTAAAATCTAATACAACTAGTACAAATTTGATTTCTAAATCAAATGTAATGCCCTTTTTTATTCTTACAGGGACAATTTTTTCATATTTTTCCATTGTGCTTTTGAATTATGGAGATTTTTCAAGATATGTAAAAAATAGCAGACATCTTAAAATAGGAAATTTATTTTTATTTTTGAATATGATTATCTTTTCCTTTCTTGCGACAACTATTGTAATAGGTGTTGATGTTTTATTGAATCAAAAGCTAATCGTGGTTGATCAAATACTGACAAGACCGATGGATATAATAGGAAAGATTGATAATGTCTATCTAACAGTCTACGCATTAATTTTTATAATATTCTCGTCACTATCGACAAATTTAATATCTAATTATGTCCCAACACAAAATAGTATAATTAATTTTTTACCCAAAAACTTGGAACTTAAAAGTGCAGGAATACTAATTTTAATATTTGGACTAATAACAGGCAGTTTGTGGCCATCAATACTAAGCCAAATAGAAATAATAAAATTAATTGATAGTTTAGCGGCATTTTTTGGACCTATTTTTGGAGTTATTATTGCAGACTACTATCTTGTTAAGAGAGAAAAAGTTAATCACAAAGATCTTTTTTTTATCAGATTAGAAAACGAGTACATTTATTCAGCTGGATGGAATTATAAAGGCGTATACGCTGTATTAATTGGCTTTATTTTTTCATTTTCAATTATTTGGAATATTAATTTCGAAGATTTTAAAACATATTCATGGATTATAGGATTTGTCGTTTCATATATTATGTATTATCTTCTTAATGAAAAATAATTATGAAAGCTTTAGTTTATACTGGTGTAGAAGAACTTACTTATAGAGACGAGAAAGAACCAACAGAAGTAAGTGGAGAAAGTATTCTTAAAGTTCACGCTTCAGGAATTTGTGGATCTGATATGCATGCTTACCATGGTAAAGATGAAAGAAGAATCCCGCCCTTAATACTAGGTCATGAGGTAAGTGGAAAAATACAAAATGGTAAATTTAAAGATAAAAATGTTGTATTAAACCCATTAATAACTTGTGGAAAATGTGAATACTGCATGAATGGACGCGAGCATTTATGTCCTAACAGAGTCTTATTAGGAATGAACAGACCTTATGAAAGAAGTGGAGTTTTTGCTGAATATGTCTCTACTCCAAATCAAAATATTTATGAAGTACCTGATCGTCTAGATTTAAGTGAAGCAACAATTGCTGAACCTACAGCTGTATCTTTACATGCTGTATTGATGGGCGAGACATCATTAAAAAAACCGCTTAAAGAGTGTCGAACTTTGGTACAAGGTGCTGGAGCTATTGGATTATTGTGTTCATTAATTTTATCTAAAATAAAGGGAAATAAAAATATTATAATGTCTGATCCAAACAAACTAAGGCTAGATGTTTGTTCAAAATATTTGGATGGTAAATTTGTTAGTCCGAATGACAAAGAAGTAAAAGAAAATAGTTTCGATATTGTTTTCGATACAGTTGGATTAGAGGTATCTAGGCAACAAGCTATTTCTGTGATTAAGCCTGGTGGTAGCATTATTCATATTGGTTTAACACAACCTTCTGGTCAATTTAATTTTAGAAAAGCTACACTTCAGGAAGTAACATTTATAGGCACTTATTGTTATACTAATAAAGATTTTGAAAAAACAATTAAAATTTTGGCTGATAAAGAAATAGGAGATCTATCTTGGATTGAATATCGGGAATTAAAAAAAGGAGCAGAGGCTTTCAAGCAAATTCATGATGGTAGTTGTTCTGCTCCAAAAATAGTCTTATTGCCAGAGTAAATACGTAATATTGAAAAAATAATAAAATTGTCTATAGAAGTTTTTGTGAAAAATATTTTGTTATCCATAATATTCTCAATTTTTCTTTTTTCATTATCTTATGCTAATGAAAAAGTAATATTTGATTTTACTGAAAATGAACTTGCTACTTTAGAAGTTAGGAAAGTAAGAGGTGCTGATGCAAAAACTATTTATACAATTGGAAAAAACGAGAATGGAAATTATCTAAAAGCAGTAGCAGATAATGCGGCTTCAGGTCTTGGTAAAGAAATAAAAATAGATTTAGACGCCACCCCTTATATAAACATTACATGGAAAGTTGAAAAAGACTTAAAAGGAATTAAAGAAAATACAAAAAAAGGACATGATTTTGCTGCAAGAGTTTTTGTTATTAAAAAAACTGGTGCTACGCCACTATCAAATAGAGCTATTAATTATGTTTATTCTAGCAACTTAAATATTGATGATTATAAACGAAGCCCTTATACAAAAAAGTCGATAGATTATGTTTTATCCACCACAAAAAATAATTTTGATGAGTGGATTACAGTTAAAGCAAATGTAAAAGAAGATTTTAAAAAACTTCATAAACTAGACGTTAAAGAGTTGGATGGAGTTGCTATTATGGTTGATACTGATAATTCAAAGATGAAAGCTATAAGTTATTATCAAAATATTTATTTTTCGTCTGAGTAATTTATTTTATATATTTTTTGAGCACTAAACTTAAAAACGAGAGCAGAATTGCAGCAATTACATCAAGAAGTGGTGTTGCTTGAGGATATGCAAAGTTCCACAATACAACCCCTATAAGCCAAATTATATATATTTTCATAAACAAATAATCATTAGTATATATATTCCTTGTCTTTGATAATATATTTTTAATATGGAATTTAAATCAAAGTTTAAAGTTTACTATGAAGACACTGATAGTGGAGGAGTAGTTTATTATGCTAATTATTTGAAATTTTTGGAACGAGCTAGAACAGATGCAATCACATCTTTAAATTTTAGTAATAGAAATCTTATAGAAGAATTTGGGATTTATATAATAGTTAAATCTTGCAACTTAAATTTCCATAAACCTGCAAAACTTGAAGACAATTTAAATATTATTTCTAAAGTGTTAGAAGTTAAAAATGTATCAATAAGAATGAAACAGTATATTTTTGTCAATGATAGTATGATTGTTGAGGCTGAAATATTATTAGCTTCAGTAGATGAAAAGGGAAAACCATCAAAACTTCCAGCAGAATTTAAAAGTCAATTGATTAAATGACTTTTTTAACCTTTAGAAATAAATTAGTCATCTTATTAACATCAATTCTTCCAGTATTAACATTTCTAGGACTTGGGTGATAAGAACCAACTAATAAAATGTTATTTGGCAGCTTAAAAAATTTACTGTGTCCAAATTTAATGTTATTTTCTATTTTAAATTGTTTTTTATAAAACTCTATACATGCATCAAATGCTATTTTTCCCAGAGCAATAATAATTTTTAAATTATCTAAGTTTTCAATTTCATTTTTAAAATATTTAAAACAATTATTAAGTTCATTTCTAGTTGGCTTATCTCCTGGAGGGACACATTTTAATGCGGTAGTAATAAAACTATCATTTAGTATCAAACCATCATTTCTGTGAACTGAATTTGATTTGTTCGATAATTTAGCTTTATGAAGGCATTTGTACAAAAATTCAGAGGATTTATCACCTGTAAAAACTCTTCCAGTCCTATTGCCACCATGAGCAGCAGGGGCCAAACCAACTAATAAAATTCTTGCTTTTCGGTCACCAAAACCTGTTATTGGTTTTCCCCAATATTTCTCATTGATATATTGTTTTCTTTTATCTTTCGCTACCTGTGTTCTAAAGTTTACAAGTCTTGGACATTTCTTGCAATTTATTATTGAGTTTTCAAGTTTTTTAAAACTTTTTTTCATAAATATTAATTTTTAATCAATGAGTCTTATACTATAATTGTTTATAATTATGAATGTAGGTTTTATTGGTGTTGGCTATATGGGTTATGGAATAGCCAAAAATATTTTAAAAAAGGGAAATAATTTATTTGTTATTGCAAATAAAAAAAGAGAACCTATCGATAAGATTGTAAGTGATGGAGCAAAAGAGGTTAAAAGCTACAATGAGTTATGTGAAAAGAATTTAGATGCTTTATTTCTTTGTGTAACCAATACGCCCATAGCTATAAGTATTGCAGAAAAGGTATGTACTTTGTTAACAGACAATACATTAATTATTGACGTTACAACACATAACCAAAATGGATCAATTAATATGGAAAAAATTTTTGCAAATCGTAAGATTAATTATATTGAATGTCCTGTAATGGGAGGACCTGTTCAAGCAGAGGAAGGTGTTTGTGGAGGAATTGTTGGAGGTTCTTACGAAAATTTTAAAAAAGCTGAAATTTATTTAAAAACATTTTGTAAAGATTATTTCCATTTTGGTGAAGTAGGTAAGGGAGCAAAGTCAAAGTTATTAAATAACTTTTTATCACTCGGTACTGCAACAAATGTTATAGAATTCATCAAGAGCGCAAAAAAATTAGATATTGATTTAGAAAAACTTTTTGCAGTAGCAAAATTAGGATCTGGAAACTCAACAGCCTTAAATAGAATTTTTGATAATGTCCTTAAGGACGACTATACTGGATTTAAATTTTCAACTTCCAACACTTTAAAAGATCTTACCTATATACATGAAATGCTCAAAGATTTAGGTAATGCAGAAAAATTAGCTGATGTAAAAAAGTCTATTTACAAAAAAGCAGTAGATGATGGTAACGGAGATCTCTTCATAAGTGAACTAATACAAAAAGATTAATTATTCCTTTTTTTTATCAGCAAATACAATAGCTATAAGCAATAATGCTGTCCAAAACATTGCTGCTAAACTTTTGATAGCACTTGTTTCGGCATCCCACAAATCAAAAAAAAATGCTCCAATAAGAATTCCAATTATATAAATTATTACTACTAATCTAGTTTGAGTCATTTAGTTGCTTCTTTTTAAATAATGACATCCCGTTATTTTTTTTATGTTCATAAGATTCTTTGAAACTTTCTAGCTGCCATCCTTGCATTCTCTTTTGTATGTCTTCTAAATTTTGTTTTTTCCATTCATCTTTGGTATTCTGGTCTTTCCAAACCTTCTTTTCATCATTATTTCTTCCACAACCATAACAATACCCAGTTACAGGATCCATTTTGCATATGCTTATACAGGGTGAAACTATCATTTTTTTATATATTTATATCCTTTTACACTATTATTCTGATTGGACAAATTAGATCAATACTATATAAAACAGCATAAATTTGGGCGAGTGGCGGAATTGGTAGACGCGTTGGTCTTAGGAACCAATAGTGCAAGCTGTGAAGGTTCGAGTCCTTTCTCGCCTACCATAAATGGATTATGAAAGTAACAGTAGAAAATAAAAAAGGTTTAGAAAAAGATCTTAAAGTATTTATAGATAAAAAAACAATCTCAGGCTTCATGGATGAAAAATATGAAGAAATAAGAAAAGACGTCGTAATAAAAGGCTTCAGACCTGGCAAGGTACCTACCGAAATATTAAAAAGACAATTTGGTAAGGCTGTTTATGGTGAAGTAATTGATAAGTTGCTAAAAGATACAACAACAAAAGCTCTAGAAGAAAATAAAATCAAACCAGCCGGACAACCTAAAATAGATTTAAAGTCTTTTGGTGAAGGTAAAGATTTAGAATACATTATTTCAGTTACTGAACTACCGAAAGTTTCAGCCAAAGGATTAAGCTCAATAAAAGTAGATGAGTATGTTGTAAAAATTGATCCAAGTGAAACAGATAAAAGAATTAGTGAAATTGCAAAAAATCAAAACAATTTTAAAGATGCCGAAGCAAATTACATCTCAAAATTGAATGATCTTGTAATTTTTGATTATAAAGGAACTATTGACGGTAAAGAATTTAAGGGTAACGAGGGTAAAAATACTCAATTAGTTCTTGGAAAAGATCTGTTTATAAAAGGTTTTGATAAACAATTAGAAGGCGTTAAATCAGGTGACACAAAAAATGTAGAAGTAAATCTCCCAGAAAATTTTCCTGAAAAAGACCTTATTAATAAAAGTGCTGTTTTTGAATGTAAGATTACAGCAGTAAGAATTCCAGAAGAAGTAAAAGTCAATGATGATTTTGCTAAAAATATGGGTGCCAAAGATTTAGCAAATTTAAAAGAACTTATTTCAAAACAAATTAATGATGAATATAAAAATTCATTAGCCATGATTACAAAGAAAAGTATTCTTGAGCAGATAGAGAAAGAAAAACTTGAACAATTACCTGGTAATTTAATTGAACAGGAGGTTAAAATATTATCTCAAGGAATGAAGGAAGATGATGTTAAAAAGAATCAAAAATCATTAGAGGAACAAGCTAAAAAAAGAATTAAAACTGGATTAATCTTAAATGCTTTTGGTGAAGAAAATAAAATTAATGTATCTCAGGATGAAATTAATGTAGAAATTCAAAAACAATTTAGAATGATGCCAGGTCAAGAAAAGATTGTTAAAGATTATTATGAACAAAATCCTGCAGCTATAGATAGTTTAAGGGGACAAATTTACGAAGAAAAAATAATTGAGGAAATTAAGAAAAAAGCAAAAATTACTAAAAAAGAAATTACCAAAGAAGAAGCTGAGAAAATTCTAAAACAAGAAAATGAAAACAACATTATAGAGCAAGCTAAACTTGCTAAAAAAGATGGAGATGAAAAAAATAAGAAAAAAGCAGATCCTAAAAAAAAAGAGGTAAAAACAAAATCGAAAGAAACTAAAAAAACTAAAACTCCTGCAACAAAACCTAAAAAAGCAAAAAAAGTTAGCAAAAAGTAATCACAAGTTGTATAAGATTAATCGAATCGATTATGACTATTAAAATTCCAGAACAATTAAACACCCTAATCCCTATGGTCGTCGAACAATCTAGTAGAGGTGAAAGGGCATATGACATTTATTCTCGACTCCTTAAAGAGAGAATTGTATTTGTAGTTGGTCCCATAAATGATGCGGTTGCATCATTAGTTACTGCGCAATTATTATTTTTAGAATCTGAAGATCCTAAAAAAGAAATTTCTTTATATATAAATAGTCCTGGTGGACTTGTAACAGCTGGACTTGGTATTTATGATACAATGCAATACATCAAACCAGAAATAAGTACTTTATGTATAGGTCAGGCAGCAAGCATGGGTTCATTTTTACTAGCAGCAGGTGCTAAAGGAAAAAGATTTTCATTGCCAAATTCTAGAATAATGGTCCATCAACCGTCTGCTGGTTTTCAAGGACAAGCGACAGATATTGAAATTCATGCTAATGAAGTTTTATCTCTAAAGAAAAGATTAAATGAAATTTATTCAAAACATACAGGAAAATCAGTTGATGAAATTAAATCAGCATTAGAGAGAGATAATTTTATGACACCTGATAATGCAAAAAGTTTTGGCTTGATAGACAAAGTGGTAGAAAAGAGAGAATAAGTCACAATATATAGCTTGTCCACAACCTCCACTTGATTACTTTGTGCCATATGTATTAAAGTATATAAATTGATTCGAATTAAAAATTATGAGCAACAATAAAAATATTCTTTACTGTTCTTTTTGTGGCAAAAGTCAACACGAAGTTAGAAAGTTAATTGCGGGTCCAACCGTATTCATTTGTGATGAGTGCGTAGAGCTTTGTATGGATATCATCAAAGAGGAAAGCAAAGATAATTTTGTAAAACATCAGGATGGATTACCTTTACCAAAAGAAATATGTAAAGTTCTTGACGACTATGTGATTGGACAATCTCATGCAAAAAAAGTTTTATCAGTTGCGGTTCATAATCATTACAAAAGATTAAACTACGAAAATAAAACAAGCAAAACCGTTGAACTATCTAAATCTAATATTATGCTGGTAGGCCCAACTGGATGCGGAAAAACATTATTAGCCCAAACTCTTGCAAGAATACTTGATGTGCCTTTTACAATGGCTGATGCAACAACATTAACTGAAGCAGGCTACGTAGGTGAAGACGTTGAGAATATAATTTTGAAATTATTACAAGCTGCAGATTATAATGTAGAAAAAGCTCAAAGAGGAATTGTTTACATAGATGAGGTTGACAAGATAAGTAGAAAATCTGAAAACCCATCTATAACTAGGGATGTATCTGGAGAAGGTGTTCAACAAGCCTTGTTAAAAATTATGGAGGGAACAGTGGCGAGCGTTCCTCCCCAAGGAGGGAGAAAACATCCTCAACAAGAATTTCTACAAGTAGATACAACAAATATACTGTTTATTTGCGGAGGAGCTTTTGCTGGTCTTGATAAAATAATTTCTCAAAGAGATAAAGGGTCATCTATTGGTTTTGGTGCAGAAGTAAAAACTTTAGAGGATAAAAAAACTGGAGAATGGATGAAAAATCTAGAGCCTGAGGATTTATTAAAATATGGGCTGATCCCTGAATTTATTGGTAGATTACCAATAACAGCTACACTTGAAGATTTGGATGAAAAATCTTTAGTAAAAATTTTACAAGAGCCAAAAAACTCTTTGATTAAACAATACCAAGAATTATTTAGATTAGAAGGTGTAAAATTAACATTTAAAGATCAAGCTGTTAAAGATATTGCTAGCAAAGCTATAAGCAAGAAAACTGGAGCTAGAGGATTGAGATCAATTTTAGAAAATTTATTACTCAAAACTATGTTTGATCTTCCTGGCCAAGATAACATAGAGGAAGTTATTATTGATGGTGGAGCAATTAAGGGCACCTCTCAGCCAATTATTGTTCATACTAAGAACAAATCAAAAACAGAAAAGACTTCTGCGGCTTAATAAGAGTTAATAAACTTAAGTTTCCTATTGCATTATAAAATATAATATCCATATTTATACTCATGGAAGTTAAATTAACACAGCCCTTATTACCTTTAAGAGATATAGTGGTATTTCCAAGTATGGTCATCCCACTGTTTGTCGGAAGAGATAAATCAATCACTGCATTAAACGAGGTAATGAAAAGCGACAAAAAAATTATTCTAGTCACACAAAAAAATTCTGAGGTTGATGATCCTAAAAAAAATGACGTGTTCACTTATGGATGTGAAAGCAATATATTGCAACTTCTTAAACTTCCAGATGGGACAGTTAAAGTTTTAGTGGAGGGAATTAAAAGAGTAAAAATTGTTGATTTTAAGGATGACGAAAAATTTATAACTTGCACATATGAACATCAAAAAGATATATTAAATAAAGATGAGGATCTTTTGCCCCTAGCATTGACTGCTGTAAGAAGGTTAGAAAAATTAACTTCAGTAAATAAAAAGATTTCATCAGAAACTATTAACAATATTAAACAATTAAAAGACCCATCTAAAATTGTAGATAATATTGTCTCTAATTTAAATGCATCAATATCTGAAAAACAACAAATATTCGAAACATTGGATGTAAAGAAAAGATTAAATGCAGCTATCAAAATGATGGAAAGTGAAACGAGCATTATTGGTGTAGAAAAAAGAATTAGAGGAAGAGTCAAAACTCAGATGGAGAAGACGCAAAGAGAGTATTATTTAAATGAACAATTAAAAGCTATTCAAAAAGAATTGGGTGAAATTGAAGATGGTAAAGATGAAACAACAAATTTAAAAAAAGCAATTCAAAAAGCAAAAATGCCAAAAGAAGTTGAAAAGAAATGTATGTCAGAGCTCAAGAAACTAAAAAACATGAGTCCTATGTCTGCAGAAGCAACTGTTGTTAGAAATTATTTAGATTGGATGATAGACCTTCCATGGTTTAAAAAAAATGATGTAGATATTGATTTAAATAAAGGTTTGAAGATTTTAGATGAAGATCATTTTGGTCTAGAAAAAGTAAAAGAAAGAATTATTGAATTTCTTGCCGTTCAAAAAAGAATGGACAAAATAAAAGGACCAATTCTGTGTTTAGTCGGCCCTCCTGGAGTTGGAAAAACATCTTTAGGAAAATCAATAGCTAAAGCTACAAATAGACAATTTATAAGAATGTCATTAGGTGGAGTAAGAGATGAAGCTGAAATAAGAGGTCATAGAAGAACTTACATTGGATCCTTGCCAGGAAAAATTATTCAAATGATGAAGAAGGCTGGTACAAAAAACCCGTTATTTTTATTAGATGAGGTTGATAAAATTGGTAATGACTATAGAGGAGACCCTTCCTCAGCATTATTAGAAGCCTTAGACCCTGAGCAAAATACAGCGTTTAATGATCATTACTTAGAAGTTGACTATGACTTATCAGATGTAATGTTTGTAACAACCGCTAACACTCTAAATATTCTACCACCACTTCTTGACAGAATGGAAGTTATAAGAATTCCAGGCTATACAGAAGATGAGAAAATAAACATAGCTAATAAGTACCTATTACCTAAACAGGTTAAAGAAAACGGTGTCAAAGATGGAGAGCTAAACTTAGAGGATGGGACAATAAAGGAGATAATAAGAAGCTACACAAGAGAATCTGGAGTTAGAAATTTAGAAAGAGAAATTTCTAAAGTTACAAGAAAAGTTGTTAAAAAAGTTGTTAGTGGTGAAGTTGAAAAAGTTCAAGTAAACGATAAAAATATTCCAGACTTTTTAGGAATTAAAAAATTCAAATATGGAGAAGTAGAGGATAAAGATAAAACTGGAATAGTAATTGGACTAGCGTGGACAGAAGTAGGAGGAGAAATTCTTAAAATCGAAACTGTTAATATGCCAGGTAAAGGTAGAATGCAAATAACAGGAAAACTTGGTGATGTTATGCAAGAATCGGTAAAAGCAGCAAAATCTTTTGTAAGATCTAAAAGTTTAGAATATGGAATTATTCCACCTTTCTTTGAGAAAAAAGATTTTCACATTCACGTACCAGAGGGAGCAACACCAAAAGATGGACCTTCAGCTGGTATAGCAATGGTTACATCTATAGTATCATCGATTACAAATATTCCAGTTAATAGAGAAGTAGCTATGACTGGTGAAGTAACAATTACAGGACAAGTTTTACAAATAGGCGGTCTGAAGGAAAAATTATTAGCTGCTCATAGAGCAGGAGTTAAAAAAGTCTTAATTCCAAAAGAAAATGAAAAAGATCTAGTTGATATACCAAAAAAAGTTAGGGAAGATATTAAGATCATACCAGTTGAAACTGCAGATGAAGTCTTGAAAATTGCACTTACAAAAGAGCTTAAGCCTGTGGAGTGGACAGAGGTAGATAAAATCTCAGAAGGTAAAAAGGACGATAAATCTCAAGCTAGTATTCAGTAATAAACAATTTACTTTATTAAGCCGTTGATGTATTAGTACCAAGATTTTGGGTGGTTAGCTCAGTTGGTAGAGCATCTCGTTTACACCGAGGGGGTCAAAGGTTCGAGTCCTTTACTACCCACCATTAACACCTGTGGGGGTGTAGCTCAGTTGGTTAGAGCACCTGCCTGTCACGCAGGGGGCCGAGGGTTCGAGTCCCTTCACTCCCGCCATTATTTGAGTAAAACTAGGCATAAAAATGTGACATATCTTCACTTTTAGTTGATATAATAGTTGTTACATAGGAATCAAATGCTTGCGGAATTTTTAAAAGATTATCTACCGATAATACTATTTTTGATAATAGCTTTAGGCTTGAGCCTTGCATTTGTTGCAATTAACTACATTGCTGCTCCTAGCAAACCTGATCCTGAGAAACTTTCTGCTTATGAATGTGGATTTGAACCTTTCAATGACTCTAGAATGGAATTTGATGTAAGGTTTTATTTGGTTGCAATATTATTTATAATTTTTGATTTAGAAATTGCATTTTTATTCCCCTGGGCAATTTCACTTGGTGAAATCGGTTTATATGGTTTTTGCTCTATGATGTTATTTTTGTTTATTTTAACTGTAGGATTTATTTATGAATGGAAAAAAGGAGCTTTAGATTGGGAATAAAATGAATTTAGAAGATAGAAAAAAAGATATTCCTGAAGAGTTTAAAAAGTTAGCTCAAGATTTTAGTGATAACGGTTTCATAACAACATCACTAGACAATCTTGTTAATTGGGCAAGAACTGGTTCATTGCATTGGATGACATTTGGATTAGCATGCTGTGCTGTTGAAATGATGCAAACATCTATGCCAAGATATGATCTAGAAAGATTTGGTGCAGCACCAAGAGCATCACCACGTCAATCAGATGTAATGATAGTGGCAGGCACTCTAACAAATAAAATGGCTCCTGCTTTAAGAAAAGTTTATGACCAGATGCCAGAACCTAGATATGTAATATCTATGGGGAGTTGTGCAAATGGCGGAGGCTATTATCATTATTCATATTCTGTAGTGAGAGGTTGTGACCGCGTGGTGCCCGTTGATGTATATGTTCCTGGATGCCCTCCTTCAGCTGAAGCATTACTATATGGGATCTTACAATTACAGAAAAAAATTAGAAACAAAGGTTCTTTGGAAAGATAATGATGAAAAATCTTGAGGATTTGGAAAAGTTTATAAACTCCGAATTAACATCTAAAATAAATAACTCATCTATAAGGCATGATAATATTTATATAAACATAGATCATGATGAATTGATTGATGTTATTTCTTTTTTGAAGATTAATAAAGAAACTAAATTTAGGCAATTAATCGAAATTACAGCTGTAGATTATCCAGAAAATGAAAATAGATTTAAGATGGTTTATTTACTATTAAGTCATGAATATAACCAAAGAATTATTATTGATTATTCAATCAAAGAAAAAGAAGTAATTTCATCAATAACTTCAATATTTCCAGCAGCAAATTGGATGGAAAGAGAAGTATTTGATATGTATGGGTTAAATTTTAAAAACCATCCTGATTTAAGACGGATTTTAACTGATTATGGTTTCGAGGGACATCCTTTAAGAAAAGATTTTCCACTTACTGGCCATAATGAAGTTCGTTATAGTGAAGAACAAAAAAAAGTGATCTATGAACCTGTAAAATTAGAACAAAATTATAGAAATTTTGATTATGAAAGTCCTTGGGAAGGAACCAAATACATTAAAGAGATTAAAAAAAGCTAATGGCAAAAGAAAAAAAAACATTAAATTTAAATTTTGGAC
Source organism: uncultured Pelagibacteraceae bacterium (assembly GCA_902562645.1). Classification (GTDB taxonomy): domain Bacteria; phylum Pseudomonadota; class Alphaproteobacteria; order Pelagibacterales; family Pelagibacteraceae; genus Pelagibacter. The sequence goes on from CACETY010000002.1 coordinate 55,215, forward strand.
CACAACATCCTGCTGCGCATGGAGTTTTAAGATTAATACTTCAATTAGATGGAGAAGTTGTTGAAAAAGCTGATCCTCATATAGGATTATTGCACAGAGGTACTGAGAAGTTAATAGAAAATAAAACTTATATCCAAGCAGTTCCTTATTTTGATCGTCTTGATTATGTAGCACCAATGAATCAGGAACATGCATTTGCTTTAGCTATAGAAAAAATTCTTAAAATTAAAGTTCCTACTAGAGCGAAATATATAAGAGTAATTTTCTGTGAGATAGGACGAATATTAAGCCACATTTTAAATGTAACTACTCAAGCAATGGATGTTGGAGCACTAACACCAACTTTGTGGGGATTTGAGGAACGAGAAAAATTAATGGGATTTTATGAGAGGGTGTCTGGATCAAGGTTGCATGCTAATTATTTTAGAGCTGGCGGAGTACATAAAGATCTTCCTAGTGGACTTGATAGTGATATAGGTGAATTTTGCGAAAAATTCCCAAAAATTATTGATGATTTAGAAACTTTACTTACCGATAATAGAATATTTAAACAGAGAAATGTAGATATAGGAATTGTATCTAAACAAGATGCACTAGATTATTCTTTTTCAGGAGTAATGTTAAGAGGTTCTGGTGTAGCTTGGGATTTAAGAAGAAGTCAGCCTTATGATTGCTATGACGATTTAGAATTTAAAATTCCTGTTGGAAAAAATGGAGATTGCTATGACAGATATCTTTGCAGAATTGAAGAAATGAGAGAAAGTGTAAAAATTATTAAACAGTGTTTAACAAATATTCCAAAAGGACCAATTAAAACAGAAGACGGAAAGATTTCTCCTCCACCAAAAAAGGAACTTAAACAGTCTATGGAAGCATTAATACACCACTTTAAGTTATTTACAGAGGGTTATAGAGTTGAAAAAGACGAAATATATACAGCAGTTGAGGCACCAAAAGGAGAATTTGGTGTTTATTTAATTTCTGATGGTTCAAGTAAACCTTACAAGTGCAAGATCAGAGCTCCAGGATTTACTCACCTTCAAGCTATGGATTATTTAATAAAAGGTCATATGCTTGCTGATGTACCTGCTGTATTGGGTTCAATGGATATTGTTTTTGGAGAGGTTGATAGATGAGTGTAAAAAAAATTCACAAAGAACAGCCTGAAACTTTTAAATTTGATGATAAAAGTATGGAGGCTGCAAATAAAATAGTTTCTAATTATCCTGATGGAAAACAGCAGAGCGCAGTCATGGCTTTGTTATATATAGCTCAAAGGCAAAATGACAATTGGATACCGTTACAAGCAATGAAATACATAGCTAAATTTTTAGACATGCCATATATAAAAGTTTATGAAGTAGCAACTTTTTATTCAATGTATAATTTATCTCCAGTTGGTAAATATTTTTTTCAAATTTGTACTACAACACCTTGCATGCTTAGAGGTGCGTATGATTTGGTAAAAGTTTGTAAAAACAAAATATCTGAAAAAGAAAATGTATTATCTGACGATGGAAAAATTTCTTGGATGGAAGTTGAATGTTTAGGTGCATGTGTTAACGCTCCAATGATGCAAGTTAATGATGATTATTATGAAGATTTGAATGATAAAAAACTTGAAGAAATAATTGAGACGATATACCAAAATAAAATTCCAAAGCCAGGATCTTATTCTGGAAGAATAAATACAGAACCAGTTAATAATCGAAAAACTTTATTAGGTAACAAAAATGCTTAAAGACGAAGATAGAATATTTCAAAATTTATACAATGACAGTGGTGCAGACATCGAATCTGCTAAATTAAGAAATGATTGGAATGGAACAAAAGAAATTTTAGAAAAAGGAAGAGAGTGGATAATCAACGAAGTTAAATCCTCTGAACTTAGAGGACGTGGTGGTGCTGGTTTTCCAACTGGTCTAAAATGGTCTTTTGCACCTAAAGAGGTGGGGTCTAGACCACATTATTTAGTTATCAATGCAGATGAATCCGAACCTGGAACATGTAAAGATAGAGATATATTAAGATTTGAACCTCACAAATTAATAGAAGGATGCTTAATTGCTTCTTACGCAGTTAATGCCCATAAATGTTATATTTATATAAGAGGTGAATATTTTAACGAAGGGCAAAAACTTCAAACTGCAATCGATGAGGCTTATAAAAATAATTTAATTGGTAAAAATGCCTTAAATTCAGGATGGGATTTAGATATTTATATTCATTACGGAGCTGGAGCTTACATTTGTGGTGAAGAAACTGCACTACTTGAGAGTTTGGAAGGAAAAAAGGGTCAACCAAGATTAAAGCCACCATTTCCTGCATTAATTGGATTATATGGATGTCCTACTATTATAAATAATGTTGAGACTGTTGCAGCTGTTCCGACAATTCTAAGAAGAGGTGCAAAATGGTTTAGTTCACTTGGAAGAGCTAAAAACACTGGAACAAAAATTTATTGTATTTCTGGAAATGTAAATAACCCATGTAACGTTGAGGAAGAAATGGGAGTTCCACTTAAGGAATTAATTGAAACCCACGCAGGAGGTGTAGTTGGTGGATGGGAAAATCTCAAAGCAGTAATACCTGGTGGTTCTTCAATGCCAATGTTACCTAAAGAAATTTGTGACAATATGAAAATGGATTTTGATGCATGTGTTGAAAATAAAACAGGACTAGGAACAGCTGGTATTGTTGTGATTAATAATGACCAAGATATTATTAAGTGTATGGCAAGAATAGCTAGATTTTATAAACACGAAAGTTGTGGTCAGTGTACTCCATGTAGAGAAGGATCTGGATGGATGTGGAGAATGTTGGAAAGAATGGCAGCAGGTGAGGCAACCCCAGACGAAGTGGATATGCTTTTTGATGTAACAAAACAAATAGAAGGTCATACTATTTGTGCATTTGGCGAAGGTTCCTCTTGGCCAGTTCAAGGATTAATCAGACATTTTAAAGATGAAATACTTGAAAGAAATAAATTTGACCCTGTCGTGAAAAAAAACAAAAATATTCCATACCTTGTTGATCAACATTTGTTAGAAAAAGAAAATGCCTAAATTAAAAGTAAACGATATTGATATTGAAGTTGAAGATGGTCTAACTGTACTCCAAGCTTGTGAACAAGCTGGAGCTGAAATACCAAGATTTTGTTATCATGAAAAACTTTCCATTGCTGGGAATTGTCGTATGTGTTTAGTTGAAATGGAAAAATCTCCAAAACCAATAGCTTCATGTGCAATGCCTGCAGCTGAAGGTATGGTTATTAAAACAAACACAGAAAAAGTTGAAAAAGCAAGAAAAGGTGTGATGGAGTTTTTGTTGGCCAACCATCCTTTAGATTGTCCTGTTTGTGATCAGGGTGGTGAGTGTGATTTACAGGATCAATCAATGTTTTATGGAATTGATAAATCACGATTTAAAGAGAATAAAAGATATGTACCTGAAAAATACATGGGTCCATTAATAAAAACTCAAATGACTAGATGCATACATTGTACTAGATGTATTAGATTTGCTACTGAAGTAGCGGGTGTGCCAGAATTAGGAGCGATCGGACGTGGAGAAAATATGGAAATTACTACATATTTAGAGAAATCCATGGAGTCTGAAATGTCAGCTAATGTAATTGATTTATGTCCAGTAGGTGCATTAACTTCTAAACCCTATGTGTTCGAGGCAAGACCTTGGGAACTTAAAAAGACTGAAACAATTGATGTTATGGATGCTGTTGGGTCAAACATTAGAGTTGATACTTATGATTGGGAAGTAAAAAGGGTATTACCAAGAATTAATGAGGAAATTAATGAGGAGTGGATTTCTGATAAAACACGATATGCATGTGATGGATTAAAAAATCAACGATTAGACATCCCATTAATAAAAAATAATGGAAATTTTGAAGAAATAAGTTGGCAAGATGCATACAAAAAAATCAAAGAAAAAATTTTAAAAACATTACCAGATAAAATAGTTGGTTTAACTGGCGATATGACAAACATGGAAACTATGTTTAGTGTTAAAAACTTATTTCAAAAAACTTTAAATTCTAGTTATTTAGACTCTAGATCTAACCATACTTACATAAATTTTGAAAAAAGAAGTAACTACCTATTTAACTCTAGTATAGAAGGGATTGAAGAAAGCGATCTTATATTATTAATAGGCACAAACCCCAGATTTGAAGCAACTATATTAAACTCAAGAATAAGAAAAACTTATTTAAAAAATCAAACTGAAATATTTTCTTTGAAGGATTTGGGTGATTTAACTTATCCTTATAAAGTTTTAGAAAATAATTCAAAAGTAATAAATGAAATAATTAAAAATAAACATGATCTTTCGAATAAAATTTTTAGTGCAGAAAAACCTATAATTATTTTAGGCCAATCAATTTTAAACAGTAACAATGGTGCATATATTTTTGAGGAGTTAAAAAAGTATTTAACTAGCATTAATAAAATTAATGATAATTGGAATTCACTAAATATTTTGTCAAAAGATGCATCAGCTGTTGGTTCTTATGATTTAGGCATTTTTTCTTCAAACGATGGAAGCAATAAAACTCTTAAAAAAATTGAAGACAATGAAGCAGAAATTGTTTTTTTATTTGGTCAAGATAATCTCAAAATTAAAAAAAATAATGAGTTTTTAATTTATATTGGAAGTCATGGTGATCTAGGTGCAGGTATGGCAGATCTTATTTTGCCTGGTGCTGCATACACTGAACAAGATGGTTATTTCACTAACTTAGAAGGAAAGCTCCAAAAAGCTTATAAAGCATCATATCCACCAGGAGAAGCTAAAGAAGATTGGCAAATAATTAATGAGTTATCAGCTGTAATCAGTGGAAAGGCTTTATTTGATAATAAAACGGTTCTAATTAAATCCATGCATGACTATCTAAATAATGAAAATAATAAAAAATTTGAAGTACCTACATATAACTTAAGTGATGAAAAAATATTAGTTGAGGATATTGATTATTATTATTCTAATACAATTGCTCGCGCATCCAAAACAATGTCGGAATGTAGATACGCAAGAAATAATTTAAAAAAAACTGGAACAGAGGGCTAATGGACTCTTATTTTTCAATATTATTTACTGAAGTTTATAAAATACTCTTTCTATTGGTTCCTGTTTTGGTCTCTGTAGCAATGATAGTTTGGCTTGATAGAAGAGTTTGGGCCTTTGTACAAAAAAGGAGAGGACCCAATGTTGTTGGTCCATTTGGTTTATTTCAATCATTAGCTGATGCATTAAAATATATCTTTAAAGAAATAATAATACCTGCAAGTTCAAACAAGCTTGTATTTGTGCTAGCTCCAATCGTGACTATGACATTAGCATTAATATCATGGGCAGTAATACCATTTGATGAAGATTTTGTTCTAGCTGACATCAATGTTGGTATTTTATATCTTTTTGCAATTTCATCATTAGGTGTATATGGAATAATTATGGGAGGATGGGCCTCAAATTCTAAATACCCTTTTTTAGGTGCAATCAGATCTGCTGCACAAATGGTATCATATGAAGTTTCTATAGGAGTCATAATAATCAATGTTCTATTATGTGTTGGATCTTTAAACTTAAGCGACATCGTTATGGCACAACAAAATTTATGGTTTGTAATTCCTTTGTTTCCTATGTTTGTAATTTTTTTTATTTCTGCATTAGCAGAAACAAATCGTCCTCCATTTGATTTGCCAGAAGCAGAAGCAGAATTAGTAGCTGGATATCAAACAGAATATTCAGGAATGATGTATGCTATGTTTTGGTTAGGAGAGTATGCAAACATTCTATTAATGTGTGCAATGGGATCAATTTTATTTTTGGGTGGCTGGTTGTCTCCGATAGATGTTTTCCCATTTAATGCTATTCCAGGTCCATTTTGGCTTATCTTTAAAATATTATTTTTATTTATTTTATTTGCGTTAGTTAAAGCAACTGTTCCGAGATACAGATATGACCAATTAATGAAGCTTGGTTGGAAGATATTTCTCCCATTTTCACTGTTTTATGTTGTTTTAACTTCAAGTTTTTTACTATATTTTGATTTACTACCAGGAAAATAAATGAAAATTTCAAGATTATTAAAAACTATATTCATGATTGATTTTGTGACTGGTTTATTAATTGCAATAAAAGAGACTTTTAAGACAAAAAAGACAATTAATTATCCCTTTGAAAAGGGATCTTTAGGAACAAGGTCTAGAGGAGAGCACGCTCTTAGAAGGTATCCTAATGGTGAAGAAAGATGTATAGCGTGTAAGCTTTGTGAAGCTGTGTGTCCTGCTCAAGCTATTACAATTGAATCAAAAGAAAGAGATGATGGTAGTAGAAAAACAGTGAGATATGATATTGATATGCTTAAGTGCATATACTGTGGTCTTTGTGAAGAGTCATGTCCTGTAGATGCAATTGTCCAAGGTCCTAATTTTGAATTTGCAACAGAGTCGAGAGAAGAACTTTATTATACAAAAGAAAAACTCTTGGAAAATGGAGACAGGTGGGAAAACATTTTAGCCGCTAATATAAAGGCTGACAGTTCTCACAGGTAATCTTATGATTGCACACTCAGTTTTCTTCTATATTTTCTCCTTTATAGCTATTATTTCTGCTGTCATGGTAACTGTATCAAAAAATACAGTTCACTCTGTATTTTTTTTAATCCTCGATTTTATTAGTATATCCTGTTTGTTTATTATGATAGGTGCAGAATTTTTAGGCATGATAATGCTTATAGTTTATGTTGGAGCGGTTGCAGTTTTATTTTTATTTGTTGTAATGATGTTAAACGTAGCTGAACAAAAAGGTCAGTGGTTTAGCTCAAGGTGGGATGGCGGAACCCATATACCAGTTGGTTTATTAGTTAGCTTAATTATTTTTTTTGAACTTATAATTGTAATTGGAGGATGGAAATATAAACCCGATTTATTAAATAGTCTCTCTATAAACATATCTAATGAAGTCACTAATACTAGATCTATTGGAAATGTTTTATATACGGATTATATACTTCTATTTCAAATTTCAGGAATGATTTTGTTAGTTGCTATGATAGGAGCAATTGTTTTAACTTATAGAGAAAGAGCCGGAGTTAAAAGACAGAGTTATGTTAAACAAATTTCTAGAGAAAAAAATGAAGGTGTTGATTTAGTTGAGGCTGAGAGAAATAAAGGAGTTAAAATAGATGTTTAGCATAGGTTTAGGACATTATTTAACATTAGCTGCAATTATATTTACTATTGGTGTTGTAGGGATTTTTCTTAATAGAAAAAATGTAATAGTTATTTTAATGAGTATTGAGCTAATTTTACTAGCAGTAAACATAAACCTTGTTGCCTTTTCAATATTTATCAATGATTTAAGTGGACAAATATTTACTTTATTTATTTTAACAGTTGCTGCTGCTGAGGCTGCTATCGGGTTAGCTATAATTGTAGTTTATTTTAGAAATTCAGACACAATAAGAGTTGAAGAAATTAAAAATTTAAAAGGATAAAATGGAATACCTAATTTTATTTCTACCTCTAATAGGAGCTGTAATTAGTGGTTTTTTTGGAAAGAAAATAGGAGACAGAAATTCTCAAATTTTGACAAGTTTGTTTGTGAGTATTTCAGCAATACTCTCTTTAATTGTTTTGTATAAAGTTATTAGTTTAGATTACTCAAACAATCTTGTTATAGCTACCTGGATTAACTCTGGAACATTAAATGTTAATTGGTCCATAAAAATTGACTCCTTATCAGTAGTTATGTTTGTTGTGGTAAATTTTGTTTCAGCTTTAGTTCATATTTACTCAATTGGTTACATGTCACACGATCCACATAAAACAAGATTTATGGCATATTTGTCCTTATTTACTTTTGCAATGTTAACTTTAGTAAGTTCAGACAACTTTATTCAACTATTTTTTGGGTGGGAAGGTGTAGGCTTATGCTCATATTTTTTAATTGGATTTTGGTTTAAAAAAGAGAGTGCAAACAAGGCTGCAATAAAAGCCTTTGTTGTTAATAGAGTTGGTGACTTTGGTCTAGCTCTTGGAATTTTTCTTATTTTTTATATTTTTGGTACAGTCAATTATGATGAGGTTTTTGCACAAATTCCAAATGTTTTAGATCAAGAAATTAATTTCATAGGTATTAATATAGAAATTATTGATTTGATTTGTTTGCTTTTATTAATTGGAGCAATGGGTAAATCAGCTCAATTTTTATTGCATACATGGTTGCCTGATGCAATGGAAGGCCCAACGCCAGTATCCGCATTAATTCATGCGGCAACAATGGTAACAGCAGGAGTATTCCTGATTGTTAGATGCTCACCTATATATGAATATTCTCCATTATCTCTCACAGTTATAACCATAATTGGAATGACTACTGCTTTCTTTGCAGCAACTATTGCACTTGTTCAAAATGATATAAAAAAAATTATTGCTTATTCTACTTGTAGTCAATTGGGCTATATGTTTTTTGCTGCTGGAGTAGGTGCATACAATGTTGCGATGTTTCATCTATTTACACATGCTTTTTTTAAAGCTTTGCTATTTTTAGGAGCTGGTGCTGTAATTCATTCGTTTAATGAGGAACAAGATATAAATAAAATGGGTGGAGTTATAAAGAAACTTCCATACACATATGTATTAATGCTTATTGGGACTCTTGCTTTAACAGGTTTCCCTTTTTTATCAGGTTTTTATTCTAAAGATGCAATAATAGAATTTGCTTACCTAAGAGGAAATGGAGTTGGAATGCTTGCGGCTTTTGTGGGTATTGTTACAGCTTTTTTAACATCAATTTACTCTTGGAGACTTATTTTTAAAACGTTCCATGGTAATTTTAATAATAAAGAACTTAGTGTTGATAAAATACATGAGTCTCCCTTAGTTATGATTGTTCCTTTAATTATTTTAGCAATAGGAGCTATTTTTGCAGGCATGGCGTTTAAAGGTTTATTTATAGGGCATGAAATAGCATATGAATTTTGGGGTAAATCTATAAAATTTTTAGAACCACTCAGCACAGATCATCCACCAACATGGTTTTTGTTTTTAACACCTATACTTGTTACTGCTGCAATTCCATTTTCTTATTATTTATATCTAAAAAATAAAAACATAGTTATAGGATTGAAAGAAATGAATGAACCAATTCATCAATTTTTAGTTAAAAAATGGTACTTTGATGAATTATATGATTACTTATTTGTTAACCCTTCGAAAAGAATTGGTAAGTTTTTATGGAAAAAAGTTGATGGATCCATAATAGATAAATTTGGTCCTGATGGGATTTCAAGTGTAATTAAAAATTTATCAATTAAAGCAGTCAAATTTCAATCTGGATTAATTTATCAATATGCATTTATTATGTTGATTGGATTTTCAGTTTTACTAACAATACTAATATTAAACTAATGAATTTTCCAATTTTATCTTCTTTAATTTTGCTGCCGACAATAGGAGCTTTATTTATATTATTCACAAAATCCTCAAGTAGAAAATACCAAAGTTCCAAATATGTAGCTTTATTTATTTCTTTAGCAAATTTTTTATTGTCTTTATATCTTTGGTATGTTTTTGATAAAAATTCAGTAGACTTTCAGTTTGTAGAAAATAGAGAATGGCTGTCAGGATTTATAAATTATAAAGTTGGAATAGATGGTATTTCAATTTTATTTGTAATATTAACAACTTTCATAACTCCAATTTGCATTATTTCAGTTAATGCTACAATAAACAATAGACTAAAGGATTTTTTAATTGCCATATTAATAATGGAAACATTTATGATTGGTGTTTTCTGCTCACTTGATCTAGTAGTATTTTATTTATTTTTTGAGGCAGGTCTTATACCAATGTTTTTAATAATTGGTATTTGGGGTGGAGAAAGAAGAGTCTACTCAGCTTTTAAATTTTTTTTGTACACTTTATTAGGATCAGTTCTTATGTTGGTTGCTATTATTTCAATTTATTGGATAACAGGAACCACTGATGTTGAAAAACTTTATGAACTTGGCATAAAGGCTGAATATCAAAATTTATTATGGTTAGCGTTTTTCAGTTCTTTTGCAGTTAAAACTCCTATGTGGCCAGTACATACGTGGCTGCCAGATGCTCATGTAGAAGCTCCAACTGTTGGTTCTGTATTACTAGCAGCAATACTCCTTAAAATGGCTGGATATGGATTTATTAGATTTTCCCTAGGGTTGTTTCCTATAGCGTCGGAAAATTTCACCATGTTAGTTTATGTTTTAAGTTTAATAGCAATTATTTACACATCTCTTGTAGCTTTGATGCAGGAAGATATGAAAAAACTTATAGCATACTCGTCTGTCGCGCATATGGGTTTTGTAACACTAGGTATCTTCACAATGACCCAACAAGGTATTGAAGGAAGTATTTTCCAAATGATTAGTCATGGACTTGTATCAGCTGCACTTTTTTTAAGTGTTGGTGTTGTTTATGAAAGGCATCATACAAGATTAATAAATAAATATGGGGGTTTAGTCTCTATAATGCCTAGGTATGCAATTGTTTTTATGGTGTTCACATTAGGAGCTTTAGGGCTGCCTGGAACAACAGGTTTTATAGGAGAATTTTTAATTTTGATGGGTGCATTTGAAAAAAATATCTTAGTAGCAATGATTGCAAGTTTAGGAGTAATTTTAGGAGCAGCATATATGCTGTGGCTATTTAAAAGAGTTGTTTTTGGGGAAATGAATAATCAAGAGCTTAAAACTATGAAAGATTTAAAAACTTTTGAAATTATAACCTTATCAGCACTAGTAATACCAATTTTATTTTTTGGTTTTTATCCAGAGCCTTTAATGAATTCAATTGAAGTATCAGTAGAGAATACCTTAAACATGTACAACTTTGACCTAATTAACAACCTTGCATTAAAAGACTAATGGAAAATTTTCAATATATATTACCTGAAATCTTTGTATCGGTATCTATGATGTTATTTTTACTGATTGGAGTTTTTAAAAAAAATAGTGCAAGTCTAATTTATAATTTATCTAATATATCTTTAGTTATTTTATTAGCACTAATAATAAATCTTAGCTCATTAGATAAAGTTTACTTATTCAATAACTCATATTTGATAGATAATTTATCTAATTATATGAAGATTATACTTGTTGGATCTGGAATTTTTGTAATGTTAACTGGATCAAAATATATTCAAGTAATCAATTTAAATAAAATTGAATATCCAATTCTTATATTAAGCAGCATTTTAGGAATGATGATAATGATAAGTTCAAATGATTTAATAGTTTTTTATATGGGTCTTGAACTTCAATCACTTGCTTTGTATGTTCTTGCTTCATTTAATAGAGATAATTTACTTTCTACGGAGTCTGGACTAAAATATTTTGTTCTTAGTGCTTTATCATCTGGATTATTATTGTATGGGTGCTCATTAACTTATGGATTTTCTGAAAGTACAAATTTTGATCAAATTTTTATAAACTCTTCTGAATTTAATTATGGCACCACGTTTGGAATAGTCTTTATTTTGGTTGGTCTTGCATTTAAAATATCAGCTGTGCCTTTTCATATGTGGGCTCCAGATGTTTATCAAGGCTCCCCAACATCTGTAACATTATTCTTTGCTATACTTCCAAAAATAGCTGCACTATCTGTATTCATTAAGTTTTTATACACACCTTTTGCTAATATGAATGATCAGTGGCAAACTATTATTGTATTTATTTCAATAGCTTCAATGATATTTGGTGCTGTAGCAGCTATAGGTCAAAAAAACTTAAAAAGATTAATTGCTTATAGTTCAATTAGTCATATGGGCTATGCTTTGGCTGGATTAGCAACAGTTAGCAATCAAGGAATACAAAGCTCTATTACATATATATCAATTTATTTGGTTATGAATTTAGCGTTTTTTAGCTGTTTATTTATGCTTAAAAGAAATGAGAAATATTATGAAAATATAGAGGACTTGTCAGGACTTTCTAAAAAGCATCCAATTTTATCTTTCTCATTATTGATAGTTTTATTTTCTTTAGCTGGTATACCTCCACTTGCAGGTTTTTTTGCAAAGTTTTATGTATTCTTAGCTGTTATAGAACAATCTATGTATTTTTTAGCAATTGTTGGATTGCTAGCAACCGTCGTAGCAGCTTTTTATTACCTAAGAATTATAAAAATTATATATTTCGATCCAGAAAAAGAAGAATATGAAACATCTCATAATCTAGGATTAAAAATTACTTTGGCTATTTCAACAATATTTATTTTAGCATACTTTATATATCCAAGCGGCATAACAGAAATAGTTTCTAAAATTATCATGATCTAATGAAATTAAAAAAATATTTATACAAAAAAGTTGAGAGCACTAACAATGTAGCGCTAAGATTAATTAAGCATGGCAATCAAAGAGGAATAATTTTAACGGATCAACAAACAAAAGGTAAAGGACAAAGAAAAAATAAATGGATATCTGCAAAAGGCAATTTATTTTTATCAGTCTTCTTTGAAATTAGTAAAAAAATATCCTTATCAAAAATAATAAATTTAAATTTAAAAATAATTAAAAAAATAATCTATAAAAAAATAAACACTTTAATTTTAATAAAAAAACCTAATGATATATTAATAAATAAAAAAAAGGTCTGTGGAATATTACAAGAAACAGTTTTTAAGCAGAATAAAAAATACTTGATTGTAGGAATTGGAATTAATGTTTCTAGTAGTCCAAATATTAATAATTATCCAACCACATTTTTAAATAATTATACAAATAAAAAATTAAATAGATATCAAATATTTAAAGAAATTAAATTATCGTATGAAAAAAACTTACACTCATTTGGAATTTAATACATGTATTTAATTGGAGATATTGGAAATACTGCAATTAAAATTTGCTTATTCAATAACAACTTAAAAATGATCAAAAATATTAAAATTAATAAAAAAAATTTAAACAAAACATTTATTAATAAAAAATTATTATTTTTAAGAAAATATAATTCTAGACTTAGAAAAGTACTCTTTAGTTCGGTAGTCCCTAGCTCTTATAAAATAATAACAAAAACTATTAAAGAAATCACTAAATTGGACTGTGTCGAGTTAAAAACATGTAATTTAAAAAAATTTATAAATATAAAAGTCGACAGAAAGCAAATTGGTTCTGATCGTTTAGCTAATGCCATTGCAGTTATTGATAGTCGGTTTAATTATATTATAGTTGATTTTGGAACGGCTACCAATTTTGATATTGTTATTAAAAAAGATTATATCGGAGGTGTTTTAGCACCTGGTGTAGAACTTTCTTTGAAAAATTTAATAGATAAAGCCTCTTTAATACCTAATATTAAACTAGAAAAGACAGCAAATGTCATTGGTAAAAACACTAAAAGTGCATTAAGAGCTGGTTTTTATCATGGTTATACTGGTTTAATTGAAAGTATAATTAAACTTATTTTAAAACAAACCAGAAAAAAGTTTAAAATTATACTTACAGGTGGATTTGCACACTTATTTAAATCGTCAATTAAAGGTATTAAAACTGTTGATAAAAATTTAACAATTAAAGGTATTTTAAGAGTGGCTATAAATTAAAAAAATATGAAAGATGAATTATTGTTTTGTCCCCTAGGAGGATCTGGTGAAATAGGCATGAACATGAACCTATTTGCATATGGTAAGCCAGACAATCAAAAATGGATTATTGTTGATCTTGGTGTCACATTTGCAGACGATACAGTTCCTGGTGTCGATATTATATATCCAGACCCAGGATTTATTATTGATAAAAAAGATGACTTGCTAGGTATAGTCCTAACACATGCTCATGAGGATCATATTGGAGCAATTGCTCATGTTTGGCCAAAATTAAAATGTAAAATTTATGCTACACCTTTTACTTCAGTTTTAATTATAGAAAAATTTAAAGAAAAAAAAATTGATATAACTGGTTATTTAAAAATTGTAGAACTAAATAGTACAATTAATTTAGATCCTTTCAAAATAGAGTTTGTTACACTTACTCATTCCATACTTGAACCTAATGGTCTTAGAATACAAACACCAGTAGGAAATATATTGCATACAGGAGATTGGAAATGTGATCCAGATCCTTTAATTGGTGGAAATATAAATTCTGAAAGATTAAAGGAAATAGGTAATGAAGGTGTATTGGCTATGATATGCGACTCAACAAATGTATTCAGCGCAGGTAGAGCAGGATCAGAACTTGATGTTCGTAAAAACTTACTTAAAGTTTTCCAAAGATTAAAAAAAAGAATAATTGTTACCTCATTTGCATCTAATGTAGCTAGAATGGAGTCAGTTTTTTACTGTGCAGAACAAACTGGAAGACATATTTCATTAGTTGGAAGATCAATGCACAGAATATTTAAAGCAGCTAGACAATGTGGTTATCTTAAAAATGTTATTGATCCTGTAGATCCAAGAGATGCAAAAAATATTTCTAGAGATAAAATTGTTTACTTATGCACTGGAAGCCAAGGTGAACCAATGGGTGCTATGAATAGAATAGTTAAATATACACACCCAGATGTTTTTGTTGAAAGAAATGATACTGTTATTTTTTCCTCAAAAATTATCCCTGGAAATGAGAAGAAGTTATATAAGCTTCACAATAACTTAGTAAAAGAGGGAATAGGGGTTATATCTGAAGATAATGAATATATTCATGTTTCGGGTCATCCCAACCGTGAAGACTTAAGGGATATGTATAATTGGGTTAGGCCAAAAGCAGTTATTCCTGTTCACGGAGAACACAGACATATGATGGAACACATAGAATTTGCTAAAGAAATGCAAGTTAAATACCCAATTCAAGTAGAGAATGGAGATATTGTTAAGTTATATCCTGGAGAAAAACCAGAGGTTTACGATAAAGCGCCATTTGGAAGGGTTTATTTAGATGGAAATGTCCCAGTAGAAGAAGATTCTAGATCAATAAAAGAGAGAAGAAATATTTCATCAAATGGATTTTTAGAAGCTACAATTATGATTACACCTAAAGGTAACATTCATAATAAACCTTTGGTCACTTTTAGAGGTCTACCAGTATATGAGAATGATGAATTTATATATGGATTAGAGGAAGAAATAGAAAGAACAGTTAAAACATTTTCATTAAACAACGCAAAACAACATAATAATCTTATAGATGCTCTTAAAATAACTTGTCGTAAATTTTCAAAAGAAAAAACTGGGAAAAAACCACTAACAAATATAAACTTGGTGAGAATTTAAATAATAAAATGTATTTTTCAAAATCATTTGTACCAATTCTCAAAAACAATCCAACAGAAGCTAAAATCAAATCTCATCAGCTTATGTTAAGAGTTGGAATGATTAAACAATCATCAACTGGAATTTATTCATGGTTACCTCTTGGTTTCAAAGTTATGAAAAAAATTGAGCAAATTGTTCGAGAGGAACAGGATAGAATTGGAGTTCAGGAAATTTTGATGCCAACAATTCAATCATCAGAAATTTGGAAAGAAAGTGGAAGATATGATGATTATGGAGAAGAGATGTTGCGTATTAAAGACCGTCAAAATAGAGAAATGTTATATGGGCCGACTAATGAAGAATTGGTGACTGAAATATTTAGATCAAGCATTAAATCTTATAAATCGCTCCCACAGTTACTATATCATATTCAATGGAAATTTAGAGATGAATTAAGACCAAGATTTGGAATTATGAGGTGTAGGGAATTTTATATGAAAGATGCTTACTCATTCGATATAAATGATGACGAAGCTCTTTTTTCTTATAACAAATTTTTTCTCTCATACTTAAGAACTTTTAAAAGATTAAATTTATCAGCAATACCAATGGCTGCAGATACAGGACCTATTGGTGGAAATCTTTCTCATGAATTCATAATTCTAGCTGATACTGGGGAAAGTAAAATTTATACAGACAAAAGAATATTTGATGTGAATAGCTCATCTACTTTATTGGAAAAAAATTCGCTTAATGATTTACGACAGCAATATGAAAAATTTTATTCTGTTACAGACGAGAAATTTGACCAGAAAGAATTTGAAAATGCAGTTCCGGAAGAATTTAGAGTAAATACGAAAGGAATAGAGGTAGGACACATATTTTATTTTGGAGATAAATATTCAAAACCAATGAATGCTGCAGTTGATTTTAATGGTAAAAAAGAATTTGTTAAAATGGGATCTTATGGAATAGGTGTATCAAGATTGGTGGGTGCCATAATTGAGGCTAAATATGATGATAAAAATGAAATAATGAAATGGCCATTATCAGTTGCTCCTTATCACTGTTCAATAATTCCAATGATTAAAAAAAAAGATGTAACAAACCTAGAAAAATCGCATAAAATATTTGAATATTTAAAGTCTAAAAATATAGATTGTATCATAGATGATACTGAAGAAAATATATCAGCAAAAATTAGGAAATTTAATTTAATCGGTATCCCTTATCAGTTAATTTTAGGAAATAAAACTGATGGAGATTTATTTGAGTTTAAAGAGATTAATGGGGAAACTCAAAATTTAAATATTGAAGATGTTGCGTCACAAATTTTAAAAGCTAAATCAAATTGATCTCACAATTAGAAAGAGAAGTTACATTTAGATTTTTAAAGACCAGAAAAAATGATGGTTTTTTAAATATTATTTCAATTTTTTCTTTTATTGGTATTTCACTGGGGGTGGCAGTTCTAATCATTGTTATGTCGGTAATGAATGGTTTTAGAACTGAATTAATAACTAAAATTGTAGGTTTTAATGCTCATGCAGTAGTTAAACCAGGAAATAAACCATTAGAATATATTCAAGATTTTGATTTTGCCAAAAATATAATTTCAAATGATGGAGAAGCAGTAATCTTGAATAAAGATAATACTAAGGGTGTCTTCCTAAAAGGATATCAAGATAGTGATTTTAAAAACCTTCAAATAGTAAAAAATGAGGAATTTTTTGGATCAAAAAACTTAAATGATAATACTATTTCTATTGGTAAAGAATTAAGCTTTAATTTGAATGTTGATATTGGTGATATTATTACTGTTATGTCTCCCGCTGGAATTCAAACCTTAGTAGGCACACTTCCTAAACAAAAAAACTTTATGATAACTTCAATTTTTGATAGTGGTTTATCTAACTTCAATGAAAATATTGCATATATAAATTTAGAGAATCTTGAGAGTTTTTTTAATAAGAATAAAGAAGACAGATTTATAGAATTTTATTTTAAAGATCCAAGAAATATAGAATTTCATAAAAAAAATTTAATAGCTCTATTTCCGGATGCTCTAGTCTACACTTGGTCAGATATGAATAAATCATTATTTTCAGCTTTGAAAGTAGAAAGAAATGTAATGTTTATAATCCTTTCTTTGATAATTGTTGTTGCAGCATTCAATATAATATCTGGACTTACAATCTTAGTAAAAAATAAAACAAGAGATATAGGTATCCTAAAATCAATTGGAGTATCAAGTAAATCAATAAAAAAAATCTTCTTTTTAGTGGGTTTTTTAATAGGAACACTAGCAACGTTGTTTGGCGTAGTTGTTGGCACTCTTTTCTCTATTTATATAGAACGTATTAGACAATTTATCTCAAATGTATTTGGCGTTTCTCTTTTTCCAGAAGATATCTATATTTTAAATTCTATGCCTTCTGAAATAAATATAAATTCAATAATAATAATCTCTCTTTGTTCAATAACAGCAACTGTTTTAGTATCGATATATCCTGCTTCAAAAGCATCTTCTTTAGATACCGTTAAAACTCTTAAATATGAATAATTATATTAAAATAAAAAATATAACAAAAAAATATGAGAAAAATAAATTTATAAATGTTTTAAATAATATTTCATTTAATTTTGAATCTGGAAAAACTTACTCTATTATGGGGCCATCAGGATCAGGAAAATCAACTTTACTCAATTTATTATCATTGATCGATAACCCCACATCAGGTTCAATCGAAATAAACAGCAACAAAATAAAGCCAAATAATAAAGTTAAAAATGATTTAATTAGAGCAAAGAAAATAGGAATTATTTATCAAGACAAAAATTTATTGTCAGATTTTACAGCTTTAGAAAATGTTTATTTACCTAACTTACTAATTTCTAAAGAAAAACAAAAATCTATAGAACTTGCAAAAAAATTGATTAAAAATGTTGGTATGTCATCTAGAATAAACCATTTTCCTAATGAATTATCTGGAGGAGAGAATCAACGTATTGCAATTGCAAGAGCATTGATTAATGATCCTGACATTGTATTAGCAGATGAACCAACTGGAAGTTTAGACTCTGATAATGCAAAACTTATCTATAAAATCCTATTTAATTTAAAAAACAAAAATAGGATCATTATTTTTGCAACTCACAATAGATATTTTGCAAATATGGCAGATTGTAAAATTGTGATGAATGATGGTAATATGCAAATCATCAATGCTACAGCCTAAAAAAAAATCTTTTAATCAAATTAAAATTCACTCTCAGTATTCAATTTGTGAGGGTGCATTAAAAATTGAAAATCTTAAAGAATATTGTAAGAAAAATAATATACAGTCAGTAGGTTTAAGCGATACTTATAATTTATCGGGTGCGTTAGAATTTTCTGAAAATATTTCATCTGTGGGAACACAACCAATCATTGGATCACAAATTCAATTTAGATTTAAAAATACTTATGGAGTTATTCCACTTATAGCAAAAAATTATGTTGGCTATAAAAATATAATTAAACTCTCTTCAAAAGCTTATTTAGAAAGTACTTATAATGATCAGCCACACTGTTCGATTGATGATTTAATAAATCATAGCGAGGGTTTAATTGTTCTTTCAGGAGCAGTTAGTAATTTGATTGGTAATATTTTCAATAAAGGATTAATTGATGAATTAGACCAATTGATAACGCTATTAAATAACAATTTTAAAGAAAATTTTTATTTAGAAATTCAAAGACATGGTGATAAAAATGAAAAAGAATTTGAAATTTTCAACCTTAATCTTTCAAAAAAATATGAAATACCAATCATAGCAACTAATGAGGTTTACTATTTGGATAAGGACATGTATGAAGCACACGATGCTTTGATGTGTATTGGACAAAAAACTTACATTAATGATCAAAAAAGATTAAAATTAACAAACAATCATTACTTTAAATCTTCATCTGAAATGTCAGAGATTTTTAAAGATCTACCTGAAGCATTAGAAAATAATTATAATTTACCCTTTAGATGTGATTTTAGACCCATTCCCTCCAAACCTATACTTCCTAACATAAGCGCAAATGTATTAAATGTCGATGATAAGTTAAAAAATGATTCCCTTGAAGGTTTGGAAGAAAAATTCAAAACTGATCCAGAGTTAAAAAAAAAAATATCAAAAAATATTAAAATTAAAGAAACCTATAAAGATAGATTAAATCATGAAATAAAAATTATAACTGAAATGAATTATTCAGGATATTTTTTAATTGTTTCAGATTATATAAGATGGGCAAAAAGTAATAATATACCAGTTGGTCCAGGAAGAGGATCGGGAGCAGGATCACTTGTCGCTTGGTGCTTATCAATAACAGATGTTGATCCAATAAAATTTAATTTAATCTTTGAGAGATTTTTAAACCCCGATAGGATTTCTATGCCTGATTTTGATATAGATTTCTGTGAGGAAAAAAGAGACCAAGTTTTTAAATATTTAACAACCAAATATAATGATAGTGTTGCTCATATTATAACATTTGGAAAACTTAAAGCTAGAATGGTAATAAGAGATGTTGGACGTGTGTTAGGACTGCCATACGGTTTTATAGATAGTATCTGCAAAATGATACCTTTTGATCCATCTAGACCATTAACATTACAAGAAAGTATAAATGTAGAGCCTAGATTACAAAAATTAATTAATGAAGATAAAAGAGTTAGTCGTTTAATAGCGCTGTCCTTAAAACTTGAGGGGTTAAATAGAAATGTTGCTACTCATGCCGCTGGTGTTGTTATAGCTGACAAAAAATTGACAGAAACTGTTCCTTTGTATAAGGATTCTTCAGCGGATTTATTACTTCCTTCTACACAATTTGACATGTATTCAGCAGAAAATGCTGGATTAGTCAAATTTGATTTCTTGGGGCTAAAAACGTTAACAGTAATTAATAAGACACAAAAACTTATAGAAAAAAAACATCCAAATTTTAAAATTGAAAATATTAATTACGAAGATCAAAAAGTATTTAACCTTTTATCTAGTGGTAAAACAGTAGGATTATTTCAATTAGAAAGTTCTGGTATGAAAGATGCTTTAATCAACATGAAACCTAATCATTTGGAGGATATTATAGCATTAGTTGCTTTATATAGACCTGGTCCTATGAGCAATATCTCTATTTATAACGATTGCAAACATGGGAATAAAGAACCTGACTATTTACATCCTAAATTAGAGGAAATTTTAAAACCAACTTACGGTGTTATTATTTATCAGGAGCAAGTTATGCAAATCGCTCAAGTATTATCTGGTTTTACCGCAGGAGAAGCAGACATATTAAGAAGAGCCATGGGTAAAAAAAAAAGAGCAGAACTTGAAAAACAAAAAGTAAGATTTGTTGAGGGGGCCCATAATAATGGAATTAGCAAAGATATTGCAGCTGGTATTTTTTTGAAAATTGAGCCATTTGCAGAGTATGGTTTTAATAAAAGCCATGCAGCTGCTTATGCAATAATAGCTTATCAAACTGCATTTTTAAAAACATACTATCCACACGAATTTTTTGCAGCCTCCATGTCAATGGAACTTTCAAACCAAAAAAAATTAAGTGAATTTTACGAGGAACTTAAAAGATTGAGTATAAATATAATACGTCCAGATATTAATAGATGCTATGCTGACTTCTCCTCTGATGGTAAAAATTTTCTTTATGCTTTAGGAGCAATTAAAAGTGTTGGATTTGAAGCAATTTCAAAAATTATAGAAGAGAGAACTAAAAATGGCAAGTACAAAGATTTAACAGACTTTATAAATCGTGTTAACCCTAAAGATATAAACAAACTGCAATTGGAGGGTCTCGTAAAGGCAGGAGCTTTTGATTGCTTGAGTGAGAATAGACAATCTTTGTTTAATTCAATACCGAACATTATTTTAAAATCAAAAAATGTTTTTGAAAATAATTCAGCAAACCAAATAGATTTATTTCAAGAGGAAAATGATTTGACTTATTTAGATATCACTGAAGACTGGAATGTGGATATTAAATTATCTAAAGAATTTGAAACCTTGGGTTTCTTCATCTCTGATCATCCTTTAAATCAGTATAAATCACTTTTCAATCAATATAATATTATCAATTATGAAGAGTTTAATTCAAATGAAAATATTTTAAGTTCAAATATTGCATCCACAATACTAAAAGTGCAAGAAAAGAAAACACAAAAAGGAACATCTTATGCAATAATTAAATTCTCTGATTTATCTGGTGTTTTTGAATTGTTTGTATTCTCAGACATTTTTGAAACAAACAGAGAAATTCTCATCGAAGGAAATTCTGTAATGATTACTCTAGTAAAAAATTATGTAGATGAAAACAAAATACAAAAAAAAATTAATATAAGAAAAATTATCTCTATGAAAGAGGTAATTGACAAGCCAATAAATGAATTAAAAATAAAAATTAAAAATATAGAAGATATTGAAAAAATTAATAAATTAATTTTAGAAGCTGGCAAAACTAAAGTGATAATAGATGTTGAAGATGATAAAAAAAGGATAACTTTTCAACTGAATGAAAAGAGAAAAATAGATCACAAAACGCTTAATTTAATGAGAAATGAGGTAAATATTAATGTTCATTAAAAAAAACTT
This sequence comes from uncultured Pelagibacteraceae bacterium, assembly GCA_902562645.1. Taxonomy (GTDB): domain Bacteria; phylum Pseudomonadota; class Alphaproteobacteria; order Pelagibacterales; family Pelagibacteraceae; genus Pelagibacter. The sequence continues at coordinate 77,111 of CACETY010000002.1, forward strand.
GTTTTTTTTTATTTTTTTTGTAAATAGGTCCATAAATTAATACGCACACAATTTCTGGTTTTATACCTCCGGTCCTTTTTAGGCAGTAATTGTGGTGGCATAACCGGGAAAAAATATGAAAATACCAAATCTAACAATAGAACAATTATTAGAAGCTGGCGTTCATCTTGGCCATAAAACTTTAAGATGGAATCCAAAAATGAAGAAGTTTATTTTTGGAAAAAGAGACTCTATTCATATAATAGATTTAACACAAACCCTTGAACTAACAAAAGTAGCTTTAGAAAAAGTCTATTCAATAATCTCATCAGGTGGTAAAATATTGTTTATATCAACTAAAAAACAAGCATCAGAAGCAATAGCAGAACTTGCAAATGAAACCGATCAATATTTTGTTAATTATAGGTGGCTAGGTGGTATGCTTACAAATTGGGGAACAATATCTAACTCAATAAAAAAACTTGAAAAAATAGAGTCAGATTTAAAATCTGAGAATAGGGGCTTTACTAAAAAGGAATTATTAAAAATGAGTGTTCAAAGAGACAAACTACAAAGATCACTTGGTGGAATATCAGCTATGAAAAAAATTCCAGATTTAGTATTCATAATTGATACAAATTATGAGTCTTTAGCAATCAAAGAGTCTGTTAAATTAGGCATTCCAATAGTTGCAATTTTAGACACAAATTCTAATCCAGATGGAATTGATTTTCCTATTCCTGGCAACGATGACGCTAGAAGGTCTATTGATTTATATTGCTCACTTTTAAAGGAAACAATTCTAAACGCTAAAAAAGAAACTCCACAAAATACTACTGATGACAAAAACACAGACTCATTAAAAGGTGAAAATACAAATCCAGAAAAATCAAAAGAAGCACAATTGGATACAAAACTTAATTAAAATAGTTAACTTTATTACAGGAAAATTAAATGAGTGATATAGAAAAAGTAAAACAATTAAGAAAATCAACAGGTGCGGGTTTTAAAGATTGTAATGCTGCACTTAAAGAGTCAAATGGTGATTTAGATAAGGCTGCCGAAATCTTGAGAGTAAAGGGTATAGCCAAAGCATCTAAAAAAATGTCCAGAAGTGCAACTGAGGGAGTTGTGGTTACTTCTGGAGATGAAAAAAAAATGTCTTTAATTGAAGTGAATTGTGAAACAGACTTCGTTGCAAAAAACGACAATTTTATTGAGTTTGTAAAAGAATTAAGTGAATTAAATAATCATCACTCTTCAAATGTTGAAGATTTAAAAAAATCTAAGATGAAAAATAATAAAACTGTAGATGAAAATCTGGTAGCCTTAATAGCAAAAATTGGAGAAAAAATAACTATCGGGAGGGTAAAAACCTTAGCTGATGAAAATGCAAGAAATTTTGTTTATCAACATTCAGTAATTAAAGATAATGTGTCAAAATTAATAGTAATAGTATCTTTGAATACCACAGAAAAATCTGATAAAATTAACTTGTTTGGAAAACAATTATCAATGCATATAGCAGCATCAAATCCTTTAGCGTTAAATGCAGATCAGATCGATCAAGAAATAATAAATAAAGAAGTTAATTTAATTCAAGAAGAATTAAAAACTTCTGGCAAACCTGAGGATATAGTAAAGAAAATTAGTTTAGGGAAAATTAATAAATTCAAAGATGAAAATAGTTTAATGTCTCAGGATTGGGTGATGGACCCAAAGATTAAAGTTAAAGATGTTGTGAAAAGCTTAGAAATTTCTAATTTGCAAGTTAAGAATTTTATTAGGCTAAAAATAGGCGAGTAATGTTTGAAGAGTCAAAATATAATAATAAAATGGCAAAAACTTATGAAATTTTTCAAAGCGAACTAAGTTCATTAAGAACAGGAAGAGCAAGCGCTGGCATGTTAGATATTGTAAAAGTTGACGTTTACGGTCAAAAGATGCCAATCAATCAGCTAGCTAGTATTACAACTCCAGAACCAAGGAGTATAAATATACAAGTTTGGGATACAAACAATGTAGCTCTTATTGATTCTGCAATAAAAAAGTCTGAGCTAGGATTAAACCCACAGATTGATGGACAATTAATTAGATTGCCTGTTCCTGATCTAAGTGAAGAAAGAAGAACTGAGATAAAGAAAATAATTAAATCTATGGGAGAAAAATGTAAAGTTTCTGTAAGAAACATAAGAAGAGAAGCAAATGATGAATTAAAAAAGCTTCTAAAAAATAAAGAAATTTCAGAGGATGATATTAAAAAAAAAGAAAAAATTATCCAGGACTATACCGACAATCAAATTAAAATTATTGAAGATAGGGTTTTATCAAAAGAAAAAGAAATAATGACAATATGAATTCTCCTAAACATGTTGCCATCATAATGGATGGAAATGGTAGATGGGGATTAAGAAAAAAAAAATCAAGAAATCACGGACATACGGAAGGTGCTAAAGTTGTAGAAAAAATAATTGAAGCCTCAATTTCAAATAAAATAAAATATTTAACACTTTATACTTTTTCTACCGAAAACTGGAAAAGACCAAAAAAAGAAGTTTCTTTTTTAATTTATCTATTAGAAAAATATATTGACCAACAATTTGAAAATCTTTTAAAGAAAAATATTAAACTAAAAATACTAGGAAACCTCAATAAATTTCCTAGTTCACTTAAAAAAAAACTTAAAAAGATTCAAAAAATTTCAAATAAAAATAATAAAATTCAAATTAATCTTGCATTAAATTATGGATCAAAAGAAGAAATAATTACTTCAGTAAAAAAAATTATCAATCACTCAAAACCAATCAATGATAAAAATATTAAAAAAAACTTGTATACAAAAGACATACCAGACCCTGAAATACTGATTAGAACGGGAAACAGATTTAGATTAAGTAATTTTTTATTATGGCAAATTTCTTATACTGAAATTTTTTTTGTTAAAAAGCTATGGCCTGATTTTAATAAAAATGATTTTAACAAAATAATATTTGAATTCAAAAAGATGAGAAGAAATTTTGGTGGTATCAAATGAGCGAATTTAATAAAAGAATTATTACTTCATTTTTCTTAATATTGATAATTTTTTTTTCATTTCAAAATTTACAAATATTAAGTTTTTTTTTATTTATTTTGACTTTTATGTCATTAAATGAATTGCATAATATGTTTATAAAAATTTATAAAAAGAAAAAATTATTTGTATTTATTGCAAATTTTTTATCAGTTTTATATTTAAGCTATTTTTCATTAACAATTATAATATTTTTGTCTGAGGAATTTATAATTGATAAATTTTTAGTTTTATATTTATTAATTATTTGTATTTCGACGGATATAGGTGGTTATTTATTCGGTAAGATCATAGGTGGAAAAAAATTAACAAAAATAAGTCCAAACAAAACATTTTCTGGTTCTATAGGATCTTTTTTGTCATCAATCTTTATAGGCTACCTATGTTATAAAATTCAGACTGATTTATTTTTAATAAATATTAATATTTATATTCTAATAATAATAACTTCATTTACATCTCAAGTTGGTGATTTATTTATCTCCTTGTTAAAAAGAAAAGCAAAAGTAAAAGATACAGGCTCTATATTGCCTGGTCATGGAGGTGTTCTTGATAGGATAGATGGTATACTCTTTGCTATACCAATTGGATTACTAGTAATTAAAATGTACACATAAGAGAATGAAAGATTTAATATTATTAGGTTCTACAGGATCAATTGGAAATGCAGTTTTAAACGTTGTAAAAAAAAATAATTCAAATTTTAAAATTAAACTTCTAACTACAAATAAAAATATAAAAAAAATTTATCAACAGGCTGTATACTTTAATGTAAAGAAAGTTGTAATTTTAGACTATAAAAACTACGAAAAGTTTAGTCATTTATTCAGAAAAAAAAAAATCAAAGTTTATTCCAAAATCGATGAAGCTTTAAAAACATTTACAAAAAGGGTCTATTTTACTATCAGTGGTATTTCAGGCTTTGAAGGATTAGAACCAACATTAAAAACTATTAAGTATACTGAAAATTTGGGTATAGCAAATAAAGAGTCGATAATTTGTGGATGGAAGTTTATAAAAAAGTCTCTCAAAAAAAATAATACAAATTTTGTTCCATTAGACTCAGAACATTTTTCTATATGGTCGTTAATTAAATCTGAAAACATTGATAATATCAAAAAAATTTATTTAACCGCTTCAGGTGGTCCCTTTCTAAATAAAAAATTGGATGAAATAAAAAATATTAAACCTAAATTTGCTTTAAGACATCCAAATTGGAAAATGGGAAAAAAAATTTCAATTGATTCAGCGACAATGATGAATAAAATTTTCGAAGTGATTGAAGCAAAGAAAATTTTTAATATAGAAAGTAAAAAATTAGATATTGTAATCCATCCAAAATCACATATTCATGCAGTTGTACATTTCAAAAATGGCCTAACTAAATTCTTAGCCCATGATACAACTATGGAAATTCCAATTTTAAACTCATTATATAAAAAAAATGAAAAATTTATATTTGATAATAAAGATTTTAATTATTTAAAATTAAATGGAATAAATTTTTTAAAACCAGATAATAAAATTTTTCCATTACTTAAAATTCTGGATTATGATTTTAATGATACTTTTTTTGATATAATTCTAGTTAGTCTCAATGATGTATTAGTTAATCAGTATTTAAAAAATTCAATAAACTATATTTCTATTCATAAATTACTGCTAAAATTATTAAAAAAACCGTATTTTTCAAGACACTTTGAAGAAAGCCCTAAAAATATAAATGAAATAAAAAATATGGTAAATAATGTAAAAAAATATTTACATAATTATCTTAAATTAAATGAAAAATCTTATTAAAATTATAATTAAAAAATTTAGTTTATTTTTACTATTTTATTTTTTTTTACAAAACTCGATCCTTAAAGCAGAAATATATAATGAAATAATTATTACCGGTAATAAGAGATTATCATTTGAAACTATTCTAATGTTTTCTGGACTTAAAAATAAAATAAATATTGATAGCAAAGATCTAAATCTAGCAATTAAAAAACTTTATAAAACTGATTATTTTGAAGATATTGAAATAGTAATAAATAAAGATAAGCTGGAAATTAAGGTTAAGGAAAATCCGATAATACAAACTATATCAATAAAAGGAATTAAAAATAAATCTATTGTCAAACAATTAGAAGAAATTACTAAAAAGAGTGAAAAATATCCTTTTTTAATTTCAAAAGTTAATGATGAAAAGAATTTATTATCAAATATTGTTCGTTCTGGTGGTTTTTATTTTGCAGAGATCAACACCAAAGTAATTGAAAATAAAAATAATTCAGTTGATATTATATATGACTTTAAATTGGGGGATCGTGCTGTTATCAAAAATATTAATTTTCAAGGTAACAAAGTTTTTAAGGACACTAAACTTCGAAATATAATTAAATCTGAAGAAGGCAAATTTTGGAAATTTATTTCAGCAGATAAATATTTAGATGAGAGAAAAATTCAAATTGATGAAAATCGCTTAAATGAATTTTATAAAAATAAAGGATATTATAATGTTAATATAAAATCTTCTTATGCAAAAATAATTAATAATAAATTTTTTGAATTAAACTTTAATATTGATGCGGGTGATAAATTTTTTTTTAATAATATATCTTTAAACCTTAAAGATGAATTTCAAAATGAGAATTTTAAAAATATAAAAAAAAGATTAAAAAAGTTAAAAGGAGAGAAATATTCTAAAAGGATTCTAGATAACATATTAGATGATATTAATAAAATTACAATTCAAGAAGAGTTTGTTTTTTTGGATGCTAAATATGATTTAAATATAATTGAAAAAAATAAAATAAATATTGTTTTAAATTTTAATGATTTAGAAAAAATTTTTGTAGAGCAAATTAATATTTTTGGAAATTTTATAACAGAAGAAAAAGTTATCAGAAATTCATTAATAATTGATGAGGGTGACCCATTTAATCAATTTCTTTTCAACAAATCAATTTTAAACATCAAATCAAAAGGAATTTTTAAAAATGTTCAATCAAAATTTAAAAATTCTATCGATGACCCACAAAAAAAAATTATTGATATAACCGTTGAGGAAAGCCCCACGGGTGAAATATTTGCAGGTGCAGGTGCAGGTACTGCTGGAGCTACTATAACGGCTGGTATAAAAGAAAATAACTATTTAGGAAAAGGAATTAAACTTTCAACCAATCTTGCATTTTCTGAAAATCAAATTAAAGGTAGATTTTCTGTTATTAATCCAAATTTTAAAAACTCAGATCGCTCTTTCAATACAACAATCGAAAGCATTAGCACTGACACGTTGGAAACAAGTGGATTTAAAACTTCAAGAACAGGGTTTTCAGTTGGGACAGGTTTTGAGCAATATAAAGATTTATTTGTTAATCTTGATTTATCAGCTTATTACGAAAAGCTGGAAACTTCTTCTTCTGCTTCTAATTATAAAAAAAAGCAAGAAGGTGATTATTTAGAAAACCTTTTAAAGTATAATTTAGTCTTAAATAAATTAGATCAAAACTTTCAACCAACTGAGGGTTTTAAATTAAATTTTGAGCAGGTATTACCTATCTATTCAGACGATTTGTCATTAGAAAATACTATAAATTACTCAAATTATATTTCAGTCTCTGATAACTTGATTTTATCAACAAAATTTTTTGCAAAAGCAGTAAATTCGATTGATGATGACGTTAGGGTTTCAAGAAGGGTATATATACCTAGCAGTAAATTACGTGGTTTTGAACCAGGTAAGATTGGACCAAAAGATGGAAATGAGTATGTAGGAGGAAATTATGGTTCTGCTATAAATATTAACACTACATTACCAAATATATTTCGTGGTAATGAAGATTTAGATCTCAATCTATTTTTAGACGCAGCTACGCTTAGAGAAGTTGATTATGATAGCTCACTAGAGTCAAGTGAAATTAGATCTTCAACTGGCATAGCAGTAAATTGGTTTACGGTAGTTGGTCCACTCTCATTTTCTTACGCTATACCTTTAACAAGTGAGCCTTCTGACTCTACAGAGTCATTTAGATTTAGAATTGGTACATCGTTTTAACATGAAAAATTGTTTCTTAGGAATAGTTTTTTTTTTATTCGGCTCATTTTATACATATGCACAAATTGTTTATATAGACGTTAATTATATATTGAATAATTCTGAAGTAGGAAAGTCACTTAATATCTATATAAAGAAAACTAGAGATGAAAATATAATTTCATTCAAAGAAATAGAAGACAAATTTATAAAAAAAGAAAAAGAGCTTTTAGCTCAAAAAAATATACTAAAAAAAGAAGAATTTGACGAGAAATTTAAAATATTATCCAATGAGATTAATATTTATAATGCAGAAAAAAAAACATCATTAAACAAATTGAATAAATTTAAATTAGATAATACTAAAAAAATTCTTGAAATATTAAATCCAATAATTACTAATTATGTTGACAAAAACTCAATTTCTTTAGTTATACCTAAAAAAAATATAATTGTAGGAAAAAAAAATCTAGATATTACAGATGAAATCGTTAAGTTATTGAATGATAAAGTTCAATCTTTAGATTTTTAACATGAAGAATCCTTTTTTTAAAAAAAAAAACAATGTAGAAATTAATGATATTTTGAAATGCATAGGTCAAAAAAAATCTAAAAATAATTCTAAAGTCAATGATATTTCTGATTTAGAAAGTGCTAGTAAAAATGATATATCTTTTTTTCATACAAGAAAATATGTTGAAAAAATTAAAAATACTAAGTCTAGATTAGTAATAACAAATCAAAAATTAAAGAATATTGTTCCAAAAAACATCAGAATTATTTTAGTTTCTAATGTTCTGCTTACCACTGCAAAAGTAACATCCTTATTTTACCCAGATGCTTTAGATGACATATTTGATGATAATGTATTTCCTATTAATAAAAAAAAGTTTAAAGGTATAAAATTTGGAAATAACGTCCTTTTAGGAAAGAACGTTAAAATAGGAAAAAATTGCTTTATAGGGCATAATACAATTATTGAGCATAATGTAACCATTGGAGATAATTGTAAAATTGGTAACAACGTATTAATAAAAAATTGTCTGATAGGTAGTAACACAAATATCTTAGATGGTGCGATTGTAGGAAAAAAAGGATTTGGTTTTTTCCCTGGTAAAAAAAACATAAGATATCCTCACATTGGTGCAGTTATAATTGGAGATAATGTAGAAATTGGTTGTAATAATACGATTGACAGAGGATCTTTGTCTAATACAGTTATTGGAGATGGTACTTTTTTAGATAACCAGGTCCACATAGGTCATAATGTTAAAATAGGAAAAAATTGCATTATAACTGGGCAAGTTGGATTTGCTGGAAGTTCATCCATAGGAAATAATGTAATGATTGGTGGTCAAGCAGGTATTTCTGGACATTTAAGAATAGGAGATAATGTTCAAATTGGGGGAGGAAGTGGGATTATTAAAGATATTCCTTCTAATGCTAAGGTAATGGGATATCCTGCAAAAAATATTAGAAATTTTTTAAAAGAAAATAAATGACAAACTTAAATAAAGATCAAATAAAAGACTTACTGCCTCATAGAGAACCAATGCTTCTTATAGATGAGCTAAAAAATATTAAAAAACTTTTTTCTGCTACAGCAATAGTAAATGTTAAAAAGGATAGTTTTTTTGTTAATGGTCACTTCCCAGGCGAACCAGTAATGCCAGGTGTTTTAATAGTCGAAGCTTTTGGTCAGGCTGCGGCAGCTTTAACAGCAAATGGATTAGATAAAGCTACTTATAATAACAAGTTAGTTTTTCTGATGACAATTGAAAAGGCCAGATTCAGAAACCCTGTTATCCCCGATTGTGTCTTAGAACTTAATATTGAGGCAATTAGATCACATGGAAGAGTTTGGAAATACAAAGGAACTGCATTTGTAGGAGATAAGAAAATGGCAGATGCTCAGTGGTCTGCAACGATCGTAGACAGAAAGTAATAATTAGTAGTAATAGTTGATAAGTATTAAATATTAAATTTGTTATTTATTATATGTGATCCACAAAACTGCAATAGTTGATGTTAAAGCAAAAATCTCAGATAATGTCAAAATAGGACCTTACTGCTTTATAGGACCAGAGGTTGAAATAGGTGCCAACTCAGTTTTGCATTCACATGTAAATATAGTTGGTAACACAAAAATAGGAAAGAATAACCAAATTTATCCCTTCTCATCAATAGGAACTCCTCCTCAAGATCTAAAATATAAAGGAGAAAAAAATTCATTAATTATTGGTAACAACAATAAGTTTAGAGAGTATGTAAACATAAACCCTGGAACTGAACAGGGTGGAGGGGTGACTACAGTAGGTGATAATAATTTATTTATGGTTTATTGTCATGTTGCTCATGATTGTTCGATCTCAAATAATATTGTTTTAGCTAATAATGTACAGGTGGGTGGTCATGTAAGTATTCAAAATAATGCAATTGTTGGAGGAAGTTGTGCAATACATCAATTTTCTAGAATTGGAGAGTCTGCAATGGTAGGGGGGATGACTGGTGTTTTGAGCGATGTAATTCCATTTGGCTTATCAATGGGAAACAGAAATAACCTAATGGGTTTAAATCTTATTGGATTAAGAAGATCTAAAGTTTCAAATGAAAATATTAAAAAAATACAATTAGCTTATGAAATAATATTTAAAACTCCAAATTTTAGAGAAAATATAGAAGGAATTAATAGTGATCTTAAAAACAATGAGTTTGTAAAAAAAATACTTAATTTTATAAATTCAGATAAAAAAAGGCCAATATCACTTCCACCTAGCAAATAATGATAGGACTTTTTTTAGGAGAAAAAGATTTACCAAATCAAATTTTAAAAAAAATAGAGAGAAAAAAAATAAAATATTTTATTATAGATCTAACAAAAAATAACAAATTTAAAAAAAATAAGAATAGTTTTTTCATTAATATAGGTAAATTTGGTAAAATACTAAAACTAATTAAATCAAAAAAATGTAATAAAGTTATATTTGCTGGAAATATAATTAAACCAAATATATCAAAACTAAAGTTAGATTTAAGAGGACTTTTTTATATTCCTAGAATAGTTAAAGCATCAAAATTAGGCGATGTAGCAATATTAAAAGTTTTAATAAAAATTTTATCCGAAAATAAAATTAAAGTTATTAAATTAAATACCTTCAACCCAGAATTAACGTTAAAGAAAGGAGTCTATACAAAAATTAAACCAAATTTGCTAGAAAAAGAAGAAATAGAGAAAGGAATTAGAACATTAAAAAAAATAAATTCATACAATCACACGCAAGCAGTAATTATAAGAGACAATAAGGTCATTTCCAGAGAAACAAGAAAAGGCACGAAAGAAATGATAAAATCTGTCTCTAAATCTAAAATTAAAAAAGGTATTCTCATTAAATTACCTAAAGCAAAACAAGATTTAAGGGTAGACTTACCAACAATAGGAATAGATACATTTAAAGATTGCAATAAAGTTGGCATCAAAGGAATTGTGGTTAAATCAAATCAAAATATTATATTAAATAAAGAAGTCTGTATTAAGTATGCCAATCAAAATAAACTTTTTCTTATTTCTATATGAAAAAAATTTTTGTTCTTACAGGTGAACCTTCGGGAGATAAATTAGCGTCTGAGGTAATATCAAAAATAAAAACAAAAAGAACTGATTTAGAATTCTTAAGTGTTGGTGGTGCAAACTTAGAAAAGTTAGGCATAAAGACAATCTATGACCAAAAAGAAATAACCTTTATAGCTTTTACCGATATATTATTAAATTTTTTTAAAATAAAACGTAAAATAAAAGATACTGTTAATGAAGTCTTAAAATTTAACCCAGATATTTTATTTAGTGTTGATAGTCCGGATTTTACTCTAAGAGTAGCAAAACTAGTAAAAGAAAAAAACCCAAAAATAAAAATAATTCATTTTATTGCTCCTAAAGTTTGGGCATGGAGAGAGGGCAGGGTAAAGAAAATGAAAGAATTTTTAGACCATATTTTATTACTTTTTAAGTTTGAAAAAGAATATTTTGATAAAGAAAAACTAACCAACACTTTTGTAGGTCACCCATTGTTAGACAAAAAAATTAATGAAAATATCAAAATAGACCAATTTTTAGATAAAAAAAAAATTATATCGATTTTTCCTGGAAGCAGGACTTCTGAGATAAACCATCATATGCCAATTCTAATTAATTTTATTAAAAAAATGAATATTAAGGATCCTAGTTATAATTTCATATTTCATGGAACTGAACAAAATAAAGAACTTATATCAAATTATATTTCAAAAGAACACATACAAAATCTAGAAATTATTAATGACGATAAAATTAAAACTGCAGTTTTAAAAAAATCAATTTTTGCGTTAGTAAAATCTGGAACAGTTTCTTTGGAAGTTTGTAAAATGAATGTTCCATCAATAATTATATATAAAATGAATTTTATTAATTTTTATTTAGCAAAATTTCTATTAAATATAAAATTTGTTAATATGATAAATATTATCAATAATAGAGAAGTTATTCCAGAGTTGATTCAATCCGAATGCAATGCTGAGGAAATATTTAAAAGTGTTTACTATTTTTTAAAAAAACCAGATTTAATTGCCAAACAAAAAGATGAAATAAAAAAAACTCTCGAAACTTTGACCTCTCCCAGTTCTTCGTCTGAAGAGGCATCAAATATTATCTTATCCTATATTTCCTAATCTTTTTATTACCTCGTTTTTTCCAAGAGATAATATTATATCGTATATTCCTGGACCAAATTTAGATCCAGTTAACATTATTCGTAATGGCTGACCAATTCCCTTAAAATTTGTATTATTCAATTTTATTAACCCATTTATGATTTGTTCTAAATTTTCTCTATCAAAAACTTCTAATTCTGAAATCTTCTCTTTAAATAAATGTATTATTTTTTTTGCTTCATCATTTATCAGTTCTTTATCATTTTCGTTAAAAATAACTTTATCATTTAATATGTATTTAGAATTGTTAAATATATCCTCAAGTGTTTTTGCTTTATTTTTTAAAAATGTTAAAGAGCTCTTTATTGTATTTTCTTTATCTTCCTTGATTTTATCTTTATACATCTCACAATATTCTTTTAACTTTTTGTACAATATATTTTCATCACTATTTTTAATGTAATATTCATTCATTGAAAGAATTCTACTCATATCAAGTTTTGAAGGTGATTTACCTATTCCTTCTAAATTAAAAAATTTTATACTTTCATTTAAGTTAAAAATTTCCTTATCTTTATAAGACCATCCCAACCTTAGTAGGTAATTTCTAAGTGACTCAGGTAGAATTCCAATTTTTGAATAATCCTCTAATGTTGAGGCATTGTCTCTTTTTGATAATTTCTTACCATCTATTGTATGAATAAGAGGTATATGAGCAAATTGTGGAATATCCCATCCTAGTGCTTCATATATCTGTATTTGTTTAAAAGTATTAATTTTATGATCATCTCCTCTTATAATATGTGTCATTCCCATATTGTGATCATCAACTGACGCAGATAAATTATATGTTGGTGTTTCGTCATTTCTTAAAATAACAAAATCCTCAATAGTATTATTTTCAATTTCCACGTTTCCTTGAACTAAATCTTTTAGTAGAGAAGTGCCTTCTATTTTGCTTTTAAATCTTATAACTGGCTTTATATCTTTTGGGACTTGATGTTCAGATATATCACGCCATTTTCGATTATACACATAAGGAATTTTTTTTTGTTTAGCTCTTTTCTTTTGTTCCTCTATTTCCTCTGCACTACAAAAGCATTTATAGGCATTTCCATTTTCCAATAATCTTTTAGCAATAGCCACGTGTTCACCAATCATTTTTGATTGAATATACTCTTCACCATCGTGTTTAATTCCCATCCATTCTAGAGAATTAATTATTTGAATTTTATGTTCTTCCTTAGATCTTTCTTTATCAGTATCTTCTATCCTTAAATAAAATTTACCTGATTTATTTTTTGAATATAACCAATTAAATAAAGCTGTTCTTACCCCACCAATATGAAGAGGACCGGTAGGAGAAGGAGCAAATCTAGTTGCTACTTTTTTCATTGAATTTATTTAGACTATTTTACTGAAAGTTTCTATATAAAGATACAAGAATTCCCTGAACTTTCACTCTATCTGGGCCAAAAATTTTTGTTTCGTAATTTCTATTAGCACTTTCTAATGCAACAGTTTTACCTTTTCTTCTAATTCTTTTCAACATAGCCTCATGATCATCAATTAAAGCTACTACAATTTTTCCATTATCTGCAGTATCTGCTTTTTTGACAATAACAGTATCACCATCATTGATTCCAGCTTCAATCATAGAGTCCCCTTGGACCTTTAAACCAAAAAATTCTCCATCTTTTTCAATATTTGCTGGTAGTGGAATTCTTGAAACTTCATTCTGTATAGCTTCAACCGGAGTTCCTGCAGCAATTTTTCCAAGAACAGGGATTTCCGTATCGTTAGAATTATGCAAATTTTCCTCATCTAGTCCTCCCTTAATAACGCTTGGAGAAAAACTGTTATAAATATCGTTTGCAGATGCAGTTTCAGGTAACTTAATTACTTCCAATGCCCTCGCTTTGTGGGCTAATCTTTTAATAAAACCTCTTTCTTCTAATGCACTAATAAGTCTGTGAATGCCAGATTTTGATTTTAAATTTAAAGATTCTTTCATTTCCTCGTATGAAGGGGACACACCTGTAGATCTCAACTTTTTGTTGATAAAGAGAAGTAGGTTTTTTTGTTTTTTAGTTAACATAGAACAAATTAAGTACATTAATGTTCTATAAAAGTTCCTCAATTTATACAAGAGCTAAAAAGCATTATAAATCGTGGAAATTTCTACAAAAGAGAAAAAATATTATTATTTTCTAAATCTTTTAATAGTGATTCACCAATTAAAAAAGTGCTTATTGAGGTCCTGTTTTTTATATCAAGCAATTCATCTTTTGTTTTAAGACCACTCTCAGAAATTAGAGGGGAAGAGTGATTTGAAACAACATCATATATATCATAAGTTGTATTTATCTCAGTTTTAAGAGTTTTTAGGTTTCGATTATTTATACCAATTAAAGCATCCGTATATTTTACTGATTTTTCTGCCTCTTCAACTGTATGAACTTCAACAATTACACTCATATTATGATTTAAAGCTTCCTCGTAAATTTCATCAGCAGTTTTTTCAGAAATACCGGCTAATATAATAAGGACTGCATCAGCCCCATAACTTTTTGCTAAAGGTACTTGAAATTTATCAACAAAAAAATCTTTACAAAGAATGGGTAATTCAATTTTTTTTTTAATTTCAGAAATATGAGATAGATTTCCTAAAAAAAAATCTTCTTCGGTTAATACAGATAAACATGTGACATTCTTAGAATTATATATATTGGCAATCTTAACCGGGTCATAGTCATCTATTAAAATACCTGCAGAGGGACTTGCTTTTTTTATTTCAGCAATTATGGATATTTTATTTTCTGAGTTTTTCGTTTGTATTTTCTTTTTAAAATCAAAAAAAAAGTCCTTCTCACTTATTACATCCAATAAGCTATTTATATCAATTTCAAGTTTTAATTTTTCAATTTTAGTTTTCTTTTGATCAATTATTTTCTGAAGGATATTTTCAGACATTTTGTAAACTTTTTATATATTTGAATGCTGCTCCAGACTTAATAAAACCGCTAGTATAATTAAAAGCAATTTTAAAATCATCATATTTTTCAGAAATCATTAATCCTGCTGCAGCATTTAAACATACAGCTTTTGAAAAATCATTATCTTCACCTTTAAAAATATTTAAAATTTTATCGGAATTAAATTTAGCGTCATCTCCAATTAAATTTTCAAATTTATCAGAATTAATATTTAATTCATTTGGGTCAATTATAAACTCAGATATTTCATTATTTTTTAATTGCACAATATTAGTTTTGGCGTAAGGCGATATTTCATCTAGACCATCTTCACTATTTACAATCCACGCAAATTTTAAATTTAAATTTTTTAGAGCATTCGCAAAAATTTTTAGAAGTTTGTTATCAAAAACACCAATTACCTGCCTTTCAACAAGTGCTGGGCTGCTTAATGGACCTATCATATTAAAAATTGTCCTTTTTCCTATTTTTTTTCTTGTTGGACCAACATATTTCATTGCCGAGTGGTAATTTGGTGCGAACATAAAACCAAAATTATTATTTTTAATCTGTTCTTCGATTTGTTTTGGTTCTAAGTTGATATTTATATTTAAGGCTTCAAGAACGTCAGCTGACCCGCATTTTGATGAAACTGCTTTATTTCCATGCTTAGCCACTTTAACACCCATACTTGCCAACAACAGCGCTGATGCAGTTGAAATATTAAGAGTATCTTTCCCATCTCCTCCAGTACCACAGGTATCAATGCAATTTTCAACTTTTACTCTTTTTGATTTATCTCTTAATACATATACTCCTCCAGCTATTTCATCTGAAACCTCACCCTTGTCTGATAATAAAGTTAAAAAATCATAAATTTGTTGATCACTAGCTTCACCATTCATTAAAATCTTAAATGCATCTTTGCTTTCATCAAAATTTAAATTTATTTTATTTCTGAGCTTTTCTAAAAATTGATCCATTTTTACTCTTTTACAAAGTTCTCTAAAATTTTTAAACCATATTTTGTTTTGATACTTTCAGGATGAAATTGAACTCCATGAATTTTGTATTTCTTATGCATAACACCCATTATTGTTCCATCAGATGTAATAGAGGTAATTGTTAAATCTTTAGATAAAGATTTTCTATCAATTACTAAACTATGGTATCTGGTAGCTGAGAATTTTTTTGGTAAATCTTTTAAAATACCAATTTTCTTATTTATAATATTGCTTGTCTTTCCATGTACAAGTTCTTTAGCTTGAATTATCTTAGATCCAAATATTTGACCAATAATTTGATGACCTAAGCAAACACCAAGTATCGGCATTTTTTTATACAAATTTTTTACTATCTTTAAACAATTTCCAGATTGATTAGGATTTCCAGGTCCTGGAGATATTACAATTTTATTATACCTTTTTTTTAAAATAAAATGATGATCTACTTTATCATTTCTAAAAACATCTACTTTAGAAAAAGATGAAAGATAGTGATATAAATTGAATGTAAAACTATCATAGTTATCAATTAAAATTATTTTCATAATCCTTATTCCAAAGCCTTAATTAAAGCTTTTGCTTTATTAACTGTTTCATTAAACTCATTAATAGGTTTACTATCAGCAACAATTCCTGCTCCTGACTGTACGTAAAATTTTTTATTTTTTGAAATTGCTGTTCTAAGCGCAATGCAGGTATCAAAATCACCATTAGCAGAAAAATAACCAATACCACCAGCGTAAACTTTTCTTCTAGTCGTTTCTAATTCATCTATAATTTCCATAGCTCTTATCTTAGGTGCACCTGATACTGTTCCAGCAGGAAAACCAGCTAATAAAGTGTCAAATTTGCCAAATTTTTTATTAAATATGCCTTCCACATTGGAGACTATGTGCATTACATGTGAATATCGCTCTATCTTAAAACTTTCGGTAACTTTAACTGAGTTAATTTTAGAGACTTTTCCAGTATCATTTCTACCAAGATCAAGAAGCATTAAGTGTTCAGAAAGCTCTTTTTTATCATTTAAAAGATCCCTTTCATAAAATTTGTCCTCTTTTTTATTTTTACCTCTTGGTCTTGTACCTGCAATAGGTCTAATAGTAATTTTATTATCTCTAAGCCTTACAAGTATTTCAGGACTTGCGCCTATAATTTGAAAATCTTCAAAGTTAAAAAAATACATGAAAGGGGAAGGGTTAGTAATTCTTAATTTTTTATAAATATCAATTGGTTCTTTATTAAGATCGGTTTCGAACCTTTGACTTAGAACAACTTGAAAAATATCACCTATTTTAATGTAATTTTTAGCCTTTGAAACATTGCTAAGGAATTTCTTTTTTGAGATATTTGATTTAACTTTTGGTTTGGAAATCTTGGTTTTAGACTGATTTATTTTATAACTATAGTTTGCTAAAAAAATCATTTCTTCTATTTCTTTTTGTATTTGGTCATACTTAACTTGGTAATTTTTGATTTTTTCATCAGAAAAACAGTTAACTATAAAAAATAATTTTTTTTCTGCGTTATCGAAAACTATTAGATTTCTTGGTCTCAAAATTCTTGCATCAGGGATTTTAAGATCATTTTTTGTACTATTAGGAATTTTCTCAATATATCTAATTGTATCATAAGAGAAATACCCCGATAGAATTGAGCTAATTGGTGGTAATTCACTTGGTATTTTAAAATTAAAATTTTCGATTATTTTCTCAATATTATCTTTTGGCGTTCCTCTTAATTTCTTTCTTTTATTTTCAAAGTTTAAAACACAGTTATTATTATTAAATTCCCAAATTTTATCAGGATTTTTACCAAAAATTGTGTATCTACCTTTTATGAAACCTTTTTCAACAGACTCGAAGACGAAGCTATTTCTTACATTTAAAAAGTTATTAATTAAATTTTCTATTTCTCTTATACCATTTGATTTTATCGCGTGATAAAGAACTTGATTTTTACTCTTATCGTGATTTTTCTTAAATAACTTTAGATCAATATTCAACATTATCTAAAATAATTTTTAACTCTATCAATTGTTTGATTGAAAATTTTTACCTTATATTTTGAATTTAAAGATAGGTCATAAGATGTATAAACATCATTAATAATATCGTTATTTGCCTTAATAGAGTATTCTTCAACATTATCATTATTTTTTTCCATATCTGAATAATAAATATTCTTAATTTTTGTTAGAAAAACTTTATTTGTTTTCCCAGTAACTAATGAGAAACTTTCTTTTGGTAATGTGTATAAAAGTTTTAAAGAGTCTGGGTCAAAAATTTCATAATCATTATTGTTTTTAATAGTTATAGTCTTAATATTATTCGTATCTTTTGATAATTTCACAAACTCATCATCATTAAATATCTTCTCATCAATTTTTTCAAAAAGACTTTTATTAAATTCAAATTTCTTTTTTAAAATTACATTATTTTTAACGTCTTCTAAAAATTTTGGATTAGTTTTGTTAGGAATTTTTTTGTTAATATTTGATATTTCAAAAATTAGATAATAATCATTTTTGTCAATTAGTTGTATTTTATCCTGGTTTCTTTTTGAGTAAATCTCTTCAAGTATTTCATCTGAATCATCATTCAATACAAAATTATTAATTTCGTTTAATTTTAAATTATAAGTTTCATTAATTTCTCTAATATTTGATCCGTTTAAAATATTATTTTCTATTTCATCAATTTTCTTAAAAAATTCATCGTTAAACTCATCTATTTCAATTAAGTCTTTAGGAGTAATTTTTGCATAAGCAACATCAATAAAATCAATTTTTAAAACTTCTTGATTATTTTTGATGAAATCCTCAACCTCTAACTTAGTTGCAGTTTTATCATGAACTAAGTCTAAATCTAAAAATTCGATCTCAATTTTTTTATTTTCATTGACATATATTTTATTTTTTAAAAAATAAGGTGACTTAATTCCTCCACTAATATAATTAAATAAATTTTTTTTAAGCTCCTGTTTCTTTAATGAACTTTCAAATGTTGAAGCACTTAAGTTATTTTCTAATAGAAATTTTTCATATTTAACTCTTGAAAACTTCTTATTTTCATCTAGTAGAATTGAATTAGATCTTATTTTATTTGCCAACGCCTCCTCTGACATTGATACGTTTAATTCTTTAATTTCCATCTCAATTAATTTTTCAGATACCAATTCTGATAAAATATTTTCAATAATGTTTTTATCTATGTTTGCTTTTATAATGTCATTTGTAAGTCTTGACTCGTTTATAAAATTTATAAAATCTTTTGATGAGATAACTTCGTTATTAATCTTAGCAACGTTGTTAGTATTACCTCCACTAAAAACACTACCCATGCCCCAAAATACAAATGGAATTATAATAATTCCAACAAGCACTCCAGCTAATTTTGAATTTGAGAAACCTCTTAATTTACTTATCATATTCTATAGTCTTTATTTATTGATCTAAAAAAAAATAAACATATAAATTATATTAATCTTTATGACAAATAATAATATTTATTTCGTTGCTAATTGGAAGATGTTTGGTTCTGTCAAATCAGTTAATTTGTTAAATAAAGTAATAAGTTATTCAAAAACAAAGAAACATAAAGCCAAGATCATTTATTGTCCTCCATACACATTGATTAAATCTTTTGTAGATAAAACTAAAAATTCAAATATTCAGATTGGAGCTCAAGACTGCCATTCAGAACAAAGCTACGGACCCTTCACAGGAGCTATTAGCTCAAAGATGATTAAAGATTTGGGGGGTAAGTTTGTTATAATTGGACATTCAGAAACAAGAGCAGAAAATGATAATAAAAAAATTAATTTAAAGATTAAGTCTGCACTTAATGAAAAATTAAATGTCATTTTCTGCATAGGCGAAAAATTGATTGATAAAAGAAAAAACAAAACAAAATATGTCTTAAAAAAACAATTACTTGAAGGTTTAAAAAATTTAAAGAATTCAAATAAAGTTATAATTGCTTATGAACCTGTTTGGTCAATTGGTACTGGCATTATTCCTAGTGAAAATGATTTGAAAAAAAATATTAGATTTATTAGAAACATCTTAAAGATTTCAAAAAAATTTACAAAATCTAAGATTTTATATGGAGGCTCTGTAAACCCAAAAAATATAAAAAATTTAATGAGAATCGATAATATTGATGGTTTTTTGATTGGTGGAGCATCAACTAATGAAAAAATATTTATTGATATAATGAAAAAATCAATTAATTAGGCGTCGTGGAAAATATACTATTAATTATAAATATAATATTAGCAGCAATTCTAGTATTGCTGGTTTTGTTCCAAAAATCTGAAGGTGGAGCATTGGGTATTGGAGTTTCTCAAGATAACTTTATGTTTTCAAGGTCGGCTGGGAATTTTATGACTAAAGCAACGGCTGTTGTTGCTACATTATTCATAATTTGTAGCTTAGGATTAACTATTATTTCACGAGGAGATCTTCCTTCAAACACTTCTGTAATTGATAAAATAGAAGAAAATGCAGATGATGCTCCTAAATTACCAGAAAATAATAATTAATACTTTCATTTTTATAAATCATTGGCTATAACATAATTCCATGGCGCGATATATATTTGTCACTGGCGGCGTGGTTTCATCACTTGGTAAAGGTTTATCATCAGCATCGCTTGGATATTTGCTTAGATCACAAGGCTATAAGGTGAGAATAAGAAAAATGGATCCATATTTAAATGTAGATCCAGGAACAATGAGTCCTTTTCAGCATGGTGAAGTTTTTGTAACTGACGATGGAGCTGAGACAGATTTAGATTTAGGACATTACGAGAGATTTACAAATATTTCAGCTAAACAATCTGACAACATTACTACAGGTAGAATTTATAGTGATATCATAAAAAAAGAGAGAAGAGGAGGTTATCTCGGAAAAACAGTTCAAGTAATCCCACATGTTACAGATAGAATTAAAGAGTTTATTAAAAAAGATATAACAAATGAAGATTTTGTAATTTGTGAAATTGGAGGAACAGTTGGTGATATTGAGAGTTTGCCATTTTTAGAAGCTATACGACAGTTTTCAAATGATAATGGAAGATCAAAATCATTATTTATTCATTTAACATTTGTTCCATTTTTAAAATCTTCAGATGAAATTAAAACAAAGCCAACACAACATTCTGTTAAAGAATTAAGAAGTATAGGAATTCAACCTGATATAGTTATCTGTAGGTCTCAACAATCTATTCCTTTAGATCAAAGAAGAAAAATATCCTTATTTTGTAATGTGGACATTGCTAATGTTATAGAAACAGTTGATGTAAAAACCATTTATGAAGCCCCAATAAGTTTCTTTAATCAAAAATTAGATAAGCAAGTTTTGAAATTCTTTAAGATAAAATCTAGAAAAAGACCAAACTTGCTACCTTGGAAAAAAATTACAAATATAGTTTTAAAAACCAAAAGAACAGTGAATATTGCTATTATTGGCAAATATGTAAACTTAAAAGATGCTTATAAATCACTTGATGAAGCTCTTACACATGGGGGAATTTCAAATAAAGTTAAAGTTAACTTAGTAAGAATTGAGTCAGATAAACTTGGATCAAAAGAAATTAAATCAAAATTAAAGAATGTGTCAGGAATACTGATACCAGGAGGGTTTGGTAAAAGAGGAACAGAGGGAAAAATTGAGGCAATTAAATATGCTAGAGAAAAAAAAATACCTTTTCTAGGTATATGCTTTGGAATGCAAATGGCAATGATTGAGTTTGCAAGAAATATTTTAAAAATTAAAAAAGCCGGCTCTAGTGAATTAGATAAAAACTGCTTTCCCATAATAGGATTAATTGATGAATGGAACAAAGATGGAAAAATAATAAAAGGAACTGATAAAAACCTTGGAGGAACAATGAGATTAGGTTTATATGAGGCAAAGCTAAGAAATAATTCTGCCATAAAAAAAATCTATAAATCTAACATGATTAAAGAGAGACACAGACATAGATATGAGGTCAATATAAATTTAATGCAAAAATTTGAAAAAAAAGGTTTGATGTTTTCAGCAATTTCTCCGGATAATCAATTACCTGAAATCATCGAACTTAAAAATCATCCATGGTTTATTGGAGTTCAATTTCATCCAGAATTTAAATCTAGACCTTTAAATCCTCATCCTTTATTCTCATCATTTATTAAAGCTGCAAAATCTTTTAATGGAAAATAAAGTAATAAATTGTAACGGTATAGAAATTTCAAATAAGAATAAAATTTGTCTTATTTCTGGACCTTGCCAACTAGAAACAGAACAACATGCTTTGGACATGGCAGGAAAAATTAAAGAGATTACAGATAAATATAATATTGGTTTCATTTATAAAACTTCATTTGACAAAGCAAATAGAACGAGTTTAAAAGGCAAAAGAGGAGCTGGTTTAGAAAACTCTCTGCCTGTATTTGATAAAATCAAAAAAGATATTAACGTACCTGTTCTTACTGATGTACATAATGAAGAACAATGTTCCTTGGTTTCTCATCACGTAGACGTTCTGCAGATACCAGCATTTCTTTGTAGACAAACAGATTTGTTAATTGCTGCTGCTAAAACTAATAAAATCATTAATGTGAAAAAGGGTCAATTCCTAGCACCATGGGATATGGTGAATGTAACCAAAAAAATTTCTGGTAGTGGTAATGAAAATATTTTAGTAACTGAAAGAGGAGCTAGCTTTGGTTATAATACATTGGTCTCAGATATGAGATCAATTCCTATCATGGCAAAAAATGGTTATCCAGTAGTATTTGATGGAACTCATTCAGTGCAACAACCTGGTGGTCTAGGTGAAAAAAGTGGTGGTCAAAGAGAATTTGTTGAGTATTTATCAAGAGCAGCAGTTGCTGTAGGCGTTGCAGCTATTTTTTTGGAAACACATCAGGACCCTGATAATGCTCCATCAGATGGTCCAAACATGATCCCTTTAGACAAATTAGACGAGCTAATTAATCAAATTGTAGAAATTGATAATTTAGTTAAAAAATAATTAATGAGCAAAATCAAAAGAGTCGTCGCCAGACAAGTATATGATAGCAGAGGAAATCCCACTATTGAGGCTGAAGTATTTTCAAATAATTTAAGTGCATCAGCAATTTGTCCTTCAGGTGCTTCAACAGGAACTTTCGAGGCCTATGAAAAAAGAGATAAGACTAATAAAAAATACTTAGGAAAAAGTGTTTTAATACCAGTTGTAATTGTTAATAAATTAATTTCAAAAAAATTAAAAAATCAAAACATCCATGACCAAGAAAAAATAGATAGTATTCTTATAAAATTAGATGGCACAAAACAAAAGACAAAGTTAGGTGCGAATACAATATTGGCTGTATCCATGGCTGTTAAAAAATTATCAGCAAAAGTTAAAAAAATTCCTTTATTTAAAAATTTTATTATTAAAAAAAATTTTAAACTCCCATTTCCATTAATGAATATTATTAATGGTGGCGCACATGCTGATAATGGCCTTAGAATACAAGAGTTTATGATAAGACCTGACAAAGCAAAATCATTTAATGATGCTGTCAGAATGTGTTATTTAGTAATAAATAATTTAAAAATATTATTAAAAAAAGCAGGTCATTCTATTAATGTCGGTGACGAGGGTGGTTTTGCTCCAATGATAAGTGATAATGAAAGTGCATTAAAACTTATAGTTCAAGCGATCAAAAAATCAGGTTTTAAAAATGGTAAAGATATATCTATTTGTTTAGATGTTGCAGCAAATGAATTAATTAAAAAAGGCAAATATTCAATTCATTCTAAAAATTACATAAGTGTTGATCAATCAATTAAAAAATATTTACAACTTATTAAAAAATATCAAATAAAATCAATCGAGGATCCATTTGGTGAAAATGACTGGAAGGCATGGTCGAAATTTGTAAAACAAACAAATAACAAAACACAAATTATAGGTGATGATCTTTTTGTTACAAATCTTGAAAGATTAAAAATAGGCTTTTTAAACATGTCTGCAAATAGTATTTTAATAAAATTGAACCAAATAGGTACTGTTACCGAAACGTTAGAAGTAATTAAATTTGCTCAACTTATTGGTTTTAAAACAATCGTCTCACATAGATCTGGAGATACTGAAGATACATTTATTGCTGATTTAGCAGTAGGTACTAACTCAAATCAAATCAAAACTGGATCTCTTGCAAGATCAGAGAGAATAGCAAAATATAACCAATTAATTCGTATTGAAGAAGATCTTGGTAGATCGGCAAAAATGAATAAAATTGATTAATGTTAGAAAAATTAAAAAAAAACTATTTTATTCTTATCATCACATTCCTGTTTATCTATTTTTTCTTTAATTTATTAGATGGTGATAGAGGTCTCATTTCTTACATGGAAAAGAAAGATATATATGAGCAACTAAAAAATGATCAAATTACCCTAAATAGCAAAATAGAAGATTTAGAGCACAAAAATTCACTTTTAACAGAAAATATAGATCTAGATTTTATAGAAATATTAATAAGAGAAAAGTTTTTATTTGGAAAAGACGGTGAGACCACCTATATAATTAAAGACAATGGAAATCAAAAATAGACCAAGACATCCTGAAAAAGTTAATAAACCTTTTAATCCTATCAAAAAGAAACCTGAGTGGATTAGATCTAAGCTACTAAATAGTAAAGAATTTTTTTTAACTAAAACAGTTGTTAATAAAGATAATCTTGTGACAGTTTGCCAAGAAGCAAACTGCCCTAATATTACTGAATGCTGGAGCAAAAGGCATGCAACATTAATGATAATGGGTGACACATGTACAAGAGCATGTGCATTTTGTGATGTTAAAACAGGAAAACCAGAAAAATTAGATCAATTTGAGCCAATTAAAATAGCGAATGCAGTTAAAAAACTGAGTTTAAGACATGTTGTTATTACATCTGTTGATAGAGACGACCTTCCTGATGGTGGATCAAACCATTTTCATGATGTTATTGTTGCAACAAGAAAAAAAAATCCAAATACAACAATTGAAGTTTTAACACCTGACTTTTTACGAAAAGGTGATGCTTATAAAAGAGTATTGGAAGCAAGCCCAGATGTTTTTAATCACAATATTGAGACTGTTCCAAGTCTTTATGTAAAAGTTAGACCAGGAGCAAGATATTTTGGATCATTAGAACTTTTAAAAAATTCAAAAAAATTCAATAAAAATGTTTTTACAAAATCAGGAATTATGGTTGGATTTGGAGAAACAAAAGATGAAATAATTCAAGTTATGGATGATCTAAGAAGTGCAGAAGTTGATTTCTTAACTATAGGGCAATATCTTCAACCTTCGGCCAAGCACTTTCCGTTAAATAGGTATTATCATCCAGATGAATTTAAAGAGCTAGGAAAAATAGCAAAAGCCAAGGGTTTTTTATTAGTATCTTCTTCTCCTTTGACAAGATCTTCTTATCATGCTGATGAAGATTTTAATAAACTTAAAAATAATAGAAAAAATATTCATTAATGCCAAAAGCGTCAGTTAAGAGATTAATTGATAACAGAAAAGACAAACTCATAGAGTTTGTTTTAGATATTGAAAAATACCCTGAATTTGTTCCATTCTGTCAGGGTTCAAAAGTATACGAAAAAAAAAAAGAGGGAGATCTAACACTTATTGTTGCCGATTTAACAATAGGAAAAGGACCATTTGTTGATACCTATAAAAGCGATGTGAAATTTAATAAAAAAGATGACACAATATTTGTAACAAATATAGATGGTCCTTTAAATTATTTAGAAAATAACTGGAAATTTCAGGAGCAAGGAGATTTAACAGAGGTGACTTTTGACGTTGATTTTGAAATTAAAAATAAATTTTTAAATATTTTAATGACCAAGTCTTTTCAATTTGGTCTTGAAAAAATAGCTGATGCATTTCAGAAAAGAGCTGAAAGTTTATAATATATTTAAAATCATTTTAAGAGCTTGCTTGGCAGTAGCTTTTTGAATTGAAATTCTTTTCTTACTTTTAAATAAGTTTTTCTTTACTATTGTTTTACTTCCTTTTTTAAGACCTATATAAACTAGTCCAACTGGTTTTGCTTTTGAACCACCATTCGGTCCTGCGACACCCGTGATGGAGATTGATATGTTCGCTTTACTAATTTTACTTAAATTTTTGACCATCGATAGACAGGTTTCATGGCTTACCGCTCCATACTTTGTGATAGTTTTTTTTGGAACTTGAAGCAATTTTATTTTTGCATTGTTAGAATAAGTCACTAATCCCATATTAAATACTTTAGATGACCCGCTTATAGATGTAATCGAACTTGCTAAAAGTCCTCCAGTGCAGGACTCTGCAAATGATAATGTTAGTTTTTTTTTAGTTAGTAGCTTTACAATTCTTAAGGAAAAATTACTCATGTGGTAATAATCATATAAAATACGAGAATTGCTACTACATATAATCCAGCACAAACATCATCCATTATAACACCAAAGCTATTCTTAAAGTTTTTATCGTAATAACTCACAGGGTAGGGTTTTGCGATATCAAAAATTCTAAAAAGAATAAACATTATAAAATAAAAGGTTAGCAACCTTGCTGGATCCGTTTGTTCTTTATGGGCAATTTCATAAAGGCAAATTGGTATTGATTGACCAATAAACTCGTCAATAACTACCTCTTTTGGATCTTTATTTGTTAAATCTTTAATAAAAAAATTTACTGCAAAAAGTGAAATTATAAAAATACCTACTAAAAAAAACAAAAATGTATCTGCTGGAACTGAAAAAATATTAAATAATATATATAAAAAGATAACAGTTACTAAAGATGCGTAACTCCCAGGTATTCTTGGCAATTTTCCAATGCCAAACATTGTAACAAATAAAAAATTTATTTTTTTAAGCATAATAATTTAAAGATACTATCACTTCACATGCGATAGCCTCTTCTTTTCCAATCAAACCCAACTTTTCAACTGTTTTACCTTTTAAATTAATTTGATCTTTATTTATACTGAGCAAATTGGATAATGAAGTGATAATTTTTACTCTATATTTTGAGACTTTAGGTTTTTCACAAATTAAATTTATGTCTACATTATTTATAAAATATCCTTCTTTATGTAAGTTTTTCAAAATTGGAGATAACATATTGGGTGATCTTATATTTTTAAATCGTCTTTTGTTGCTTGGATAAAAAGTTCCAATATCTTTTTTTCTCATAGCACCCAGTAGTCCGTCTATTATAGCATGGATAATTACATCTCCATCCGAATGACCTTGTAGGCCAGAATGGAATGGAATTTTAATTCCTCCCAGATATAATTGTTTATTTTTAATTAATCTATGTATATCAAAACCAATCCCATAAAAATTTTGAATATTAAGTTTTTCTAAATCGGACTTTGTTGTAATTTTGTAATTATTTTCTTCACCTTTTATAAATTTAATTTTTTTTTTATTGTCTAAAAATAATGTTGCCTCATCAGTAATTTTTGTATTATTTAATTTTGATAGATTAAACAAACTTTTAAAATTAAAACATTGCGGCGTCTGGGTGAATAACAAATTTTCTCTATTCAGATTCTGAATTTTATTTTCGATTTTATATTTTGCTGAGTTATCTGTTTTAACATAAGGAACTACTGCTTTATTTTTTTTTAGGTTTGAATTTAGTTTTTTTAATAATTTTATTGAAAAATTTGGTCGTGCAGCATCATGAATAAATACATTTGTGAATTTCTTATTTTTTATAAAATTTAATGCTTTTTGTGATGATTGATATCTTTCTCTTCCACCTTTAATCACTTTAATAGATTTATCTTTAATATTTTTAATTGGATTATTTGATACAATTATTATTGATTTAAATAACTTTGACTTTAATGCCTTATCTACTGAATGCATAAATAAGGGTTTATTTAAGTAATTTGTAAATTGTTTTGGATTATTTGATTTAAATCTCTTACCTTTGCCAGCAGCTAGTAGTATAAAACAATTAGTCATGATTACTATAAAATTATTTGTAATATATTTTTAAATTATGTTTGCTTTGTTAAAAAGAAATTTGTTTATTATAGTTATATTTATATTAACTATTTCCTTAGGTTTTCTAACATTTTTAACATTTATCAATAAAAGTTTTATTAAACTTAATGAAGATAACCTAGAAATTCTTCTAATATCTAATGTCATTTTGGTAATTTTATTTTTTATATTAATATTTATTGATATAAAAAATTCTATTAAAAATAATATTAATGTAAGAGGTTCAATTGCTAATAGAAAATATATAGTTTCTTTTGCTCTTTTTACGTTAATACCATCATTATTAATTGCAGTTTTTTCATTGTTTATTTTTTCATTTGCCTTAGATAAATATTTTGACAAAAAAATTACTACAGCTGTAAACAATTCTTATGAGATAGCTAAAAACTATGTTGACGAGAAAAGAAATAAAATAGAGTCAGAAATTGTGCTCATAGCATTTGATTTAAATAAATATGCAGATCTGTATAACTCTGATCCAGATCGGTATCAACTTATATTAAATACCCAGAGGTTTTTAAGAGATATAGACCAACTTCATTTAATAGATAATGAAGGTAAGTTATTAAGATCAGCAGCAAATTCTGTTTACAAAAAAATTGAAGATAGAGCTATGGAAATGGTAAAAGATGATGATAGACCATTAAAAATTATAAATACTTTTGAAAATAAATCTGCAGCAGTTGTAAGACTTTCTAATTATGAAAATACATTTTTATATGTATTAAAGTATATAGATAAAAATATTTCTAATTATTTAATAAAATCTGAAGAAGCAGTAAATTTTTATTATACAGTTGAAAATCAGAACTTAGGTATAAGAATTTCATTTGCTATAATTTACATTACCCTTGTTACGCTCTTACTTTTTTTATCAATAACAATAGCAATAAGATTTTCATCACGTTTTTTTATATCAATTAATAACTTAATAACTGCCTCTGAAAATATTGGTAAAGGGAATCTAAATACAAAGGTACCTGATATAAAAGCTGATATAGAAATGGAAAGGCTAAATAAAAATTTTAATTCAATGATTGATAGGTTAAAAAATCAACAGGAAAAACTACTTACAAATGAAAGACATGAGGCTTGGGAAAATGTTGCTAGAAAATTAGCTCACGAAATCAAAAATCCTTTAACACCAATTCAATTAACGATAGACAATCTAAAAACAAAATATTTACCTAATGAAGAAACTTTTAATCAAGAAAAATATTTAAACAATCTTAAAACTATACTTAAACAAATTAAACAGATTGAAAATCTAGTAAATGAATTTTCTGATTTTGCTAGAATGCCAAAACCATTATTTAAACCAAACAATTTAAATCAAGTAATCAATGACAACATTAATTTGGTAAATAAACTTGACAATTCAATTCAAATCAGACTAATTAATCACTTTGCTAAAGAGGTAATATTAAAATTTGATAATGAACAGTTTAATAGGCTATTTTTCAACTTAATCAAAAATTCTCTTGAAAGTATTCAAGAAAAGGCAACAAAAGATAGTAAAATTGACAAAAATATAGATATAGAAATTAGACAAAGAAGAGATTATATAAATATTAATATTGTTGATACAGGAACAGGTTTTAAAAATAAAAAAACCAAAGATATAATTAAACCTTATTTTACAACTAAAGAAAAGGGAACTGGATTAGGATTATCAATTGTAGACAAAATTATTAGTGATCATGAAGGATCAATCAAATTTTTAAATCATAAAAAAGGTGCAAAAATTCAAATTATAATTCCTTATAAAAAATAATGTCAGCAGAAATTTTAATAATAGATGATAACGCAGATATAAGATTGATTTTAGACGAATTAATTAATGATGCCGGTTATAAGACAAGACTTGCTGCTAACTTTAACCAAGCGTTGACTGAAATTGACAAAAAACTTCCCGATGTTGCAATAATAGACGTTAAGTTAGATAAAGGTGATAATGATGGAATTTTACTCTTAGATCATATAAAGAAAAAAAATCCTGATTTACCAGTTATAATGATTTCTGGCCATGCAAATATAGAGATGGCGGTGAATTCATTAAAATCTGGCGCATTTGAATTTATTCAAAAACCATTTGATAAAGAGAGACTAATAAATTTTGTTAATAGAGCTGTTGAGAATTATAATTTAAAAAATGAAAATAAAACATTAAACACAAAACTCTTTCACACTTTCGAATTAGTTGGGAAAAGTTCTAATATTTTGTCAATTAAAGATCAGATATATAAATTATCAAAATCCGAGAGTAGAATTTTTATAACTGGACCTACTGGTTCAGGTAAAGAACTAATTTCAAGAAAAATTCATAAAAATTCTAAAAGAAAGGATGGACCTTTTGTTGTTATAAATGGTGCACTTTTAGATGCAAAAAAGTATGAACTTGAGTTATTTGGTGAAGAAAAAAAAGATGGATCTATTTTTTATGGGGCCCTTGAAAAAGCATCAGGTGGAGTACTACTTATTGATGAAGTTACTGAAATACCACTCGAGACACAGTCAAAAATTTTGAGAGTTGTAATAGATCAAAAATTTAAAAGAATTAATAGTAATCATGATATTAAAGTTGATGTAAGAATAATTTGCACAAATAGCAAAGATGCTCAACAAGAGATCAGAAATGGAAATTTCAGAGAAGATTTATTCCATAGATTAAATGTATTTAATATTAAAATTGATCCATTAAATAAGAGAATTGAGGATATACCAATATTAATAGAATATTTTATTAAAAATATCTGTGAGGCTAATAACTTTAAAAAATTTAAGATCACTGATAATAACTATTTATTAAATTATGATTGGCCAGGAAATGTCAGAGAATTAAGAAATTTGATAGAAAGAATTGCTATATTGTCACCCGGTGATGATAATGAAAGGCTAATGAATATAATTAAAGAATCTTTATCTAAATCAATTGAAAATGAGTTTTCTGTAACAGAAACTCTTACTGTTCCATTAAAAGAAGCTAGAGAAAGTTTTGAAAAGCAATATTTAGTTTCTCAATTAAAAAAATTCAGTGGAAATATTTCAAAGACTGCAAAATTTATAGGCATGGAAAGATCAGCTTTGCATAGAAAATTAAAACTACTAGGAGTGAAAGATTTAAATTAATGAATATTATTATATGTGGGGCTGGTAGAGTTGGCTCAACTATTGCTAAAATGTTAATTGAGCAAAATCACTCAATTACAATGATTGACCAATCTAGTGATGATATTCAAAAAATTAATGAGACTTTAGATGTAAAAGCAATAGTTGGGAAAGCAACTTCGCCAGCAATATTGGAAAAAGCAAACACAAAAGATGCAGACATGATTATAGCTGTCACTAGAAATGATGAAATAAATATGTTGATATGCCAAATAGCTTTTTCTTTATTTAAGGTTCCAAAAAAAATCGCAAGAATAAGATTTCAAGAATACCTAGATCCCAAATACTCTGGTTTGTTTAGTAAAGAAAACTTACCAATAGACAATATAATTTCTCCAGAAGTTGAAATTGCTAAATCTATTCAAAGAAAATTAGAAGCACCTGGTGCTTTAGACAATGTTCCTTTTGCAGAAAATAAAATTAGATTGTTAGAAATTTTAATAGATGAGAAATGTTCAATACATGGAATTAACTTAAATGAGCTTACTAAAAAATTTCCAAAATTAAATGCTTATATACTTGGTGTTATTAGAGATGATAAATTTGTTGTAATGAAAAAGACAGATCAACTCCAACTTAAAGATAAAGCATATGTGGTTGTAAATAGTAGTCAAATGCAAGAAACATTATCTGTATTTGGACATAATGAAAAAATTTCAAATAAAATGCTAATTATAGGCGGTGGAAATATTGGTTTTAATCTTGCTAAAAATATTGAGCAATCATTTGAATCGGCAAGAGTAAAGATAATTGAAAAAGATAAAAGCAGAGCTGAATATATTGCAAATGAATTAAATGATACAATAGTAATTAATGGAAACGGTTTGGATGAAGAAGTTTTAAATGAAGCTAATATTGATGAAGTTGAAACTGTATTAGCACTTACAAATGATGATGAGGATAATTTAATGGTAAGTGTTATAGTTGAAAAATTTTCAAAGGATAAGAGAACTATGGCACTTATAAATAAGCCAAATTATTCATTACTTCAATCCTCGCTTAAAATAGATGATTTAATTGATCCAAGAATGAGTACTGTCTCTAGTATTTTAAAACACGTTCACAAAGGAACTATTGAAAACGCATATACAATTTTGAATGGAGAATATGAGGTTATAGAAGCAGATATCATAGAGTCATCAGAACTAATAAACAGGCAATTGAAAGATTCTAATTTACCTGAAGAAATAAGAATAGGCGCAATATTAAGAGATGGTGAAGTAATCATACCAAGCTCTAGTTATGTGTTTCAAAAAGATGATACAGTTTTACTTTTATCTAAAAGAGATCAACTACCGATAGTAGAAAATATGTTTAGAATTAGTTCAGTCTAATTTTAAGATGACAAAATACAGCTCAATATATATTAGTGCCTTTTTATTTTTAATAAGTATTTTTTCTTTTTTTAATATTATTTATTCAAATTATTTTGATATTTTTTTTAATATTGAAAATTATATATATACCCTGATTATAAGTCTTATCTTAGGAAGTTTTATATTATTCTTTAATAGAAAAAATGTTAAAAAAATTTCTTTATATGAAAAAATATTTACTGTTTTATTAGGTTATATTTTATTTCCATTAATAATTTCAATACCTTACTATTTTGGCATTCATAATATTTCACTATTGAATTCATATTTCGAGGCAATTTCAGGATTTACATCAACAGGTTTTACTATTTTTGAAAATATTAAGCAATTAGATGAAAGCCTAATTTTATGGAGATCTACTTCACAATGGATAGGTGGAATTTATTTTCTTTTTTCAATTTTATTGTTAATTGATATTTTTGATAGAAACTTAAAACAATCTTTCACAGAATATTTGTCTTTCAATTATAGTGAAATTTTTAAACAATCATTAAAAATAATTGTAATTTATTCATCATTAACATTATTTATATTTATATTATTTAAAACTTTAAATTTAAGGACTTTTGATGCTTTTAATTTATCATTGTCAATAATTTCATCAGGTGGCTTCTTACCTGTAAACAATATTGACTATTTATTTGAGAGTGATTTGAGTAAAATTTTTTTATCATTCACAATGGTGCTTTCTTTTTTTAGTCTTTTTTTAATCTATAATCTTGCTTCTTTAAATAGAAAGAAGCTTAGTTTCTTAAGTGAAGATTTTAATCTGCTAATTTATTTGATATTTTTAATCTCCTTTTCATTTGTTTTTTTAAATTCGAGTAAAAATTTTCCAACTATTTTGGTTGCTATAACAAGTAGTATATCAAATATTGGTATTTCATTTAATGACACCCCAAATAATTTAATATTTATCTTTTTTATTATGGTTGTTATTGGAGGTTCGTTTTTTTCAACAAGTTCAGGACTTAGAGTTATAAAAATTTTAAGTTTAATTAAATTTTCTATAAACAATCTTCTTTCCCATACAAAACCAAATCAAATTTATTCTAACAGAGTAACCTTGATTAATGAAAATACTGATAAATCAGATATTGACAAATATTTTTTTTCTATAATTATTTTTATTATATCTTTGTCTTTGTTAACTTTGCTTCTGACACTTTCTGATATTCAATTTGAAAATTCATTCAAACTTTCTATTTTGACAATAATGAATACTGTTAATTCAACTATGTTCCAACTATCGAATTTTGATTTTTACAACTTATCCTTTTTAACAAAGATTTATCTGATAATTTTCATGATAATAGGTAGAGTAGAATTATTAACTATATTAATATTATTTAAAAAATTTCTTTTCAAAAATTAAATTAGTATTATAAAGTAATTTTTTTGCGCCCTTAGCTCAGCTGGATAGAGCATCGGTTTTCTAAACCGAGGGTCGGAGGTTCGAATCCTCCAGGGCGCGCCAAGTTAAATGATCAGTATTGTTGAGGCTAATTTACCGTTGATGGTTGTATTAGTTTCTGCTTTACTCCAGTATTCAAAAATAACTTTTTGAATAATTTGTTAACAAATAAATAATAAAAAGAGGAAAATAATGTTTAAAATAATAAAACAATTGACTTCATTAGTCGCTATGTTTGCTGTGCTATTTGCTTTTTCAACAGAAACAATGGCTGCTAAGAAATCAAAAACTCTTGAGAACACTAAAAAAAGAGGATTTGTAAGATGTGGTGTTTCTCAAGGTCTTCCTGGATTTTCAAACGCAGATGAGTCTGGAAATTGGACAGGTATAGATGTTGATGTATGTAGAGCTGTTGCAGCTGCTACATTAGGAGATGCAACTAAAGTTAAATTCACTCCTTTAAGTGCAAAAGAAAGATTTACAGCACTTACATCTGGTGAAATTGATATCTTATCAAGAAACACTACTTGGACTTTATCTAGAGATGCTGACATTGGTCTAACATTTGTTGGTGTAAATTTCTATGATGGACAAGGTTTCATGGTAAGAAAAGGTTCAGGAATTAAATCTACAAGCGAGTTCAAAAACGGTACATCTGTTTGCACAAACTTAGGAACTACAACTGAGCTAAATATGAGAGACTTCTTTGATTCTAGAGGAATTTCTTATGAGCCAGTAGTTTTTGAAAAAGCGGATGAAGTCGTAGCTGCTTACGATGCTGGTAGATGTGATACTTACACAACTGATAAATCAGGTCTTGCTGCGCAAAGAACTAAATTATCAGCTCCAGATGATCACGTAGTTTTACCAGAAACTATCTCAAAAGAGCCACTAGGACCTGTTGTACGTCAAGGTGATTCTGTATGGGAAGATATAGTTAGATGGTCACTAAATACTATGATTGAAGCAGAAGAGTATGGTGTTAACTCATCGAATGCTGACATGATGAAAACTTCAAACAATCCAGCTATCAAAAGATTAGTTGGTGCTGAAGGTGAATTAGGTGCAGCTTTTGGTTTAGATAACGACTGGAACTTAAGAATTATCAAACAAGTTGGTAACTACGGTGAAAGCTACAAAAGAAACATAGCTGACACTGGAATTCTACCTGACAGAGGTCCAAACGAATTATGGACAAAAGGTGGAATTTTATACGTACCACCAGCAAGATAATTTTATTCTAAATTACTTAAAAGGGCTAGATATTTCTAGCCCTTTTTTTTATATAGACTCTGATGAACAACATTTTAAAAAAATTTTTACCTCAGATTTTAGCTATACTTTTTGTTGTTCTTATATTTGGTTTTTTAACAATTAATGCCCAGACAAATATGGATAATAGAGGCATTGATTTTGGGTTTGGATTTTTATCTCAAGAATCTTCCTTTGATGTTCAATTTTCTTTAATTGAATATAGTGGATCCGACTCTTATGCTCGGGCTTTCCTAGTTGGACTTTTAAACACTTTATTAGTCTCATTTATAAGCATAATTTTTTGTACAATACTTGGTGTTATTATTGGTGTAGCAAGATTATCATCAAATTATCTGATAAAAAACTCTGCAGCATGGTATGTAGAATTTTTTAGAAATATACCATTATTATTGCAAATTTTCTTTTGGTATTATGCGGCTTTGAGAGCATTGCCTTTACCAGAAAAAGCTGATGCATGGTTTGGAGTAACCTATATGACTGTAAAAGGTTATTACATACCAGCAATGGTATGGGAAAATTTGAATGTATTTTTGTATTGTGGTCTTGCAGCAATAATTTCAATTATTGTATTAAGAAATTACGCAAATAATTTGAGAGATACTAAAGGTAAGCAAGTTCCAGTTCTTTTGTATTCTATAGCTCTATTAATCGTCTTACCGCTTTTATCCTTTTTATTTGGTGGAGTATCTTTAGAATTTGAACTTCCACAACTTAAAAAATTATCAAAAATCTCTTATATTTATGAAGGTGGAATTAGTTTACCCCCTGAATTAATAGCTTTAGTTTTAGCTTTATCTTTATACACTTCTACATTTGTAGCAGAGTGTGTAAGAGCAGGTATTGAAGGTGTAAGTAAAGGTCAAAAAGAGGCAGCCGCCTCTGTAGGTTTGACACCTAATCAGGTTCTTAAGCTAGTTATTATGCCTCAAGCTCTAAGAATTATTATACCACCAACAACAAACCAATATTTAAACTTAACTAAAAATTCATCTTTAGCAGCAGCTATTGCATATCCTGATTTAGTTCTAGTATTTGCAGGTACCGCACTGATGCAAACAGGTAAGGCAATTGAAATTGTTTCGATAACAATGTTAACGTATTTGACTATTAGTCTAACCATTGCAGCAATAATGAACTGGTATAATAAAAAAATTGAAATTAAAGAAAAATAAAAATGCAAACAATAAATTTTTTAAAACCTAATAGAAACAATATTAAAAATTACTCTATTATTGGTTCTGTTTTAATTTTAATAAGTTTAATTGATGTAATATCAAATGCTTTTCTTAAAATAAACTTAACATCTTTTTTACCTGGTTCTTTAACCATTTTATTTCCTTTAATCTTGGGTTTGATTGGACTAAATATGATGAGAATTGATTACTCTGGGAATAAAACTTTAGACTTATTAAATAAAAATATAAATACAAATAATTTTAATGCTCTATTAACTTTATTAATACTTTTTTCAATCATTAAAGCTCTTCCTCCATCTTTAAGTTGGATGATTCTTGATGCTAATATTTCAGGTGACTCAAAAGATGCTTGCACAGGCACTGGAGCCTGTTGGACATATATTAAGGTTTGGTTTAGAAGATTTATGTATGGAATGTATCCAAATGAATTTCATTGGAGAATTAATACTGCATTCATTTTAGTTATAGCTCTAGGCTTTGTTGGATATTTTATGAAAGAAAATCTAAAAAAATATTTAGCATTATACTATGTAATAATTTATCCAATTATTGCATATCTGGTTATTTACTATTTAATTTCTGGAGGATCTTTTGGACTTCAGTGGGTTGAAACAGGTGCATGGGGAGGTTTATCACTTACATTTATAGTTTCTTTTTTCTGCCTAATTTTCTGTTTTCCTTTAGGAATGATATTTGCATTAGGAAGAAGATCTAATCTTCCGGTAATTAAATATATATCTATTTGCTACATTGAGTTTTGGAGAGGTGTTCCATTAATTACAGTTTTATTTATGTCATCTGTAATGTTTCCAATGTTCTTACCAGAAGATTTTTTTATGGATAAATTAGTAAGAGTAATAATTGCAATTACATTATTTGAAGCCGCTTACTGCGCTGAGGTTATTAGAGGTGGGTTGCAATCGTTGCCTAGAGGTCAATATGATGCTGCAAAATCTTTGGGAATGGGTTATTGGAAAATGCATATTTTTGTAATCTTACCTCAAGCACTAAAATTAGTGATACCTGGAATAGCAAATACGTTTTTAGCTTTAGTCAAAGATACACCTTTAATTTTTGTAGTTGGATTAGCTGAATTAGCAGGGATGCTTGCTTTAGCAAAAACAAATCCAAAATGGTTAGGTTTTGCTATGGAAGGATATATTTTTGCATCGATAATATTCTGGATTATATGCTATGCAATGAGTAAATATAGTTATAACTTAGAAGCTAAATATAAAACTGAAAGATAAAATATGTCAGATCCAATTATAAAAATTCAAAATATGAATAAATGGTTTGGTGATTTTCAGGTTTTAAAAAATATTAATTTAGAAGTTGAAGCAAATAAGAAAATTGTAGTATGTGGTCCGTCAGGTTCAGGCAAATCAACATTGATTAGATGTATCAATAGATTAGAAGAGCATCAAGAGGGTGACATAATTGTTGATGGAAACGAACTATCAGAAAAAACTAAAGATATTGAAAAAATTAGAGCCGAGGTTGGAATGGTTTTTCAACAATTTAATTTATTCCCGCACCTTTCAATTTTAGATAATTGCACACTTGCGCCTATTTGGGTAAAAAAAATGCCAAAAAAAGAAGCTCAAGAACTAGCATTAGATCAACTAAAAAAAGTTCAAATCGATGATCAAGCTAATAAATTTCCTGGGCAACTTTCAGGTGGACAACAACAACGTTGTGCAATTGCTAGAGCATTATGCATGCAGCCAAAAATTATGTTATTTGATGAACCAACATCAGCATTAGATCCAGAAATGATCAAAGAGGTACTTGATGCAATGGTAAGTCTTGCAAAAGGTGGAATGACAATGATTGTTGTTACACATGAGATGGGTTTTGCCAAAGAGGTAGCTGATGAGGTTATTTTTATGGATGAGGGTATGATTATCGAGAAGGCTGATACGAAAGAATTCTTTGCTAACCCAAAGAGTGACAGAACAAAGCTTTTTTTAAGCCAAATTCTTTAAAACAATTCTAAAGATTAGATAAAAAGTTACTTGACAGGTTTAAAATAAATTAAAAAAACCATTTTTTTTTAAAATTATTTTACTTGCATAAAGTTTTCTATTTAGATTAACTCTCAATAATATTTTATTTAACGAGGGGTCTTAAATGGAAGAAAATTTTAACAAACATCTTGGTAATAAGCTTAAGCTAAGACGATTAGCACTAGGTTTAACTCAAACTAAAGTAGCAAAAGCTATAAACGTAACATTTCAACAAATACAAAAATATGAAAAAGGAACTAATGGCGTTAGTTCAATTAGATTATTGCAACTTTCAAATTATTTAAAAGTACCAATCAACTATTTCTTTGAGGATTTTTCAGAATATTTAGTAAATTTAGAAAAATCTAAAGAAGGACATATGAATGTAAACTATAACTTTTTAGTTAAAGTTTATTCAGAGTTAACACAAGATCAAAAAGTTAAATTTGGAAAGAATTTACAACTTTCGCAAATAGATATAAATAAAGCTGTTTAGTTAATTTGGCTCCTCGGGCAGGACTCGAACCTGCGACCAATTGATTAACAGTCAACTGCTCTACCAACTGAGCTACCGAGGAATATTTTTCTCACAACTTACTTTTTTTAAAACTTATCTCAATACTTTTTTTGGAGGCAACGCCCGGAATCGAACCGGGATACAAGGATTTGCAATCCTCTGCGTAACCATTCCGCCACGTTGCCATCAAATATAAAATATTTGTTAATCGATCTTTGTATAATTCATTTTGATCATTAGTCTATAAATTTAGCAATGATTTTCATTATTGTTTATTAATTTGATTAATTTATAAAACAAATCAATGAGTTTTGATAAATATGAGCATAAAAATGTAGAGAATAAAATCTATGACTATTGGGAAAAAAAAGAACTTTTTAAACCAAAAGAAAATAGTAAAAAATTCTCAATTGTAATTCCACCACCTAATGTAACAGGAAGCCTTCATATGGGTCATGCCTTAAATAATTCTATTCAAGACGTATTAACTAGATTTCATAGAATGAATAATTTTGAAACATTATGGCAACCAGGAACGGATCATGCTGGAATTGCTACTCAGGCACTAGTTGAAAAAAAACTTGCTAAAGATGGGGTTAAAAAAAATGATTTAGGAAGAGAAAAATTTATAGAAAAAGTCTGGGAATGGAAGAATGAATATGGA
Source organism: uncultured Pelagibacteraceae bacterium (assembly GCA_902562645.1). Taxonomy (GTDB): domain Bacteria; phylum Pseudomonadota; class Alphaproteobacteria; order Pelagibacterales; family Pelagibacteraceae; genus Pelagibacter. The sequence goes on from CACETY010000002.1 coordinate 116,511, forward strand.
GATATAATAATTAATCAACTTAAAAAACTTGGATGTTCTTGTGATTGGTCTCGTAATGCTTTTACAATGGATGAAAATTTATCTAAGTCAGTCATAAAAGTATTTGTTGATCTTTATAATAAGAAATTAATCTATAAAGCAAAAAAACTTGTAAATTGGGATGTTGTTTTAAAAACAGCAATATCTGATTTAGAAGTTGATCAGCGTGAAGTAAATTCTCAACTTTATTATATAAATTATCCTATAGAAAATTCTGATAAATTTATAACAATTGCAACAACTAGACCTGAAACTATGTTGGGAGATACTGCAATAGCTGTGAATCCTAAAGATGATAGATTTAAAGATTTAGTAGGAAATTTTGTAATTATTCCTTTAGCAAATAGAAAAATTAAAATAATAACAGATGACTATGCTGATCCTGAACAAGGAACAGGAGCAGTAAAAATTACTCCAGCTCATGATTTTAATGACTATGATGTAGGTATAAGAAACAAGTTAGAAGTTATAAATATATTTACACCTGATGGAAAAATAAATGACAATGCACCTGACCCATATAAAGGTTTAGATAGATTTGCAGCAAGAAAATTAATCTTAGAACATCTTGAAGAGGGTAAATTTTTAGAAAAGATAGAAAAGTTAGTTAATAAAGTTCCTTATGGGGATAGATCTAATTCTATTATTGAACCTTATTTAACAGAACAATGGTTTGTTGATGCTAAAACTTTAGCTGTAAAAGCAAAAGAAGTAGTTAATAATGGTAAAACTAAATTCTTTCCTGAAAATTGGTCAAAAACATATTTTCAATGGATGAATAATATTGAGCCTTGGTGTATTTCTCGTCAATTATGGTGGGGACATCAAATTCCAGCATGGTACGGACCTGATGGAAAAATATTTGTAGCTGAAAATGAGGATGAGTGCAAAAAACAAGCAAAAGAATTCTATTCAAAAGATGTGGAATTAAAAAGAGATGAAGATGTTCTAGACACTTGGTTTTCATCAGGTCTATGGCCATTTGCGACTTTAGGTTGGCCAGAAAAAACTCCAGAAGTTGAAAAATTTTATCCAACAAGTGTTCTTGTTACAGGTTTTGATATCATATTTTTCTGGGTTGCTAGAATGATAATGATGGGAACTCAGTTTTTAGATAAGGAACCTTTTAAAAATATATATGTTCATGCTTTAGTTAGAGATGAAAAGGGTCAAAAAATGTCTAAATCAAAGGGCAATGTAATTGATCCTTTAGAATTAATTGAGAAATATAGTGCAGATGCATTGAGATTTACACTTTTATCAATGGCATCACCAGGTCGAGATGTAAAATTATCTGAAGACAGGGTTAAAGGTTATAGAAATTTTTTAAATAAAATTTGGAATGCAAATAACTTTTTAACACAAAATAAGTGTGATTTTGGTGATGTGAAAAAACCTGAAAATATAAAATTAACAATCAATAAGTGGATACTTTCTGAACTTGTAAAAGTTAAAAATGACACGGAAAATAGTTTGAAAAACTATAGGTTTGATGAGTCTGCTAAGATTATTTATCAATTTGTATGGCATTCATTTTGTGATTGGTATTTAGAGTTATCTAAAACAGTTTTAAACTCTGAAAATGAGGAAGATATTAAGGAGTTAAGACAAACATCAGCATATGTTTTTAAGGAAATTTTAATAATACTTCATCCATTTATTCCATTTGTAACTGAAGAGATATGGTTAAATAATAAGCTAGATAAAGAAGGCAAATATTACTTGATGTATGCCAATTGGCTAGAAGATGATTATCATGAAAAAAAATCGTATGATGAGATAAATAATATCATTAATTTTATTACATCAATTAGATCATTTAAAAATGAATTAAATATAAGTCCTGGATCATTTATTGAAATTTCAACAGAAAATACAAACAAAGAATATAAAAACTTTTTATCTTCTAATGAAAATATAATGAAAAAAAATGGAAGAATTAAAAATTTTCATGAAAAAGATTTAGACAAACCATCTGCAAGTATAGTCATAAGTGGTGAGTTATTTAAATTATATTTTGATGAAGATGTTGATTTAAATATGATCAAATCAACACTAGAAAAGAAAATTACAAAAATTAGCGAAGAGATGAAAAAAATTGATGTTAGATTGTCAAATAAATCCTTTGTGGATCGTGCACCACAAAATATAGTAGAGCAGGAGAAAAGCAACTTTGCTAATCTTGAAAAAGATGTTAAAAAAATAGAATTAACTCTTAAAGGTTTATAATGAAAAAATTTAATAAAAAGAAATTACCTAGTAGACACACAACAATTGGTGCAGATAAAGCCCCTCAAAGATCATTTTATTACGCAATGGATTTAACAGAAAAAGATGTAGCAAAACCATTTGTTGGTGTTGTTTCAACATGGAATGAAGCCGCTCCTTGTAACATAAATTTAATGAAACAAGCTCAATCAGTTAAAAAAGGAGTTAAAGCATCAGGCGGAACTCCAAGAGAATTTTGTACTATTACAGTAACTGATGGTATTGCGATGGGTCATGAAGGAATGAAGTCATCATTAATATCAAGAGATGTAATAGCAGACTCAACTGAACTTACAGTTAGAGGACATTGTTATGATGCATTAGTTGGATTAGCGGGCTGTGATAAATCATTACCTGGTTTAATGATGTCGATGGTTCGTTTAAATATTCCAAGTGTATTTATATATGGTGGTTCAATTCTACCTGGGAGATTTAATGGAAAAGATGTAACCGTTGTAGATGTATTTGAAGGTGTTGGAAAATACACGTCAAAAAAAATGACAGCTCATGCATTAAGAAAATTAGAATTAAAGGCATGTCCAAGTGCAGGTGCTTGTGGTGGACAATTTACCGCAAATACAATGGCATGTGTTTCTGAAGCAATAGGATTAGCTTTACCTTTCTCAGCAGGAACGCCAGCGCCATATTTAGAAAGAAATAAATATGCAATAGACAGCGGTAAAGCTGTAATGAATTTATTAGCAAAGAATATTAGACCTAGAGACATAGTAACAAGAAAAGCTCTTGAAAATGCAGCAACAATTGTTGCAGCAACAGGTGGATCAACAAATGCAGGTTTACACTTGCCAGCTATTGCAAATGAAATTGGAATTAAATTTGATTTAATGGATGTTGCAAAAATATTTAAGAAAACTCCTTATCTTGCAGATTTAAAACCTGGTGGAAAGTATGTTGCAAAAGATATGTGGGAAGCAGGAGGAGTTCCAATGTTATTAAAAACTCTTATGGATGGTGGCTACATTCACGGAGACTGTATGACAGTTACAGGTAAAACAATGAGAGAAAATTTAAAAAATGTCAAATTTAGAACTAATCAAAAAGTAATGAGATCCTATAAAAATCCAATTTCAACAACAGGAGGAGTTGTTGGATTAAAAGGAAATTTAGCTCCAGAAGGTGGAATTGTAAAAATAGCTGGTTTAAAAAAATTACAATTTACAGGAAGAGCTAGATGTTTTGATAATGAAGAGTCTGCTTACAAAGCAGTAATAAACAGAAAATACAAAGATGGTGATATCATCATTATTAGATATGAGGGACCTATAGGAGGTCCTGGAATGAGAGAAATGCTTCAAACAACTGCAGCAATCTACGGTCAAGGAAAAGGGGAGAAAGTAGCCCTCATTACAGACGGTAGGTTCTCTGGGGCTACCAGAGGCTTTTGTATCGGTCATGTGGGCCCTGAGGCCTCCGTAGGCGGTCCTATAGCCCTTTTAAGGAATGGGGATATCATCGATATAGACGCTAAAAAGGGCACAATTAACGTAAGACTTACAAAGAAGGAATTAAGTGCAAGACGTAAAAAATGGAAACCAAGAAAAGTGAATTTTGGTAATGGTACATTATGGAAATATGCACAAACTGTTGGACCAGCTTATAAAGGTGCACCAACTCATCCAGGTGGTAAAAACGAGGTTAGAACGTACGCTGATATTTAATGAAAATTAGACCTGTAATACTTTGTGGTGGCGCAGGAACAAGACTTTGGCCAGATAAAAAAAAACATCAAGCAAAACAATTTATTGATTTTGGCGGATGGAGTTTAATTCAAAAAACTTTAGAAAGAGTAAATAAACCAATTTTTGATTTTCCTATAATCAGTACAAATTTAAAATACTTAAAACAAGTCAAATTAGCTTTAAATAAAAGTAAAATAAAAAAGTTTAAAATAGTTTTAGAACCAGCTAAAAAAAATACCGCACCAGCAATATTAGCGTCTGCATTAATAAAAGATATTCCATTAGAGCAACCATTAATGTTTTTTGCAGCAGATCATTTAATTGAAAGATCTTATATTTTAAATAAATCTTTATTAAAAAATAAACCAAATTTAGATAATCAAAATTTATTTATTTTTGGAATAAAACCTACAAACCCATCAAGTGAATATGGATATTTTTTAACTAAAAAAAATAAATCCATAAATAAAGTTACAAAATTTATTGAAAAACCAAAATTATCAAAAGCAAAGGAAGTAATTAAGAAAAAAGGTTACTGGAATTCTGGCATGTTTTATTTAAGAAAAGACTCAATAATCAATAACTTTAAAAAATATCAAAATAAAACTTACAAAAGTTGTGTTGAAGCGATTAAAAAAGGCAAATATAAAAATAACACTTATTACTTAAATAAAAGAGCTTTTGAAAAATCAATCGAGAAATCTTTTGATTATGCAATTCTAGAGAAAACCAAACAAATTAACGCTATCAAACTAGACATTCCTTGGTCAGATCTTGGTAGCTGGAAAGAAATTTTAGGGATGTATGACAAAAATAAAAACAAATATATTAAGAAAAAAAATGTCTATTACCGTCCATGGGGTAGGTATACCAATATATTTGAGGGCAAAGAGTTTTTAATTAAAGAGTTATACGTAAAACCAAAAGGCATTTTAAGTTTACAAAAACACCATCATCGAGCTGAACATTGGTTAGTTACACAAGGCAATCCTAAAATAACTCTGAATAAAGATATAATTGTTAAAAAACCTGGTGAACATATATTCATTCCATTAGAAGCAATCCATAGAGTTCAAAATCCAGGAAAAAAACCTGTAAAAATTGTTGAAGCTCAAGTTGGTTCAATTCTAAAAGAGACTGATATTGTTAGATATCAAGACATTTATGGTAGAGCAAATAAACTTTAATTAAATTGTAATAATCTATAAATATTTTTGTCATCAACATTAATTATAAAATTCTAATAAAATTTTAAATTATAAAACATCTTTATTTCCCCTTAATTTTAAAATTTTGTTGATTAACTACTTTCCCCTTTTTTAATTACAAAAAGGGGAAAGAAGATTTAGAAATTAATTATTTACAGATGCGGAACTCTCGATAGTCTTCTTTTTAGCTAGTTTTTTTGTTTTTTTTTCAGCAACTCTTTTTTCAATACTTGCAATTTTAATATTAATTTTAGATAATTTTTTTTCTTTCAAATTGATCTTATTTTTGAGTTTTTCTATTAACTTGATAACCTTTTTTTTTCTTTTTTCATTTTTCTTTAACTTTTTACTCATAATGACCTCCTGTGTAATTTTATAATAATTATATTTAAATTAAATATCTTAGTAAAATGATTTTTTGATAAATTCTCTTATTTAAAAGTTATGCTGTTAATATGTTAAAATATTTTCCTGATTTCCTTAATTCTACTTTATCACAATATTGATATTTATCACCATCAATTTGAATTGGAATTTTTTTCCCTTGTCCATCAATTTTTAGCTCACTGGAATAAGATGTTATAACACTCGTAGACTTCGATAAATCTCCAAAAAAAATAATCAAATAAATATAATAAAGTATTTTTATTCTAGTAAGGTCTTTGAATACATAAGTAATAATTTTGTTATCAAATATATTTGTTTTATTAATTTTGTAGTGTCCTGCATAATAATTGGTATTAGAACATAACACCCAGTCAGCTATATGATTTTGACCATCTATGTTAACTTTTAATTTTTGATTTTTCATTAACAAAAATTTTTGCAATCCTTTATATCCAAAAATAATTTTACCTAACAGTTTTTTTAGAGAACTATTAATTGAATGGACTATCGTTGCATCCCAACCTATACCTGCCATTAAAATAAAATAATCATTATTGATTTTTACTAAATTAGTTTTTTTTAAATTGTTTGATTGTAAAATTTGAACAATTTTACTTATTTTTTTACTCATATTTAGTTCAGCTTGAAGTAAATTAGCAGTTCCAGCTGGTATATAACCAATAGCAAAATCTTTTTTTGGAACAAAATTATTTTTAATAAGTTTGTTTATTGCAAATGATACTGAACCATCGCCACCAGCAACTACAAGTCTATCTATATTTAACTTAGAAATATTTTTAAATACTCCTTCTGCTTTATCCACGCTCTCAGTTTCAAAAAAAGAAACATCGTTATGCTTAGAAAGTTCATCAGAAATTTTTTTTATAAATTTAGATTTTCTGCCAGAGGAAGCGTTTTTGTTGTAAATAATGCAATATTTCATAATAAATTTTAATATTTTCTTAACATTACTATGGCACAAAGAATTAAACGATTCTAGTGCAAATTGAATTAAAAAAAAGGATTAAATGAAACCTATATTAAAATACAAAAGTATATTCATTTCAGATGTGCATCTTGGTACTAAAGGTTGCCAAGCAAATAAATTGCTTGAATTTTTTAAAAATACAAGATCAGAAAAACTTTATTGTGTAGGTGATATAATAGATGTTTGGGCACTTCAAAAAAATTTTTATTGGCCACAAGAACATAATGACGTAATTCAAAAAATATTAAGAAAAGCAAGACATGGAACAGAAGTTTACTACGTTATAGGTAATCATGATGAAGTGTTTCGAAAATTTATTCCTATGCATTTTGGACAGATAAAAATGATCAATAGAGTAATTCATCAGTCTGTTTTAAATAAAAAATATTTAGTTGTTCATGGCGATGCTTGGGATGGTGTTATGAGATATGCCAAATGGTTGTCGAAGTTAGGCGCAATAGCCTATGAAATGCTATTGAAATTTAATGTAGTGATTAACTTTTTTAGACGTCTAAGAGGTAAAGGCCAGTGGTCTTTAGCAAAGTTTCTTAAATATAAGGTAAAAAATGCAGTTAAATATATGGGAGAATACGAAAAAACAATCGCAGAATATGGAAAGAAAAAAAAATTTGATGGAATAATCTGTGGGCATATTCATCACGCCCAAAATGAAAATTATGATGGTGTTAATTATTTAAATTGTGGAGACTGGGTTGAGTCTTGTACTGCTTTAGTTGAAAATTTTGATGGAACGTTTGAAATAATTTATTGGGATAAATTAAGAGAAGAATTTTTAGATAGTCGTAATAATTCAGATAAAGAAGTAATTGAAACTCCAGGTCTGAAAAAGGCATCATAATGAAAATATTAATTGTAACAGACGCTTATTTTCCACAAGTAAATGGTGTGGTAAGAACTTTAAATGAAACAGGAAAAAAACTTGAAGCAATGGGTCACGAAGTTGAGTATTTAAATCCCCAACTTTTCTTCACTGTGCCTATGCCTAAATATAATGAAATAAGACTTTCTGTGAATATTTGGCCAAGAGTAAGCCATTTAATAAAAAAAATAAATCCTTCAGCCATACATATAGCTACCGAAGGTCCTTTAGGATTTATGGCAAGAAGATATTGTCTTAAAAATAATCTAAAGTTTACCACAAGTTTTCACACAAGATTTGATAAATATATGAAATTATATTTACCTTGGGTTCCTGAAAAATTATCACAGAAATTCCTAAGCAACTTTCATAACAAAGCAGAAAAAATTTTGGTTACAACCGAATCTATGAAAAAAGAACTAATTCAAATTGGAGTAGATGAAAGTAAAATGGTTGTTTGGACAAGAGGTGCTGATCATGGATCGTTTAAAAATCCAAAAAAAATCAATTTAGAATATAAAAGGCCTATATGGATATATGTAGGTCGAGTAGCTATTGAAAAAAATATTCGTGCTTTTTTAAATCTAAAATTAGAAGGAACAAAACTTCTTGTTGGTAAAGGACCAGATATTGAAAAGTTAAAAAAAGAATTTCCAGATGCTCACTTCTTAGGTGAAAAAACTAACGGTGAATTAGCTTCATATTTTACATCATCTGATGTTTTTGTCTTCCCAAGCAAAACAGATACGTTTGCAATTGTAATATGTGAATCCCTCAGTTGTGGTACACCGGTTGCAGCATTTCCTGTTCCTGGTCCTAAAGATATTTTCAAAGATAGTGAAATTAATTGTTTAGATGAGGATTTAGAAAAATCTGCAATGAAAGCTCTAAAAGTTGAAAGACAAAAGTGCCTAGAATACTCTAAAAACTTTACTTGGGATAAAACCGCAGAAATTTTTATTAATAATATCTCCCCTAATTAAATAACTAAAATTTAAATAATTGCATATTAAATTTTTAATATGTTAATTATATACTTAACTTTTAGAACATCATGATTGGCCTCTTTGAAATACTATTAATCTGTCTAATTATATTTCTACTAATAATAATTTATTCAAACAGAAACAAAAAAAATACTGATGATAAAATTATTATCTCAAAGTATGAAAAGGATGATAGCAAAACATTTATATTAGATGAATTAGAGGATCAATTTATAGCATTAGATAAATTAAATATTATAAAATATGTCAATCCAAGTGCTGAAAAAAGATTTGGTAAAAATATTTTAAATACACATCTCGGCACAATTTTAAGGCATCCTAATCTAGATGAAAAAATCAGAGAAGTTAAGTTTTCAAAAAAAACTAGTAATTTAGATTTAGAAATAAATTTGCCTTCATATCAGTATTACAGAATTTATGTGATTCCTGGACCAACTGTAATTTTTACAGAAAAAGACTCTGTTGTTTTATTTTTAAAAGATCTTACTGAAATTTCAAAAGCACAAAAATTTAGAACTGACTTTGTTGCTAATGTTAGCCATGAATTAAAAACTCCTCTTGTTTCAATTAAAGGCGCTATAGAGACAATAGAGGGTCCTGCTAAAGATGACGAAATAGCAAAGATAAACTTTCTTAAAATAATCTCTTCACAAAGCAAAAGAATGGAAAATTTAATAAGTGATCTATTAATATTAAGCAGAATTGAACTCCAGGAGCATATAAGACCTGACAAACCAGTTAATTTGAAGAATATATTAACAAAAGTAAAAGATATTCATTTTACTAGCTTAAAAGAAAAAAATATTAATCTTGAAATGAATTTAGATAATGTAAGTGATGTTATTGGTGATGAAGATAAATTAATAACAGTTTTTTCTAATTTATTAGACAATGCTATTAAATACTCAAAAGAAAAATCAACTATAAATATATTAACTTCTCCAAGCAAAGGGAAACTCATAACAAAAGGAATTAAAATATCTGTATCTGATCAAGGTATTGGAATTCCTGAGGATCAAATTAACAGGGTAACTGAAAGATTTTATAGAGTAGATGTTGAAGAGAGCAGGAAAGTTGGTGGAACAGGTTTAGGTCTTGCAATTGTCAAACATATAATTTCTCAACATAGAGGTGATTACGAAATAAAAAATCTTAATGGTAAAGGAACCGAAATTAACATTCATTTACCCAGTGAATTATAAACTTCATATAATTTAACAATTTTCACAATATAATTTAATTTGTAAATAACGGATTTTTTAAATAAAATTGTTAAATGAAAAAAATAATAATAAATTTTTTTATTTTTTCTTACTTATTTTTTAATTTTATATCAAATTCTTACTCTGAAGACTCTAATAAAAAAGACATTACAACACTTTTAAGAAACCAACAACTTACTGTATTTGATATTGGTATTTTTAGAATGAAAAATGACTTAGAAAATACGAAAAGCACTGTCAGTAAACATTTTCCATCTGACAAAGTAAATGTTGATCATATCTATACTGATGTTTTAACTTCATTCTGGAGAGATACAATTGATTTGATTGTATCAATCCCAATGAACAAAAACTTAAAAAAAGAAAATTATATGTCTGACATGTATAGATGTAAAAATATTTTCTTTTCTGTAAGAGATCATTTGTTAAGAAAACAAAATGAGAGTAATTATAATTTTAATAGAGCCTCAAGTTATATAATTACTACTTTTTCTACCCCCACAAGTTGGCCTTCATGGAAATATGATCAAAAACAAGTAAAAGATCTTATATCAATGATACAACTAGAAGTTACTTTAAGACCAACAAAGAGCTTAGCACTAAGTGAAAATGTGAGCCCAATTCGTTGTAGAGGAGATTTAGCTGCAGATAATGATACCTTAATCATCTCTAAAAAATACAACTAAAAAGTTACCTATTTAACAAAACTGTAATAAATTTGTAATACTAGAGTCCTCAATAAAATTTAATAAGCGAGTCGTTAATTAACTTTAATTCACGAAAGGATATTAAAAATGAAAAAACTAACTATAGTCCTTGCTTCAATAGTTGCCATTTCTGTTGCCACTATTGCTCAAGCAAGAGATCAAATCAAAATAGTTGGATCATCTACTGTATTCCCCTACGCAACAATAGTTGCTGAAAGATTCGGGCAAACTGGATTTAAAACACCAGTAATCGAGTCAACTGGTACAGGTGGTGGTGCAAAATTATTTTGTGCAGGTGTAGGAGAAGCTCACCCTGATATAACAAATGCATCAAGAGCAATGAAAGATAAAGAAAAAGCTCTTTGCAAAAAAAATGGTGTTAATGAAATAGTTGAAGTTATTATAGGTAACGATGGTATTACTTTAGCATACAGTGTTGATGCTGAACCAGTAAACTTCACTAAAGAACAACTTTGGAAAGCTTTAGCAAAACACTCAGTTGTTGATGGTAAATTAGTAGACAACATATACAAAACATGGGATCAAATAGACCCAAGTTTACCAAAACAAAAGATTTCAGTTATGATTCCCCCAGGAACATCCGGAACAAGAGATGCTTGGAATTCGTTAGTAATGAAAAAAGGTATGCCTAAAGAGGCTAAAGCATTATACAAAGCAGGTTTCGAAGCTGGAAATAAAAAATATAAAAAACCACAAAAACTTTACAGAGAAGATGGTGCTGCAATTGAAGTTGGAGAGAATGATAGTTTAATTATTCAAAAATTATCTGAAGACAAAGAAATGTTTGGTTTCTTTGGATTTAGTTACTTCTTAGCTGCTAGAGATAAATTGCAAGCTGCAAGTATTGAAGGTGGTCAACCATCACTAGAATCTATCCAAGACTATAGTTATGCTGTTGCTAGACCATTATTCTTTTACGTAAAAAAAGCTCATATTGGTGTAATTCCAGGTTTACATGAATTTGTAAAAGAATTCACTACAACTAAAGCTATTGGTAAAAGAGGTTACTTAGCGGAAATAGGACTTGTTCCACTTGATGCTGCAACTTACAGAACAGTTAGAGATAATTCGAAATCTCTTACTGCAATGTCAATGGAGTAATATAATATTTGTTAATAAACTCAAAAGGGGCCCTATTATACGGGCCCTTTTTTTTGTATAAATCTAAAGGAGCCAATAATTGAATTCAGTAATATTTTTAACAATCGTTCTTTTAGCTTTATCCAGTTACTTCTTTGGAAGAAAAAAAGCTATTTTAATTCAATCTAACAAACGGTTAACAGCTCTTCCAAAATTTTATGGGTACTATCTTGCTATATGGTGTGGCGCACCCGCTTTTCTTTTGTATGCTTTATGGTCGATATTTGAACCTAGCATAGTAAGATTTTTTATACTTAGTGATTATTCTTCGCAAGGACTTCTAGAAGGAGAGTTGAATTTATTTTATGAAAAAGTAAAATCACTTTCTCGAAACCAGTATTCAGGAGAACTTACTGCAGAGTTACAAAGATCAGCAGAAAAATATTTAAACTTTAGAGACATAGCAAAGTGGTCTAAGGTCGTTATAGTTTTATCATTATTAATTGCATCAACAGGTTATGCGTATACAAAGATTTCAAACAACACTAAAACAAGAGAACCAGTTGAAATATTTCTTAAAGGAGTATTTTTTTTATCATCACTGGCAGCGATATTAACAACCATTGGTATTATTTTTTCACTTTTGTTTCAAACAATAGAATTTTTTCAAGTTATCCCACTATTTGATTTTGTATTTGGAATGCACTGGTATCCTGCAAAAGCTTTTGTTCGAGATGCAAGTGAAGCACTTGATCCATCAATGTACAGTGATACTTTTGGTGCGGTTCCGATATTTGCAGGCACCTTTTTTATAGCTTTGATTGCAATGTGTGTTGCAATACCAATTGGTTTGTTAAGTGGTATTTATATGGCGGAATATGCGAGCAAACGTTTAAGACAATATGCCAAACCTGTCATTGAAATTTTAGCAGGAATTCCAACTGTTGTTTATGGTTTTTTTGCTGCTTTAACAGTTGGACCTTTTTTAAAAGACCTTGGATTATCATTAGGACTAGAGGTGTCAGCAGAAAGCGCACTGGCAGCCGGTGGTGTTATGGGAATTATGATTATTCCATTTATATCAAGCTTAAGTGACGACGTAATTACAAGTGTTCCTCAAAATCTTAGAGATGGTAGCTATGCCATGGGAGCAACAAAATCTGAAACAATAAAAAGAGTAATTTTTCCAGCTGCTTTACCTGGAATTGTTGGATCTATTTTATTAGGTGTTTCTAGAGCTATTGGTGAAACAATGATTGTTGTAATGGCATCAGGGTTGGCAGCAAACCTAACTCTTAATCCATTAGAGTCCACTTCAACAATAACTGCTCAAATTGTTGTTATCTTAATTGGTGATCAACAATTTGGGGATCCGAAAACCCAAGCAGCTTTTGCACTGGGATTAAGTTTATTTATAGTTACTTTAGTTTTAAATATTGTTGCCTTATCTGTTGTGAAAAAATATAGAGAGAAATATGAATAAAGAAGAACGTTTAATTAAAAGATACAAAGCTGAAAAAAGATTTCAATTTTACGGTAAAGCTGCAATATTTATGGCTTTATTATTTCTAGTGGTATTTCTAACAAAGATATTTTCTACTGGTTACACAGCATTTCAAAAAACATGGTTGGTAATACCAGTCAATTATAATGCAGATTTATTATATTTGGATCCAGATAAAAAACCAACAACCGAAGATATTAATGATGCAGACTTTTATGAGTTTGGGATAGAAACATTTATCAGTCTCGATCCAGACGCAAGTGAGGATCAAATTATGGAATTAAAAAAAATGTTTGCATTTACTTTTGAGAGAGAATTAAAATATTATCTTCTAGACAATCCTGATAGCTTTGGAAAAACAGTTGATGTAAAATTAACAGCCTCTGACGACTTAGATCAAGTATTTAAAGGAAATTATCCAAGAGATATACCTGAAAATAGAAGAAGAGCATCTGATTATCAATTAAAAATTTTTGATAAATTAAATGAAGACGGAAGAGTTATAAGTGAATTTAATGCCAGTTTTTTTACAAATGCTGATTCTAGAGAAGCTGAGTTAGCGGGAATAGCAAGCTCATTTATGGGTTCATTATTTTCCATACTTGTCTGTCTGTCAATTGCCTTTCCTGTTGCCTTACTAGCTGCAGTTTATCTAGAGGAATTTGCACCAAAAAATAGATTTACAGATTTTATAGAAGTAAATATCAATAATCTAGCAGCAGTTCCTTCAATTGTTTTTGGATTATTAGGATTAGGTGTTTTATTGGCTGTATTTGGTTTACCTAGATCAACACCCTTAGTTGGAGGCATAACCCTTTCATTAATGACTCTTCCAACAATTATAATAGCAGCCAGAGCATCATTGAAGGCTGTTCCACCCAGTATAAGAGAAGCAGCTTTAGCAATGGGAGCTAGCAGAATGCAAACGACGATGCATCATACCGTGCCATTGGCTTTACCTGGAACTTTATCAGGTACTATAATTGGCTTAGCTCAAGCATTAGGTGAAACAGCGCCTTTAATATTAATTGGAATGGTTGCTTTTGTTAACACAATACCAGGAACCCCTATGGATCCAGCAGCTAGCTTGCCTGTTCAAATCTATATATGGGCGGAGAGTGCCGAAAGAGGATTTGTAGAAAAAGTGTCTGCTTGCATAATGGTATTATTATTTTTCCTAATTTTTATGAATTTAGGAGCACAATTAATTAGACATAAATTTGAAAAGAAATGGAACTAAAATATGAATAAAATAGAAGCAAAAAATGTTGATGTCTATTATGGAGCGAAACAAGCTTTATTTGATATCAATATGGATATCGAAGCAAATAAAGTAACTGCTCTTATTGGACCTTCTGGTTGTGGTAAATCAACATTCTTAAGATGTTTAAATAGAATGAATGATGTGATCGATATTTGTAAAGTCAGTGGTGTCGTAAAAATTAATGACTATGACATAAATCAAAAAGATACAGATGTTGTAAGGCTTAGAGAAAAAGTTGGAATGATTTTTCAAAAACCAAATCCTTTTCCAAAAACTATTTATGAGAATATTTCTTATGGACCTGAGATACATGGGATAGCTCAATCTAAAAGTGAAATGGATAATATTGTTGAAGAGAGTTTGAGAAAAGCAGCACTTTGGGAAGAGGTAAAAGACAGAATTCACGAACCAGGTACTGGTTTATCAGGTGGACAACAGCAAAGACTTTGTATTGCAAGAACAATATCAATTAAGCCAGAGGTAATACTCATGGATGAGCCATGTTCAGCTCTTGATCCAATTGCAACAGCACAAATAGAGGAGCTAATTGATGAATTAAGAAAGGAACATACTATAATAATTGTTACTCACTCAATGTCCCAAGCTGCAAGAGTCTCTCAAAATACTGGTTTTTTTCACCTTGGTAAATTGATTGAAGTAGGTTCTACTGATAAGATATTCAAGAATCCGACTCAACAACAAACGCAGGATTACATAACAGGAAGGTTTGGATAATGAATGAAAAACCACACACAGTAAAATCTTACGAAGACCAATTAAAAAAATTAAACAATGATTTAGTTGAAATGGGGGCAAATTGCGAAACCGCTTTAGGTAATGCAATGAAAGCAATATCAACAAATGATCATAACCTTGCTGATGATGTTATAAATTCAGATGTAGTTATAGATAATTTTGAGTCTCAGATAGAGAATGAGGTAGTAAATTTAATTGCTTTAAGACAACCAATGGCTGTTGATCTTAGAGAAACAGTTGCAGCTCTAAAGATGTCTTCAGACTTAGAAAGAATAGGTGATCTTGCCAAAAATATTGCAAAAAGAACAAAACTTATAAATACGCATTTGCCAAATAATTTAATTGAAGCAATGAATAGAATCTGCATTTTGGTTCAAAAACAATTAAAAATTGTTTTAGACTCATATCTAAGTAGATCAAGCGATGTAGCTCGAACAGTATGGGAGAGTGATGAACAAGTTGATGATTTAACAAATAAATGTATGGAAGAAGTCATCTCACTACTTAAATCAAATACGGAAAATATTGAATATGGCTCACATCTTTTATTTGTAACTAAAAACATTGAAAGGATAGGAGATCATACAACCAACATAGCTGAGCAAGTATTTTATTTAGTTACAGGTGATTATTTAGAGGGTGAAAGACCTAAGGGTAGCGACTCAGTATTAACAAAGTAATGAGTGCACACATATTTATTGCAGAAGATGAGGCGCCAATTTCAACTCTATTAAAATATAATTTAGAAAAAGAAGGTCATAAGGTTTCTTCAAGTGAAAATGGAGAGGACTCTTTAAAATCAATAAAACAAAAAATGCCAGACTTAATCTTATTAGATTGGATGTTGCCAGATTTATCAGGTGTCGAAATATGTAAACAGTTAAAAAGGGATAAAAAATATAATGACATTCCAATTATTATGCTTACTGCAAAAGGAGAGGAGGAAGATAAATTAAAAGCATTTGAAACTGGAGCTGATGATTACGTCACTAAACCATTTAGCCAAAAAGAATTAAATGCAAGAATTAAATCTTTGTTAAGAAGGGCTAAACCTTTGTCATCAACTGATGTTGTGGAATTTAAAGACCTTAAAATTGATAGATTGGCAAAAAGAGTTTATAGAAATGATAAGGAAATAATTTTGGGACCCACAGAATTTAAATTATTAGATTTTTTTATCAAAAATCCAAAAAGAGTTTATTCAAGAGAACAATTATTAAATAATGTTTGGGGTGAAAATATTTATGTAGAAAGTAGAACGGTTGATGTTCACATAAGAAGATTGAGAAAAGTTTTAAATGTAAGTGGATTAGAAAGTTTAATTCGCACAGTGAGATCTGCAGGCTATTCGTTAGATAACTAAATCTTTAGGCCTTACAAATTCAGAAATAATTCCTTTCTCTTCAATATTTATCCAATCATTTGTATCGAAAACTATTTTAGCAAATGCACAAGTTGGGAATTTATAATTTAATAGTTTAAAATTACTATTATCTTTATTTTTAGTTAATTTTATAACTAAATTTTTAAGAGCAGGTTCATGATTTATTAGCAATACTTTCTTAAACCTTTTATGGATATTTTTTATATACCCTATAATTTCATTTTCATTAACTAAATAAAGCTTTGAGGAACTTTTAATTTTTTTTGGTTTATTTATTTTTTTCAGTATTAAATTTAGAGTTTTTTTTGTTCTTTTTGATGAAGATAAAAGCACATAATCAAAGGAATATTTTTTTTTAACAAAAAATTCACTTATAATTTTTGCACTTTTGATGCCTCTTTTATTTAGTGGTCTTTCAAAATCACTTAAATTTGGGTCTTCCCAACTAGATTTTGCATGTCTCATGACATATAATTCGCGCATTAATTCTAAATATATGACTGCATTAAAAAAACAAGACAAAGAAGAGCTTAAATCTAATTATATAAATAGAGAATTATCATGGTTAAAATTTAACGATAGGGTTCTTTTTGAGGCGCAAAATATTGAAAATCCTCTTTATGAGAGAGTAAAATTTTTATCTATTGCAGGCTCAAATTTAGATGAATTTTTTATGGTTCGAGTTGCTGGACTATACAGTCAGATTAAACAAGAAGTCGACTCACTAAGTTCAGATGGACTAACACCTGAAGAACAGATGGAGATGGTTATCAATGATACAAAAAATCTATTAAATAAACAAAATACCATATTTAATAATCTATCAAATCAGCTGAAGAGAAATAATATTTTATTAACTAAGCCAGAAAACCTTAACACAAAGGAAAAAAAGAAATTATTAGAAATATTTAAGGAAGAAATCTATCCTCTACTTACACCATCAGCGATTGATCCTGCTCATCCTTTTCCATTTATTATTAATCAAGGGAGAGCTTTAGTTATGAAGCTGAAGAAAAAGAAAAAAAAGAGAATTCTTAATTCAATTATTGTAATTCCTAAAGCTTTATCAAGATTTATTGAAATAGACGGAGGAAAATCATTTAAGAAATTTTTAGTTCTAGATGATGTTATTGGTTACTTTGCCTCTGAAATTTTTCCAGATCATTTATTAGAAAAGAAAATGATATTTAGAGTAATAAGAGATAGTGATGTAGAAATTCAAGAAGAGGCTGAGGATTTAGTCAGATCATTTGAACTAGCATTAAAGCGAAGAAGAACTGGTGATATTGTTAGATTAGAAATTTTAGAAAAAAGCGACAAAGAACTTGTAAAATTTATAACAAATAAATTAGAAATTAATCCAAATTATATTTATGAAGTAGCAGGTTTAGTTGGAATCCAGGATATAGACCAAATTTGTAAAATTAAAAATTCTAAATTAAAATTTAAAAACTTTACACCAAGAGACGTAGAAAGATTAAAAGAATACAATAATAATTTTTTTGAGACAATTAAGAAAAAAGACCTAATAGTTCATCATCCATTTGAAACTTTTGATGCTGTAATTGAATTTTTAAATCAAGCGGCTATAGATAAAAAAGTAATTGCTATTAAACAAACATTGTATAGGACTACTTTAGATTCACCAATTGTTAAAGCATTAATTAGTGCTGCCGAAAATGGTAAAACAGTTACTGCTTTAATTGAAATCAAAGCTAGATTTGATGAAGAAGCAAATATACAGCTGGCAAGAAGTCTTGAAAAAGCTGGAGTTCAAATTGTTTATGGTTTTGCAAAATACAAAACACATGCTAAATCATCACTAATACATCGACGTGAGGGTGGTAAAATTCAAACATATTTCCATTTGGGTACTGGCAATTATCATCCTGTAAATGCAAAAATATACACAGACTTATCTCTATTTAGCTCTGATAAAAAAATGGCTACAGATGTTGAAAAATTCTACAATTATGTGACTGGTTATTCAAAACCAAGAAATTTAAATAAAATTTCCATTTCTCCAGTAAATTTAAGAAAAACTTTAAATCAGAATATAGATAAGGAAATAAGTAATGCAAAAAAAGGGAAACACGCTGAGATTTGGGCTAAAATGAATTCATTAGTTGATCCACAAATAATTGATAAGTTTTATGAGGCTTCTAGTGTCGGTGTAAAAGTCTTTTTATTTGTAAGAGGTGTATGTTGTTTAAGACCTGGTATTAAAAATAAATCGGAAAATATTATTGTAAAAAGTATCATTGGAAGATTTCTTGAACACTCAAGAATTTATTGTTTTGCAAATGGAAAATTTATGCCCAACAGAAATGCAAAAGTTTATATTTCATCTGCAGATTTGATGCCAAGAAATCTTGATAGAAGAGTCGAACTTCTCGTGCCAATTGAAAATCAAACTGTGCATGAACAGGTTTTAGACCAAATAATGATGGCCAATTATCTCGACACGAATCAGAGCTGGGAACTTTATCCTGATGGAAATTATCAAAAAATTAAATATAGTCGAAAAGATTCTTTTTCTGCACATGATTATTTCATGAATAATCCAAGTTTATCAGGAAGAGGAAAAGCAAAACTAAAAATTAAACCTAAAAAATTAAACTTAAGGTTGGTAAAAGGTGGAACTTAAAGTAATTAAAAATAAGCAAAATTTAAAATTAAGACAATCAAAATTAGCTATTATTGATATAGGTTCAAATTCTATAAGAATGTTAATTTACGATGATTTTACATCATCTAGAGTACCTTTTTTTAACGAAAAAGCAGTTTGTGAACTTGGTAAAAACTTAGATAAATCAAAAAAACTTCATAAATCAGGCAAGATATATGCTTTAAAAGTCTTAAAAAGATTTTCAGAAATTCTTAATGTTTCAAAAATTAATAACCTTAAAATTATTGCAACAGCTGTATTAAGAGAAGCTACAGACGCAAAGCCCTTTATTGAAGAAGTAGAATACTTATTTAAAAAAAATATAAATATTTTAACTGGTGAAGAAGAGGCCGAATCATCAGCTGAAGGCGTTAAAATTGGATTTGAGAATGTGGATGGACTTGTTGCTGATTTAGGTGGTGGAAGTTTAGAGCTTGCTAGAGTTGAAAACAATGTTGTAACAAATAAAACATCACTTCCGGTTGGTGTTTTAAGGTTAATTAACAATCCTATTGTTAAAAAAAGAAATTTACCTAAATATCTCAAAAATCTCTTAAGAGATGAAAAATGGTTATCTAAAAAAAAATTTAATAATTTATATTTGGTGGGAGGTACGTGGAGAGCTTTGTTTAAATTACACTTATTTCAAAATGAATATCCAGTCCATATTATTCATCAATACTCAATTGAAAATGAAAAACTCACAAAATTTTTAGAAAAAATTTCTTCATTTAATAAATCTAAATTGAAATCAGTTGAATACATATCAAAGTCTAGAACACCTTATCTTCCTTATAGCTCAATAATTCTAGAAGAAATTATGAACATAGCAAATCCAAAAAATGTTATTTGCTCAATTAGCGGTATTAGAGAAGGATCTCTTGCCAAAGATTTATTTAAAAACTCAGATAGTAATTTTGTTTTTAATAAATCATTAGAGCATATTTCAAAAAAAAGAGGCGATTTAGGATCTACATATAAGAAATATTTTGATTTTATAAAACCTATATTTGAGGGAAATGAGCATTTTAATCAAAAATTGCTTCATCTATCTTGTGTACTAAGTCATATGGATTGGGGTTTGGGAGCATTCCAAAAAGCAGAGTTGGTTTTTCAAGAAACATTAAATACGCCTTTATTAAAACTTTCACATAAAGAAAGAATACAATTGGCACTTTCTTGTTACTGGAGATATTGTAGTATAAAATACAACCCAAAGATAGAATACTTAACGTTTTTAAATAACAACGAGATATATTCTTGCAAACAAGTTGGTGCAGCCTTAAGATTTGCTAATTCTCTTACATCAATATCTACAATTTTTTTAGAAGAGTTTAAACTTTATAAAAGAGGTAATTCAGTATTTTTAAAAATTCCATCCCAGCACCAGGAAATTATTTCAAAACAAGTGACTAAAAAATTCAAAGCCTTATCAAGGGAATTATTTCTAGAACCTAGGGTAATTTATTCAAATTAATTTAATATTATTTTAATTTAACTTTAATTATATAATTAAAAAATATAATGAAAAATAATAAAATAGAAGCAATTGTTTTTGATTTAGCAGGCACCCTAATAGATTTTGGTAGTTTGGCACCATCAAAAGTTCTAATTCATATTTTTAATAAGATTGGAATACCAATTAGTAGAAAAGAAGCTATTGGTTCTATGGGTATTGAAAAAAGAGCACATATAAGTCAATTAATTAATACAAAAAAAATAAATCTTCAGTGGAAAAAAAAATATAAAAAAAAACCTAGTAAAAATGATATCGATAAATTATTTAAACTTTTTAATCCAGAATTAAAAAAAATTATTAAAAAACATTCTAAATTTATTTCAGGCAGTAAAAGAACCATAGAATTTATAAAAAAAAAAAAAATTAAAATAGCTACAAATACTGGATATTCTGATGATATTTTAAAAACTATATTGCCAGAATTAAAAAAACAAGGATTTACTCCAGATATTTCTTATAGTTCATCGCATACAAGAATTGGAAGACCCTCAGCTGAAATAATATATAAAATTTTTTCTGAATTAAATATTACTAAGGGATCAAATTGTATAAAAGTTGATGACACTATTCCTGGATTGTTAGAGGGAGTAAATGCTGGGATGTGGGTAGTGGGTGTTATTTTTTCAGGTAATGAATTTGGTAAAACAGAAGTCGAATTTAATAAACTTTCTTCTAAAGATAAAACTAAATTTAGAAAAAAGATCAAGAAAAAATTTGAGAAAGTAGGTGCTCACTATGTAATAGATACAATTAAAGATTTACCTAAAATTATCAAAATAATTCAAACTAGAATTAAATAAAATTACTTAGTGAAAAGCATTTTCTAAGACAGTGGAAATTATAAAAGCTTCTTTTTGTGCGTCCATGGACCTTTTTTTGTTTTAGGTAAAAATTTTTCAAGATCAATAAGGACTTTTTCAGACAATTTTCTGTAGGTGGTAAGTTTTCCTCCATAAATATTCAATAAAGGTAATTTTTTTATAATTTTTAAATCAAAAACATAATCTCTTGTGACTTTTGAGGCTGTTTTAAAATCTTCAATTAGAGGTCTTATCCCAGAATATGTATCTACGATGTCTTTTGATGTTATTTGTTTTTTTAAGTAATTATTTACTGAACTAATTAAATATCTAATTTCTTTTTTTGATATTCCTTTATTTTCAGGTGATTTCACCTCTTCTTCAGTAGTTCCAATTAAAGAAAACTTCCCTTTATAAGGTATTACAAATATTATTCTTTTATCAGTATTTTGAAATGTGAACGCAACATTTTCTTTGTACAATTTTTTTGTAATAATATGACTTCCTTTAACCAATCTAATTTTTTTCTTAGATTTAATTTTTATATTTTTATTTAAGGTTTCATTTATCCATGGTCCAGATGCATTAATCAAAATTTTTGACTTTACTTTTTCACCATTTTCAAGAGTAATAATCCATTCATTGCCAATAATTTCAGCTTTTTTAACTTTGTTGTATTCTAGTATTTTAGCGTTATTTCTTTTTGCATCTTTGGTATTTAATTTCGTTAATTTTTTATCGTCAATTTGTATGTCAAAATATTGGAAACCAGTTTTGTATTTTTCTTTAAGAATATTTGAAAATTTTTTTCTAAGATCAAATGTTTTTGATTTTGGTATATTACTTTTACCACCTAAATTATCGTACAAAAATAAACCAATTTTAATTAACCAGGCTGGTCGAATTTTATCTGCATAAGGAATTATAAAAGGAATAGGTTTTGAAATATGTTTAGCAATTTTATAAACAATTTCTCTTTCTCTCAAAGACTCTCTAACTAATTTGAATTCATAATTTTCTAAATAACGTAGACCACCATGTATTAATTTCGTTGACCAGGATGAAGTTGCTCCACCAATCT
>CACETY010000003.1 GCA_902562645.1 uncultured Pelagibacteraceae bacterium
GAATTCCTTAATTTCATATATTGGATTTCTGGGACATTTTTTTTTAATGTTAATAATAATTTATTGTTTAGACTTTAACAATTATTTTGCTCGAAATTTTTTTAAAATTATTTTTTTTATTATCATTCTTACAGGAGCTGATACTTTGTTCCAATATTTTAATGGTGTGGATATTTTAGGCTTTAAGGTAGATGAGGGTCATGGAAGAAGACTTAGTGGACCATTTGGTGATGAATATGTTGTTGGTTCTTATTTATGTAAATTTTTTTTTCTTGCGTTATTATTTTTTAAAGAAAATCAATATAAATATACTAAACTTTTCTTAATTTTTTTATTCTTATTAATTATAGTTTTGTCAAATGAGAGAGCAGCATCTATAATGTTTTTTTTAGCAACTATCTTATATTTTATATTTAATAATGAATTTTCTCTGAAGGAAAAAATTTTAAACTTTGTTATTTTTATTGTTGTTTTGTTTAGTTTTTTTAGTTTTGATAATAATTTAAAAAAACATTTTATTGATAGAACATTTGAACAGTTAGGAATTACTAAAACAAATAAAATTTCCCATAATACATTTTTGGATAGTCAATGGGGTGCGCATTATTTAACATCAATCGAAATTTTTAAAAACTACAAATTTTCTGGATCAGGATTAAAAACATTTAGAATCGAATGTTCTAAAACAAAATACTCTAATATTAAGACTGCTGAGGTAAATGCAAGATGTAACACTCATCCTCATAATATTTATTTAGAAGTTTTATCTGAAACTGGTCTTTTGGGTTTCATGATCTTTTTATCAATGATTTTATTTTTATTAAAAAAAATAATAAATAATTTTTTTCAAAATTTTAAATTTTCTCAATTTGAACTTATGGTTGGACTAAACTTTTTTATTTTATTTAATCCTATGCAAACAACTGGTGCTTTTTTTTCTACATGGAATGGAGTCTTTTATTGGATAGTTATACCTTTTATTCTTAGAATTAACAAAATTAATTCAATTCTATCTGATAAATAAATATCTCTGCTTTATGTTTGAATACAAATAATCTTGTTGAGAAAAATTCATTTAATATATCTATTTTTCTAATTTTTATATTTTTCATACCAATTAATTCAGTTATTTTTTCAGTACTTAACCGATTAGGATATATAAAAACAAATTTTTTTTCACTCTCTAATAAATTTTTATAATAATTTTTATCAAATAATAATAAATCTTTTGATTTATATAATGGAATGTAATTGCTATGATAAAAATATCCTTCATTATAAGTCAAAATTTTTAAATCAGGATATTTTTTTTCAATTTCTCTGGAAACTTTATATCCATAAGACATTTGATTTAAAATCCTATCCTTATTTATAAAATTTCCATAGATTGACATAAATGTTAATAAAACTAATCCAACAGAAATAAAATAACTTTGTAAAAATATCAGAAATTTAAAAATAGTATTAAAAGGATTATTATAATTATAAAAAAAGCTCACAAACATTAAAATAGGAAGAAACCATCTTATTTGAATGTTTCCAGTAGAAATTATAGACAAAAATAAAATTGATAAAATAAAATATATTTTTGTTTTTTTATTATTTAAAAAAAATATTGATAAAAATCCAATACCTAAAAGTTTAAAAATTTCAGATGTTGCAAAATAATTTATAAAATTATTATCTAGATAATTGAGTTTTATTGGATAAATAAATTTTATAGGTAAAAAAATTAAATTTAGAAACGTTAATTTGTTATCATAATTCGTTAAATAACTTTTTATATTTTTAAACCATTCAATGTTAGCACTATCAATTAAATATAATGGAACAAAAGGTTCACCAAATATCCTGAATTTAATAATACAAATTGGTAAAGCAAATAATATAAAACTGCTAACATAAATTATTGTTATAAAAAAAATATTTTTAAATCTTTTTATTAAAAAAATTTGATACAGATAAATAATTAAGCAAATAGGTGCAAAAATAAATTTTATAGATATTGCAAAAGGTAATACAAAAGCAATTAATTTATTTGAATTATAGCAAATTTCAGATTTTTGATGAATAAGATAAATTAATGAGTAAATAACTAAAAAACAGGGTAAAATAAAAATTTTCTGCGTTGTGCTAACACTAAATACATAAGGACTAGATAGTATTATTAAATTTTTAATATTTAGATTGCTCGTCTTTTCTTTTTTTAAGAAACTGTAATTAATATATGAGATAATCATTAAAAAAATTACATTGATTACAGATGATGTGTTTTCAAATTTTAAATTTAGTCCAAACAAGTTTAAAAACTCATTCGATCCCAAAGTTACATAGTCTAATGTATAGTTTTCATAAAAAAATCCCTTTTTTATAAGTCTTGGTATTTCTAAATGATATCTTAAACTATCTAAATCACTGACTGGGATAAAAGATGATAAATAATATAACAATAATATTATCAGTACCAAGAATGAAGTATGATTTTTCTTAATTTTAAACTTTTTAAAAACAAAATTTTTAACAGATAAAAAACTATATAAAGTTTTATAAAATCCATAAATTATTAAAAAAGAAGCAATAATTACAGAAAGAAAAAAAGTATTTATATTAAATAAAAAACTATAAGATATTATTAGATATATTAACGAGATAAATCCTGTAAAAAAAATAGAAAAAATTATTATATTTCTTTCAAAATGAAGTTTTCTATAAAAATTATTTGATATGCAAAAAAGCCCATATATAAATAGTGTACATAGTATAATTTGCATAAATTTAACGTTACAGAAATTTGAAGATAATATAACTTAAATTTATTATATTATCCAAAGTATTTTATGTACGGTAACTTTTATTCAGATAATTTTTTCTTAAATTTTATTACAAGTTTTATTTTTTTATCATCTTTATTTTTCATTTCCTTTTTAAAAATTAAATTTAATAAAAAAGAAATAGTTCTGTTTGGAAATTATCAACCTATTATAATTTTTTTTTTATTCTTATCTTTCTTTACTCTCATTTTTAATTTTGTTGTATATTTTGATAAAATCTATTTATTTCGATATATAATTTTTTTATATTTTTTACTCATTATTTTTATACTTGTAAAATTTGAAAATTCTTTTTTTTCACATTTAAATATAAAATTTAATAAAAAAAATTATAAATTATTATTATTATTCTTAATTTTTTTATTAATAGCAATTTTGCCCATCTCAGATGTAGATAGTGTTTCAGTCCATTTAAGATCTGCAACATATATTTATGAAAATGGACTTAATAATATTGATTACAACAAAAATTTTGAATTTTTATCAATTTCAAACAGTGAAATTCTTCTTTTATTGTCCCCGATTCTAAAGTCAGATAATTTTGGAGCTCAACTTAATTTTTTTACAATTTTTTTCTTATTTCTAATCTCAAAAAAAAATTTTAATTTCTTTTTGTTTCTTTTCTCATGTCCATTATTTATTTTTTTAATTTCAACTCAAAAATTACAGCTTTTTTTTTCTATTATATTTTTAATTTTATTCATACTTATTCAAAAAGATAAAATTAAATCAAAATTAGAAATATTTTTGTTTATATCTTTATTAAGCTTCTATGCTACTGGTAAAGTTTATTATGTTCTATTATCTTTATTATTGTTAATTTATTTTTTATTAAATAATAAAGACAAATTAAAAATTTCGATCATTTTTAGTTTAATAAATTTAATTATTATTTTTTTACCAATATTCCTATTAAAATATAAATTTTTTGGAAACCCAACAGCACCATTTTTTGACGAAATATTTGGAAATTCTCGAGATATCTTTACTAATTATTCTTTATCTTTAAGAGAGTCACAGGGCTGGTTGTCAGATCACAAAAACTTTTTAATTTATATTAAACCTTTTGTACCTACAAATTTAGCTGATTTAAGTAATACGTTAGGTTTGATATTCTTTCTATTGTTATTTGATTTAAAATTACAAAAAGAATTAAATTTTATGCCATTGATTATAATAATAACAATTTTATCTACTGGTCAAATTCTTTCTAGGTATTATTTTGAGTCATTTCTATTGTTAAGTTATTTTTATTTAGAAAAAAGAAATAATTACATCAAACTGATTGGAAATTTACAGCTAATCTTTGTTATTTGTTTTACCTTAGTTTTCATTTTTATGGCCTATGTGGACAAAAATGTAATCTTTGAAAAAAATAAATTTATGAATAAATTTTCCTACGGTTTTTATAATAATAATATCTATAATAAATATGCAGATGAAAAAATGGTCCTTGCCCTTACACAAGGTCGAGCAAATATATTTTCAAATAAAAATATTATTTCAAGGTCATTTTTAGAAATAAGTGATATCTACAATAGCGACAAAGAAAAATTTATTAAATTTTTAAATGATAATAAAATTAATTTTATAATATCTTACAAAGATAAGCTACAGCCAGCTTGTTTGAATGAAGAGAAAATTGCTGTCATTGAAGAAATTAATGCAACGAGAAATTTTCTTAATAATTTAAGACTAGAAAGTAATGTTTACAAAGTAGATAAGAAAAATTGTTAAAATTTTTTGTAGGATAAAATTTTTGCTCTTATTCTATTGTAATCTATTACTACATCGTAATTAGAAATTGAAATTAATTTCTTGTTTTTAAAAATATTATATTTTTTAAAAACTTTATTATAAAATATTATTAACCCATATGACATGCAATCTTGAAAAAAATAGCTATATAAATTCTCTGGGTTATTAATCGCAAATGAGGAATTCGAGATAATCTGCTTTGCTCTATTTCTATCTACAAGACCAAAGTTTTTTAAATTTTTTATTTGAATCTTATCTCCTATAACTGCAATCTTAAAATCTTTTTTTAATCGATAAATCAATTTAAATATATAATTGTTGTATTGAACTGATAAGTTTCTATAATAAATCACAAAATCATATAATTTTTTACATTTTTTAGAGTTTTTTCTATAATCTTTTAATATAAAATTAAATTCAAACTTTTTTCCACGTAATTTATATTTAAATCGATAAAAATTATTTGAAAAAATTATTTTTTTGAATCTTAATTTTATTACCAATAAGCTAACTCTTTCACATAAATTAATTAAGAATGAATATTTTTTTTTGATTATTGTTCCTGTAATTGGACCTATTTTAGAATTTGGTGGTAAAAAAATAAAAATTAAGAAATTCCAAAGTGGAGTATAATTCAAAAAAAGAACATTTTTTGACTGAAAATAAAGTTTCCATAAGTAAATCAGTCCTATTAAAGGATAGATATATTTATGAATTACACTTTTATAAATTTGACTATTTTTTTTAAATTTATTTTTTTGAAATTTACTTGATCTGTTTATATTAATTAATTTAATACTTTTATTAGTTTTGCTAATGTATCTTATATATGATCTTCCAAGAATACCCTCGCCACTGTTGCTAGAGTAGTCACACGCCCAAAAATATATTTTTTTTACCATAAAAAATTTAATATTTAATTATATATAATTTAAAGATAAACAAAATATATGAAGAAAAAAATTATAAATTTTTATGGAATAAAGTTTTATAATCATGATTTTAAAAAATTAATAGGAATTCTTGATAATGGTGGATATCTAGTTGCACCTGCAGCATCTGCATTATCCTCTATTAAGACAAATACTAAATATTTAGAAGCATTACAAAAATCCTCAGTAGCGATATTAGACAGTGGATTTTTCTGTATTCTATTAAAAATTTTTAAGAAAAAAAATGTAAATAAATACTCAGGTTACTTATTTTTAAAAACATTTATAAATTATTTACCCATTAAAAAAAAAAAAATATTATTAGTCGATCCAAACTATTTAGAGTCAAAAGAAAATTTAATTTATTTAAAAAAAAAAAATTTTAATAATATTAAATCTTATATAGCTCCAATTTATGGAAAAAAAATAGAAGATTATAAGCTTTTAAAAATTATAAATTCTTATAAACCTAAATATGTTATCATAAACATTGGTGGTGAGACTCAAGAAATTCTTGCACTATTTTTAAATAAAAATTTAAAGCGTAATGCCTCGATAATTTGTACTGGTGCTGCCATAGCATTTTTAACAAAAAGACAAGCGCCAATTAATGATTTTGTGGATAAATATTATTTAGGGTGGTTTGTAAGATTAATTTACAATCCAAGAGTTTATTTTTCTAGAACATTAAATTCGTTAAAATTGATCAAGCTTTTCTTTTAATAAATTGTATTTATATTCAATGAACAATGCTGGCAAAATATATATACAATAATCTATAGAAAAAATTCCAATTGATGTCTCTAGAATTCCACGTAAGAAAAGAATAACTAATATTAAACACGAAAAATTAATTAATTCATAATTATCTCTACTGAAACATTTTTTTTTTAATATAAAAAATGAAATTAGATAAAGCGATCTTAAACATAATAATATTATCGTTATCAAACCAAAAATACCACCTGATGATAAAGAATAGAAAATAATACTTGAGGCAGTGTTGTTAATTATATATCTATCTCCCATAGGACCATATCCAATAAAATTATTTTCTTTTATTTTTAAAAAAATCTTCTTCCAATGAAGAGTTCTGAATGATGAAAAGCTTTTAGGATCTGTATCTCTAAAAACTTGAACTTCATATTTGTCAGAGTTTTTAGGCTTTTCAATAAATTCTTTATATTCTTTAAAATTAAATATACTTGTTTCTTTATTTTCTACATTTTGACTTTTAAAAACTTTATATGCGATTAAGTAATTGTAACTAATTTTACTTAAATTCATGCCATAAAATAAAATAATTGGAAGTATTAATATTAAAGCTAATTCTTTTATTTTATTTTTTAAACTTTGGTTCTTAAAAAATAGAATTAAAAAAATAATTACAGGCCACAAAAAAAGTATTGTTCTAGATTGAAATAAACAGATATTTAAGCCAAAAAATATAATTAATGGATATCGGACAGTTTTATAAATAATATTATTAAAATTAAAACATAATAAAAAAGCAATTAAAAGAAGAGCTGTTCTGGCTAATCCTGTAGGTCTAGGAACAGTAAAGTCATATGCATAAACTGTTGGCCACATATTGTAAAATGAAAGAGTTGATGAAAAAAAATTGAAAAAAAGAGGGTATATAAATTTTAAAAAAACAACAAACAAAATTATTATAGAAATCAAATTTAACTGGAAACAAATTTTTTCATCATTATTAATTAATATAAAATTTACTAAAGTTAGCATTATAAATGGAAAATAAATCCAATAAAAATTAATGAAATAATTATTTGAGAGTAATAATGAAAAAAGTTGTGTTAAAAAATACAAAATTAAAAATATTGATGTTAAATTAATAGAAAAAGCTATTTTTAAAAATCTTTTGTTTTTTAAAATAAATAATATCCACATTAACGATAAAATTATTGGAACTAAAATTCTAAGTAATTTAATAAAATCTGAATTAAATAAATTTTGAAAATTATATTGAAATTTAAATATGTAATCTGGGTTAATGCCAATACTAAACCAAATAGATGTCCAAACTAATATAACAAAGATATTTTTTAAATTAAAATAATTACTCATTTAAATTAATTTTCTTCAAAAAATTATTAAATATAAATTTCATATAATATTTTTTTTTGTAATAAAGCATAATTCTCTTTGAATTTTTTGAATATTTTTTTTTATATATTTTATTTTTAATAATTTTTTTTAATTCATAATTTTCTCTATAAATAATTGGAATTGACTCTGAAATTAGATTAATACCTTTCACACCATGAATTGTAGTAATTATTTTTCCTCCTAAAATTAGACTTTCAATAATTTTTATTTTTGTCCCAGTTGCCTTTTTCATTGGAAATAACAAAAACTCAGCATTTTTGATTAAAAAGTTTAGATTATTTTTTTTTATATTCTTGAAATATTTGATATTTTTATTTTTTAATTTTTCTAAAGGGAAACCGCTACCAGTTATAATAAAATTTATATTTGGATAAATTTTAATAATAATTGGGTATAATTTATCTAAAATTTCATCTATAGCCTCTTTATTTGGATTAAACCAATAACTACCTATAAACATAAAATATTTCTTTGGTACTTTAAAAATTGGCTTTTGAATTTTTAATCTTTTTATATCAACACCATTTTCTAGAACATATGGATTCTCTTTATAAAGCTTTTTTATTCTTTTTTTATCATTTAAAGAGACTACTGTAGAATAGTTGCAATATCTGAATAGAAATTTTTCAAAATATTTTGATAAAAAAATAATAAATTTATTACTTTTATTTTTTATTCTTATATCGTATTCGATATTATGCGAGTGATAAATAAAAGTACTTTTTTTAAAAAAAAATTTACCTAATAAAAAAAAAATAAATGAGTACCCAATCCAGCTTGCACCTTCAATAATAATTACATTTTTATTATAATTTCTAATTATTTTTTTTATCTTAAATATGAATGCAATAATATTTTTAATTTTGAATATAAAATTCAAAAAAATATTCTTAATCTTTGTGTCATTTATTTCAAAAAGTTTTTTATTATCATTAATAGAATTAAATAAACCCAAAGTAACTTCCGCAGCTCCGTTGCCACCTTTTGAGGCAAAGTAAAAGCATACTACAAATATATTAATTTTATTTTTTTGAAAATTCATTTTTAAGTATATTTACAGGAATATTTAACAAAGAAATAATTATTAGTATAATTATATTTATATAAACAAAATAAAAGTTTTCTATATAAATGAAAAAAAATATAGTCGAAAAAAACAAAATCTGAAAAAATAAAATTTTATAATTTAATATGAACGCTCTTAATTCAAAAATTCTGAATGATAATAAAATAAATTCTTTTAAAATAATAACAATGACAAAAAAATAAATATTTTCATAATGTATACTTACAAACAAACCAATTAAAAAGGGAAAAATACTATAAGTTTCTAATATTGTATTTTTTTTTGCAATTGAATTAGCCTCATACATTGAAACTAAAATATTTGAACAGCTTCCAAGAAATGTTGCTAATAAAAATAATTTAAAAAGTTTGAGTATTTCTATTTGGTAACCATCTTTTAACCACCAATTTAAAATATTTTCATAAAATGGAAGAAATATTAAAATAAGGAAACTGGACAAGTAAATAAATAAATATAAGTTTGCAGTAAGAGTTTTTTTTTTATTTTTATCATTTTTTGCTGCTGATAATTTTGGAAGTATTACAGAAATAATTGCACTTGAAATAATTGTTAATTTCGCAGCAATTTGTTGAGGTATTGAATAGGTTATTAATAATAAAGATCCAAAATATATTTTAATTAAATGTTTATCAAAGTAATCATATATCTGAGTATAAAAAGATGTAAGTGTCATCCATTTTGAGTGAAAATAAAACTTATGTGTTAGTTTTAAATTTATTTGAGCATTAATTAATACTTTTTTTTTTATCAGCAAAATTAGTAAGAATAAAATTGAAATTACTTTTATTGCCAATGAAATATTAAAAAGATTTATTACTATAAAATTTTTGTCAATATCAGTAAAAATTAAAAAACCTGGTAATGAAATTGATAAGCTATAAAAAGATAGGTTTGATAAACTTGTTTCTTTAAAATAACTTAATCCTCTGGAAATATATTCTAAATTAATATAAATTATTGTTAATACTATCCCTATAAAAAGAGAAAAACCTACGGAAATAAAGTTTTTACTTTCCAAAAAAAAATTTATAAAAAATAAGCATATTCCAGATAATATGCTTCCTAATATGATGGATAAAATTAAAGTTGTATAAATTAGATTTTCTCTTTCTCTTTTTCCAACTGTTTGAATGTTTATAGATGCTATTTTGCCAAGTTGTAAACTAAGAATCATCCCTAAAGTAAGAATGAAATGTTGAATTAGGTAATTGGCATATGTGTCGTTATCAAAGTAATTTAAATAAATTGGAATTGAGAAAAAAGTAACAAATATAGATATTATTCCTGGTAAGAAAGAAAATATAATATTTACTGAATGTTTATTGCGCAATTATTCCATCCCTTAATCTCCAAACTTCTTTTTTACTTACATCAAACTGAAAACTTTTATTATTGTAGAGATTTAACCAATCAGAAAAGCTCAAAGCTTGTTTGAAATCTGATGTATAATTTTGAATAAATCTTTGTTCAAATTTCCAATCATATTTATACCAAAAAAAATCAAAGTCAGATGAATCGACTACGCAAAATATTTTTCCACAATACTTCCACCAATCTTCTAGTTCCCAATTAAGAGTTATATTAGAATTTTTTAAATATCTTGCACACAAGAAGATTTCATTGATAACTGCTGTTTCCTTTATAATACAAGGATATTTACCAAAATGTTTTTCTAATGATGATATATAATTTTCAACTTCAAAATATTTTTCTAAATTTGTTGTTTCGCCAAATATAAAAATATCACTTAATCCATAAACTCTATATTTTCTTGTATCTATTGAGCTTGAAATTATTCTCGAACTCAAATGTTTGTACTCGGTATCTATTGAAAATACTGAAATTAGATTCTTAAGATGATTTAACGAATTTTTGTTGTAAATTCTACAATCAGTTCTTGTTTTTAAACAATATTTAATATTTTTTTTTTTAACATATTTAAGTGCACTGTTTGTAGAAATAAGTTGAAGATTTATATTGTGAGGCTCATTTTTTGGAATATTATTTACAATTATTTTTATTTTATCACTATATTTTTTAACAGGAAATGAGTGAATTTCATTTTCCCAAGTAGAGAGTACAATTTCAGAATTCTTAAATAATTTTATGTAGAGTTCAATAGTTTGCTGTGTGAACTCACTAATTCCTTTTAAAGAGCCTTGTATAATTATTGCTGTATCTTTATTATTATAGTTATCACTCTCAATAATAATATTTTCAGTAACTTTAGGTCTTAAAGTATAGGATACAAAATTATCTATAGTTTTGTCACTTACAATACCTTTTTCTATATTAATAATTTTTTTACCGTGAACTTGCTTTGTCAAATTAGTATTTAATTGACTTTTAATTTTTTTTGATAAATTATTCGTATCTCTAAACTCAATAAGTTTTTTTGCAATAAAAGGAAAATTTAATTTTATAAAGTTTTTTATCTTACTAATTATCATAAATCGTATTTTAGCTATTCTGTTTTGATTTATGTTTTAAAAAATAATCTAAGTCCTCAGGTGTACCCAAACCCCACATTGACTTTACATTATTAATTTTTATTTTCTTTCTATCTTTGATTGCTTCGTTGTATACTGGGCAAACATAAAACTCATTATTAACTCTTACATCTTTCTTAATCATTTGCTCACTATATTTCACAAATTCTTTTCCATGTTTCCAATAATAAACACCAACTGTAGCATTATTAGAAATAACTCTTTTTTCTGCAACTTCTGATACATTATTGTTTTTGTCACATTTTGCGTATGACCATTTGGGATGTGTTGCATTAAAAACAAGTATACCACCATCTACGTTTTTTGAATAAAAGTTATACATTGTTTCAGATGGACTCCAATCAATATACTGATCTGAATTTGAGATAATTAGAGGTTTTGAATTGTTTATATATTTTTTTGCTAATAAAACTGTACATGCAGCGCCTTCTGTCACTTTATCTATTGCAATAATTTTACAATTTGGAGCTATTATATTTAAAAAACTTTTTAAATTATATTTTTTTAAATGTTCTTTTCTTACTATAAAAATAAAATTTCCTTTTAAACCTAAATTGTCTACAACCAACTGTATCATTGGTTTTTGATGAACTTCAATAAGGGGTTTTGGAAAAGTATAGCCAGCTTTTGCAAATCTACTTCCTTCACCAGCCATAGGTATTACAATATTTAAGTCATTGTCGTCCCAACTATCTAAATTTTCAAAATTATTCTTTTCTATCTTTAGAAAGTTAAGAATGTTTTTATAATTTACGTCTTCCAATGATTTAATTGGCATTAATCTAGCTCCTGCTTCTTTCGCGGCTATCCTACCATTATGAGAGTCTTCCAAAATTAAGGTTGTTGAAGGTTTTGAATTTAGATTGACAATAGATTTTAAATACATTTCTGGATGAGGTTTTGGATTTAAAATATTTTTTGTTGATAAAGAATAGCTAATATATTTTTTTATTTTTAGTTTTCTTATAGCTATTTCCAAAGTTTCTTGGATTGCATTTGTTGCTATCCCCAATTTATAATTTTTTGATAATTTTTTGAATAGAGTAAATATTCTATCATTATATTTAATTTCTTTTTTGAAAAGTATTCTTGTAATTTCATTTTTTCTATTTTGAATTTTTTTATTTAAAAATTTTGGGACCTTTTTTTCTTTGTTGAGAATTTCCAATTTCTTTAATGTTGGCAAACCATCAAATCTTTTTAAATGATCGTCTATACTAATTTCATAATTTATATTATTATCGTTTAATGATTTGTTAAGAGCTTTAAAATGAATATCTTTAGAATTGATTAAAACTCCGTCTAGATCAAATATTATTGTATCTATCATAGTATTCCTTAATATAATCTGAGCATATACCCAAACATTTTGGTTTTCTCTCTTTTGTTTGTTCTGGTAAAACAGAAATACTTTTATTTGAAAGTTTTGTGCCAGGATAATTCCAAAAATAACCCTTACTCGTTAAAACTATTTTATCTTTTTCATGCCAAAAATAGTTATAGTCTGTTTTTTCAAGCTCGTAGAAACAATCGAGATTTTTTGTATGTATCCAAAATTTTTTATTTTTCAAAAATTCTTTATTGATTTCATATTGAGGTTCGTCATGACCTAAGTAAAATTTTTCATTTTTAAACCATAAATCAATTTCCACATCAAAATTGTTGTCTATAGCATGCATAATATATTCAATTTTGTTTTCATCATTTTGATTGGGTCCATCAATATTACCTCTATGAGAAATGAAAAACATATGTAATACAATAATAATTATTAGTTTATTAAATTAAACTAATAATTTAGTTTAGTTTTTTTTTTAATTAAATAAACATAATAATGAAAAAAAAAAAAATTAATTATTCAAAATCAAAACTTTCTATTATTATACCTATTTATAATGAAGAAAAAACTATAGCAAAGATACTTAATAAAATAAAAAAAGTTGCATATAAAAATTCTTTAAACATTGAAATAATTGTAATTAATGATGGCTCAACAGACAAATCTTATACTATATTAA
Source organism: uncultured Pelagibacteraceae bacterium (assembly GCA_902562645.1). Lineage (GTDB taxonomy): Bacteria > Pseudomonadota > Alphaproteobacteria > Pelagibacterales > Pelagibacteraceae > Pelagibacter. Next base: position 13,267 of record CACETY010000003.1, read on the forward strand.
AAAATTTAAATAAAAGTTACGATCAAATAATCAATTATAAAATGAATAGGGGAAAGGGCTATGCAATAAGAAAAGGTCTAAAAAAAGCAAGTGGACAAATAATAATAATTCAAGATGCAGATTTAGAATATGATCCAAATGATTATATCAATTTGATATCACCTATAATTAAAAAAAAATGTAATATTGTTTATGGTTCAAGGGTACTAAATAAGTCAAAGAGAAAAATAAGTAATACTTTTTCAAATAAATTAAGAGTATTTGCAAATTATGTCTTAACAATTTTATCAAATATAATTAATAGACAAAATTTAACTGATGCACATACTTGTTATAAAGTTTTCAAAAAAAAGCTAGTAGTTAAATTAAAATTAAAAGAAAATGGATTTAGTTTTTGCCCAGAAATAACTACGAAATTTTCAAATTTAAACGAGACTATTATAGAAATACCTATTTCTTATAAAGGAAGATCTTATAGTGATGGAAAAAAAATCAAATTTAAAGATGGTATAAGTGCTATTATAACATTATTTAGATATAAGTTTTTTTAAATTTTTTTTCAGATGTAAATTGATTGCTAAATTTATAAAAAAAATACAACTCATCCAATTATTATAAAAACTACCCGATGGAATAAGTGGAAGTAAGTGTATAAATATCCCAACATTATTTATCAGAATTATTTTGTTATATTTGGTCATTTTGTTATAAAAAATTATTTTAAAATTTTCAAATGCATAAATTAAAAAAACTAAAAAAATAATAAAAAAACTAAAAATACCAGTCTCACTCAATAATTGAATATATGTATTATGTGGATGTGTGCTACATCTTTGTTCTAGATTATACTTTTTTTTTTTACATTCTTCTCTAAAAGTTTTTATTCCTGTTCCGAAAAAAATATTTTCTTTGAAGATTTCTACAGAAGTCAGAAACATATTTTCATGATTTCTTGAAAAATATAATGGTCTATCAGAGTATTTATATTCTTTGTAACGTGAAAACGGACTATTTGTTACCAATTCTTTTTCAAAAATTTGATCATATGTACTTTTGTAAAATTTTTCAAAGTAATTACTAAAAGAATAAGTGATGATAATTGCAAATATTGAAAAAATTAAACAAAAAACTACTTTTTTTAATTTATTTAATGTGAAAAAATAAAAAAAAATAAAAATCAATAAATTTAAAATAGCTACACGCTCCGTGGATAAAATTATTAATATAATCGATAAAGTAATTAATAATTCTTTTAGCTTATATTTATTATAAAGTTTATTGTCTAATAATATTAATAAAGAGATAACAAGTGGTAAAAATCTAGATATAAAACTACCTAATTTTTTTTCATCTCCAAAAAAACTAGTTATTATTTTAACATCTATATGGTCAGTATACTTTTGAAGAAAAATGTTCTTACCAAATGTAAATTGAATAATAGAGTCAAAAAAAATAACTATAAAAAGTAAAACAATAGATATTGTAAAAAATTTTAATAATTCTTGATTTAAATTCAAAAGATATAAAATTATTAAAGTAAAAAAAATAAATCTAAAATAAAAAAAGCTAGGTAAAAAAGAAGACGATAAATAATTTGAATTTATAAGGCTTAAGATTATTAATATATAAAAAACTAAAAAAAAAATTATTTCAAAAAAATAATTTTTCTTAATGTAATAGATAAAATTTTTATCCTTAAATAAATAAAATATAAATATTAATGTAAATATAGTTATTATTAAATCAGGTAAAAAAGGTCCAGATACGATTGTAAATGGGAGCAAAAAAATCAATATTAGAATAATTGAATTTGCTAAATCTTTATTTTTAAAAATAAGGTTAAGCATACCTATTAATTTTAGATATTTTTTAAATTTGTAAAATACAATCTTTAGTTATAAAGAAAATCTTCATATTAAAAGATAAAAATAATCACAAAAATAATAGTTTTTTATTCTTTACTTATTAAAAAAACATTTGTATTAAGATTTGCCTGGTGGTTATTGCGAAAGTGTAATACCCGATCCCATTCCGAACTCGGAAGTCAAGCCTTTCAGCGCCGATGGTACTTTGTCTTAAGACATGGAAGAGTAGGACATCGCCAGGCTTTTTAAAATGAAAAAATTCATCCTTGTAACTGGTGGAGCAGGTTTTGTGGGTTCTAATTTAATTGAACTCTTATTAAAAAGAACTAATCATAGAATTTTAAGTTTAGACAATTATTCAACAGGAACCAAAAAAAATCATATAAATAGCAAAAGAATAAAATATATTTTTGGAAATACTAGTGAAATTAAAAAAATTTTGAATATCTATAGAAAAAAAATAAACACAATTTTTCATTTTGGAGAATTTGCAAGAATTTATCAGAGCTTTAAAAATTTTGATGAATGTTATGACTCTAATACAATAGGATCTAAAGCCGTTTTTAAATTTTGCCTAGAAAATAATATAAAATTAATTTACTCTGCAACATCCGCATCTCTTGGTAATAAAGGCAGAGATAAAGACCTCTCTCCATATGCTTTTACAAAATCAAAAAATTTAGAACTTTTAGAAAATTTAAAAAAATGGTTTAGTTTTAGATATGAAATAATTTATTTTTATAATGTCTATGGCCCAAAACAAATTAAAGATGGAGAAATGGCAACTGTTATAGGTATTTTTGAAACACTTTCTAAAAAAGGAAAACCCCTAACTGTTGTAAAGCCAGGAAGTCAAACGCGAAGGTTTACGCATATTAACGACACAGTAAAAGTTTGTTTAGAAGCTTGGAAAAATAATAAATGTAAGCATTATAGTATTACTAGCAAAGATACATATTCTATATTAAAAGTTGCTAAAATGTTTAGCTCTCGAATAAAGTATTTGAAAAAAAGACCTGGAGAAAGGTATGCATCTGCTCTAACTAGAATTTCAAATAATAATTATATAATAAGAAAATATGGTAAAATAAAATTGAAAGATTACATCACATCGTTTAAGAAAGACTATAAATTATGAAAATTAAAAGTTCACTAAAATCTATAAAAAAAAGAGACTTAAATTCAAAACTTGTTAGAAGAAGAGGAAGAGTTTATGTTATAAACAAAACTAATCCTAAGTTCAAAGCAAGGCAAAAATGATCCTCGGATCATATCCAAATATTTTATGATAATCGGTTCAATTTCAGAGAATAAAGATATAGAAAAAAGAGTTGCAATAATGCCAGATATAATAAAAAAATATTTAGCATTAGGTATAAAAGTAAGTATAACAGAAAATTATGCAGTCCATTTAGGAATAGATGATTCAGAGTATGAAAGCCAAGGAGCACAAATTTTTCAAAGTGAAAATGAAGTAATTTCAAATTCAAACGCATTATTACAGTTAAGTTTACCTAACGATCAAAATTTGAATAAACTTGAAAAAGATCAAATCTTAATTGGTGTTCTTAATCCTTTTGTAAATAGTAAGAAACTTAATGAAATTTCTTCAAAAAAAATAAATTGTTTTTCCTTGGAACTTTTACCAAGAATTACAAGAGCACAATCTATGGATATATTATCATCACAAGCAAATTTAGCAGGATATAAAGCGGTTGTAGATTCTTTCGCTTTTTTTCAAAAAGCAATACCAATGATGATGACAGCCGCAGGAACAATTTCTGCTGCTAAAGTTTTAGTCGTTGGTGCTGGAGTTGCTGGTTTACAAGCAATTGCAACGGCTAAAAGAATGGGAGCAATAGTATTTTCTACTGATGTAAGATTAGCATCAAAAGAGCAAGTAGAAAGTCTTGGAGGTAAATTTTTAATGGTGGAAGGAGCAGAAAATTTGGAAACTGAAGGTGGATATGCAAAAGAAGCTTCAGATGATTTTAAAAAAAAACAAGAGGAACTTTTAAAAGAAACATTAAAAAAAATAGATATAGTTGTTTGTACTGCTCTGATACCAGGAAAAAAAGCTCCTGTTATAATTAAAAATGATATGATTAAAGTTATGCAAAGTGGATCTGTTATTTATGATTTGGCAGCTTCCCAAGGAGGTAACTCAGAACTTACTAAAGCAGACGAAATAGTTGATAGTAATGGTGTCAAAATTATGGGCGAGACTAATATATTAAATAAACTTCCAGTTTCTGCTTCAAACCTTTTCTCAAAGAATATGTTTAATTTTGTAAATAATTTATTTAATAAGGACAAAAAAAATTTTGATATTAATTTAGAGGATGAAATAATTGAAAAAACTATGGTAAAATAATTTATGGAAATAGATCCATTTATATTCAGATTAAGTATATTCATTCTATCAATTTTTGTTGGTTATTATGTTGTTTGGAGTGTAACCCCATCGTTACATACACCACTTATGTCTGTAACAAATGCAATTTCTTCAGTTATAATTGTTGGGGCTATTATAGCAGCCTTAGCAGGCTCTAGTGAGAAGATATTTGAGGTATCGAATATTTTTGGTTTTCTAGCAATTATTTTAGCTGCAGTTAATATTTTTGGTGGATTTCTTGTTACACAAAGAATGTTACAAATGTACAAAAAGAAGAAAAAATAAAAATGTCGTCTAATCTTTCTGCATTATTTTATTTAATTTCAGGAATTTTGTTTATTTTAGCTTTAAGAGGTTTGTCTTCACCAGAGACTTCTAGACAAGGAAACTACTTTGGTATTGCTGGAATGTTAATTGCAATTTTCGTTACTTTTTTATCAATTGGAAATTTTGGTCCTGGCTTCATATATGTATTAATTTTTTTAATTATTGGGGGTTCAATAGGAGCATTTATTGCTTTTAGGATACCTATGACTGCAATGCCGGAACTTGTTGCGGGTTTTCATAGTCTTGTCGGTCTAGCTGCAGTATTTGTGGCTATATCAGCTTTTTTAAAACCAGAAGCATTTGGCCTTGGCGAAGTAGGTAGTATAAACTTAGCAAGCCTAATAGAAATGTCTCTTGGTGCTGCAATAGGTGCTATCACATTTTCAGGATCAATAATTGCCTTTTTAAAACTTAGGGGAATTATGTCTGGTTCGCCAATTACTTTTAAAGGCCAACATTTCTTAAATTTAATTTTAGGTTTAGCAATAATATTTTTAATTTATTACTTATGCACTTTACAATCATCAAATATATTTTGGTCAATAATAATAATATCATTTTTAGTAGGTGTTCTCTTAATTATTCCAATTGGTGGAGCAGATATGCCAGTTGTAATTTCAATGCTTAATTCTTACTCAGGTTGGGCAGCTGCAGGCATAGGATTTACATTAGAAAATACTGCTTTAATAATTACTGGTGCATTAGTTGGATCATCGGGGGCTATACTTTCTTACATAATGTGCAAAGGAATGAATAGATCATTCTTTAACGTAATTTTAGGAGGATGGGGTGCAACAGATCAAATGACAGGCTCTCAAGAAAAAGAACAGAAGCCAGTAAAAAATGGCAATGCAGATGATGCAGCTTTTTTGATGAAGAATGCTTCTTCAGTCATAATCGTACCAGGTTATGGTATGGCAGTAGCTCAGGCCCAACATGCATTGAGAGAGATGGTTGATGCTCTAAAAAAAAATGGAGTCAAAGTTTCTTATGCAATACATCCAGTGGCTGGAAGAATGCCAGGACATATGAATGTTTTATTAGCTGAAGCAAATGTTCCTTATGACGAAGTTTTTGAACTAGAGGAGATTAATAATGATTTTGCAAACTGTGATGTTGCATATGTAATTGGGGCAAATGATGTTACCAATCCTGTTGCTAAATCAGATCCTCAGAGTCCAATATATGGAATGCCAGTTCTGGATGTAGAAAAAAGTAAATCAGTATTATTTGTTAAGAGGAGTTTGTCCCCAGGATATGCAGGTATAGATAATGATCTATTTTATAGAGACAATACGTTAATGTTATTTTCAGATGCAAAAAAAATGACCGAAGAGATCGTAAAGAGTTTATAATTGACTAAAATATTTTGTGATATAGCTGATATTAAATTGATAAAAAAATTTGATAAGAAAAGAATAGTCAAAGGTTTTACTACTAATCCATCCTTAATGAGAAAAGCAGGAGCTAAGGATTATTCAAAGTATTTAAAAAATATTTTAAGAATAACAGATAAATCATTATCATGTGAGGTTTTTGCTGACGATGTCACAAATATGATTTCTCAAGGAAATGAAATAAGTAAATGGGGTAAAAATGTATATGTAAAAGTTCCAGTAACAAATTCTAAAGGAATGTTCATGGGCGAAGTAATCAAATCATTAAACTCAAACAATATTCAACTTAATATTACTGCTGTATATAACTCAAAACAAACAAAACAAATTTTAAAAAATATAAATTACAAAACAAAAGTAATAATTTCTATATTTGCTGGAAGAATGGCAGATGCTGGAAAAGATCCAATACCTGAAATTAAAGAAAGTATTAAAATTTCAAAAAATTACAAAAATGTAGAAATACTTTGGGCGAGTACCAGAGAGCCATATAATTATATTCAAGCTAAAAAATTAGGATGCCAAATAATTACAGTTCCACCGAATATAATTGAAAAAATAGAAAAATTTGGAAAAAGTTTTAAAGAACTTACAACAGACACTGTTAAAGGTTTCTTGGTAGATGCTAAAAAATCAAAATTCAGTTTGTAAATTGGTTGCGGGGGACGGATTTGAACCGCCGACCTCAAGGTTATGAGCCTTGCGAGCTACCAGGCTGCTCCACCCCGCGGTAATTAAATACGGTTTTTTAATTTATTTAGTTTTTTTACTCTTTTAATATTTTCTTGAAGTATTCTTTTCTTCTTCTCAGATGGTTTTTCATAAGTATTTTTAAGCTTAATTACCTTAAAAAAACCGTCGCGTTGTAGTTTCCTTTTTAGAACTCTCAACGCTTGCTCAATATTATTGTCTTTAACTTCTATTTTAATAACTACCTCCAAAAAGTGAAGTAAGTAACACTTTAGAATTTATTTGTCTATTACAATTCATAACTATTTATTAATTTGATTTCTCTCTTTTTCTTTTTTTTCCTTAGCTACACGCTTTTCAGCTCTTTCAAGTTCTTTTAAAAGATCTTTTTGTGTAAATAGCCCGATAGCAACTGGATCTTTTGCATTAAGATTATTATAATTCCAATAATTTTTATTTCTTATAGCTGTAACTGAATTCTTGGTAATACTTACTAATTTAGCTATTTGTGAGTCTTTCAAAATAGAATGTTGTCTGATTAGCCACAAAGCAGAGTCTGGTTTATCTTGTCTCTTTGAAAATGGAATATATTTTTTTACTTTTGTCTCAGAGTTTTCAATTTTAATTTCATTTATTTTAAGATTTAGTGGTCTATTTGGGTCGGATGAGCTAAGTTCAACTTCATCTTTTGTAAGCTGACCCGAAATTATTGGATTGTTTCCAACTATACCTTTAGCTACTTCTCCATCTGCGATACCTTGGATTTCCACTTCATGCAATTTGCAAAATTCAGAAATTTGTTTGAATGTTAAAGAAGTATTTTCAACCAGCCATACTGCAGTGGCCATTGGCATTAAGGGTGCTTTTGACATTTAGTTTTTCTTTTCTGATCTAAAACTTTGGAATTTCTTATTAAATTTACTTACCCTACCTTTATCTAATATCTTCTGCTTACCCCCAGTCCATGCAGAATGTGATTTAGGGTCAATCTCTAATTTTAAAACATCTCCTTCAGATCCCCAGGTTGATCTAGTTTCAAATGATGATCCGTCAGTCATTTCAACTTTTATAATGTGATAATCTGGATGAATACTTTTTTTCATAAGCGGCTTTATAACAAAAGTTTAATTAAAAACAATTAAAAGTTCTTTAAATTTTCTGTCATTTTTTTATAAATTTTATCACTAGAGGCTCTAACATCTATATTTTTTGTCGTGTTATAATCAATTTTATTAAATATTCCCCCAGCTTCTTCTATTATAATTAATCCTGCAGCTATATCCCATATATTAAGTTTGTTATGAAAAAAACCATCTAATCTACCTGCTCCCACATATGCTAAATCAAGTGAAGTGCAACCCGAGTACCTCATATTGAGGTTACTGAATTTTACTCCTTCTATGTTTGTACCAAATAAACATTCTTCTATTTCATTTTTTTTAGATACTTTTACTCTTTGATTATTATAGTAAGCTCCATTATTCTTTTCTGCAAAAAAAATTTCATTTTTTATTGGATCAAATATAATCCCAGCCACTAAATGATTTTTCACTTTAAGAGCTATAGAAATAGCAAAATGTGGAATTCCATGAAGAAAATTTGTAGTACCATCAATAGGGTCAACAATCCAAATACTTTCTTTATCATTGTTATTAATAACCCCATTTTCCTCGGTAATAAATGAAAAATTTTTTCTACTTTTTGATAATTCATCTATTAATATAGACTCAACACGTCTATCAGTTTTAGTTACAAAATCTCTTGGACCTTTTTTTGAGACTTGTAAATTTTCAACTTCTCCAAAATCCCTAATTATTATTTTAGACGCTTTTTCACAAGCTTTAATCATTATATTTAAATTTGGAGAAATAGAATTCATAGAATTAAATTTTTTTTACATATTCAAAAGTTCTAGTGTCTAAAATGATTTCGTCACCCCCTTCCACAAATGGTGGAACCTGAATTTTGATACCATTATCAAGAATTGCAGGTTTATAGGAAGAAGATACTGTTTGACCTTTTATAGCAGCATCAGTTGTTTCTATTTTGCATTTAACCTGATTTGGAAGTCCTACTGATATGGGGCTATCATTATAAAAGCTTACAGAGACCTCAAGATTTTCAGTCAGTAAATTACCTTTTTTACCAACAATTTTCTTTTTAATTTCAATTTGATCAAACGTTTTTGGATTCATAAAAAAATAATTACTTTCATCACTATAAAGATAATTAAAAGTTATCTCATCAACTGAGGCTTTTTCCACAGTCTCACTAGATCTAAACCTTTCATTCAATTTTGTTTCTTTATTAACACTTTTCATTTCTACCTGAGCAAAAGCACCACCTTTTCCAGGTTTGACGTGTTGTGTTTTTAAAACTTGCCATAAATCATTTTTAAATTCTAAAAGCATACCCACTCTTATTTCACTCGCATTAATTTTCATTTAAATCTTTCAATAGCTTTTAATGGTTTGTATTTTTTATTTTTCCAAATGTAACTTGAAATAGCTAAAAATTTAGCTTTGTTCAACAACAGTTTTTTATAATTTTGAGGATTAATTCCTCCAATAGCAACTAAAGGTATTTTGGTTAACTTACTTGCTTCTTTTAAATTTTTTATTGATGCTTGATATTTAGTCCTTTTAGTTTTAGATGGGAAAAATGCACCAAATGCTAGATAACTTGCTTTAGCTTTAATAGCAAATTTTGCAAATTTGATGGAGTTATGACAAGTTACTCCAATTATCTTATTTCCAATAATACTTCTCGCATCATTAACATTTATATCGTTTTGACCTAAGTGACATCCATCAGCATTTAGTTTTTTTGCTAGTTTAGGGTCATCATTTACTAAAAATTTTACTCTATTTTTTCTACATATTTCTTTAACTTTTTTTCCTATCAAAATTTTACTCTTAAGAGGATATTTTTTTAATCTTAATTGAAAAATTCCTACTTTACCGGTTTTTAAAACCAAGTTTAGATGCCGGAAGAAACTTTTACTTATTTTATTAGGTGAGATGAGATAAATAAATTTTTTGTTGTTAATTTTCAAGTTCTATAGACCATTTTGCTTTAGCCGCTAGTGTACACATTCTGGCTCTATGATTAAAAATATTTTGTGTTTTTTGGATGTTTTTATTAGTTTTAGACCAAACTTTTAGAGCACTTTGTTGCAGAGCTCTCCCGTATGAATATGTCATTATAAAGTTTGTATTATTATATTTATTTATTAAATTTAAATTTTCTGTAGCCTCTATTTCTGTTTGGCCCCCAGATAAAAAAGCAATTCCTGGAACTTCGTTAGGAACTGAATTTTTCAAACATTCAAGTGTTTTTTGTGCAACCTCCTCACTTAAGATTTTACGTTTTGATTGGCTGCCAGCTAATATCATATTTGGCTTCAAAATTATTCCAGAAAGATCAACTTTATGCAAAATTAATTCTTCAAAACATTTTTTAATTACCTCAGATGTTTTACTTAAACACACATCAGCAGAATGATTTCCATCCATCAATACTTCAGGTTCAACTATTGGAACCATTTTACTTTCTTGAGCTAAAGCTGAATATCGTGCCAATGCGTGAGCATTACTATTAATTGAAATTTTGCTTGGATATTTATCGCTTATAGCATAAACACCTCTCCATTTTGTAAATCTTGCTCCAAGTTCATAGTATTTATTTAATCTCTCTCTGAGTCCGTCTAAACCTTCAGTTATTTTTTCTTCAGAAGAATTTGCCAAACTTTTTGCACCTGTATCAACCTTTATCCCAGGTATCGCACCTGAAGAAGAGATTAAATCAGGGATTGATTTTCCAAAGTTTGTTGTTTGATTTATCGTCTCATCGTAAAGAATTACACCTCCTATGTATTTCTTCATACTTTCAGACGAAAATAGTGTTTCTCTAAATAAAAGTCTATTTTCTTTATTTGAGGTCACATCTACAGCCTCAAGTCTTTTTGTCATGGTTCCATTACTTTCGTCTGCTGCGAGGATACCCTTGCCATCAGATATTATTTTAAGCGCAATTTTATTAAGTTCTGACATATCAATTCAAAGCGGTTATACCAGGCAGTTTTTTTCCTTCAAGATATTCTAGAAAAGCTCCACCTGCAGTTGAAACAAAATTAAAATTACCGACAATTTTTAGGTTATTTAATAATGAAACAGTATCACCACCACCAACAACAGAAAAAATTTTGCTTGATTTATTATTCTCAACTATTTTCTCGGCTATTTTAATACTTCCATTAGCAAAATTTGGATTTTCAAAATAACCAGCGGGTCCGTTCCATAATATTGTTTTACTATTATCAATTATATTTGTTATTTTACTAATTGTTCTTGGTCCAATATCTAAAATCATCTCATCAGGCAAAATTTGATCCAATTCTTTATTTACAGGTGACCCATTCAAAAATTTAGATACAAGAACGTCATCAGGATAAATTATCTTGCATTTATTTTTTTCTGAAAGTGAGATAATTTCATCAATTATTTCATGACAATTTTTTTCTTTTAGTGATTTTCCAATATTATTTCCAAAATATTCAATAAAATTATTAGCCATCCCTCCTACAATTATAATATTATCGAACTTTGGTAGTAAATTTTTGATAATATCTATTTTAGTTGAGACTTTAGATCCTCCAATTATACATGTTATAGGTTTTGTTATTTCAGCAGTAATTTTATTAAGAGCTGCCACCTCTAAATCAAGTTGAACTCCAGAGTAAGAAGGCAGATATCGAGAAATTTGATAAATAGATGCGTGTGCTCTATGAGAACATGAAAATGCATCATTCACATATATATCACCTAAACTTGCTAAATGTTCTGCAAATTTGTGATCATTTTTTTCCTCTTCAATATAAAACCTTATATTTTCTAAAATAAGAATTTCTTCATTAAATTTTTCAAAGAAATCTTTATTTTTTATTTCATAAATATTTTTTGTTATTAGTTTTGTACTTACATTTAATTTTTTTTTTAAATCTTCACATATTGGTTTTAAGGACAACTCTTTAACTATTTTTCCTTTTGGCCTTCCCACATGTGATAAAATTATTATTTTAGTTTTTTTTTTTATTAAAAATTTCAATGTAGGGAGAATTTTATCAATTCTTGTCGTGTCACTTATTTTTCCATTTTCAAGAGGAACATTTAAGTCTAATCTAAGTAATATTTTTTTATTATTAAGATTTTTTTCGTTTAATATACTTCTCATTAAGAGATTTTATTCAAATTCTCAGCTATATCGCACATTCTATTGGAAAAACCCCATTCATTATCATACCAAGCAGAAATTTTACCCATATTAGTTCCAACAACATTTGTCAAAGACGCATCTACAATTGCAGATGCAGGATGATGATTAAAATCAATGGAAACCAGCTTCTCTTGAGTAACCGCTAAAATTTTATTTAATTCATTTTTAGACGCGGTTTCAAAAGCATCATTAATTTTTTTAATATTGATCTCTTTTTTTGAGCAAAATATCAACTCTACAAGCGATACATTAGGAGTCGGGACTCTCATTGCAACCCCTTCTAATTTCCCTTTTAAGCTTGGAATTATCTCGCCTATTGCTTTTGATGCCCCAGTTGATGTTGGAACTATAGACTGGCTTGCGGCACGTGCTCTTCTTGGATCTTTATGAGAATTGTCCAAAATTCTTTGATCACTAGTATATGCATGAATGGTAGTCATAAAACCTTTTTCGATTTCAAAATTATTATTAAGAACATTCACAACTGGTGCTAAACAGTTAGTTGTGCATGAGGCAGCAGATATTATTTTATCATCCTTTGATATAATATTTTCATTTACACCAAATACAATTGTTTTATCTGCATTTTTACATGGAGCAGAAACAATTACTTTTTTCGCTCCATTTTTGATGTGTGTGATTAATTTTTCTTTTGAATTAAATTTACCAGTGCACTCAAAGACATAATCAACATCATACTTTTTCCAATTAATATTTTCTATATTACTTTCTTGTGAAAATGTAATTTTATTTTCATTAATTATTAATACATTTTCATCAAATTTTAATTCTGCATTAAATTTACCATGAATAGAGTCGTATTTTAATAGTTTACAAGTAGCCTCAGCATTAGATCTGTTGTTTATATGTTGAATTTTTAAATTTTTGTTTTGAGTCTCGATAATTGATCTAACTATCATACGACCAATTCTGCCCATCCCATTAATTCCAATTTTAATAGTCATTTCAGATTTTAAATAACTTTTTTGATTTATTTGCAATATTTGAAGATGTTAATCCAAAATATTTATAAATATCTTTATAAGGAGCACTTTTCCCAAAAACGTCAATTCCAAAAGTCAATCCATTATCACCTAAATATTTTTTCCAACAATCACTTGATCCAGCCTCAATTGAAATTTTCAATTTAGTTTCTTTTAGGATTTTATCTTTATATTTATTTGATTGTAAGTCAAAAAGCTCCATACATGGCACTGATATAACTTTTGAATATATCTTATATTTGGCTAATTTATGGCTAGTCTCTAAAGCTAAGTTTACTTCAGAACCACTTGCTAAAATTGTTAGTTTAATTTTTTTGTTAGTTCTTAAAATTTCATAAGCTCCCAATGCGCACTTGTTAGTTTTTGAGTATTTATTTCTAATGGGAATGAGGTTTTGTCTAGTTAAGGATAAGATACTAGGTGTTTTAAAGCTCTTTAAAGCATACTCCCAACACTCAATAGTTTCTAATCTATCTGCAGGTCTAAAGATATTAAGGTTGGGTATTGATCTTAATCCAGACAATTGTTCAATAGGCTGGTGTGTTGGCCCATCCTCTCCAAGACCAATTGAGTCATGTGTCATTACATATATAACCTGTCGTTCCATCATAGCCGCTAATCTTATTGATGGCTTGCAATAATCTGAAAAAATTAAAAAAGTTCCTCCATAAGGTATTATTTTACTATGCAAAGCTAACCCATTCATAATTCCACACATGGCATGTTCTCTTACTCCATAATGAATATAATTTCCGTCAAAATTTCCAGGTTTAATTATTTCATGATATTTTGTCTTGGTGTTATTAGATCCAGCAAGGTCTGCCGATCCACCAATAAGTATATTACTTTTTTTAACAAAAGAGCTAATAATCGACTCTGAGGACTTTCTTGAAGCAAGAATCTTATCTTCTTTTAATGCTATTTTTTTTTCTTTTAAAGCATATCTTGTAAAATCATTTTTGAAAAATCTATTTATTTTATTTTTTTTCTTTTCATAAATTTTATTCCATTTGTATTCAATTTTTTCTCCCTTTTTTCCAATTTCTCTCCATATCTCTAATATATTTTTAGGAATATGAAATGGTTTATAATTCCATCCTAATTCTTTACGTACCAATTCAATCTCCTCCATCCCTAGCGGGCTTCCATGAGAAGAAGCTTTTCCTGATTTATTAGGTGATCCATAACCAATTTTAGTCTTGCAGGAAATAACAGTTGGTTTTTTTGCACTTTGAACCTTTTTGAGGGCTTTAAATATTTCATATTCTTTATGACCATTAATTTCTATGTAATCCCAGCCATAACTTTCAAATCTTTTTTTAAAATTATCTGAAACTGCTAAACTTGTTGGCCCATCAATAGATATAGAATTATTATCAAACAACATTATTAGATTTTTAAGTTTTAGATGGCCAGCCAAACTCATAGACTCGTGGCTAATACCTTCCATGAGACAACCATCACCCGCGATTACATAAGTTTTATGATTTATAATATCTCTACCAATTTTTTTTTTTAAAATTTCCTCTGCTAAAGCAAAACCAACTGCATTAGAAATTCCTTGACCTAAAGGACCTGTAGTTGTTTCAATGCCTGAGTTTTTAACATACTCGGGATGACCTGCACAAATAGAGTTTAACTGTCTAAAATTCTTAATATCTTTTAATTTAACACTTTTATAACCAGTTAAATAAAGCAAAGAGTAAAGCAACATTGATCCGTGACCAGCAGACAAAACGAATCTATCTCTATTTATCCAGCTTGGGTTTTTTGGATTAAACTTTAAAAAATATTTGAAAAGGATTGTAGAAACGTCAGCCATTCCCATAGGCATACCGGGGTGTCCAGAATTAGCTTTTTGTACGGCATCCATTGAAAGAGCACGTATAGAGTTAGATAAGGTTTTATTTAATTTTCTCAAAAATTTATCCTTTGTAGACTTAGGTGAATCAATTTATTATTATAGATATATATATGAATTCAATTAGTGAAAAAGAAAAAAAACTATTAGAAACTTTAGGTAAATTAAAAAATCTGGAAAATATAAAACCAGATAAAATTTTAGAGTTAGAAAATCTAGAAAACCAAAAAAATCAATTAGAAATTGAAAAAAAAGAAATAGAACAAAAATACCATTCACTTCAACAAGAAAACCAGATTCTTAAGCAGAAATTTGATGATTTTAAAAAAAAGGAGATTGAAGAAAAAAAAAAAGAAGACCAATTCTATCAAAAAATTGATGAATTAAACCAGGAAACAGATAATTTGATGGAAGAAATTGATAAATGGCAAATGTAAATATTAAATTTAATGGGAAAGATTTTTTGTTATCTTGTGAAGATGGCCAAGAAGAACACTTAGAGGAATTAGCATTATATTTAAACGAAAAGTATACTAATCTTAAAAACTCTTTAGGAAACATAGGAGAAAGTAAGCTTTTACTCATAACATCTATTTCTGTATTAGATGAGTATTACGAGACAAAAAAAAAATTAGATATTCAAAAAAAAGAAATAAATAAAATTACTGAAAGATTTAAAGAACTCAAATCGTTAGTTTATAATTATAGAGATTTAAAAGAAAAAGAAATTTCTGAATTAAGTAAAAAACAGGACAATCTGAAGAATGAAATCGAAATCAATCGAAATAATTATGAAACTTTAGTTGATAAGACCACTCTTGAATTAGAAAATTTTATTAAAAGAAACGATCCAGATTCCAAGATCCAATAATAAAAGTGTCTAAAAAAAATTTAAGAAAAAAATTAATTAACATTAGAAGAAAAAATTTTGTAGTCCAGAGTATATCTTTTGTTCGTTTTAATAAAATATTAAAAAAATATAATTCAAAAAAAAATATATATATTGGTGGTTATTATCCTGTAAATAGTGAGATTAATTGTTTAGATATTTTAGAAAATTTAGAAAAGAGAAATTTTAAAATATCTTTGCCTATTACAAAGAAAAATAATAATATGGATTTTTACGAATGGTCTTTTAAAGACTCGCTTAGAATAAGTCAGCAAGGTATTCCTGAGCCAAATACTAAAAAAAAAGTTATTCCAGATGTTTTGATTGTACCCCTAGTTGGATTTGATAGGTATAAATTTAGATTAGGATATGGCGGTGGATTTTATGATAGATATATAGGCAAAATTCTTAAGTTTAAAAAAATTCTAACAGTTGGTTTTGCTTTTTCATTTCAAGAAATTTCAAAAATCCCTATAAATAAATTTGATCAAAAGTTAGATTTTATTTTAACAGATAAAGAAATTATTAAATGAATATTTTATTTTTAGGAGATATAGTTGGAAACAGCGGCTGTAGTGCAGTAAAAAAATTTTTACCTAATATTATTAAATCCAAAAAAATAAACTTTGTTATTGTAAATGGTGAGAATGCCGCAAAAGAAGGTGTTGGCATAACAGAGAATATTGTTAATGAATTATTAAGTTGTGGAGTTGATGTTATTACTACTGGTAATCATGTCTGGGATCAAAAAGAAACATTTGAATTTATAAAAAATCAAAAGAGATTATTAAGACCACTAAATTTATCTGGTGATGTTCCAGGTGATGGTTTTGGTATTTATGATACTTTTGGTGGCTACAGAGTAGGTGTATTAAATTTAATGGGAAATGTTTTTATGAAAAAATCTGATGATGTCTTTATAAAAAGTAAAGAATTCTTAGATCAAAATACACTTAAAGAAAAATATGATTTTCTCATAGTGGACTTTCATGGTGAGATTACAAGTGAGAAAATGGCCATTGGCCATGTATTCGATGGTAATGCTACATTTGTTGTAGGTACCCATACTCATGTACCCACTAATGACGGAAGAGTATTAAGTAAGGGAACTGCGTATTTAACAGATGCAGGAATGTGTGGTGATTATAATTCAGTAATTGGGATGAATGCTGAAAATTCAATTAATAGGTTTTATAGAAGAGACTCTATAAAACATTTCCCTGCTGAAGGTGAGGCTTCTCTTTGTGGAGCAATTATCAAAGCTAATCCAAAAAATGGTTTGGCAACAAATATTAGTCAGTTTATATTTGGTGGTCAACTTCAGAAAGATAACTAAATCATGGCAGGCCATTCTCATTGGGCAGGGATCAAACATAAAAAAGGAAAAGCAGATAAGCAAAGATCTGCTATATTTTCTAAATTATCAAGAGAAATTACAGTAGCAGCAAAACTTGGAGATAAAAATCCAGACATGAATGCAAGATTAAGATCTGCCATCCAGGCTGCTAGATCAGCCAATATGCCGAAAGATAATATTGAAAGAGCCATCGACAAATCGTCAATAGCAGCAGACACTAACTTTGAAAATATAAGATATGAAGGATTTGGACCTGCAAAAACAGCAATAGTAGTTACTACTTTAACAGATAATAAAAATAGAACTGCCTCAAATATAAGAACAATCTTTCAAAAACATGGAGGAGGACTTGGTACTCAAGGCTCTGCATCTCATAACTTTCTTCAACTAGGAGTTATCAAAATTGATAAAGAAGAAATGGATGAGGAAAAAATTTTCAACCTAGCAACTGATGCAGGAGCTAATGATTGTATATTTCATGAAAATTACTACGAGATACATACAAATAATGATGAGATATATGATGTAAAAAATTTATTGGAAAAAGAGGTTTCTAATTTTATATCTACAGAAATTGAATGGGTTCCTATAAATAAAATTAATCTAAATGAGGAAGAAAAAGAAAAAATGAATAAGTTTTTGGAAATTTTAGAAGAAGATGACGATGTTCAAAAAATTTATACAAATGCAAATTAATTTAATTTTATGATAATAATTGGAATAGATCCTGGGATAACTGGTGCTATTAGTTTTTTTGAAGATGGAGAATTAAAGGATGTAATTGATATGCCTACTATGGCATCAGGTAATAAAAATAAAAAACAAATTAATGGTAGCCAAATATTTAACGAAATATCTTTAAGGATTCAAAACCAAAAATCTGAGAATATAAATGTAGTAGTAGAGCAAGTTTCAGCGATGCCTGGACAAGGTGTTACCAGTATGTTTAACTTTGGACAATCATTTGGAGTTTTAAAAGGCGTTTGTGCAGCAATGCAACTGCCAATTTTTTTTGTAAGACCTGCTAAATGGAAAAAGTATTTTGATTTAATAAATTCTCAAAAAGATTCGAGTAGAGTTAAAGCAATCGAGATGTTTCCTAAGTTTTCATCAATGCTTTCTCGAAAAAAAGATACCAACAAAGCAGACGCAATATTAATCGCAAATTATCATCTAAATACACAAGAAAAATAATATCTAACTCACTTTTATAGACAAATTCATGACACATTTTAGTGTGAAATCAATTAAATGGATGCAGATATAACTTCTCAGGCAGTAGGATTGGCAGGAAATACAGATTTTTCAATTTTAAGTTTATTTTTGAGAGCGGACTTTATAGTCAAATCTGTGATTATCATTCTTATCGCTAGCTCAATTTACTCTTGGGCTATAATTTTTGACAAAATTATTATGTTTAGAAAAATTAATAAAGACTCCACAGATTTTGAAGAAAGATTCTGGAAGTCTAAGTCAGCAGAAACATTTTATAATAGCCTTCCTGCAACCTTAGATAATCCAATGGCCCAATTATTTAAAGACTCCATGCAAGCTGTCATGAAATCAAGATCAAAAACTAATATAAGCCAAAGACTTGAGAATATTTTAGAAGTAAATATTGAAAAACAAATGAACGTCGTTAACAACAAATTTACTTTTCTTGCAACAGTAGGATCTACTGCACCATTTATCGGATTATTTGGAACAGTCTGGGGAATAATGAATTCTTTTCAATCAATTGCTATATCAAGAAATACCAGTTTAGCTATTGTAGCCCCTGGAATTGCTGAAGCTTTATTTGCAACTGCTCTAGGTTTGTTAGCAGCAATTCCAGCAGTAATTGCTTATAATAAATTTGGTAATGATTCTAAAAAATATTCACAAAAATTAGAAAATTTTTCAAAAAGATTTATTTCTATAATTTAATATGGCATTTAATTTAAAGCGCTCAGATAGAGAACCGATGAGTGAAATAAATGTAACCCCCTTCGTTGATGTAATGCTTGTTCTTTTAATTATTTTTATGGTTACAGCACCTTTGCTAACAGTAGGAGTGCAAGTTGATTTACCCGAAACATCTGCCGATACATTACCAGAAGAAAGCGAACCTCTCACATTGACTATAAACTCAAAAGGTGAAGTTTTTATTCAAGAGACAAAAATTGAATTTAATAATTTAATTAAAAAAATTTTAGCTGTATCTAATAATAGAACTGATACTAGAATTTATGTAAGAGGTGATAAAACAATTAATTATGGAAGAGTATTAGAGGTAATGGGTAAACTTTCAGGATCGGGCTTCACTAAAGTTGCTTTAATATCTGAACCATATAAAGAGAGATAGTATTGTTTAGAAAAATTTCATTTAGTGGCTTTATAAGTGGATTTAATAATTTTTCTTTTGGAATGTTATTTTCTGTTTTTTTTCATGGGATAATATTTTTTGCTACAATATTCGCACTTCCATTCGTAGCAAAAAAGCCCTTAGAGCTAATGCCGATTGTTTCAGTTGAGCTGATACAAATTTCTGAGAAAACTAATATTCCATATGCTCCTAAGGCTGCAAAAATTATCGAAAAGGCAAAAAATGATAATAAAAAACTACTATCTGAGCAAGCCCCACCAAAAGAGATTAAAAAAGAGAAAAAAAAGCAAGTAAAATTTGATAATCAAAAAGATGAAATTGATTTATCAAAATCCAAAAAAGTACCAGTACCCCAGAAAAAACAAGATAAAGTTAAATTAGAAAACTCCGAAGCAGTCCCATTACCTGATAAAAAACTAGAAAAAATAGAAACCAAACAAGAAACTGAACAACAACCTTCAAAAGAAAATAAAAAAATAGTTGTTGAAAAAGAAAAAAGAAAAAAAATTGAAAAAAAAATTGAAAATGATGAAGTAATAAAAGAATTTGCAAAAATTAAAAAACCTTTGAAAGATGAAAAGGCAAAACAAGTTTCGGAATATGAAAAAAAAGATATCGATGTTAACAAAATTAAAGGTTTAATTGCAAAGCAATATGAGAATATTGGAGAAGTTAAAAAAAAGACAGAGGGAATTTCACAATCTGAAGATAAGTCTATGAAGCTCTCTAAATTGAGCGTAACCACTGAATATGCAGTTAAACACCAAATTTACACTTGTTGGTCAGTACCCACTGGGTTGCCATATAGTGAGGATTTACTGGTTACTGTGAAACTGAATTTAGAAAAAAATGGAATTGTAAAAAACTTTGAAATGTTGGATCATGTAAGAATGAATACACCTGGTGAGGGAGCTTTTTATCAAATAGCACAAAGTGTAATCAGAGCAATTAGACTTTGTAACCCGATAAAAAATCTTCCAACAACAAGTTATGAAAAGTGGAAAACAATGATATTAAGATTTAATCCAATAGAAATGATGGGTGGATGAGAAAAAAAATTTTATTATTATTTGTTTTTTGTTTAATTTTAAAGTCTAGCATATCTTATTCACTTGTTGAAATTGATATAACAAGAGGAAATCTTGATCCTCTACCAATATCTGTTTCTCCTTTTTTTGCTGATGAAACCTCTAAAGAAAAAATAAAAAAAAATTTAAATATAGATAATTTAGGACAAGAAATCTCAAAAGTAATTGAGAATAATTTAAGAAAAACAGGATTGTTTGATACTCTAGATAATGAATCTTTTTTACAACAACCAGATATCGCCCATTTAAAACCAAGATTTGAAGATTGGGCTTTAATTAAGTCTCAAGTTTTAATCACTGGCAAGGTTACTTCTAAAATCATAAATGAAAAAGATTATATTAGGATTGAATTTAAACTTTGGGATGTTTTAGGGGCAAAAATGGTTGATGGATTTTCATTAACAACAGTGCCAACTAACTGGAGAAGAGTTGGTCATAAAATTTCAGATAAGGTATACGAACGTCTAACAGGAGAAAGAGGTTATTTTGATACCAGAATAATATATGTAGCAGAAGAGGGGCCTAAAACTCAAAGGGTAAAAAAATTAGCTATAATGGATCAAGATGGATTTAATACAAAATATTTAACTTTAGGAAATGAACTAGTATTAACTCCGAGATTTAATCCAACAAATCAAATGGTAACTTATCTTTCGTACTTTAGAAATATGCCTAGAGTTTATCTTTTGAATATTGAAACAGGAAAGCAAGAAGTTGTAGGGGATTTTCCTGGAATGACATTTGCTCCAAGATTTTCTCCAGATGGAAAAAAAATTATAATGAGTTTAGCAAAAGATGGTAATTCTGAGATATGGGTTAGAAATTTAGAGACAAACATACAAGAGAAATTAACTGATCATCCATCTATAGACACCTCACCTTCTTATTCACCCGACGGCAAATATATAACATTTAATTCTGATAGAAGTGGTTATCAACAAATTTATGTAATGAGAAGCGATGGATCGAAAGTTAAAAGAATATCATTTGGAAAAGGAATTTATGGTACGCCAGTTTGGTCACCAAGAGGAGATTTAATAGCGTTTACTAAGTTACACAAAGGTAAATTTTTCATTGGAGTTATGAGAACAGATGGATCTGGAGAAAGATTACTTACTGAAAATTTTTATCAAGAGGCTCCTTCATGGTCTCCAAATGGAAGAATAATCATATTTTATAGAGAAACAAAAACTGATGATAAAGGTCAAGGGTTTTCAGCAAAATTATGGTCAATTGATTTAACCGGATACAACGAGAGGTTGGTAAAAACTGAGACTGATGCTTCAGACCCATCATGGTCTTCTTTACTTGGAAATTAAAGAAAATCAAAGATTCTGTTAAATTTGGTTGATTTTTCTGGACAAAACATCTAATTACATGATTAAGTTCATAATATTCTATTGAAGGAGCAAAAATGAATCTAAGCAAAATTTTAAAAAATGCATTTCTTGTTGTTATAATTGGTTTAATTGTTACTGCGTGTGCAACTAAGAAGTCTGTAAAAACAACACCGACAGAGTCTACTACTACTACTAAAGCAGCCGAGACTCAAAAAGCAGATCCAATTGAAAAATTAGATGCGTTAATGCAGGGTGACGTTTACATAGGAACTGATACTGTAGGAGAGCTTGCAAGCGGAGTTCCTGACAGAGTATTCTTTGCAACAAATGAGACAATATTAACAACAGCTTCTAGAGAGACTTTAAGAAAGCAAGCTGCTTGGTTAAGACAGAACTCAGATGTGACTGTTGTAGTTGAAGGTCACGCAGATGAAAGAGGCACTAGAGAATACAACTTAGCTTTAGGTGAAAGAAGAGCTAATGCTGCAAAAGACTATTTGATGACATATGGTGTTTCGTCTGATCGAATAAAAGTTTTAAGTTATGGAAAAGAGAGACCAGTAGATTCAGGTTCTAACCCACTTTCTTGGTCAAAAAATAGAAGATCTGTAACAGTAAAAGCAAATTAAATTTAAATAATATAGAGAAGACTCTGGCTTTAAAATCTAGGGTCTTCTTTTTGCCATTATTATAATTAGAAATGTTCTTATGAGATCATTAATTAAGTTAATTTTAATTAACTTTATTTTATTCTTTTGTTTTTCAATTAGTATCTCATTTTCTCAGGATAAAGAAATGAGTGAAATTTTAGAAAATATTCAAAAAGATCTAAGAACTTTGGAAAGAGCAGTTTACTCCCAGTCCTTTTCTGAAAACACTGACACAAATACAACTCAGAAAGCTTCAACAAAAGAGTCTGAGCAAGCTTTAACAAAACATTTATTAAAATTAAGTGAAATAGAAATGCAATTTCAGGAATTAACAAATAAATTCGAAGAGGTAAATTTTAAATTAGACAAACTTTCTAGCAAGCTCTCTAAAGTGCAACAAGATAATCAACTTAGATTTGAGCAAATTGAGCAAAATTCAATAGTAAATACAAATAACAAATCTCTTACTTCTTTACCTAAAACTGAGCAAACATTAACAAATGAAGATATAGTTAAAAAAAAAATACTTCCAGGATCCTCAGAACCACAATCACTGGGAGAGTTATCATATAAAGACATGACTACCAGTGATGAAACGCAAGTAATAGAGTCGGTAGAACAAACTGAAGCAATAATCTCAGAGGTTTTTGATGGAGAGGAAAAATTGTTACCTGATGCTAGCCCAAAAGAGCAATATCAATTTGCAAGAAATTTTTTAAAAGTTGGTGATTATACTAGTGCTGAAAAAGCATTTAGAGAATTTGTATTGACTAATCCTGATAATGAATTGTCAGGTAATGCACAATATTGGTATGCAGAAACATATAGAATACGACAAATGTACACTGATGCTGCCACTGCCTATTTAGAAGGTTATCAAAAGTATCCAAAAAGCAAAATTGCTCCTGAAAATTTATTGAAACTAGGAGTATCGTTGGTTCAAATGGGAGAAAAAGATCAGGGATGTTTGATGATTGCTGGAGTTAAAAAACAATATCCTAATGCGACTCAATCTGTGCTTCAAAAAGCAAAGTATTATGCAGAAAAAGAATTTGAGTGTAAAAAAGAAAATTCATAATTTTTATTTCAAAAAATTAGAAGATCCAAGAATAAAGAAAATTTACTTAAATTTTAAAAAAAAAATTTTTAACAATACCCCAAACAGTTTTTGTGTAGCTGTCTCAGGAGGCCCAGACAGTATGGCTTTATCATTCTTGGCCAAATGTTATTCTATAGAAAATAACAAAAAAGTATATTTTTATATAGTAGACCATAAACTTAGAAAAAATTCTACTTCGGAAGCTCATTTTGTTAAAAAAAAACTAAAATCATTTCAAATTTTAAGTAAAATACTTACGATTAAAAAAGAAAACATATCAAAAAATATTCAATCTTTTGCGAGAGAAAATAGATACAAATTAATTATCAAAGAGAGTTTAATTAAAAAAATCGATATGATTTTAACCGCACACCATATTGACGATTTGATTGAAAATTTTTTTATTAGATTATTAAGGGGATCGGGTTTAAAAGGTTTAATTTCATTTAGTAAAATTAAATCTAAGGTAAAACTTAATGATAAAGTTTTTATTTTGAGGCCATTGATTGATATTCCTAAAAAGGATTTAGCATATATCTCAAAAAATACTTTTAATTATAATGTTAAGGACCCTTCTAACTTAGATGATAAATTTTTAAGAGCAAAAGTAAGGAAACTAATTTTAAATTTAGAAAAAGAGGGATTAACATTAAACAAATTTAAATTATCTTTGAACAATCTAAATAAAAGCAATAATGCTATAGAATATTATGTCCAGAAAAATATTAATAATAATTCAAAATATTTAAGATTAGCCAAAAAAGTTATTTTAAAAGATGAATTTCTTAAACAACCTGATGAAATATTATTTAGATCATTATCAGAAGTAATTCAAAAAGTTGGAAAAAAAGATACTTTTACTCGAGGTGCGAAGGTCGAAAACTTAATAAAATTTTTAAGATCTTTTAATAATCATAAGAAAAAAACACTTTCAGGATGTATAATTCAAAAACTTGAGAATTCAGTCGTTATTTCTGCAGAAAAAAGTTAAAATAGACACAAATTGGCACAAATTGACACTTGTTAAATGTATAATAATTCTTAATTTATAGCTATGAATTTCAAAAATCTAGCTATGTGGGCAGTTATA
Organism: uncultured Pelagibacteraceae bacterium; assembly: GCA_902562645.1. GTDB lineage: Bacteria > Pseudomonadota > Alphaproteobacteria > Pelagibacterales > Pelagibacteraceae > Pelagibacter. Next base: position 37,958 of record CACETY010000003.1, read on the forward strand.
GTTATCTTAACTATTGGCCTATACAATATGTTTAAGAATCCACAAGGGTCAGTAAATCAAAAAAATAATATCATATTCTCAGAATTTTTAACACAAGTTGATAATGGGCGAGTTGTTCAAGTAGAAATTCAAGGAAAAAATATTAAGGGTGTAATGTCTAATGGGGAAATCTTTAATACTTATGCTCCTGATGATCCAAATTTGATACAAAAATTGAGTGATAAAGGTGTGAGTATCTCAGCGAGCCCATTAGAGGAAAAAATGCCTTCATTATTTGGAATTCTTTTGTCATGGTTCCCAATGCTGCTTTTAATTGCGGTTTGGATATTCTTCATGAGACAGATGCAAGGTGGTAAAGGCGGAGCAATGGGTTTTGGAAAATCAAAAGCCAAGATGATGAATGAGATAAAAGGTAAAGTTACATTTAATGATGTAGCTGGAGTAGAGGAGGCTAAGGAGGAAGTTGAAGAAGTAGTTGAATTTTTAAAAGATCCAAAAAAATTCAGCAGACTGGGAGGAAAAATACCTCGTGGGTGTCTTCTAGTCGGACCTCCAGGTACAGGTAAAACTTTATTAGCTAGGGCGATTGCAGGTGAGGCAGGTGTTCCATTCTTTACAATATCAGGATCAGACTTTGTAGAAATGTTTGTTGGTGTAGGAGCTTCAAGAGTTCGTGATATGTTTGAACAAGGAAAAAAACACGCACCGTGTATAATATTTATTGACGAGATTGATGCTGTAGGAAGAAGTAGAGGTGCAGGTTTAGGTGGTGGTAACGATGAGAGAGAACAAACACTTAATCAATTACTTGTAGAGATGGATGGTTTTGATACAAATGAAGGTGTAATAATTATTGCAGCAACTAACAGACCTGACGTACTTGATCCAGCTTTATTAAGGCCAGGAAGATTTGATAGACAGGTTGTGGTTTCTAATCCTGACTTACTAGGAAGAGAAAAAATATTAAAAGTACATGCTAAGAAAATATCTATGGCGCCAGATGTGAATTTAAGAACGATTGCCAGAGGGACTCCTGGGTTTTCTGGTGCTGATCTTGCTAATTTAGTAAATGAGGCTGCATTATTAGCAGCTAGGAAAAATAAAAGAATAGTCACTTATATGGAATTCGAGGAAGCAAAAGATAAAGTAATGATGGGGTCAGAGAGAAGGTCAATGGTGATGAGCGAAGAAGAGAAAAAATTAACTGCTTATCACGAAGCCGGCCATGCTATTGTTACCATAAATGAAAAGGCAGCATATCCAATACATAAAGCAACAATTATCCCTAGAGGAAGAGCACTAGGAATGGTAATGCAACTTCCAGAGAGAGATGAGGTTTCTCAAACAAGAGAACAATTACATGCTCAAATGGCTATAGCAATGGGCGGTAGGGTTGCAGAAGAGATTATATTTGGTGATGATAAGGTGACAACTGGTGCAGCAAGCGATATAGAGCAAGCCACAAAAAGAGCAAGAGCTATGGTAATGAGAGCAGGATTAAGTAAAGAACTTGGTCCAGTTGCTTATGGTGAAAATGAGGAAGAAGTTTTTCTTGGGAGATCTGTGGCAAGACAACAAAATATGTCTGAAGAAACTGCAAGAAAAGTAGACACTGAGATAAGAAAATTTGTTGATAAAGGTTACGATAGAGCAAAAAAAGTTTTGACTGAAAAAATTGATGATTTACATAAATTAGCTAAAGCTTTGCTTACTTATGAAACATTGACGGGTCAGGAAATTGAAGACATAGTGAATAAAAATTTATATCCAAAAAATAAAGAAGATTTAAAAGTAGAGGAAGATGAACAAAGTTCTGCTTTAGGTTCAATGGGACTAAAACCGAAGATTGTTCATTAAAATTTAATGCAAAAATATTACACAAGAGCGTGTAATTTTTATTATAACAGAACATCCAGAGAAAAAGTTAGAAAAAAGATTTCTCTTCCAGTTAGTGGGAACAAATCACTTTCATTTGATACAATTGAAATCATTACCAGGACTAATAAAAAAAAAATAAATATAAGAAGTATTAAAAACCTACCATTAAAAATTAAAAGAAAAATTTTAATTGATATAGATAATATATCCAAAGCTAAAAAAATTCCTAAATTAAAATTTGATAATTTTCCATTATTAATGGGTATTTTAAATATTACACCAGATAGTTTTTCTGACGGTGGAAAATTTAATAATAAAATTTCTGCAAGAAAACAGATTAATACATTAATAAATGATGGAGCTAAAATAATTGATGTAGGTGGAGAGTCCACAAGACCAGGCTCAAAAGAAATTCTTCAAACAGAGGAGTGGCTGAGATTAAATAAAGTTATGAAGTATTTAAAATCTAAAACTTTTTTTGTTTCCTTAGATACTAGAAAAAGTTTTGTAATGAAAAAAGCTTTGAAATATAAACTAGACTTAATTAATGATGTATCTGGTTTAAGCTATGACAACGAGACAATTGATTTTTTAAAAACAACTAAGTTACCATTTGTTCTACATCACATGAAAGGTAACACAGAAACAATGCAAAAAAATCCTAGTTACAATAATGTTTTATTGGATATCTATGACTATTTTGAAGATAAGCTGAGATTAATCAGAAAAAGTGGAATTAAACATAATCACATTATTTTAGATCCAGGAGTAGGATTTGGTAAAAATATGAAACATAATATTACCTTAATTAATAATATTTCTATTTTTCATTCTTTAGGATTGCCAGTAATGTTGGGGCTTTCCAGAAAAAAATTTATAAAAGATATATCCGGAAATAATGATAGCAAAGAAAGAATAGGTGGAACTGTGTCTTCAAGTATCTTTAGCATGTTACAGGGAGTACAAATTCTTAGGGTCCATGATGTTAATGAAGTTAACCAAGGAATTAAAGTTTTTAAAAAACTAAATTTTAATTAATGACAAAAAAATACTTCGGTACAGATGGAATAAGAGGAAAAGTAAATGGAAATAAAATAAATGGTGACATGTTTTTTAAGTTTGGTTTGGCTGTTGGAACATATTTTAATAATAAAAAAAAAACAAAACAGATGGCAATTATTGCTAAAGATACTAGGTTATCAGGATATGCATTAGAACCAGCGTTAGTGTCTGGTTTAACTTCAGCTGGAATGCACGTTTTAACTTTTGGACCATTGCCAACAAATGGTCTTGCAATGCTTACAAAAAAAATGAGAGCTAATATGGGAATCATGATTACTGCATCGCATAATCCTTTTTATGATAATGGTTTAAAATTATTTGGACCAAATGGTTTAAAATTGTCAGATAAAATAGAAAAAAAAATAGAAAAATTAATTGATTCTAAAATATCAAAAAAATTATCAAACCCTAAAATATTAGGCAGAGTTAAAAGATTAGAGAATGGCTCAAATAAATATATTGAAATATTAAAAACAAATTTTCCTAAACAATTTAATTTAAGAGGTTTAAGAATTACAATAGATTGTGCTAATGGAGCTGCATATAAAGTAGGACCTCAATTGTTTAGATCATTGGGTGCTACAGTTCATGAAATTGGAACTTCTCCAAATGGATTTAACATAAATAAAAAATGTGGTTCTACATTTCCAAATAAGATTAAATATCATACAAAAAAAAATAAATCCCATATTGGAATTTCTCTAGACGGTGATGCAGATAGAGTTATTGTTTGTGATGAAAAGGGCAATATTATTGATGGAGATAAAATAATAGCAATGCTAGCAACTAGATGGAAAAGAAAAAAAATTTTAAAAGGTGGAGTTGTAGGTACATTAATGTCAAACTATGGATTACAAAAATATTTTTTTGAAAATAAGATAAATTTTATAAGATCTAAAGTTGGTGATAGATTTGTCAAAGAAGCAATGCAGAAAAGTAAATTTAATTTAGGAGGAGAGCAATCTGGCCATATTATCCTTGGTAAATTTGCAACTACAGGTGATGGTTTGTTGGTAGCATTAGAAATTCTCTTTTCTATGAGAAAAGGCAAAAAGGCGAGTGAAATATTTGAAAATTTTACACCTACTCCCCAATTATTAGAAAATGTTGAAGTGAAAGATAAATCAATAATTAATAATCTTAAGTGCAAAAATGCTATTAAAAAAGCGAATAGTTTAATTAAAGGAAAAGGCAGAATGTTAGTAAGAAAGTCTGGAACAGAACCAGTAGTGAGAATAATGTGTGAAACTTGGGATAAAACTATGCTTTCAAAATGCATCAATATTGTAAAAAAATCAATTATCTAACTTGAAAATAAAATCTAAAATTTTAATAATTGCTGGTTCAGACTCTTCTGGTGGTGCAGGTATACAAGCAGACATTAAGACTGTCACATCGCTTGGCTCATATGCCATGACTGCTATAACTGCTATAACATCGCAAAACACAACAGGTGTTAAATCAATCATTCCAGTGAATAGTAAAGAAATTTCTCATCAAATTGAATTTACAGCAAAAGATATAAAACCAGACGCAGTTAAAATAGGAATGCTTCATTCGATAGAAGTTATAAATTCAGTAATGAAATCATTAAAAAAGATAAAAGCAAAAAAAATAATATTAGATCCTGTAATGGTGGCAAAGGGTGGAAAAAAATTAATTAATGACCCTGCTATTAAAATTTTAAAAAATAAACTTTTGCCTGAAGCTGATTTAATTACACCAAATATACCTGAAGCTGAAGTTTTATCTAATTCAAAAATATCAACTATACAGGATGTGATCTCAGCAGGTAAATATTTAATTGAATTGGGTGCAAAAAATGTCCTTATAAAAGGAGGTCATTTAAATTATAAAAATATTCAAGACGTATTTATCAATAAAAAAGAAATCACAATCTTTAAAAATAAGAAAATAAATACAAAAAATAGCCATGGTACTGGTTGCACTCTTTCTAGCGCTATAACTACCTACTTTTCATGTGGAAAAACTTTAAAGAAATCTTGTGAAATGGCAATTAAATATGTAAATCATTCATTAAGAACACAACCAAACTTAGGGAAAGGGCACGGTCCTGTAAACCATTTAAATAGTATACAAATTAAAAAAAATTTTAGATGAAGAATGTAGTTGTAGTTGGATCACAATGGGGAGATGAGGGAAAAGGTAAAATTGTTGATTGGCTATCAAGTGAGGCTGATGTAATTATAAGATTTCAAGGTGGGCATAACGCTGGCCACACTCTTGTTATAAATAGTATAGTTTACAAACTTAGACTATTACCATCAGGAATAGTTAGAAAAAATAAAATATCAATTATTGGAAATGGTGTAGTGGTTGATCCATGGGCTCTTTTAGATGAAATTGATGAAATTAAATCTAAAGGGGTAGAAGTTAATCCAGATAATTTAATTTTATCTGAGGCAGCCACTCTTATATTGCCTTTTCATAAAGAAATGGATGAGATTAGAGAGGATGCAGCAGGAAAATCAAAAATAGGTACTACAAGAAGAGGAATAGGACCAGCGTATGAGGATAAGATTGGTAGAAGATCAATAAGAGTAATGGATCTTGCGTCAGAAAATAATTTGGATAAAAGATTAGACGCAGTATTAAGTCATCATAATGCTATAAGAAAAGGTCTAGGAAAAACTGAATTTAAAAAAGATCAATTAAAAAAAAATCTTTTAAACATTGCACCACAAATACTTAAATTTTCACAGCCAGTATGGAAAAAAATAGATGAATTTAAATATGAAAACAAAAAAATATTATTTGAAGGTGCTCAAGGAGTTCTTTTAGACGTAGACCATGGGACTTATCCATTTGTAACTTCCTCTAATACTGTCGCCTCGTCTGCGGCAACTGGCTCAGGCTGTGGTATAAACTCTATTAATTATGTTTTAGGTATTACAAAAGCATACACCACAAGAGTTGGAGAGGGCCCATTTCCAACAGAATTAACTGATGAGATAGGTGACTTAATTGGAACAAGAGGAAAAGAATTTGGAACTGTTACAAGTCGAAAAAGAAGATGTGGTTGGTTTGACGGGGTCCTTGTAAGACAAACTCTAAAAATTTCAGGAATCGATGGAATTGCCCTAACTAAACTAGATGTGCTAGATCAACTGGATGAAATTAAAATATGCATCGCTTATGAGATAAATGGTAAAAAATATGATTACCTTCCAGCCTCAGTGGATGACCAATTTATGGCTAAACCAATCTACAAATCCTTTAAAGGTTGGAAATCTTCAACAGTTGGTATTAAAAAATTTGAAAATCTACCAGAAAATGCAAAAATTTATATAAAAGAATTGGAAAAGTTTGTAGAGACTAAAATTTCAAGTATATCTACTAGTCCAGAGAGAAATGATACAATATTAATTCAAGATCCTTTTAATCTTTAATTTGCTGGTAATAAGTTTTTGGATTTAGCAGAGTTAAGCATGTGCTTTTGAAGCTTTTCAAAGGCTTTGTTTTCTATTTGTCTTACTCTTTCTCGACTTATTTTATACTTTTTACTCAGATCGTCTAGAGTTATAGGATTATCAGTTAATCTTCTTGAGTATAAAATCTTTTTTTCTCTTTCATTTAAAATTTTAATTGAGTCTTGAAGTAGATCTTTTCTTTGTTCCATTTCATCATTTTGCGCAATTTTTAATTCATGATCCATATCATTATCTACTACCCAATCTTGCCACTCATCTCCGTCTTCACCTATTGGAGCATTTAAGGATTGTTCTTTTCCTGATAGTCGTCTATTCATTGAAACAACCTCACTTTCACTTACTGAAAGTCTCTTAGCTATATCCTTAACATGTTCTTTTCTTAGATCCCCCTCTGACCGAGGAGCTATTTGGTTCTTAATTTTTTTTAGGTTAAAAAAAAGTTTTTTCTGTGCTGTCGTTGTCCCTATTTTTACTAAACTCCATGATCTCAATATATATTCTTGTATTGAAGCTTTAATCCACCACATTGCATAAGTTGCAAGTCTAAAACCTTTTTCTGGCTCAAATTTTTTCACTGCTTGCATTAATCCCACATTACCTTCAGATATCATCTCATTAAGAGGTAAACCGTAACCCTTATAACCCATTGCTATCTTTGCAACTAGTCTCAAATGGCTGGTTACAAGTTTTTCTGCGGATTTTACATTTCCAGTTGATTGCCAATTTTTAGCTAACATATATTCCTCTTCAGCTGCAAGCATTGGAAATTTCTTAATCTGAGCAAGGTAAGCAGCTAATCCACCTTCATTTGAAAGTGCTGGTAAGTTATATGTATTTTTATCCATTCGAAGTATTTATTTAATAAATAATAAAATTTTTACAATGCTTTTATTACTTGATTTTTCTTAGTTTTTTTAAAATCTTTTCTAAATCCAATGGTAATTTTGATGTAAATTCAAGTCGTCTATTATTATTAGGATGATTAAAGCCAATAGTTTTCGCATGTAAAAATTGTCTATTAAGTCCAGTTATACTATCTTCAAGTTCAGCATCAATACCTACAAATTTTCTATATTTTTTTTTATATTTTTTATCACCTAAAATATTATTACCTTTATATGACAAATGAACTCTTATTTGGTGTGTTCTTCCAGTTTCTAGTTTACATTCAACAAGACTAAATGTTGGAATTTTTTCATCTTCAAATATTTCTAAAGTTTTGTAATTAGTCACAGCCTTTTTGCCTTTCTTAGATGAAACTTCCATCATTTGTCTGTTTCTTGAATTTCGAGTTATAAAAGTCTCTATCTTTCCATTTTGAGGTCTCATTTTACCCCAAACTAAAGCTTGGTAAACTCTCGTGATAGAGTGATCTGAAAATTGTTTTGATAAATTTTCGTGAGAAATATTATTTTTAGCAATAACTACTAATCCAGATGTATCTTTGTCTATCCTGTGTACAATTCCAGGTCTCAGTTTATTTCCAATATTTGATAAATTTTTGCTATCATAGTTTATCAATGCATTTACAATAGTATTATCATAATTTCCTGGTCCAGGATGCATTGAAATTCCTGCAGATTTATTGATAACTATTAAATCTTTATCTTCGTGAACAATATCAAGAGAATATTTAAATGGTTTAAGTGTTTCTTTTTTTGGTTCTGAAATCTCAAAATAAATTTCATCATTTAATTTAATTTTCTTAGAAGGATCAGTAATAATAATATTATTTATTTTTAATTTTTTTTCTAAAATTAAACTTTTTACTCTTGATCTACTTAATTTATCACCCTGATTGGATAATAGAATGTCTATTCTTGAATTTTTTTCTTTATTTTTAACTTTTATATTTATAATACTTTTCATATTGATATAATTATACATTATGCGCTTGTAGCTCAACTGGATAGAGCGCCAGATTTCGGCTCTGGAGGTTCAGGGTTCGACTCCTTGCGGGCGCACCATTATTCACCCATATTAATTAAAGTCCCCTTATTTTTTGCTGCATTGAAAGAATAATAAAACAAAGCAATTGAAAGAGAGAAATAAAAAGCATTCCACATAAACGCATAGTAAACATTTTCAATGTTAACTGTTTGGTTAATCAAAATATTTCTAGCCTCTTCAAATATGTAAACTAATGGCAGAACATATGCTATTTTTTGAAATATTTCTGGAAGAGTTTCTATTGGATAATAAATACATCCAAAGGGTGCGAGTAAAAACATTGTTGACCATGCTATATTTTCAAATGAAGGACCAAATCTAAGCAAACCTGAAGAAACTAAAATACCAAGTGTAATTCCAAAAATATAAAGACTTAAAAAAAGAAAAAATAAAAATATTCCTAATTCTAAAATTGAAATTCCAAACAATGGGGATGTGAGTAAAATTGCTGGAACCAGACCTATTAGTGATCTAATTAAAGCAGTTATAACAAGTGAAGTTAAAATCTCACCAATTCTCATCGGTGCAATGAAAAGATTAGTGAAATTTCTACTCCAAATTTCTTCTAAAAAAAGCATATTAAAGCCAATACTAGTTCTAAATAAAAAATCATAAAGTATTGCACAGGTAAGAATTACTCCAACTGCATTATTGTAATAAGTTGTATGTGTAGCAAAAAAATTAGATATGAATCCCCATAATGTAATTTGAATGGTTGGCCAGTAAACTAAATCTAATATTCTAGGAAATGACCTAGTGATTAGATAAAAATGCCTTAAAAATAAACCATATATTCTAGTTAAACTCACTTTTACTCCTTGATAACTTTAAAAAAACTTCCTCTAAATTTGTTCTTCCATGTTTTCTAATTAAATCCTCAGGTTTACCTTGATCTATAATTTCTCCATTTTTCATCATTAATACTGATTTACATAAACGTGTGACTTCGTTCATATTATGAGAAGCTAATAGTATTGAAATTTTTTTTTCTTTTTTATATTCCTCTAAAAATGTTCTAACAAAATCTCCTACTTCAGGGTCTAAAGATGCAGTTGGTTCGTCAAGCAGCAGAACTTTTGGTTCATTTACTAAGGCTTTGGCCAAACTTACTCTATTTTTTTGACCTGACGAAAGCTCCCCAGTAATACTGTTTAATAATTCTTCTATTCTAAGCTTTTCTGACAAATACTCAATTCGTTCCTTAATATTTTGAACTTTATAAAGTTTAGAGTAAACATATAAATTTTGTTTAACTGTAAGTTTTTTAGGCAGTTCAATATAAGGGGATATAAAATTAATCATTTCAAGAATTTCAATTCTATTTTCCTCAAGTTTAAGATTATTGATAAATATTTGACCACTTGTGGGCTTAAGTAAGCCTAGCAACATTCCAATGGTTGTTGTTTTTCCAGATCCATTGGGACCTAGCAAACCTAAAATTTCATCTTCTTCAACATTAAAGGATATACCTTTTACAGCTTCTTTTTTTCCATAATTTTTTTTTATATTTTTAACTTCAATTAAATTATTCATTTTTTTGATGCTCTTAAAATTCTATCATTAATAGCTTCACCAATATTCTTATTCGGTATTTTTTCAATAGCAATTTTCTTGTACCCCTTTTTTTTTACTGTTCTTAACACGCTGTATAAATTTTTTGCAGCCTCTTTTAAATTACCTGTCTTACTTATATAAAAATAATTTTTGTCTAATTTTTTTCTTTTTTTTATTAATATATATGCTTCATTTTGATAATTTTTTTTGGCATTTAGTCTCACAGGTATCCCAGGTGAATAATGTAATTTGCTAGTACCAGGAACTTTTATTTTAATCTTTTTTTTACTCTTGTTTTCTAACGGAGAAATTAATTTATAGATCATTTTACTATTTATTCCTCCTAATCTTAAAATATGAGGTTTTCCAATAAGATTCACAATTGTTGATTCTAAACCTATTTTTGAGGAACCACCGTCTAAGACAAGCTTTAATTTAGGACCAAATTCATCAATCACATCCTGTTTTGAAACAGGACTTATACTTGTTGAAATGTTTGCGCTAGGTGCTGCAAGCGGATAATTAATTTTTTTTAATAGTTTCCTAGTTAAAGGATGACTTGGAAATCTCACAGCTATTGAATTTGAATTATTTGTAATAATTTTTGAAATTCTACTTGTCTTTTTTAATTTTAGAACAAATGATATTGGACCTGGGCAAAATTGTTTATAAAGCTTTTTAAAAGTTTTATCAATTTCACAATCTTTTATTAAATCTTTAAGATTATAATAATGAGTAATTAAAGGATTGTTACTTGGTCGTTTTTTTAATTTATATACTTTAGTAACTGCTTTATCCGAATACGCATTGCCTGCAAGCCCATAGACTGTCTCAGTTGGGATCGCTATACATTCATTATTATTTAAGTATTTTATTGCTTTTTTAATATTTGAATCATTCTTTTTCATATAATATTACCAACTAATATATGAATGAAAAAAATTTGCCAGATGATATTGGGTCAATGTCTTTAAATGACCTTACTGATTTAGCTAATAAAATTATTAAAAATTTAGAAAATGAAAATAATCTAAATAATACATCTGAAGACTATGCAAATTTATTAAAAATTAATAGATTAATAGAAAAAAAATTTCAAAAAAATTTGAAGGAAATATCAGATAAAACAAATTTAAAAATTAAAAATATAAAATCAAATAAAAATGCGAAAAAATTTAAATAAAATAATTAATAAGACTAACAACTATCTTTATAAATATTTTTCCAAGCAAAAAAAAACTGAGCTTATAAAACCTATGCTTTATGGACTTTTACCCGGAGGTAAGAAAGTAAGATCAAAAATACTCTTTGATATCGGCTCTATATTCAAAGTAGATAAAAAAGATATCTTGCAAGTTGCAGCAGCAGTTGAATGTATACATGCCTATTCATTGATACACGATGATTTACCATGCATGGATAATGATAACTTAAGAAGAGGAAAATTAACAACACACAAAAAATTTAGCGAGTCCACAGCAATTCTTGCTGGGAATTCTTTACTTACTATTGCATTTCAAATTCTAAGCGAAAAAAAATTAAATTTAGACGAAAATAAAAAAATAGAATTAATAAACCTTCTCTCAGAAAGCTCAGGACATACAGGAATTGCTGGAGGGCAATTTTTAGACTTAAGTTATGAGAAAATTAAAAAAACTAAAAAACAAATTATAGATATGCAAATTAAAAAGACTGGAAAGCTTTTCAGTTTTTGTTGTGTTGCTCCCATTATAATGTCAGGTAAAACAAAATATCGAAATATGTTTAATAAGATAGGTAACGAAATTGGATTATTATTTCAAATTGCTGACGACTTGATAGATTTAAGAGGTAAAACGTCTAATGTGGGAAAAAAAACCAAAAAAGATTTAAAAATGGGAAAAGCTACTTTAATAAGTTTACTAGGCACTAATAATACTATTAAATATGCAGATAACTTAAAATTAAAAATATTTAAAAGTCTAAAAATTTTTGGAAAAAAAGGTAAAGATTTTAAAGAAACAATAAATTATATTTTAGATCGAACAAAGTGAGCAATAATTATAAATTTCTAAATAATATTAATTTTCCGGATGATGTGAGAAAACTCTCTCAATCTGATATTAAAATTTTAGCAGAAGAAGTTCGACAAGAATTAATTGAAGCTGTTTCTGAAACTGGAGGACATTTAGGTGCTGGTCTAGGAGTTGTAGAATTAACCGTTGTCTTACACTACATATTTAATACTCCACATGATAAATTAATTTGGGATGTTGGACATCAGACTTATCCACATAAAATATTGACTGGAAGAAAGAATAGAATAAGAACTCTTAGAAAAGGCGAGGGATTGTCTGGTTTTACAAAAAGATCAGAAAGCGAGTATGATCCATTTGGTGCTGCTCATAGCTCAACTTCTATTTCATCTGCATTAGGAATAGCAGTAGCTAATAAGTTATCAAATAAATCAGGAAATGTTATTGCAGTCATAGGTGATGGAGCGATAAGTGCTGGTATGGCTTATGAGGCGATGAATAATGCAGGTGAAAACAAAACAAAGATGATTGTTGTTTTAAATGATAACGACATGTCAATTGCCAAACCTGTCGGTGCTATGAGAAGATATCTTGCAAAAATTTTATCTGGTAAAATTTATTTTAGTTTCAGAGAGACATTTAAATTAATTATATCTGCTTTTTCAAAAAGATTTAAAAATCAAGCGGGAAAGGCAGAAGATTTTTTAAGATCTGCAGTCACTGGTGGAACATTATTCAACTCCATGGGATTTTACTATATTGGACCAATAGATGGTCATGACATTGATACAATGGTTTCAGTATTTAATAATGCAAAAGATATTAATTATGATGGACCAATTTTAATCCATGTTAAAACTGAAAAAGGAAAAGGTTATTCGTTTGCTGAAAAATCAGAGGATAAATTTCATGGTGTTTCAAAATTTAATGTAAAAACAGGAGAACAAGAAAAGTCCAAATCTAATACTCCTTCTTATACAAAAGTATTCGCTAATACATTAATCAAACATGCAGAAAAAGATAGCAAGGTCATTGGCATAACCGCTGCTATGCCATCAGGAACAGGAATGGATTTATTTGGAAAAAAATTTCCAGAAAGAATGTTTGATGTTGGGATAGCAGAGCAACATGCTGTGACTTTCGCTGCGGGTATGGCTACCGAGGGATATAAACCTTACGCTGCAATATACTCAACATTTCTTCAAAGAGCTTACGATCAGGTCGTTCACGATGTTGCCATACAATCTTTGCCTGTTAGATTTGCAATTGACAGAGCGGGGTTAGTTGGTGCTGATGGCCCAACACATGCTGGATCTTTTGATATAACATACCTTTCAACACTGCCAAATTTTGTGGTAATGGCTGCAAGTGATGAAGCCGAGCTTGTAAGGATGATAAATACATCAATGGATATAAATGATAGACCATCAGCTTTTAGATATCCAAGGGGCAATGGTGTGGGAGTTCAATTACCTGAAATAACTGAGAAAATTGAATTGGGTAAAGCAAAAATAATTAAAGAAGGAAAAAAAGTTGCAGTCTTAAATTTTGGAGCAAGATTACAGGAGTGTATTTTAGCTTCCGAAAATTTAACAAAAAAAGGAATTGATATCTCTATTATTGATGCAAGATTTGTAAAACCGTTGGATGAAAACCTAATATGGCAAATTGCTACAGAACATGAAGTTTTGATTACAATAGAAGAGGGTTCAATTGGGGGATTTGGATCTCATGTGAGTCAATTTTTAAGTGAAAAAAATTTATTAGACAATAATCTAAAATTTAGATCAATGATATTACCTGATAGATTTATTGATCATGATAAACCAGAACTAATGTATAAGTTTGCTAATTTAGACTCTGTTGGGATTGAAAATAAAATCTTAGATACTTTAAATTCAAAAGTTTTAATAAAAAAATCTAATTAAATTTTATTTTGTGCTGAATTCATTAAATAGTGATCAAGAATTACGCAATGCATCATTGCCTCTCCTATTGGAACAGCTCTAATCCCAACACATGGGTCGTGTCTTCCTTTTACAGAAATTGTCGTATTCTTCCCAAATCTATCGATTGTTTTCCTTGACGACAAAATAGATGATGTTGGTTTTACTGCAAATGAAACATTTATTTCTTGTCCAGTAGATATTCCTCCAAGAATTCCCCCCGCATTGTTTGATTTAAAAGAAGTTTTACCTTTTTTTTTCAAAATTTCATCAGAGTTTTCCTCACCAGTTAACATTGCAGAGTTCATTCCCGATCCAATATTTACACCCTTTACAGCATTAATGCTCATCATTGCTGCCGCAAGATCCATATCTAATTTTGAGTATATTGGTGCTCCAAGCCCCAAAGGAACTCCTCTTGCTCTAACCTCAATAATTGCTCCACAAGACGATCCAGCTTTTCTTATTCCAAGTAAATATTTTTCCCAAAGTTTAATCACAGTTTTATCAGGACAAAAAAATGGGTTACTAGAAATTGTTTTATCTTTCCATTTCTTTAAGTCGCATCCTAATATTCCTAATTGTGTAACAGCACCAACGGCTTGATACTTCTTACCAATTTTATTTTTCAAAACAACTTTTGCAATAGCACCCGCCGCAACTCTAGCAGCAGTCTCACGGGCAGATTGTCTTCCACCACCTCTGTAATCCCGGATTCCATATTTTTTAAAATAAGTATAATCTGCATGTCCTGGCCTAAATTTATTCTTTATTGTCTCGTAATCCCTTGATCTCATATCTTTATTGTAAATAATAAGAGAAATTGGAGTTCCAGTTGTTCTACCCTCAAAAACCCCAGATAAAATATTAATTTTATCATCTTCTTTTCTCTGAGTTGTAAATTTAGATTGTCCTGGTTTTCTTTTATTAAGTTCTTTTTGTATATCACTGTCTTTTATCGGGATATTTGGAGGGCAACCGTCAACAACACATCCAATAGCTGGACCATGTGACTCCCCCCAGGTCGTAAATCGAAATAACTTTCCAAAAGTATTAAATGACATTATTTTAATATATAAATTATTTTTTTAAATTTATGAACGAAAAAAACTCACTTGGACTAAATCTTTGCTTTAAAGATCATAATAACCCAATAAAACTTTTTGAAGAATGGTTTAATAAGGCAAAAAAAACTGAAATTAATGATCCAAACGCATTTGCAGTTGGAACTGTAAACAAAAATGGGTTTCCAACAGTTAGAATGGTGCTTCTTAAAGATTTTAATAAAAATGGATTTGTTTTCTATACAAATCTTAATAGTGATAAAAGTAAGGCTATCAAAAATTCCTCAAAAATTTCTATGTGCTTCCATTGGAAAAGTTTAAAAAGACAAATTAGAATAATTGGTATTGCTACCAAGGTAACAAAAAAAGAAGCTGATGCTTATTATAATTCAAGAGCCTATGGAAGCAGAATTGGTGCTTGGGCCTCAAAGCAAAGTTCTATTTTAAAAAAAAGACAGGATTTATATAAGTCCATTGAGGAATTTAAGAAAAAATTCCCTAACAAAAATAAGATACCACGACCTGAATATTGGTCTGGCTGGAGAATAAAACCTAAAGAAATTGAATTTTGGTTAGATGGACAGAATCGAATTCATGAAAGATTAAAATACATTAAAAAAAAAAACTGGAAAAAAGTATTATTAAGTCCCTAAAAATTTCTTTCAATACTAAAAGATGTTAGGTTTTTTAATATATTTTTTTCATCAGACTCTTCAAATACACTCAAAGAATTAGAGGCTAAATTTATATAATGTTCTGCTTTTCTATAGCACTCATTAATAATGTTATTTTTTTTTATTAGATCTAACACATATTCCAAGTTTTGCTTTTCACGAATGTCTTTTTCAAAAAAAGATTTTAATTTTTCTTTTTCAAACCTATCAACTTTTTGATAAAGTAAAATTATTGGCAAAGTCACTTTACCCTCGTAAAAGTCATTACCAATATTTTTTCCAAATAATTTTAATTCAGAATTGTAGTCTAATGTGTCATCTGCTATTTGAAATGTAAGGCCTAAGTTTTTTCCGTAAAATTCTAATGCATTTTTATATTTTAAATCTTTTTCAGCAATTATTGCTCCAACTTTAGTTGCTGCTGCAAACAAAGATGCAGTTTTTGATGAAATAATATTTAGATATGTTTCTTCTAAAATATCTATTTCTTTATTGTGTTGTAATTGCAGAACTTCACCTTGTGCAATTTCAGATGATGTGGTTGCTAAAAGTTTTAGTAGTTCTAAATTCCCGTCCTCTACCATCATTTCAAAACATTTACTAAGTAAATAATCACCTACCAAAATAGACGAATGATTACCCCAGACTGTGTTCAGTGTTTTTTTTCCTCTTCTAATATCAGCACTATCTATTACATCGTCATGCATCAAGGTTGCTGCATGTATAAGTTCTACACATGCTGCAAGATTTACATCTCTTAATCCTTTTTGATATTCACATATTTTGGCACTTTGTAAGGTCAAGAGTGCTCTTAGTCTTTTACCACCAGTTTTTAAATGATACTTGGTCATCTTTTGAACCAAGTCAACCTTACTTGCTAGTCTGGAATTAATTTTTTCTTCAACTAGAATCAGTTTATCATCAACAGAATTTTTTAAATCCTCATATGAATTATTAATTTGTTTTTTTAGCTGTATAACAGTTCCCATATTTTAAAACTATTATATCCAATTTATTAATATACTTATCAATTGACGCACCTTATTCTTTAATTATAACTAGGGTTTATAATATATTAAAAAAATTTATAACAATTCTAATGTTCTCAATTTTTAAAAAAAAAAAGATAATAAGTCACCTTAGATTATCAGGAGTTATAGGAAATGTTGGAAGGTTCAGACAAGGAATAGAATATTCAAGTGAGGAAGAAATAATAAAAAAGGCTTTTTCAGTAAAGAAAGCCTTAGCCGTTGCAATCACAGTTAATTCGCCGGGTGGATCTCCAGTACAGTCACATTTGATTTACAAACTAATAAAAGAGCAATCTAAGAAAACAAAAAAAAAAGTCATTGTTTTTGCTGAAGATGTAGCGGCTTCTGGTGGATATCTTATTTCATGCGCAGGGGACGAAATTTATGCTAACTCAAGTTCAATCATAGGATCTATCGGAGTTATTTCTGCATCATTTGGTTTTAAAAATTTAATTGAAAAAATTGGGATTGAAAGAAGAGTTTACACTGCAGGAAAAAATAAAAGCACTTTAGATCCTTTTTTGGATGAAAAAGAAGAAGATATTAATCGTTTGAAAAATATTCAATTAGAAATACATCAAGATTTTATAGATGTTGTTGAGGAAAGTAGAAAAGAAAAACTAAACAAAAACTCTGGTATTGAACTTTTCTCTGGGGAATTTTGGGCAGGAAAAAAAGCAAAAGAATTAGGACTAATCGATGGATTAGGAAATGCAGAGCAAATATTAAGAGAGAAGTATGGTGAAGAAGTAGAAATCAAGAAATTTGGAAAAAGTAAAGGATGGTTATCGAAAAAGCTATCATCTTCTGAAAATTATACTGATAAAGTAATTAGTTTATTAGAAGAAAGATCAATCTGGCAGAGGTATGGTCTCTAAAATAAAAAAAAAAACTTTAACTTTTCAAGATACAATCTTTAACTTACAAAAGTTCTGGTCTAAAAAAGGTTGTGTAATATTACAACCGTACGATCTAGAAGTAGGTGCTGGGACATTCCATCCAGCAACCACCTTAAGATCGCTTGGCCCAAAACCATGGAAAACTGCATATGTTCAACCATCACGCAGACCCACTGATGGAAGATATGGTGATAACCCCAATAGATTGCAACATTACTATCAATTCCAAGTTTTAATTAAACCTTCACCAAAAGAAATAAAAAAGATGTATTTAAATAGCTTGTCATCAATAGGTATTAATCATGAGGAACATGATATAAGGTTTGTTGAAGATGACTGGGAAAGCCCTACATTAGGAGCGGCAGGTCTTGGATGGGAAGTTTGGTGTGATGGAATGGAAGTTACACAATTTACCTATTTCCAACAAATGGCTGGAGTTGAATGTAAACCTGTATCTGTTGAAATTACATATGGATTAGAGAGATTGTGCATGTTTATTCAAAACAAAAAAAGTGTTTTTGACTTAATTTGGAATGATGAAGGAATTACTTACAAAGATGTTTTTCATCAGTCAGAGAAAGAATTTTCAGCATATAATTTTGAATATGCCAATACTGATAATTTATTTAAAATATTTGAAATGCTTGAAGAAGAAACAAAATTATTAGTTGAAAAAAAGATTTCTCTTCCAGCTTATGATCAATGTTTAAAATGTAGTCATGTCTTCAATATTTTAGATGCAAGAGGGGTGATTAGTGTAGCACAAAGGGCTGAATATATTGCAAGAATAAGGGAACTAACTAAATCAATTGGGAAAGTTTGGATTGAAAGCCAAAGTTAATGTCAGAATTATTTGTAGAGCTATTTAGTGAGGAAATTCCTGCAAGGCTTCAAATAAACGCAAGGAATGAATTAACAAAAAATATTAAAAATTTTTTTAATGATAACCAAATCAAATTCAATGAAAATTTCAATGTTTATTCAACACCAAATAGATTAGTTCTACATGTTGATAAAATCCCTAATGAAATCAAATTAAGCTCAGAGGAAATTAAAGGCCCAAATGTTAATGCTCCTGAAAAAGCATTAGAGGGATTTATTAGATCAAATAATACAACATTAGAAAAAATCTTTAAAAAAAATACTGAGAAAGGTGAATTTTATTTTTTTAATAAAGATTCCAGAAAAATAAAAGTTTCAGATTTACTAGAAAAAAATTTAAGCGAAATCTTAAAAAAGATTACTTGGAATAAATCAATGAAATGGGCAAATTATGATCTTTATTGGGGAAGACCTCTAAAATCTATTTTAGCAATATTTAATAAAAAACCCCTAAATTTTGATTTTAACCACATAAATAGCTCCAACAAAACTTTTATAGATAAATCACTAGAAGAAGGTATGAAAACTTTTAATGACTTTCATTCGTATTTAAAATTTTTTAAACAAAAAGGTATTTTAATTGATCAAGATTTAAGAAAAAAAATAATACAGAATAAGATTAATGAAATAATTAATAAAAAAAATTTAAAAATTGAACAGAATGATAGACTTATAGATGAAATAGTAAATATAGTTGAAAAGCCAGCGGTAATTGTTTGTGATTTTGACAAAAAATTTTTAAATATACCAAGTGAAATATTGATTACGACTATGCAGAGTCATCAAAAATATTTACCAACTTTTGATAAAAAAAATAATCTTACAAATAATTTTTTTGTAGTTTCAGATATAAAAGACACTAAAGGATTTGTTAAATTAGGAAATGAGAGGGTGATTGAAGCAAGATTAAGCGATGCAGAGTTTTTTTGGGAAAAAAATAAAACCCAAAATTTAGTTAAACAAGTAGATAAATTAAAAAATATAAATTATTTTAAAGGTTTAGGGTCTTACTTTGACAAAATTCAGCGCATGAGAAAGTTGTCATCATTAATTTCTGATGATTTTTTAATTAGTAAAGATAAAATTGAAATAGCTTCATCAATTTGCAAAGTTGATTTAATGTCTGATCTTGTTGGAGAGTTTCCAGAACTCCAAGGCATTGTTGGAGGTCATTTTGCAAGGTTTCAAGGGTTTGACAAAGAAGTTTGTCTTGCTGTATCTGAACAATATTTGCCTAACGGGATGGAAAGCAAATTACCAAAAAAAATGTACAGTGTTGCTTTGTCTTTAAGTGATAAACTAGACTCATTAGTTGGTTTTTTTGGAATTAATCTGAAACCTACTAGTTCAAAAGACCCATATGCCATAAGAAGAATGGCTATAAGTCTTGTCAGATTAATTGTTGAAAATGAAATAAAAATAAAACTAAAAGATTTAATTGTTTACACCTGTTCAGTATATAGAGATCAGGGCTATGAATTTGATATTAAGAAGATACAAAATGAATTAAGTGATTTTATAATTGAAAGATTAAAAAATTATTTAAAAGAAAAAAAAATAAGACAAGATATAATTGAGAGCTCAACATTTTTGCTTGGACTAGATGATATATTAAAGGCTTATAAAAAATCTTTATGTTTAAATAAAAATATTAAAAAAGAAATCGGTTTTGAAACTATTGCAGCATACAAAAGATCTTCAAATATACTAAATACTGAAGAAAAAATGTCTACCGAATCCCTTGGTTTTGCAGATCCAGGTTTATTTAAAAATGATTATGAGAAAAAATTATATAAAAAAATAAATGATATAAGAAAATATTTTTTGAGTATTGGAAAAGACGAAAATTACGAGGAGAGTTTAAAAATTTTATCAAGTATTAAGAACGAGGTAAACGATTTTTTTGATAATGTTATTGTTAATGATGAAGATGTAATAATTAAAAAAAATAGATTAGAATTATTAAATATGTTGTGTAAAACTTTTGATAACTATTTTAATTTTTCAAAAATAGAAGCCTAGTATGAAAAAATTTATATTTAATTTTAAATCAAATAAAATAAAAAAAATTAAACTACCAAAAAATATTCTTGGTGGCAAAGGTGCAAATCTTTCTGAGATGGGAAGAATGGGGCTACCCGTACCCCCTGGTTTTACAATATCTACAGAGGTATGTGACTTGTTTTATAAGAATAAAAAAAAATTAAATAAAAAAATACTTAATGAAATAAGTAAAGAATTAAAATTTATTGAAAAAGACTCAGGAAAGAAATTTGGAGATATAAAAAATCCCCTTTTAGTTTCTGTAAGATCTGGAGCTAGGGTTTCCATGCCTGGTATGATGGATACAATTTTAAATCTAGGTCTTAATGATAATACGGTAATGGCACTTGCAAAAAAAACTTCAAACTTAAGATTCGCAAATGATAGTTATAGGCGTTTTATTCAAATGTATTCTAATGTTGTATTAGGAATCGAAGGTTATCACTTTGAGGATATAATTGAGAACTATAAATTAACAAAAGGGGTGTTACTAGACACAGAATTAGATGAGCATGACTGGGAAGCTTTAATAAAAGATTTTAAAAACATTGTAAAAGAAAAAACAAAAAAAGATTTTCCTCAAAACGTCAAAGAACAACTAGTAGGAGCTATAAGTGCTGTTTTTTTATCTTGGGAAAGTCATAGAGCAAAAGTCTATAGAAAACTAAATCAAATACCATCTAATTGGGGTACAGCAGTTAATGTACAATCAATGGTTTTTGGAAATATGGGCAATGATTGTGCAACTGGTGTAGTTTTTACCAGAAATCCATCAGATGGAGACAAAAATATTTACGGAGAATATTTAATAAATGCGCAAGGAGAGGATGTTGTTGCTGGAACCAGAACACCACAACATATAACAAAGAAAGCTAGAGTTGAGTCAAAAGAAACTCTTAAGTCAATGGAAGAGGCAATGCCATCGACATACAAGCAACTAAAAAATATTCTTAATAAGTTAGAAAAACATTACAAAGATATGCAGGATGTGGAGTTTACTGTTGAAAATAAAAAACTTTGGATGCTTCAAACACGCTCTGGAAAACGAACAGCCAAGTCTGCTGTAAAAATAGCTGTAGATATGGTTAAAGAAAAATTAATTACTAAAAAAGATGCAATATTGCGAATAGAGCCAAGTTCTTTAGACACTTTACTTCATCCAACTTTAGATGAGAAAATGAAATTGGAAGTAATTGGGTCAGGCTTACCTGCATCACCTGGTGCTGCAAGTGGAAAAGTTGTTTTCACATCTGAAGAGGCTGAAAGATTAAACAGTATGATGCAAAGTACAATATTAGTTCGTGTGGAAACTTCACCAGAAGATATACATGGTATGCACGCAGCAAAAGGAATACTTACCTCAAGAGGAGGTATGACAAGTCATGCTGCAGTAGTTGCGAGAGGGATGGGACGACCATGTGTTTCTGGATCTAGTGAAATAGAAATTGATTATGAAAATAAATTATTCAAAACAAACAATAAAGTAATTAAAGAGGGTGAAATAATTACAATTGATGGTTCAACAGGCAGAATAATTATTGGTGAGGTAAAAACAGTTAAACCAGAGATATCAGGTGATTTTTCAAAAATAATGAGTTGGTCTGATGATTTTAGAAAATTAAAAATTAGAACTAATTCTGAGACGCCATTGGATAGCAAAACTGCTAGAGAATTTGGTGCAGAGGGTATTGGTTTGTGTAGAACTGAACATATGTTTTTTGACGAGGAAAGAATTTTATCAGTAAGAGAAATGATACTATCAAAAACAATTGAAGATCGATCTAATGCTCTCAAAAAGTTATTACCACATCAAAAAAAAGATTTTATTGAAATATTTAAGATTATGAAAGGTTTACCTGTAACAGTAAGGTTACTTGACCCACCTTTACATGAATTTTTGCCGAAAAGTAAAAATGAAATTAATGATGTTGCAGTTTCACTAAATATTCCTGTTAAAGAACTTGAAGTTAGAATTTCAGAACTTCATGAGCAAAATCCCATGTTAGGTCATAGAGGTTGCAGATTAGCGATCTCATTCCCTGAAATTTATGAGATGCAGTGTACTGCAATTTTTGAGGCTTTAGTGGAATGTAAAAAACAAAAAATTCAATCAACAATGCCTGAAATCATGATACCTTTAGTTTCAACAGAAGCAGAAATAAAAATCATGAAAGATTTAGTCATTAGGGTTGCAAAAAAAGTTCAAGATGCAAATAAAATTAAAATCGATTTTTTAGTTGGAACAATGATTGAATTGCCAAGAGCAGCAATAAAGGCAAAAGATATTGCTAAACACGCTGAATTTTTTAGTTTTGGAACTAATGATTTAACTCAAACTACATTTGGAATTAGTAGAGATGATAGTGGTAAATTTCTAAATGATTATATTGAGAACAAAATTTTTGACATTGATCCTTTTGTATCGATTGATGATGGAGTTGGAGACTTAATAAAAATTGCAACTGACAAAGGAAGAAAACAAAACAAAAAAATTAAACTTGGAATTTGTGGTGAGCATGGTGGAGATCCCAAAAGTATAGAATTTTGTGCAAAAACTGGATTAGATTATGTGTCTTGTTCTCCCTACAGAGTTCCAGTTGCAAGATTAGCAGCAGCTCAAGCTCAGATAAAAAAAATTTAAATTTGCAATTTTAAATCTAAGGCTTGAATACTATGTGTTAATTCACCTACTGATATTCTATCAACGTTTGTTGAAGCCATTTTTTTTACATTTTTTAAAGTTATTCCTCCAGAGGCTTCAGTCTCATATTTTCCTTTTGCATATTTAATAGCTTCTCTTAGATTTTTTGGACTCATATTATCAAACAGAACTGTATTAAAATTTAGTCCATTAATCCTTTTAAATTGATTCAAAGTATCAACTTCGACAGTAATTTTTCTTTTTTTTTTATTTTTAATTGCTTTTTTTACTATTTCTTCAAATTTCTTTGATGAGGCTAGATGATTGTCTTTAATTAAAAATTCATCACTTAAATTAAATCTGTGGTTTGTCCCACCTCCTAGTTTTACAGCATATTTTTGAATAACTCTTAGATTAGGAATTGTTTTTCTAGTACAACAAATTTTTGTTTTCTTACTTACCTTTTTTACAAATTTATTTGTTTTAGTTGCAATGCCAGAGATATGAGATAGAAAATTTAGAGCAACTCTTTCTCCAATTAATATATTTTTAATTTTACCTTCAATTACAGCAATTACAGACCCTTTACTAATTCTTGAACCTTCTTTTTTTTTTATATGAAATTTAATATTTCTGTCTAATAAATTAAATGTTTGTTTAGCAAATTCTAATCCACCAATAATACCAGCTTCATTGCTCGTCAATTTGACTTTTAAAATCGAATTATTATTTAAAAGGTTTGATGTAATATCTCCTGAAGGATATAGATCCTCGTTAAGGGCTAACTTGCAGGTTGATCGGATAAAATTTTTACTTAATTGAATTTTAGGCACAGATTCTATCTGCCTATTTCAGCCATTCTCTCTACCGATGTCCTAGCTCTCTCAATTGTTTCGTGGTCCATTATTAATTCGTTTGTTTCATTTTCTAAACAATCAAGTATTTTTGGCAATGTAATTCTTTTCATGTGAGGACATAAATTACAAGGTCTAATAAATTCTACATTAGGATTATCAATTTGAACATTATCACTCATTGAGCATTCTGTGACCATCATAACTTTTTCAGGTTGATTATCTTTTACATATTTTATCATGCCACTTGTTGAGCCTGCAAAATCACTAGCATCTATAACATCGGGAGGACATTCAGGGTGAGCAATAATTTTGATTCCAGGATTATTTTTTCTTATTTCATTAATCTCCTCATCATTAAATTGTTCATGAACCTCACATGTTCCTTTCCATGAAATAATTTCTACATCAGTTTGAGAAGCAACATATTTTGCTAAATAATCGTCTGGTAAGAAAATTACTTTTTTTACACCTAAAGAGTTTACAATTTTAACAGCATTTGCTGATGTGCAACAAACATCAGTTTCTGCCTTAACATCTGCAGAAGTGTTAACGTATGAAACTACAGGAACTCCAGGATATTGTTTTTTTAAGTTTCTTACATCTTCACCAGTTATAGATGAGGATAAAGAGCAACCAGCTTTCATATCTGGCAACAATACTTTTTTTTCAGGGCTCATTAATTTTGCTGTTTCAGCCATAAAATGAACTCCACACATTACGATTATATCTGCCTTAGTTTTTGCAGCTTCAACTGCCAATGCTAACGAGTCAGCAGAAAAATCTGAAATACCATGGTATATTTCTGGTGTTTGATAATTGTGTGCAAGTATAATGGCATTCTTCTCTTTTTTTAATTTGTTAATTTGATAAATATAAGGCGCGTGATGAGCCCACTCAATTTCTGGGATTTTTTTTGAGACTTTTTCGTATATTGAGTTCGTTGCTTTTTTTATTTCTGGCGTAAATTCCATAATAAAAACTTATCAACTTGATATAGAATTGTCATTCATTTAATCTGACGCATTTTGCGGTCATGCTGAAATTGGTAGACAGGCACGGTTGAGGGCCGTGTGGGCTAAGCCCATGAGAGTTCAAGTCTCTCTGGCCGCACCAATTTTTGTAGTATTTCTACCATTAATCTTATTGTTATTGATTAGATTAATCACCAATATAAATAATAGTAATAAAATATTAATGTATGAAATAGAATAGTCAAAAAAGTCTAAAAATTTTTTGTCTAAACTTAAATAGTTAAGTCCTTTAACAAGATATATATTTAAACCTTTAAAAAAATGTAAAAAATAAACAGTCAATATAAATGTTATTTTTGAAACAAATAAAGAAAAGTTTTTTATAGAATATACAAGAAATGGAAGCATCATTACATAATCGTGTGGGTAATGTGGAAAAAAAATTAATGTGCTTAAAGATAAACAAGACAATTTTAAAAGACTATCATTTAAACTTTTAATTTTAAAAATAAAAAAGTAATTAAATATTATTGATAAAATTAAAAATAATAATGATTTATAATAAAAATCAATTAAACTAATTTTTTCAAAAATTGAGAAAATAAATTTATTCTTTGGCATATTATTAGTTGTCTCCCCAACTAATTGATTTTCTAATGCTAACTCAAATGGTTGAAAAATTGTAATAAAAGGACTAGAATTTGTTATAAAGCTATAAAATAGCCAACCAAATATTGCTGGTAGCATTGTTAAGAGTAAAAATTTAAATTTATTTGACGACAGGTAATATAAAAAAATTGAGTATCCAATTGTATATTTAAAATAACTTATTCCTGATAATATAACATTTAATTTGGTTTCTTTTATAAAAGGAAGAATAAAAAAAAATAAAATTAAAAGTGTCTGTTGTCCTGTAACTATTTGTACTTTTGAAACGATACAAAAACTAAAGAAAAAAATTATTAAAATACTCTTTTCTGCTGAAAGAGAAAATTTTTTACATAACATTATTGGAATTAAAAATAACAAAATGATATTTGTTAACATCCAGGCAACCTTAGCATGAGTCCAGTCCAATAAAGTATATGGATAAAATAATATATATAGTCCATGGAGATACTCTCCATATTGTGACATCATAATTTTTTCAGTATTTCCACTCAACATGTAATGATAATGGTTCACATTTTCAAAAACTAGTTTCGTAGGTGACCATTGAAAATCATGATGTCCACTTGGTGATAACACATCTTTTATTATTTGAAAATATGAGCTGAAAACAGATGATCCTAAAATTATTACTAATATTATAACAAAGCTTTTTTGTTTATTTATTTTATATAAGTTCATTTAGCTTTTTTAAATCTTTGTTTAATATCGTAATACTTATCCTTAATATCATAATTAGAGTCTTTATATTTTTTATCTTGCATATAATAGAAGACTAAAAATTTTTTACTCAAACCGCCCCAGATGTTAATCTCTTTAGCCTCTAAATTACAACAGTGTGGTAGTCTAATAAAAAAACAGCAAATAATTACAATTAAAATTAAAGGAAAAGTTTTAATGTTAACTTCTGGGAAAAAATTATCTTTTTCTCTATTTTCAAATGGATATTGCACAAAAAAAGCAAAACTTATAAAACTGATAATATTTATCCATCTGCCAGTATCTCCAATTGGGAAAAGAAATAAGAATAGCGGCAGGATCGATAAATACATATATTTTAAAGTATTTAAATTTTTATCTACTATGATCTTATTTTTGTTAAAATATTTAATAAAAAAATGAAATGGTAATACTGACAATATTATAAAAAAAATGTTAATTTTAAAGTTATAGAAATTAAATAAATTAGTATTTAATTCATATTTAATAACACTCAAATTACCTTCAGTTTTAGCCGCAACTAAAACTGCATCCAGCCAAAGATCTTTCTCTGTAACTAATGAAATCTTTTCTAACATTAGTTCAATTGTATTTTCACTTATAGGATAAAAAAAAATAAATAATATCGCCAAAAAACATATTGCAAATGATGGAAAAAGAGTTTTTTGAGAACTGTTATTTTCTCCAACAACGATTTTTGCAAATAAAAAATGAAATGGTACTGTCCATGCTTGAATCTCGTGAATAAATAAAGAAATTATAATTAATGGAACAATTAGATAAGAGAAAATTTTTAAATAACTTTTATAATTTAAAATATTATTACGATGATTTCTTACAAGTAACGAATGAAATAAAATTAAAAAAATAGATAAAACATCAAACCTTTGGTAGCCACCTAAATCATTAAAAGAAAACATTATTAAGGTTGGCGATAAAAGCAAATAAACAAATAAAATCTTATTTGAGATATATTCTTTAATAATATGGAGATATAATAAGATGGTTATAAGATAAAAGAATATGAAAAAATAGGAAAATGTCTTTGATGTATTGATATTGAAATTGTTTTCGATAAAAATTGAAATAGTTCCAAAAAGACCTCTTTTAACAAAACCGCCGCTATAATTCAGATGAGATTGAGAAAAAGTCCAAAAATTAATTGTATAAATTGTCGAAATGTAAAATAGATAAGAAAATAGTAACAATACAAAAAGTGATGATAAATAAAAAAAAATTGAATTTTTTGAAGATTTCATATTTGAAACATTATATTTATAGATTAAGAATTATGTTATTTAAACATGGTTAAATCTAAAAAAAAATATAATTTTACATATACAGCAAATTTTTCATCAAAAATAATAAAACCAAAAAATATTAAGGAATTAAGACAATATTTAAATAAGCCATTTACAATTGTGGGAAATATGAGATCTTATGGAGACACCTTTATTGGAAATGGTAACCACATATCACTCTCAAATTTTAACAATATATTAAATTTAGATATTAAAAGAAGAGTAATAGAAATTGAATCGGGAGCATCTTTAAGAGATATGAACGAAAAAATATTTAATAAAGGTTTAATTTTACCTTGTATGCCTGGTTGCAAATACGTTTCAATTGGTGGAATGATTGCTAATAATATCTCTGGTAAACTATTAACTAATAATAAAATAGAAAACTTCATTCATTCTATCAAATTAATAAATAATAATAACAAAATAATCGAATGTTCTAGAAAAAAAAATAAATTTTTTTTTTATTTAAGTATTGGTGGAAAAGGAAGAACGGGACCAATAATATCAGCAAAAATAAAATTATCAAAATTAAATTCATCTTTTATAAAGCAAGAGTCTTTTTATTTTGATAGTTATGATAGTTTTTTTGAATTACTTATAAAATTAAAAAAATTTAGGTATGGAGTATGTTGGGTTGATTTTACCAAAGAAAATTTTGAAGGAATTTTATTTTTAGGATCTCACTATAACACTAAGGATAAAAAGCATTTCTTTTATTATGATTTAAAGCTTCCTAGTTTTGTGACATATTTAATAAGTTTAATTGTCAAAATGAAATTGACTACAATTATTTTTAATTATTTTTTTAAAACAAAAAATAAATTTTTCAAAACAAATATTTTAAAATTAAATAATTTCTTTTTTCCACAAAATAAAATTGTCAATTGGAATGAATTCTTCAAACCTCATGGATTTTATCAATTTCAAATATATCTAAATCAAAATAATTTACCCTTTATAATTGATAAAATAAAAAAGTTAATGAAGATTTATCAAATTTTTTCAAATTTTAGCATCATTAAATTTCATGATAATAAAAAAATAAATAAATTTTCACTCTCATTAGATTTTCCAATTTATAATAATAAAAAAAAAATTAAAAAATTTATTAATTATCTCGTAAAAAAATATGATTTAGAGGTTGAACTTTCAAAAGATATTGTTTTGAATAAACTAAATAATTCGACTTTAAATAAAAATGATATTTTTAATCAAAACAATAAAATGTATTTTAATAAAAATTTTAATTCTAATATTTTTAAAAGGCTATTAAAATATGATTGAAAAAAAGAAACTATTTATACATGGAGGCTCATCTTTAATATCAAAATATTTAATTAAAAAATTATGTTTTGAATTTAAAGAAATTCATATTTTTTGTAGAGATATAAAAAAAACAAAGTCAAATATTGAAATTGAAAATTTTAAAGATCTACAGTTTTACTTTTATGAAAATGAGCTAGAAAATATTGATCAAACTTTAAAAGATATAGATAAATTACCTAATGATTTGTCAGGAGTTTTGTGGATTAGTGGGTATACTGGTAATCCATATAAAGAGTTTGAGGATGAGGACCTAGCAAAGAAAAATATCGATGTTAATTTTGTTAATCCAACTATAGCGATAACAAAACTATCAAAAAAAATTATTAAAAATAAAAATAATTTTATTTGTGCAATAAGCTCGGTTGCAGGTTTACGCGGTAGAAAAAAAAGATTATATTACTCTGCAAGTAAAGGTGGACTAATAAATTTTTTATCTGGTCTGAGACAAAAACTTCAAAATGAACTTAAAGTCATAACTATAATACCAGGATATATATCAACTAGTAGTTTTTCCGAAAAAAGTCCAAAATTTTTAATTTCTTCACCAGAAAAAGCTAGTGAAATTATATTTCAAGCAATAAAAAAAAATAAAGAAATAGTTTATGTGAATAGTTTATGGAGATTAATTATGTTTGTAATTTTATTAATACCGGAGGTAATTTATAAAAAGTTAAATTTTTAAGAAATTTATCGGATTTTCCTAGTCTTTCAAAATAAATGATATGATAATAAAATTAATAAAAAAGATAGTTAAAAATTTGTTTAATCCACATAAAATACTTTTGAAAATATTTGATAAATTTAACTATTATTTAAAATTAAAACAATACAAACAAGAAATATTTGAAAAAGAACAAAATATTATTTTTACTTCTTTGGGTTTAGATAGAAAAAAGGGCATAAAAAACTTAATCAACATAAAAAAAGATTTAAGTACTTATTTAGAAATTGAAAGAAGCATGAGCTCAGAGCATGAGGTTTTATTTTCATCTTTATCACTTATAAAAAATAAGACAAAAATCGATATATTAGAAATTGGAACCTATGATGGTTTTAATTCTATACTACTGTCGAAACTTTTTCCTTACTCTAATATTGAAACAATAGATTTACCTGACAATGACAAGAAATTTAAAAATTATTATAATAGAAAGGACAAAGAAAATGAATTTGTCTTTAACAGAAACAAAATTTTATCAAAAAAAAAAAATATTAAATTTAGAGAACTCAACTCATTAAACTTACTTAAATTTAAGAAGAATTATGATTTAATATGGATTGACGGAGCTCACGGGTATCCAGTAGTTTGTATAGATATTATTAATTCACTTAATATTTTAAAAGATAACGGATTAATTTTATGTGATGATGTTCATATTAATCTTAATGTGAAAGACTCAGATCATATGTATAATTCTATTGCATCTTACGAAACAATAAAGGAACTCAAAGAGCAAAATTTAATAGATTTTAAGTTAGCTTATAAGAGAATAAATCCTGAACATAATTGCATAAAAAACAAAAGAAAATACATTGCAATTGTAAATAAAATTTATGCTAAATAAGGGGCGTTCTGTTGCCAGGTGCCCCGAACCCCGTAACTTAATTAAAAAATTAATTAAGCTGCAAGTGCATAACTTTCGTTAGCATTTATAATTTAGCCCATTACGGCGGAACAATACCGAACGAAAGAATAACTTTTAGACATCCGTCGATCCTAATTCACCCCCATAAGTTGAAAATGGTGGAGGTGGTGGGTACTGCCCCCACGTCCGTAATGGTTATTGCGAAACTCGTTTATCGTCATAGTTGGAAAACCAACATAAATAATATAAAACCAAATCCAGAGGATTCAACATATTATTCATGAAGTTAACAAAAGAGCAAATAAAAGAGATAAAAGACCTTCAATCTCAAGAGAATGTTACTAAGAGAGTGATAGCTCCAGAATTAGAAAAAGTTTTATACGAAGCAATACCTGTTTTAGATCATGGCTTTATAAGAGTGATTGATTATATGGGAGACGATACTTCCGTGGTTCAGTCTGCACGAGTTTCATATGGCAAAGGAACAAAACAAGTTTCCACAGACTCAGGATTAATAAAATACTTAATGAGACATTGGCACAGTACACCTTTTGAGATGTGTGAAATTAAATATCACGTTAAACTTCCTATATTTATTGCAAGACAGTGGATTAGGCATAGGACTGCTAATGTAAATGAGTATTCTGCAAGATATTCAATTTTAGACAAAGAATTTTATTTACCTCAATCTCAACATTTGGCTGCTCAATCTTTAAACAATAGACAAGGAAGAGGGAGTATTTTAACAGGTGAGAAAGCAAAACAAGTTTTGGAACTTCTTAAAAGTGACGCAGAACAAACTTACTCTAACTATGAAAAAATGTTAAATCAAACTTATGAAGGAAATATTATTGATGAGAAAGCCACAGGTCTTGCGAGAGAATTAGCTAGAATGAACCTTACATTAAATACATATACCCAGTGGTATTGGAAAACAGATTTACTAAATTTGATGAATTTTTTGAGACTTAGAGCAGATCAACATGCTCAATATGAAATTAGAGCATATGCAGATGTGATGATGGATACTTTAAAAAAATGGGTTCCAATAACTTATGAAGCATTTTTAGATTATAGAGTAGGTGGAACTGAGGTTTCTAAAAAAGGAAAGTCAGTCATCAAAAAATTGATTAAAGGTGAAGAAATAAATTTAGAAAACTCTGGACTTTCAAAAAGAGAGTGGAATGAGCTAATGGATGCATTTGATCAAAAGGATAAAATAATCTAATATCATATACCATGTACGATCAAAAATTACCTTCCAATCGAAGCTTTGGTTTACTTTTCTTTTTTGTCTTTATCATAATTGGTTTATGGCCGATTATTAATTCTGAAAGTATAAGAATTTGGTCAGTTATTATATCCTTAATATTTTTTATTTTAGGAATATTTAACGCAAAAATTCTAACACCTTTAAATAAAGTATGGATGAGTTTTGGAAAACTTTTAGGAAATTTTGTATCTCCAATAGTCATGGGTATTATTTTTTTTGGTGTTGTTACACCTACTGGATTAATATTAAAACTTTTTAGTAAAGATATATTAAATTTAAAAAAAAATAAAAATGATACTTATTGGTTAAAAAAAGATAATTCGAATAACAATATGAAAAACCAATTTTGATATGAGTTTTATAATTGAATTTTGGAATTTTTTAAAAGTAAGGAAAAAATACTGGCTTTTACCAATAATAATAGTTTTGGTTTTGTTTGGAGGGTTAATTGTTTTAAGTCAAGGTTCAGCAGTTGCTCCATTTATTTACACAATATTTTAGAAATTGACTTCTGTACTTGGAATTTCCGCATTTTATCACGATAGTGCAGCAAGTATTATAATTGATGGAAAAATAATAGCTGCTGCACAAGAAGAGAGATTTTCAAGACTTAAACACGACTCTAGTTATCCGAAAAATGCAGTAAACTTTGTTTTAAGTTATGCTAATTTAACATTATCAGATGTTGATAGTGTTGTATTTTTTGAAAAACCATTTTTAAAATTTGAAAGATTATTAGAGACTTATGTTGCATTTGCACCAAAAGGATTTTCTCAATTTACTAAAGCTATGCCAACTTGGCTTAAAGATAAGCTTTTTCAAAAAAATCAACTAATTAAATACCTTAAAGCTCATGATAAAAATTTTATTGATGAAAATAAATTATTTTTTTCCGAACACCATTTAAGTCATGCTGCTAGTGCATTTTACCCATCGCCATTTAATGAAGCAATAGTGTTAACCTCAGATGGTGTAGGAGAGTGGGCAACTACAACTGTAGCAATAGGAAATGGCAAAGATCTCGAAATTAAAAAAGAAATTCATTTTCCTCACTCATTAGGTTTACTTTATTCAGCCTTTACTTATTATACTGGATTTAAAGTCAATAGTGGTGAATACAAATTAATGGGTTTAGCTCCTTATGGAGAACCAAGGTATTATCAAAAAATTAAGGATAATTTAATTGATATAAAAAAAGATGGATCTTTTAAACTCGATCAAAGTTATTTTGATTATGCAACAGGACTAAGAATGACAAATTCTAAATTCAACAGTCTTTTTGGTCAAAAGCAGAGAGATTCTAAAAGTGAAAGATTAACCCAATTTCATATGGATATTGCAGCATCAATCCAAAAATTAACAGAGGAAATTATGATCAAGATGGCAAAATCATTAAGAGAAGAGTATCAAATTAAAAATTTATGTATGGCAGGAGGGGTGGCGTTAAACTGTGTTGCAAATGGAAAAATTCTAGACGAAAAAATTTTTGAAAATATTTGGGTTCAGCCTGCTGCTGGAGATGCTGGAGGTTCACTTGGAGCATCACTAGCTTATTGGCATTTACACTTAAATAAAAATAGAGAAGTTAACATTAATGATAGCATGAAAGGCTCTTACCTAGGCCAAGAATTTGATGATAAAACTGTATCAGAAAAATTAAATAAAATTGGCGCAAAGTTCAAAATTTTAGAGGAAAGTGAAATTTATGAAAAAACCACAGATAGCTTAATTAATGGAGATGCAGTTGGCTGGTTTCAAGGCAGAACGGAGTTTGGACCAAGAGCATTAGGAGCAAGATCAATACTTGGTGACCCAAGATCAGAAAATATGCAAAAAAATTTAAATTTAAAAGTTAAATATAGAGAAAGTTTTAGACCTTTTGCTCCATCAATTTTAGAAGAAGATAAAGAGGAATGGTTTAATATAAATACATCAAGTCCATATATGCTTATGGTAGCCGGCGTTCATGATTCAAAAACAATGCAAATGTCTAATGAAGAAAAAAAATTATTTGGTATTGATAAATTGAATATTAAAAGATCAAATATTCCAGCTGTTACACACGTAGACTATTCAGCAAGAATTCAAACTGTTAGTAAGAAAACTAATTCTAAATACTACAATTTAATTTCAAAGTTTAAAGAAAAAACAGGATGTCCAGTTTTAATAAATACATCTTTTAATGTACGAGGTGAGCCTATAGTTAATACTCCAGAAGAAGCTTTTAATTGTTTTATGGGAACAGAATTGGATACTTTAGTCATAGGTAACTGTTTTCTAAATAAAAAAGACCAGGATTCATACTTAAAAAAAGATTATAAAAATAAATTTGAATTGGATTAATTCAAAAGTAATTTTAAAAAATGATCGAATTAAATGTTTATAAAAAATTTAAAATATTGATCATAAATTTATTTTTATTTTTAATTTTTTTTGTTTTAATCGATTTAACCCTGGGCTTTTTTTATGGTAACATACAATTCAGCCACTTTTTAAATAGCAAAAGAATAGTTAACAAAAACATTACATATGAATTAGATGAAAAAAAAATCAGTTTAAATTATCAAAGAGATTATTATGGTTTCCGCAATGATAGCGATTTTAAAAAATACGATCTCAAAGATGTGAAAATAATTTTAACAGGTGGAAGTACGTCAGATGAATTAATACTTCCTTATGAAAAAACAATTGTAGGCCAACTTAACTCATATTTTTTGAAAGATGAAACAAATCATAAAATATTCAATGCCTCTGAAAGCGGAAAATCTCTAAGAGGCATTTTTCATGATTTTGATAAATGGTTTGGAAAATTAGATGCTTTTAATCCAGATTATATGATATTTTACATTGGGATAAATGAGAGAGATATAAGATATGTAAAATATCAAAAAGAAGATGAAGTGAAGCCAACATTTAAACAGCTGATTAAACACAATAGTTTTTTTTTTCAAAAAAAAAGATTTTATGAAAGGCTTAAATTTATCAAAGAAGATAATGAAATATTTGAAGCAAAAAATTTAGGAGGTTACTTCGTAGATAATGAAAATATTAAGAAAAAAATAAGAACTTCTAAGGTCATTAGTTACAAAACAGCTAAAAAAAAATATATATTAAATAAAAAAGATAAAGAAGTTTTAAATGCTTTTTCTTTCAATCTAAATTTATTAAAACAAGTACTTAAAAAAAAAAAAATTCAACCAATATTTATTTCCCAAATTGATTATAGAGTAAATGGAAATAAAACTCTATTTTTTATAAACGAAAAACTTGAAGAATTCTGTATAGAAAATAAATTTCACATAATATCTCTAAATAAAATTATAGATGAAACTAATATAGGAAATTATTTTGTTGATTATATTCACACTAATGCAGATGGATCAGAATTCATTGCAAAAAAAATATATCCTGAGTTAAACAAAATATTAAATTAATTTTTAAAGATAAATATTTTTTAATATTTTTGCAAAATCTAAATATATTTTTGATATTTCATGAGTAATATCATCTTCAACTATTGGTTTACCTAAATCGCCAGCTTTACCGACTTTTGGATCAATAGGTATCTTGCCTAAAAATTTTTTTTTAAACTCTTCTGCTGTTCTTTCCACTCCACCTTCGCCAAAAATTGGATATTTTTTTCCATCATCACCAATAAAATAACTCATATTATCTACTAAGCCGACAATATTTACTTTTAACTTGTCAAACATTCTAATTCCTCGTTTAACATCCTGAAGAGCAATTTCCTGAGGTGTTGATATGATAATTGCTCCATCCATATTTATACCTTGAGCAAAGGTTAGTTGAGTATCCCCAGTTCCTGGAGGCATATCAACGATTATAAAATCTAGATCTTTCCACGCTACTTTTTGTGTAAATGTCTTTATTGCGGAAGTAACCATTGGACCTCTCCATATCATTGGTGTTTGTTCATCTGTTAAAAACCCTATAGACATGCACTGTATTTCATACTTGACAATTGGTTTTAACATTTGTCCATCACTATCTGGCTTTTCGTTAATAGCGAATAGTTTTGGCAAAGAAGGTCCGTAAATATCTGCATCTAAAATTCCTACTTTGCATCCAACTTTTTTTAACGCTAAAGCTAAATTTGTGGCAAAAGTAGATTTTCCAACACCACCTTTTGCACTGGATATTGCAATTGTAAATTTAGTTCCTAGAATTGGGTTTCTTTTGAAGGTTTTTGGCTCAGTTTTTGACTTCATTGTGTCACTTAGACCTACTTTTTTATCGCTCATAAAAATACACTTACCTTGTTTTTGAGCATAAAGACACTATATAGAATGTCATAATGACCATTTATAAAAATCAGAGCCCATGGGGAAGCCCTCCAGGAAGTGGAGGAAGCGGTAACGGTGGAGGTTTCAGAAGAGGCCCAACTCCCCCTAATATGGATGAGGCAATTAAAAAATTACAAGATACGATCAATAAATTTACGGGAAGTGGCGCAGGGGGAAAAAAGCCAATAATATTTGGATTGATAATATTAGTAGTTATTTGGGCATTAAGTGGTTTATATAGAGTTTTACCTGATGAGCAGGGTGTAGTATTAAGATTTGGCAAGTTTGTGAATACTACTCAGCCAGGATTAAATTATCATTTTCCATTCCCAATTGAGAGCGTGTTAACTCCAAAAGTTACAAAAGTGAACAGAATGGATATCGGTTTTAGATCAGAGAGAGACAGTGGATTTGGTCAAGGTGGAGGAGTTGCTGATGTTCCAGAAGAAAGCTTAATGTTAACAGGTGATGAAAATATTGTTAACATAGACTTTTCAGTATTTTGGGTAATAAAAGATGCTGGTAATTTTCTTTTCAAAATCCAAGATCCAGAAGGCACAGTAAAAGCAGCTGCAGAAACTGCGATGAGAGAAGTAATTGCTAGATCAGACATTCAACCAATTCTGACTGAAGGAAGAGCAGTGATAGAAAGAGATACTCAAGAGATTATTCAAGGAATACTTGATGAATATGAAAGTGGAGTACAAATAACACAAGTGCAAACTCAAAAAGCTGACCCACCAGACCAGGTTATTGATGCATTTAGAGATGTACAAGCTGCGAGAGCTGATATGGAAAGATCGAAAAACGAAGCAGAGGCTTATGCTAACGATGTAATACCAAGAGCTCGAGGAGAAGCTGCAAAAATTTTACAAGCTGCTGAGGCTTATAAAAAAGAAGTTGTTGCTAAGGCAGAAGGGGAAGCCAGTAGGTTTTTATCAATTTATACTGAATACGCAAAAGCAAAAGAGGTAACTCAGGAGAGAATGTATTTAGAAACAATGGAACAAGTCCTTGCAGATATAAATAAGATTATTATCGACAAAGACTCTGGGTCTGGTGTAGTGCCATATCTTCCATTACAAGAATTAAAATCGGGGTCAAATTAATGAAAGCTGGAAAATTTATACTTCCTATAATTATCCTGATAGCTGCAACGCTATTTTTTTCAATATTTATAGTTAAAGAGGTAAATCAAGCTATTGTTCTTCAATTTGGAGACCCAAAAAGAATAATTTTAAAGCCAGGTTTAAACTTTAAACTACCTTTTATTCAAAACGTAGTTTTCTTAGATAAAAGAGTTTTAAATTTAGATACTCCACCCGAAGAGGTTATTGCATCTGATCAAAAACGTCTAATAGTTGATGCATTTGCAAGATTTCAGATAGTCGATCCGTTAAAATTTTATATCTCTGTAGGTAATGAAAGAGTTGCTAGATCAAGATTAGCAACAATAATAAATTCAAGAATAAGAAATGTTTTAGGACAACAAAAATTGCAAACATTACTTTCTGAAGATAGATCAAAACAAATGGCATTAATTCAACAAGGTGTAAATAATGAAGCAGAAAACTTTGGAATTAAAATAGTTGATGTAAGAATAAAAAGAGCAGACCTACCCCAAGCTAACAGTGATGCAATTTTTAGAAGAATGCAAACTGAGAGAGAAAGAGAAGCTAAAGAATTTAGAGCAAAAGGTGCTGAGATGGCAGTTACAATAACATCCACTGCAGATAAAGAGGTTACTGTTATTCTAGCAGATGCCCAAAAAAAATCTGAAATAATGAAAGGTGAAGGAGACGGTCTAAAAAATAAAATTTTTGCAGATGCATTTGGACAAGATCCTGAGTTTTTTGGATTTTATCGAGCGATGCAGGCTTATCAGAAAGCTTTAATTGGAGGAGAAACATCTATGATTTTATCTCCTGACAGTGAGTTTTTTAAATTTTTTGGAAATAAAGAAAATTAAATTAAAAATAATTTAAAATGAGAGAATTGATCATAGCTTTTGGTCTTTTCCTATTTATCGAAGGTGTTTTATATGCCTTATTTCCATCAAAAATGAAAAATATGTTAAAAAAACTTGATGCTGTAGCTGATAAACAATTGAGAGCAGGTGGATTAATGTTTGCAATTATAGGATTTATAATTATTTGGTATTCAAAGTCATGAAAAATATTTACAAAATTTTATCAATATTAATAGTTTCAATATGTTATCCCTCAATTTCTCAAGCTCAGGAAATTCCATCATCATTTGCAGATTTAGCAGAAAGATTAATGCCATCAGTTGTAAATATTTCTACTACCACTACTATTACAACTAGATCAAATCCTTTGCCATTTGAATTTCCACCAGGTTCACCATTCGAAGATATGTTTGGTTCTCCTCAACAAAGACAAACAAGTGCGTTAGGATCAGGCTTTATAATTGATGAAGATGGAATTGTAATAACAAATAATCATGTTATTCAAGGAGCATCAGATATATTTGTCAGAGTAAACGGAGATCAAAATTATAAAGCTGAGGTTCTTGGTGCAGACGCAGGTATGGATATCGCAGTATTAAAAATAGATTCTGACGAAAAATTTAAGCCAGTAAAATTTGGTAACTCAGATAAAGCCAGAATTGGAGATTGGGTTATTGCAATAGGTAATCCATTTGGTCTTGGAGGCACAGTAACAGCAGGTATAATTTCTGCTAGAAATAGAAGCATAGGACTTTCAAGATATGAAGATTATATTCAAACTGACGCTTCAATAAATCAAGGAAATTCAGGTGGACCGTTATTTAATATGAATGGAGATGTCATTGGAATAAATACAGCTATACTTGGACAGTCTGGATCAATTGGAATAGGATTTGCTATCCCATCTAATAGTGCTCAAAAAGTTATTGATCAATTAATTGAATTTGGAGAAACAAAAAGAGGATGGCTTGGTGTTAGAATTCAAGTAGTAGATCAAGGAATAGCAGATGCAGAAAAGCTAGATAAACCGAGAGGTGCTCTGGTTGCCAGTGTTGCTGATAATAGTCCATCAGATAAAGGGGGAATAAAACCTGGTGATATAATTTTAGAGTTTGATGGAAAACCAATTAATGAAATGAAAGAACTACCCAAAATAGTTGCTGAAACGGATGTTGGAAAAAAAGTAATTGTTAAAATTTGGAGAAATAAAAGAGAAATTACAAAAGAAATAGTTCTTGGAAGATTAGAAACATCCGAGGACTTTAAAGCACAAAAACCTACAATTGAAAAACCAAAGGTGAAGAGAATTGAAGGTTTAAAAATCAATGTTCGATTGTTAAGTAAAGATGATATTGAGGCTAGAAACCTTCCAAAAACTACAAGTGGAGTAGTAATTACAAATATAGATAAAGATAGTCCAATTAATTATCTCCAAGTAAATAATATTATTGTTGAGGCTAATAGAAAAAAAATTAATACAATAGGTGATCTTGATAATGTGGTAAAATTGAAATTAAGAAGTGAAGAAAAAAACTTACTAATTGCAATATATAATAACCAAAATCAAAGAACATATGTTGGTGTTAAATTAAAATAACCAAATGGACCTTAAGTCCAAAATAATATTAATTTCAGGTCCTACAGCATCAGGCAAATCTAAGATTGCATTAAAAATTGCAAAAAAATTAAATGGGGAAATTATAAATGCGGATAGTATGCAGGTTTATAAAGAATTGAAGGTACTGACTGCTCGACCTTCGAAAATTGACTTAGAAAAGATAGAACATCATTTATATGGTTTTAGAACTGTTAAAAAAGATTTTTCATCTGGCGAATGGTTAAAATTAGCAAAAAAAAATATAAAAAAAATTAGAGATAAAAATAAAATACCAATTTTAGTTGGTGGTACCGGTCTTTATTTCAAAGCCCTGACTGATGGCTTGGTAAAAATTCCAAATATACCAATTCCTATTCGTAATAAAATAAGACGAATGCAAAATAGTTTAGGTCAAAAAAAATTTTATTCAAAACTTTTAAAAAATGACTCATCAGTAAAAAACAGGATTGCTCCTACTGATGTTCAAAGATCTATTAGAGCTTATGAAGTTATTTCATTTACAAAGAAATCAATTTTTGAATGGTACAAGAAAACAAAGCCATCTTTTCGAAATGATCAATTTATTAAAATTTATATTGATTATCCGAGAGATGAACTAATCAGTAAAATTTCTAAAAGAGTAGATCAAATGATGAAAAATGGAGCTATTCAAGAAGTTAAGGAATTTTTAAAGCTTAATTTGAAGAGTGATAATAACATCTTCAAAGTTATTGGAATAAGAGAGATTAAAGAATTTATTGATAAAAAAACTTCTATGAGTGATTTAAAACAAAATATTGTTATAAAAACTAGACAATACGCCAAAAGACAGAGAACTTGGTCCAGAGGTCAGATGAATGATTGGCAAAAATTTGATGCCCAAGCTCTATCAAAATTTATAAATAAATTATAAATTATACTCACAATAACTTGACCAATGAGTACAACTTCAGCTAGATTGTCTGGATGCCAAAATTATATTCAGGAGCTGAGATAGTATTTAAATGTTTAGAAGATCAAAATGTTAATCACATTTTTGGTTATCCTGGTGGAGCAGTTCTTCCAATTTATGATGAATTAAAAAATTTTAATTCTATAAAACATATTTTAGTAAGGCATGAACAAGGTGCAGGGCACGCTGCTGAAGGCTATGCAAGATCAACTGGAAAACCAGGTGTATTATTAGTTACCTCAGGCCCTGGAGCAACAAATGCTGTTACTGCCTTAACGGATGCTTATATGGACTCAGTTCCATTGGTTTGTATTACTGGACAAGTTCCAACACATTTAATTGGCACAGACGCATTTCAAGAATGTGATACAACAGGGATTACTAGACCTTGTACTAAACATAACTGGTTAGTAAAAGATGTTAATGATTTAGCTCAAATAATGCATAAAGCTTTTGAAGTAGCAACAACAGGTAGGCCAGGACCAGTTCTAGTTGATATACCTAAAGATATTCAATTTCAAAAAGCAAAATATAAATCTTATACAAAAGCTAAAAAATTGAATGGTAAATCCCATGACAATTTTTCACAAAAAAATATTGATGACCTAATTGAATTAATAAGTAAATCAAAAAGACCAATTTTTTACACTGGAGGTGGTGTAATAAATTCAGGAACAAAAGCAAGTGAGCTTTTAAGAGAACTTGTATATGCAACAGGTTTTCCAATAACCTCTACTTTACAGGGTCTGGGTTGTTTCCCTGCTGATGATAATCAATTTTTAGGAATGTTAGGTATGCATGGTACCTATGAAGCAAACAACGCTATGTATAGTTGTGACTTAATGATAAATGTTGGCGCAAGGTTTGACGATAGAATCACTGGTAAAATTGACGAGTTCTCTCCTAAATCTAAAAAAGTTCATATTGATATAGATCCATCATCTATAAATAAAAATGTAAAAGTAGATCTCGCAATTGTTGGGGACATTAAATCGGTTTTAACTACAACAAT
Source organism: uncultured Pelagibacteraceae bacterium (assembly GCA_902562645.1). Lineage (GTDB taxonomy): Bacteria > Pseudomonadota > Alphaproteobacteria > Pelagibacterales > Pelagibacteraceae > Pelagibacter. Next base: position 79,589 of record CACETY010000003.1, read on the forward strand.
AAAAACTTTTAAAAAATCAAAAAAGAATTTCTCTAAATCAAATAAACATCAAATATCTAATTGGTGGGAACAAATTCAGAAATGGAGATCTAAAAGATCATTAGATTATATTAGTAGTGAAGATACAATAAAACCACAGTATGCTATCGAAAGGTTATACGAGCTAACTAAAGATAAAGATACATATATTACAACTGAAGTAGGTCAACATCAAATGTGGGCTGCTCAACACTATAAGTTCAATAAACCAAATAGATGGATGACCTCTGGAGGTCTTGGCACTATGGGATATGGCTTACCCGCGGCTGTTGGAGTTCAGATTGCACACCCAAAAAAATTAGTTATTGATATTGCTGGAGAAGCATCTGTTTTAATGACTATGCAAGAAATGTCTACAGCAGTGCAATATAATCTACCTATAAAAATATTTATTTTAAATAATGAATACATGGGGATGGTAAGACAGTGGCAGGAATTACTTCATGATAAAAATTATTCAGAAAGTTACACCGCTGCATTGCCAGATTTTGTTAAAATGGCTGAGGCTTATGGTTGTGTCGGTATAAGAGCAAAAACACCTGAAGAATTAGATGATAAGATCATTGAAATGTTAAACTCAGATCGACCAGTTATATTTGATTGCCTTGTAGATAAACAAGAAAACTGTTTTCCAATGATACCCTCTGGAAAACCTCATAATCAAATGTTACTAGGTCCCAGAGATCAAAAAGATAAAAAAATCACAGGAAAAGGAAGAACTTTAGTTTAAGATGGCTAACTCAAAATCAGCTTATAGTATAGCTGGAAAAAAACAGAAAAACGATACCCATATAATCGTAGTTTGGGTAGACAACGAAGCTGGAGTTTTAGCAAGAGTAGTAGGGCTTTTTTCTGGAAGAGGTTATAATATAGAGTCTTTAGCTGTTGCTGAGGTGGATCAAAAGGAAAATATATCAAGAATTACAATAGTTACAACTGGAACGCCTCAGGTAGTTGACCAAATTAAACTTCAACTAAAAAAATTGGTACCTGTCCACAAAGTTGCTGATTTTAAAAGAGAAGATAAAAATGTTATTTTTAAAGAAATGGCTCTATTTAAATTTGTTGCTAACAACGAAAAATTAATAAAAGCTTTTAAAGCGTGCAAAAACTTTAATCCTGTAATATTGGATGAAACAAAAAAATCAAAAGTTATTCAAATCACAGCTTTAAGAAGAGAAATAGATAAAATGTCAAAGAATTTAACAAAATTTGGTTTAGTAAGTGTTTCTAGAACTGGCGCTGTTGCCATGACTAGAGGATCAGATGTATTTAAATAATTAAAGGAGATAGTTATGAAAATGTTTTATGAAAAAGATACAGATGTAAATTTAATAAAAGACAAAAAAATTGCAATTTTTGGATATGGAAGTCAAGGACATGCTCATGCTCTTAATTTAAGAGATAGTGGAGTTAAAGAAGTGGTAGTTGCTCTAAGAGAGGGTTCATCCAGTATTGCAAAAGCAGAATCAAAAGGTTTAAAAGTTATGAATTTGTCAGATGCAGCAGAGTGGGCAGATGTAGTTATGATATTAACGCCAGATGAACTTCAAGCTGCTATCTACAAAAATCATATCGAACAAAGAGTTAAAGAAGGAACATCTATTGCATTTGCACATGGTCTAAATGTTCATTATGATTTAATAAAAGCTAGAAAAGACCTTGATGTTTTTATGGTAGCGCCTAAAGGACCAGGACATCTAGTTAGAAGTGAGTATGAAAAAGGAGGAGGGGTACCTTGTTTATTTGCTGTTCATCAAGATGGATCTGGAAAAGCGAGAGATTTAGCAATGTCCTACGCATCAGCAGTTGGAGGTGGGAGATCTGGTATCATTGAGACTACATTTAAAGATGAGGTTGAGACTGATTTATTCGGTGAACAAACCGTTTTATGTGGTGGATTAGTTGAGTTAATTAAAAATGGTTATGAAACATTAGTTGAAGCTGGTTATGAACCTGAAATGGCATATTTTGAGACAGTTCACGAGGTTAAATTAATCGTAGATTTAATTTATGAAGGAGGAATTGCAAATATGAACTACTCTATTTCAAATACTGCTGAATATGGAGAGTATCAATCAGGTCCAAGAATAATTAAAAAGGAAGAAACTAAGCAAAGAATGAAGGAAGTTTTGGCAGAGATACAGTCGGGTAAATTTACAAAAGAATGGATGAATGAATGTAAAAACGGTCAGAAAAATTTCCTTGCGACAAGAGCTAAGTTAGCGGAACATTCAGTTGAAAAAGTAGGGGCCGAATTAAGAGCTATGATGCCATGGATTTCTAAAAAGAAATTAGTTGATAGCGATAAGAAGTAGATCGATTACTATTTTTTTGGCATAAATTACCCAATTTATTTTGCAATCTGAGCGTGAGCATGTATGATACTTATGCTTAAAATAATAAAATGACTGATAAAAATAGAGTTTATATCTTTGATACCACTATGCGAGATGGAGAGCAATCACCTGGTGCATCAATGAGTTTAGAAGAAAAAATTCAAATTGCTAGAGTTTTTGATGAACTTGGAATTGATATTATTGAAGCTGGATTTCCAATAGCATCCCCAGGGGATTTTGAGGCAGTTACAGAGGTAAGTAAAATTTTAAAGAAATCGATACCTGCTGGTTTAGCAAGACATTCAAAAAAAGATATTGATAGATGCTATGAGGCACTCAAGCATGCTCCTAGATTTAGAATTCATACATTCATTTCAACTAGTCCTTTACACATGAAGCATAAGCTAAATAAATCACCACAAGAAGTTTATGAAGCCATAAAACAAAATGTAACTTACGCTAGAAATTTTACAGACGATGTTGAGTGGTCTTGTGAAGATGGCACGAGAACAGATATGGATTATATGTGTAAAACTGTTGAGCTTGCAATTAAATGTGGTGCTAAAACGATAAATATTCCTGATACTGTTGGATATACAATACCATCCGAATTTACAAAAATAATTGAAACCTTATTAAATAAAGTCCCAAACATAGATAAAGCAATTCTTTCAACACATTGCCATAATGATTTAGGATTAGCAGTTGCAAACTCTTTAGCAGGAGTGCAAGCTGGCGCAAGACAAATAGAATGTACGATTAATGGATTAGGAGAAAGAGCAGGTAATGCAGCACTTGAAGAAGTTGTTATGGCTATGAAGACAAGACCAGACTTGATGCCTTTTGAAACAGGAATTGAAACTACTCTTTTAAGTAAAGCATCAAAAATTGTATCAAATGCTACAGGATTTCCAGTTCAATATAATAAGGCTATTGTTGGAAAGAATGCTTTTGCTCATGAGGCTGGAATTCATCAAGATGGAATGTTAAAAAATAGACAAACTTATGAAATTATGACACCTGAAAGTGTTGGGGTTCAACAAACATCATTAGTAATGGGAAAACACTCAGGAAGACATGCATTCAAAGATAAATTAACTAGTTTAGGCTATCCTGATCTTACTGATGATATCGTAGATAATGCATTTGCTAAATTTAAAATCTTAGCCGATAAAAAAAAGCATGTTTATGATGAAGATATAATTGCCTTAATTGATGATAGCTTAATTATAGACAATAAAGTAAGTGCAATTAATCTAAAATCTTTAAAAGTATTTGCTGGAACAGGAGAACCTCAAAAGGCTGAAATGACATTAGATGTTTTTGGTGAAATTAAGCAAGCATCTGAGACTGGTGATGGGCCAGTAGATGCAATTTTTAAATGTATTAAGAAACTATACCCTCATGAAGTTAATTTACAACTTTACCAAGTTCATGCTGTTACAGAAGGAACTGATGCTCAAGCTACAGTAAGTGTTAAAATTGAGGAAAATGGAAAAACGACAGTCGGACAGGCTGCAGACACTGATACTCTAGTTGCATCTGCTAATGCTTATATAAATTCTTTAAATAAAATGATTATAAAAAGAGATAAAACTGCACCTGGACAAAATTTAGAAAATCAAAATTATGAAAATCAAAAAATGAAAGGCATCTAAAAATGGCAATGTTTAGTAACTTAAAGAAATTATGGAGTCAAGATATGGCAATAGATCTTGGTACAGCAAATACATTAGTGGTATTAAAGGGCAAAGGAGTAGTTTTAAACGAGCCATCAGTAGTTGCAGTAGTAGAAAACAAAGGAAAAAAATCAGTTTTAGCAGTTGGTGATGAAGCAAAAACTATGCTTGGTAGAACACCAGGAAATATCCAGGCAATTAGACCATTGAGAGATGGAGTTATTGCAGATTTTGTTGTCACTGAGGAAATGATAAAACATTTCATTAAAAAAGTTCACAAAAAAACCTTAGCTAATCCAAGAATTTTAATTTGTGTTCCAACTGGTTCAACCCCTGTTGAAAGAAAAGCAATTCAAGATAGCGCTTTAGCAGCAGGAGCTCGTAAGGTAAATTTAATTGAAGAACCAATTGCGGCTGCAGTAGGAGCTGGTCTTCCAATATCAGAAGCAACAGGCTCTATGGTTGTTGATATTGGCGGAGGTACGACAGAAATTGCAGTCCTATCATTAGGAGGAGTTGTATATTCAGAGTCTTTAAGAGTTGCAGGAGATGCAATGGACAACTCTTTAAAAGAGTATATGAGAGAAGAATACAATTTAATGATTGGAGATAGTACAGCAGAAAAAATTAAAAAAGATATTGGTACAGCCATACCAACAAATAATAATACGTATCCAGTTAAAGGAAGAGATTTAAGATCTGGAACACCTAAAGAAGTAAATATTTCAGAGGAAGATACTGCTGAAGCATTAAATCCAATTTTAAAAGATATTGTGTCTGCAATAAAAAAAGCTTTAGAAAATACTCCACCAGAACTATCTGCAGATTTAGTAGATATGGGTTTAACTTTGACAGGTGGAGGATCTCTTTTAAACAATATTGACAAAAGATTTTCCAAAGAAACAGGCTTACCTGTAAATGTTGCTGATGATCCTTTATCTTGTGTTGCAATTGGAACTGGCAAAGCATTAGACCAAGAGGAAACTTTTTCATCAGTCTTGTCTGAGTATTAATTAAAATGTCTAGAGAGATGGGCAGAGACGATTTCATTATATCTGCCCGTTCTGTCTTTTTAAATAAAGGGAATAGACAAAAATTTTCTTTATTAACTCTTATTATAATATCAATAGTTATTCTCTCTTTGGAGTACTTTAAATCTGGTCCTGTAAACCAGATAAGGATGATTACTAAAGATATTATAATAAAATCTTCATATGTTGCTTCTGTTCCTTTTAAATCAATTTCAAATACATATTCCACAGTAATCAATCACTTCAATATGTATGATGAATATGAAAAATTAAAAAAAGCAGAAATAAAAAAACAAAACTTAATTTTAGAAAATAATTTTTTTAAAGAAGAAAACCAAATATTAAAAAAACTTATAAATGAAAAAAATCTTTATAATGATGAATTTTATATTACTAAAGTATTATTAGATCAAGAAAGTCCATATTTAAGATCATTGCTAATAAATAAAGGTTTTAAACATGGAATAAAATTAGGCGCTGCGGTTAGAAGTGGCTCTTTCTTTATAGGAAAGATAGTAGACTCAAACTATCTCACTTCAAGAATATTACTCATAAGTGATTTAAATAGTAAAATTCCTGTTATAATTGAGCCTGGTTCTATAAGTGCAATTTTATCAGGTACTGGAAATAATGAATTAGGCGAAATTGAATATTTGCCTGAAAATAATAAGATTGAAGAAGGTAGTATAGTTTATACGTCTGGATCAGATGGAGTAATTTCATCAGGCATACCTATTGGAAAAATTATTGTGGAAAACAATCTGATTAAAGTAGATTACTTTACAGATTTTACCCAAATTAATTTTGTGAAGGTTTATTACAAAAAGTGAGCATTATAAATAAAAGATATTCAAAGTTTCTAGCAATCTTTCCAGTCTTAATTTTATTCATATCTGTACTTTCAAATTCAAAATATAATTTTATTTATGATGAAAATTTTTTAAGTTTAAAAATAAGTTATCTAATAGTTTTTTTTTGGAGTTTAAAAAGACCTGAATATTTTGGATATGGATTTATTTTTTTAGCAGGTATATTGAATGATGTAATTCAAAATAATCCTTTAGGAATTTCCTCAATTGAGTATTTATCAATTTGTGTGTTAACAGCATTTGTTAGAAGGAGGATAATATTACAAAATTTAATTTATGATTGGGTATTTTTTTTAATTTCAATTTTAATTGTAGGATCGATTAATTATATTATACTAGTATACATATTTAACATTCCAATCGTATATAACGGCTTGTTATTAGGATTATTTGCAACATTTCTAATTTATCCTGTACTTGCTAAAATACTAAGTTGGATTGATAATATTCTTCAAGAAAGTATCTATGATAAAAAGAACCAGTAATTTAGATAAAAATAAAACTATTAATAGAAGACTTTTTATTCTTGGGTCAGCAAAAGTTGGACTATTAGGATTAATAACTTCAAGATTATATAACCTTCAGATATCTGAAAAAACAAAATATGAAACTTTGTCTGATAATAATAGATTTAGAGAATGGAAGACACCACCAAAAAGGGGTGTAATTACGGACTTTTATAATAATATAATTGCAGACAATAAAAGAGTTTATCAAGTGTATCTGTCTTTAGATGAAACAAAAGATTTTAATAGCTCAATATTTAAATTAAAAAATATAATTGGTTTAACTAATGATGAATTAAGTAAAATTTATGAAAAAAAACAAAAAATTAAACCTTGGGATTCTATCTTGATATCTGAAAATTTATCTTGGGAAAAATTTTCAAAATTAAATCTATATCTACACGAAATTGAAGGAGCTAAACCGGTTTTATCTACTTCTAGATATTACCCTTATTCAAATGATCTAGTTCATATAATTGGTTACGTCGGAGAGGCGAGCGCAGATGATATCACGAAGAATAAAAAAATTGAGCAAAATTTTGTACCTGGCTTAAAAGTTGGAAAAATTGGGATTGAAAATTCAACCGACCAAATATTAATTGGAAATTATGGTATAAAAAGATTTGAAGTAAACTCCTCGGGAAAAAAAATTAGAGAAATCAGTTATAAAAAGGAAACTCAAGGAAAAAACCTTAGAACAACTATTGATATAGAGGTTCAAAGACTGGCGCAAAAACTTCTTGATAATAAAGCAGGCTCTATTTGTGCTATGGATATTTTCAGTGGTGAAATAATTGCACTTGCATCATCGCCAACTTATGATCCAAACAAATTTACATATGGCATTAACAAAAAAGATTGGAATGCAATTAAAAACAACAAACTAAGACCTTTGGTTAATAAATCAATAGCAGGCCTATACTCTCCAGGATCTACTATAAAACCTTTAGTAGCTCTCGCGGCTTTAGAATATGGTATTATAAATCCAAAACTAAAAGTTAAATGTAAGGGACATGACCATCCATACGAATTATATGGACAAAAATATCATTGTTGGAAAAAAGATGGACATGGAATAATGAGTTTAAGAAATGCAATTAAACAATCATGTGATATTTATTTCTATGAAGTAGCAAGATTGCTAGGAGTTGATAAATTATCAATTATAGCAAAAAGATATGGCCTTGGCTCGAAAGTATTAGAAAATATATTCCCAGAGGAAAAAAAGGGACTTGTCCCGTCGACAAAATGGAAAAAACAAGCTCTTGAACAATCTTGGTATCTTGGAGAGACTGTAATAACAGGAATAGGCCAAGGTTATATACAAACAACCCCTTTGCAGCTTTGTTTGATGACCGCTCAATTAGCAAATGGTGGATTTAAAATAAAACCAAACATAATTTATAATAATAATTTTAATTACGAAGAAATTTTATCAAAGATACAATCTGAGAAAAATAAACCTATCGAAGCAAACATATTACAAGAAAGAGATATAAATCTTTATGAAAAATTATATAAAAATTCTAAAAATATAAAAATTGTTCTTGATGCAATGTATGGATCAACAAATGAGCAATTTGGAACATCATTCAGATCAAGACATAAAGAAAAAAAATATAGATATGCTGGAAAAACTGGAACTTCCCAGGTAAGAAGAATTACAGAAAAGGACAGAGAACTAGATTTAGATACATCTGAAATTGAGTACAAAAACAGAGATCATGCATTATTCGTAGCATTTGCCCCTTATGATAAACCAAAATATGCAATAAGTGTTTTAGTTGAACATGGTGGATCTGGAAGTAAAGCCGCAGCACCTTTGGCCAACAAATTGATAAAAAAAATAATTGATAGAGACAAAGATAGAGAAATCAAAAGAAAGGAGCTTAAGATTATCTAATGATATCCTCGTCTTTAAACTCCTCAAATTACTCTTTTTTCGACAAACTAAAATCTGTTGATTATTTTTTAATTTTATTAGTTTTATTAATTGGAGCTATTAGTGTTTTTTCAATTTATTCAACAGAAAGTGGACATTTTTCTTTTTATACAAAAAACCATTTAATAAGATTAGTTTTTTTTTTTTTATTATTCTTAGCCTTGTCATTTGTAAGAGTTTCAACTTGGTACAGGCAGGCATATACATTTTATTTATTAGGACTTTTACTTTTATTGTTAGTTATTTTTTTTGGAATTTCAGCTTCAGGTTCTAAACGTTGGATTAATTTAATTGTATTTAATCTTCAACCATCAGAGCTTATGAAAATTGCAGTAATTGTTAGTTTTGCAAGATATTACCATAGGATTCAAACTGCAGATATCGAAAGTTATAAATATTTGCTTCAACCTATAATACTTTTGTTAATACCTTGTTATTTAGTCATTACCCAACCTGATTTAGGAACAGCTATTTTAATAGCAGGTAGTGGAATAGCTATTATTTGGTTGGCAGGGTTAAATATTAAATATTTTATTTATTCAGGACTAATAGCTCTTGTCTCTATGCCATTTATAATTTCAATTTTAAAACCATATCAGAAATCAAGAATTTTGACTTTTTTCAATCCTGAAAGAGATCCTTTAGGTGCAGGTTATCAGATTATTCAATCTAAGATAGCCATAGGATCCGGCGGGATGTATGGAAAAGGATTTTTAAAAGGTACTCAAAGTTATCTAGAGTTTTTGCCTGAAAAGCACACAGATTTCATATTCACTCTTTTCTCAGAGGAATTTGGATTTCTTGGGTCTATATTGCTTATATTTTTATATGCTTTATTGATTTACAGAATTATCAAAATAGGATTTTCTTGCAGAAGTTTTTTTGCAAAACTTTACTGTTTTGGCTTTTCATCAGCTCTTTTCTTATATGTATTCGTTAATATAGCTATGGTTGTAGGATTACTTCCAATTGTAGGTGCGCCATTACCAATTATGTCTTATGGAGGTTCATCAATGCTATCTATTATGATTGGGTTAAGCATTGTTATGAGTTGTAAAATTTACAGCAAGGAAATAGTATCAAATTAAACTTATTACATATTATTATATCAGCCGCGATCAAATATCATATATAATTAAATATAACTCCATCTATATTTCTAATATGCCTAAAAAAAATTTAAAAATTGGAATCGTTGGTGCAGGCATTCAAGGAGTTTGCAATGCTCTCTTTCTTCAAAAAAAAGGGTACCAAGTAATACTATTTGACAGAGATGAACCTGGTAATGCTGCATCTTATGGAAATGCAGGACACTTCTCACCTTACGCTTCAGTTCCATTAAACAGACCAGACATTTTATCTGATGTGCCAGCAATGTTAATGAGTTCAAGAGGACCCCTTGCTTTAAAATGGAACTATGTACCAAAAATGATCCCATGGTTTTCAAGATTCATGGTTAACTGTACAAAAGATAAAATGATGCATACTGCTAAATATATGCATCAAATTTTAGACCAATCATTAATTGCCTATGATGAATTATTTGATGAAATAGATCTAGAAGGTTTGGTAGAAAGTAATGGAATACTTTATATTTGGAATGAAAAAAACTTAAAAAGTAGAGAGTTAGAAATCAAAATTAGAGATGAACTAGGCGTAAAACAAAAAATTGTAAATAAGAAAGAAATACATGATTTAGAACCAAACTTAAAACCTATTTACTCAGGTGGAGTATTTTATGATTATGCAAGACATGCAAGAAATCCAAAAAAAATTCTAGTAAAATTATTTGAAAATTTTGTAAAAAAAGGTGGAAAATTTCTTAAACTAAATATTCAAAATGTTAATTTTGATGAAGGTAAACCAGTGTTAAGATCTGAAACACAAAGATTTGTATTTGATAAATTAGTAATAGCTTGTGGAGCATTTTCAAAAAGACTTACAGATAAATTACATGAAAAAATTCCTCTAGATACTGAGAGAGGATATCACGTTCATTTCAAAGATTTTGATCATTTAATTTCTAGACCAGTCGTGAACTCAAATAGAGGCTTCGGAATGTCTCCAATGGACCAAGGATTAAGAGTAGTTGGCACAGTTGAGTTTGGTGGTTTAGAAAACACACTTTCAAAAAATAGAATTAAAAATTTAATTTTAAATGCAAAAGAAATGCTAGATGGATTACCAGAACATAAAGATGAGTGGCTAGGTTTTAGGCCTACTTTACCAGATTTTTTGCCAGTAATTGGACCATCAAAAAATTATGAAAATGTATACTATTCATTTGGTCATCACCATTTAGGATGGACTTTGGGTGCAATATCTGGAAAAATAGTTTCAGGGATGATTGCAAATGAGAATACCAATATGGATTTAAAACCATATAGTTCAGTTAGATTTGCATAGTAAAGTTATATAGTGTGGATATTAAACTTGAGGATAAATATAAATTAATTGAAGGTACTAGATTCTTAACTGGTGCCCAAGCATTGGTTAGAGTTCCTATCGTTCAGGCTAGAAGAGATAAAAAAAAAGATCTAAACACTGCGTGCTATATTTCTGGTTACAGAGGCTCACCGCTTGGTGGTTATGATCAACAAATAATAAAAAATAAAAAATATTTGAATGAAAATAATATTTTCTTTCAACCTGGAATTAATGAGGAACTTGCTGCAACTTCTTTATGGGGTACACAACAAGTTAATCTTAGAAAAAAAGATAAATATGATGGTGTATTTGGCATTTGGTATGGTAAAGGGCCAGGCGTCGATAGAGCAGGAGATGCTTTAAAGCATGTAAACTTAGCAGGAACCTCGAAGTTTGGTGGTGTTATAGCTCTTATGGGAGATGATCACATCTGCGAGTCATCTACAACTTCACACCAAAGTGAATTTGCGATGATCGATGCAATGATACCTTTTTTAAACCCAAGTGGTGTTCAAGAAATATTAGATTATGGGATCATAGGAATTGAATTATCTAGAAAAAGTGGTTGTTGGGTTGGTATTAAGTGTGTTCATGACAATGTCAGTTCTGGCGCAACAGTAGATTTAGATGAAAACAGAGTTGTTCTTAAAGATATTTCTGATGAAAATTATCCATCTGATGGATTAAATATCAGATTGAAAGATACAGCTCAAGAAAAAGAATATCGTTTGCATTACCATAAATTAAAATACGTTAAAGAATATTGTAAATTAAATAATTTAAATAAATTAATTTTTGAATCGGAAAAACCTAGAATTGGAATAATTAGTACAGGAAAATCTTTCTTAGACACCAAGCTAGGACTTGAAAAAATAGGAATAAACAAAGAAGTGGCAAATAAAATAGGAATTAAATTTCTTAAAATTGCTATGCCATGGCCATTAGAAGAAACAGTAATTGAAAAATTTGCAGAAAATTTGGATAAGATCATTGTAGTTGAGGAAAAAAGATCAATTATTGAGACACAAGTAAAAGAAATTTTATTTAATAAAAACCTAAAAGTAAAAGTAATTGGAAAAAAAGATGAGAATAGTAACGATCTTTTTATTTCGTCTGGAGCTTTAGACCCGGGAGAGATTGGCTTAAAAATTTATGAAAAAATAAAATATCTAAAATTACCTGAGGATGTGACTAATTTTGCAATGCAATTGAAATCTTTAACTAAGTCAACTAATTCAAATATTTCTTTAAAAAGAATCCCACATTTTTGTTCAGGTTGCCCTCATAATACCTCTACCAGAATTCCTGAGGGAAGTAGAGCAATAACTGGTATTAGTTGTGCTTATCTAGTCGAACATATGGAAAGAGATAACGAGGGTTTTTCACAAATGGGATCTGAGGGAGCTACTTGGGTAGGAGAGTCAGTTTTTAGTAATACTGACCATGTTTTTCAAAATATGGGAGATGGAACTTATATTCACTCCGGAATTCTCTCAATTAGACATGCGGTTGCAGCAAAAACTAAAATGACATTTAAGATATTATATAATGATGCTGTCGCCTTAACTGGTGGACAAGCATTAGATGGCTTACCAACTGTTGCTCAAATGTCTAAACAGCTTGAAGCTGAAGGAGTTAAAGAAATAGCAATAATTACAGACGAAATTAAAAAGTATGATGACACTGGAGGTTTTGCCAAAAATTCAAAAGTTTATGATAGAAAGAATATTATAGATGTTCAAATTGAATTAAGCAAAATTAATGGAACGACTGTCATAATTTATGATCAGACTTGTGCAGCTGAAAAAAGAAGAAGAAGAAAAAAAGGTATTTTAGAAGAGCCCAAGAAAAAAATATTCATAAATAAGGACCTATGTGAAGGATGTGGAGATTGTGGAGTACAATCAAATTGTGTTTCAATTGCTCCTGTTGAAACTGAGTTTGGAAGAAAAAGACAAATTGATCAATCATCATGCAATAAAGATTACACATGTGTGGATGGATTTTGTCCAAGCTTTGTAAGTCTTGAGGGAGAGATAAGAATTAAAAAAAATTATGATGAAAATCTTATAAATAAAATAAATTCAAAAATCGAAGAGCCAATACTACCTGAAATAAATAAATCTTATGGAATAATGATTGCTGGTATAGGTGGAACTGGCGTTGTTACTATTGGAGCAGTGCTTGCAACAGCTGCCCAAATAGATGGTAGAGGATCTGGTGTTCTTGATATGACTGGACTAGCCCAAAAAGGTGGAGCTGTTAAAAGCTTTTTAAGAATTTTTGAAAAACCAGAGGATGTTGGGGCAATTAGATTATCCTACGGGGATACAAACTTACTCTTAGGATTTGATCTACTAGTATCAAATGATTTAGAAATAATAAAAACTTTGGATAAAAAAATTTCAAAACTAATAATTAATACAGATGAAGTAATGCCAGGAGATTTTACGCGTGATAAAGATTTTTATTTACCATTCGAGGAAATGCGAAACAATTTAATTAATATTGCAGGATTAGAGAATATTAAATTTATATCATCAAATAAAATTACATCTAAGATCTTAGGAAATTCAATATTATCGAATATGTTTAATGTTGGGGTTGCATATCAATCAGGCCTGATACCAATTTCAGCTTCATCAATTGAAAAAGCAATTGAATTAAACGGCGCTAGTGTCAAAGATAATATCGATGCCTTCCGATTTGGTCGACATTATGAAAATTTAAAAGAAGAAGTAATTAATGTAGTTAAAGATGAACCAGAAATATTAGAGGGATTTGAAGCGAAATATCAGAATAGATTTAAATTTTTAGAAGACTATCAAAATAAAAAATATGCTCAAAATTATGAAGAATTGGTGAGTTATGCAAAAAAAGTTGATAAAGAAGTTGGAAACGGAAGTCAATTTTCCACAGCAGTATTAAAAAATTACTTTAAATTAATGGCTTACAAAGATGAATATGAAGTATCAAGATTAATGACAAATAAAAAATTCTCAGATGATATAAATAAAAACTTTGAGGGTAACTTTAGTTACAACTTTTATTTAGCTCCACCAATCTTCAGTAAAAAAAGTAAAGTAGATGGTAAATTACTAAAGATTAAATTTGGTGGATGGTTGTTTAATGTATTTAAATTAATCTCAAAATTTAAATTTTTAAGAGGTACAAAATTTGATCCATTTGGTTATTTAAATGAAAGAAAAAAAGAGAGAGAATTAATTAGAGATTACAAACAAACTATCGTTGATATTGGATCAAAAATAAATAAATCAAACTATGAAACAGCTGTCAAAATAGCATCAATACCTGATCAAATAAGAGGCTTTGGACACGTCAAAGAAAAGAATATAAAAGAAGCTATAAATAATAGAACAGATTTACTTAATTCTTTTCATGAAAACTCTTAGTCCAATATATCTAGCCTCTCTATACTTGGTGTTAGCTTGTTTATTTTGGGCTGGTAATTTTATAGTCGGTAAAGCAGCAAGTATTATTGATATACCTCCAATATCATTAAATTTTTATAGATGGTTTTTAGCTTGGTTAGTTTTACTCCCATTTACTTACAAGGAATTATTAAGTAAGAAAAAAATTATATTGGACAATATTTTCTTATTTTCAATTTTAGGAATATTGGCTGTGAGTGTATTTAATTCTGCACTTTTTTATTCTTTGAGACATACCCAAGTAATAACTGGAGTGCTAATGATATCTACAGTCCCAGTTATGATAATATTATTTTCATTTTTACTTAAAATTGAGAGAACAAATTTCTTTCAAATAACTGGTGTATTTCTCTCACTTATAGGTGTTTTATTTATAATAACTAAAGCAAATTTAAATAATCTATTAAATTTATCTTTTAATAAGGGAGATATTTTTGCATTGATTGCCATGTTTGCTTGGTCACTATATTCAACTCTCTTAAAAAAAAAAGAATTTAATTTATCTCCAATTTCCCTATTACAGGTCGTTATAACTTTTGGAGTTATTTTTTTAATTCCTATGTATTTTATTGACTACAGTTTAGGAAGCACAATCAAATTACAATCTTCGTTTTATTTAGTTTTATTTTATGTTGTTTTTTTTCCTGGTTTAATCTCGTTTTTATTTTGGATAAAGGGTGTAAAATTAATTGGTGCAAATAGATCTGGAGTTTTTTTACATTTGATGCCCATACTAGGCGCTATAATGGCTATGATAATTTTCAATGAGAAAATATTATTTTATCATTTCTTAGGTGCAATTTTTATTATTGCTGGAATTACAATCTCGAATAAAAAAACTCAAAATGCTTAAAGTTGCTATTTTAGACGATTACCAAAACATTGCTCAAGAATTTATTGATTTGAAAAATCTTTCATCAAAATTTGATATTGAGATTTTCAGTGAACCTTTTGAAAACGAGGACGACGCCATAGAAAAATTAAAAGAATTTGAAGCTCTGCTTATTATGAGAGAAAGAACGTCAATTACTTCAAATATTATTAAAAGTTTAAAAAAACTAAAATACATTTCTACAAGTGGAATGAGAAATAAAGCCATAGATCTTGAAGCAACAAAAAAAGCTAAAATTATTGTTACAGGCACAGAAATCAATTCAAATCCAACCTGTGAATTAACATGGGCCTTAATTTTAGGACTAGCAAGAAATATTAAAGTGGAAGTTGATAACATGTATCAAGGCTATTGGCAGACAACAGTGGGAGTTGAGTTAAAAGGAAAAATTCTTGGACTTATTGGTTTAGGAAAAGTTGGATCTCAAGTTGCCAAAATTGGAAAAGCGTTTGGTATGCAAGTAATGGCATGGAGTGAAAATCTCAGTCTAGATAAATGTAAAGAGCTTGATGTTTTGCCTTCAAGCAAAGAAGATATAATCCAAAATTCTGATTTCATATCAATTCATGTACAAGGAGGAGAAAGATATAAAGATTGTTTTAAACTTGCTGAGTTTGATAAAATGAAAAAAACAGCCTTTTTGATTAATACCTCAAGAGGTCCGATTGTAAATGAAGATGATTTGATTATAGCACTTTCAACTAATGTAATTGCTGGTGCAGGAATTGATGTTTATGATAAAGAGCCTTTGCCTGCTGGTCACAAACTAAGATTTGTACCTAATGCACTTTTGCTTCCACACTTAGGCTATGTAACAGCAGAAAATTATTCTACTTTTTATACACAAATGATCGAAAATTTAGAAGCTTGTGTTGCCGGTAAACCTATAAGAGAAATAAAGTAAAGTGGAATTACCAGTTGTCAATCATCCCGATTATGAAGCAAAAATTGGTGATGATAATAAATTTCCAATTAAAAAATTTGGTGAATTAGCAAATTTTCTTAAAAAAGAAAAAGTAGTTAAAAAATTTTATAAACCAGAGCCATGTTCAATTGATACACTCAAAGAGGTTCACTCGGAGGAATATATTTTAAAAATTAAAAATAAAACATTAGAGGAAACACTAGTTAAAAAAATAGGTTTTCCTTTAGTTGATAGTGTCGTGAGAAGATCTTTAGTAGCAACAGGAGGAACCGTGTTAGCTTCTAAATTGGCCATTAACTATGGAATAGCTTGTAATACTGCTGGCGGAAGCCACCATGCAATATATGACGAGGGAGCAGGATTTTGTGTTTTTAATGATGTAGCTGTTGCTGCAAAATATCTTTTAAATAGAGGACTAGCTAATAAAATTCTCATTCTGGATCTTGATGTTCACCAAGGAAATGGAAATGCAGAAATATTTAAAAATGAAAATAATGTTTTTACATTTAGCATGCACTCAAAAGTAAATTACCCCCCCATAAAATCAAAAGGTGATTTAGATGTTGAGCTTGAACAAGACATGGAAGACGAGCAATATTTGGATATTTTAAAAAAAAATTTAATTTTGTTGAACGATTTTAATTTTGATTTTGTATTTTATATTGCAGGTGTTGATATTCATTTAGGCGATAGATTAGGCAAGTTAAAAATTACTGATATTGGCATTAATAGAAGAGATGAAATGGTTATCAGAAACTTTTTTGAGAGAAGAATTCCTATTTGTGGTGTTTTAGGGGGTGGTTATAATAAAGACTTTGAAAAACTTATTGAATTGCACGCAAGTTTACATAAAAATTGTGCAAAATATTTAAATGACAAAAAATAAAACAAATTTATCAGATCAACAAAAAAAAGTTTTATTCGAAGAAGCAACAGAGGCTCCTGGTTCTAGCGAATTAAATTTTGAAAAGAGAGAGGGTAGTTATTATTGTGCAAATTGCGAAACAAAATTATTTGATTCAAATACCAAGTATGAAAGTGGTTCAGGATGGCCATCATTTTACGAGTCTCTTCCTGATGTATTTGAAACTAAAACTGATCATCATATTGGATATGCTCGGACTGAATATCACTGTAAAAAATGTGGCGGTCACCATGGACATATTTTTGATGATGGACCGCAGCCAACCGGTAAAAGATATTGTAATAACGGGGTGTGCCTAGTTTTCAAACCAAAATAATCGATTTCAAGTTATGAATTTAATTGAAATACAAAATAGGATTATTTCTGAAAAAATTAGGCTTAGAAAAAAATCAAAAAATTTTGTTAATAATTTTAAAAAAATTGAAAAATATATTCAAAAAGAAGTTGCAATAATTAAAGAATCAAAAGACTCAATTATTCCAGAAATAGAATTTGAAGATATTTCTTTTAAGGATCAAACGATAATTAAAGATAAAGTATTCAAGCGTGGCTGTGTAATCATTAGAAATGTTTTTGATAAAAAAAAGGTTATAGAATTAAATGAAGATTTAGATAAATATGTCTTAGAAAATAATTATTTTGAAGACCAAAAAAAAAAGATAGGTATAGACAAATACTTTAGCGACTTAAAATCAGGAAAACCTCAAATTTTTGGATTATATTGGTCTAAAGCTCAATCAGAAATTAGACATTCTAAAGAAATGGAAACTGTTAAAAAATGGTTAAATAATCTTTGGAACTATAATTATAAGGGTAAACATGTATTTGATCCAAATAGAGAACTTGTTTACGCAGACCGAGTGAGAAGAAGAGAACCAGGGGATGATACGTTAGGTTTATCTCCACATTGTGATGCTGGGTCAATTGAAAGATGGACTGATAAAGCATATCAAAAAATTTACAATGATATTTTTTCAGACAATTTCGAAAATTTTAATCCATATGATGCAAGATATAGAGATGAAACAATTGAATTTGAATCTCCTGCGGTAGCACATGTATTTAGAACATTTCAAGGATGGACTGCCTTAACAGAACAAGGTCCAAATGATGGAACTTTACAATTAATTCCTATTGCAAAAGGAATGTCTTACGTTTTAACAAGAGCTTTATTAGATGATGTTCCTGAAAATGAGTTATGTGGATCAAAAGCAGGAAAAGCTTTATCGATAAATGAAAAATATCATAGTTTATTACTTGAAGGTTTAATCTCAATTCCAAAAATGAATCCTGGAGATACTATTTGGTGGCATCCAGATGTGGTACATGCAGTCGAGGAAAAACATCAAGGTAAAAATTACTCAAATGTTATTTATGTCGGAGCAACACCTTATTGTAAAAAAAATATTGATTATATCAAAAAACAATCAAAAAAATTTATTGAAGGCAAAAGTCCACCTGATTTTGCTCCTGAAGATTATGAAGTAAATTATAAAGGCAGAGTCACAACAAATGACTTAAGTGAATTAGCAAAAAAACAATTAGGATTAGTTGATTGGAATTAATTTATTTTAAAGATGCTTCTAGTTGACCATTTTTTTCAAGATCTCTAAGTTCTTGATAACCGCCAATATGCTCATCGTTAAAAAAAATTTGAGGAATTGTTCTTCTTCCATTAGCTTTCTGTATCATTTCGTCTCTAATCTCTGGACCTGTAGATACGTCAATAACTTTGTATTCAAGATTATTTCTTTTTAATAATCTTTTTGCGGCATCACAGAATGCACACATTGGCCCTGAATACATTGTTATATGTTTCATACTTTAGATATAATTATATTTCTTGATTTTACCAGTTATGAATTTCATTTTTTTTTATCTTAACTCTTATTTGTTTTCTTGAATATTCAAACTTTTTTCTATGTTTAATGCTTTGTGAATTTACTCTTTTTCTCCATAGCCTAAAAGACGAAGGTTTTAAACTTCTTCTCATAATCTTAATTACGTCAGATTCTGTTTTTCCAGTTTTTTTTTCTATATCCTCAAATGTAATTCTATCTGCCCATGCTGCCCAAATGACCCAGTCTGGACTACCAGGTTTTGGCTCAGGATTTTTAACTCTAGTTGTGGGCCTGTGACTTTTTTTCATAAAATTCCAGTAATCTTGAAATAAATAAATAATGCAAATTTATATGCTTATGATATTATCATTTTTAGATAGTCCTATCTAGCCATCTTTAGCTCCCGGTTTTTTAGGGCTATCCATCATGTTTCCGTTAAATTATTTTCTATTCCTTCAAATTATACTATTCATGTTTATCACTCCTGGAACTCCTAGAATTGTAATCATTTCATATTCTATGAATTATGGTGTTAGAAATTGTGTTTGGACTGCACTAGGAGATGTTACTGCAAATATTATTCAAGCATGTCTTGTAATTTTTGTAATTGGATCTTTTATTTCTGATAATCCAACTTTATTAAATATTTTTAAATGGTTTGGTGTAATTTATATACTTTACCTAGCATTCGACATTTATAAATCTAAACCTAAAGATATTAACTCAACTGAAACTTTACAAAAAAGTTCATTATCTTTTTTTAAAGATGGTTTTTTAGTTGCGGGCACAAGTCCTAAAGCTTGGATGTTCTTCCCTTTTATTTTTCCTCAATTCATTGATTTTAATTCAAATTATGTTGCACAATTTTTAATTTTAATAACAACTTATGTAATATTAGATTTTTTATCTTTGGTTGGTTATGCAGTCTTAGCAAATAAAATGATTACATGGGTTAAAGCAAAAGCAAAGGTCATAAACACAATTTCTGCGTGCGTCCTAATTATTATAGCTCTTATAATTGCATTTATGCAACAATATTGACCACTAATGCGATACTACTGTTACTTGAAAAAAAACTAAATTCTTAGTTTAATAAGATTTAAATTAATTAATTAATAAGAGGAGATAAATGAAAATTAAAAACATTATAATTACATTTGTTTCTGCAATAGCAATTTTATTTTCAACTTCAGTTGTTTCATTTGCAAAAGTTGTTGGTGATAAAATTATCCTAGGTGCCGCAATTTCTTTAACTGGAAAATATTCATCTAACGGAGTTCACACTCAAAACGGATATAATATGGCCGTTGATAGAATTAACGAGATGGGTGGTGTTAAAGTTGGAGGAAAAACTTACAAGTTTGATATTATCTATTATGATGATGAGTCAAATCCAAAAAGAGCAGCACAACTTGCAGAAAGATTAATTTCACAGGATGGTGTTGAGTTTATGCTTGGGCCATACAGTTCAGGTTTAACAAAAGCAATTGCGCCTGTAACAGAGAAATATGGTGTTCCAATGGTTGAAGCTAATGGTGCATCAAGATCTTTATTTACAAAAGGTTATAAATATTTATTTGCAGTGCTTGCGCCAGCAAACTTATATTTAGATGTTGCAATTGAAACAGCCGTAGCGCTGAATGGTGGAAAAGGTGTTAGAATTGCTCAAGCTTTCGAGCAAGATGCATTCTCACAAGACGTTAGATTAGGAATTCTAGATGCAGCAGAAAGAACTGGATCTAAAATCATAATTGATGACAAACTACCTAAAGAGCTAAATGATATGGCTGCAACTTTAGCAAAAGTTAAAGCTGTTAAGCCAGATGTATTAGTTGTATCAGGTCATACAAAAGGTGCATTAACTGCAATCAGACAAATAGCTGAAATGAAAGTTGATGTTCCAATGTTAGCAATGACACACTGTGATGCTGCAAAATTATCTAAGCAACATGGTAAGAACTCACAATACGCTCTATGTGCATCTCAGTGGCATAAAACATTAACTTACAAAGATGATTTCTTCAAAGACGGTATGACATATGCTGCAGACTTTGAGAAATTATTTGGTTATGATCCGCCATATCAATCAGCAGAATCATCAGCTGCTTTATTAGTATTCAAAGACGCATTTGAAAGAGCAAATACTTTTGATCAAAAGAAAGTTAGAGATGCTCTTGCAGCTACTAATATGCAAACATTCTATGGAAATATTAAGTTTGCCGAAGGTGGTCAGAATGTTGACAAACCAATGGTACTTTTCCAAGTAATGTGTGATGACGCAGGAAAATGTGAAAATAAAGTTGTAGCTCCATTGAAATGGGCTTCAGCAGAATTAATTCACCCAATTCCTAAGTGGTCTGAAAGATAATTAAAAACAATATTAGCCCCCTAGCAATAGGGGGCTTTTTTTTATATAGCATTTAGAAATTATGGATTTTTTAATTTTCCAAGTTCCGATGTTAACTTTACAAGCCGTGCTAGATGGTTTGTTACTTGGAATTTTATTTGCTCTAATTGCCTATGGAATGGCTCTCCAATGGGGAGTAATGAATATAATTAATATTGCACAAGGTGATTTAGTTATATTAGGAGGATACATTGCATACTTTATGTATCTGTATGGAATTCATCCAGCATGGGGAGTAATAGTTTCACCAATAATAATGTATTTTGTTGGTGTAATAATTTATAAACTGGTAATTAATAAAGTAGTTGATAGAGATCTATTCATTTCGATTTTAGCAACTTTTGGAATTAGTATCTTATTCATGCAACTAATGAACTTTGCATTTGGTGCAGATGTCGTCCTTGCAAACTCAGGATATGGTACAACAATGCTGTTTGATAATTCTGTTACATTGCCAAACTCAAAGATTTTTTCAGCATTTATAAGTATTGTGTTTGCTATTGGACTTGTGATTTATATGAAAAAATCTAAGCTTGGAAGGGCTATTAGAGCTACAGCCCAAAATGCTAGAGCTGCAAAAATATTAGGCGTAGACACTGAAAAAGTTTATGCGGCAACTTTTGGAATAAATGCTGCTCTTTGTGGAGTAGCAGGAGCACTTATTTCTATTACATTTACTATACACCCTTATATGGGCTTACCTTACACAATTAGATCTTTTATGATTGTAATTGTTGCTGGACTTGGAAATTTACCTGGTGTTGCTATGTCTGGAATGGGACTTGGGGTATTTGAGGAGTTTGCAGATTACATTTTAGGAACAGAATTTAGAATTGGATCAGTATTTTTACTATTAGTTTTAATACTTGTTTATAGAAGATTTAAACTTTCAAGAAAAAGAGAATATCTAAAATAATGAACAAAAATATTATTTTATATGGTGCTATTTTAATATTTGGTATTGCTGCACCTTTTATTTTTCCAGCATTTAAAGTCCAATTATCAATCCTTTGTATTTTAATAATTCTAGCTATTACTTGGAACGTCCAAGGTGGTGAAATGGGTTATAATACTTTTGGAAATATTTTGTTTTATGGACTGGGAATGTATTTATGCGCCTCAGTTCAAGTAGGAATGTTTTTTCCTTTAGGAGAGTGGACTGAGGGTGGCGGAGAAAAAACTTTTGTTCATACTCCTGCTCAATTCTTTCAAGGTTTTGCAGTAGGCTTGGCAGTCGCAGCGGTAGTCCCAGCAATTATAGCTGGTCTAATAGGTTATTCAATTTTAGGTTTAAGAGGACATTACTTTGCAATTTGCACATTAGGTTTAGGGGTTGCAGCTGGAGAAATATCTGGTGGAATAGAAATCATTGGAGCAGGACAAGGTTTTACAACACCACCATTTCCTAATGTTGACAGGTTAGAAGCAAGAGGTGAGTTTTTCTACTTTTGTAGTTTTATAGTTTTGGTATTCACGTTTCTTGCAGTTAAAGCAATTTATTCAACAAGATTTAAACTTGTTCTTAATGCAATTAGAGATAACGAAGATAAAGCTGAAGCAATGGGTATTCAAACAATGAAATATAAAATTATTGGTTGGATGATCTCAGCATTTTTCTGTGGATTGGCTGGAGGTATCATGGGTGGATTAGTTGGGTATATAGACTCAACTGATGTTGCATTTGATGGAAGAGAAATGGGAGTATTCATGGTCTTGATGGCTATACTTGGAGGAAAAGGAACCTTGTGGGGCCCAGTAATTGGTGCAACTTTATTTCATATATTTAAAGAGGGTTTTTGGACTTTCTTCTTAGGTTGGCAGTATGTTGCTCTTGGAGTTTTGATTGTAGTAATTGTTATCTATTTCCCAGAGGGGATTATGGGTTGGTTGAGAGAAAAGTACCCAGAGAGATTTGGTGAGGTTGTGGATGAAGCAGATCGGAAAGCACAGGTTACACTTAAATGAGTATTTTAGAGGTTAACAATGTCAGTAAGTCATTTGGTGGAGTAAAAGCGAATGTTGACATATCCATGTCAGTTGAAAAAGGAAAAATCGTAGGTTTAATTGGGCCAAATGGATCAGGAAAAACTACATTGTTTAATTCTATAGTTGGAACATATCCTATAGACCAAGGGTCAATTAAGTTTAATGGTAAAGAAGTTTCTGAATTACCAGTTCCAGTAATAGCTAAACTTGGTTTACTTAGAACTTTCCAGCAAACAAGAATTTATGGAAAATTGAATTGCGTAGATAATATGCTTATAAGTCACAAAGCAAGTGATGAAAGTTTAGTTTCTATATTTTCACAGATACCTCAAAATCTTACAGAAAAAGCTGAAAATTTATTAAATTTTGTTGGATTATATCAAAAAAGAAAACTAAGAGCTGGAGATTTATCATTTGGTCAGCAGAAGTTATTAGAATTAGCAATGGCATTAATGAATGAGCCTGAGATGTTATTACTGGACGAACCGACTGCAGGCATCAACCCTACATTAATAAATGGAATTATTGATAGATTGATAAAAGTAAATCAAGATTTTGGAATTACTCTGCTAGTTATTGAACATAATATGAGAGTAATAATGCAATTAGCTGAAAGTATCTTTTGTCTTGCACATGGAAAAATGCTTGCAAATGGAACACCTGACGAAATTAAAAATGACAAGCGTGTGATTGACGCTTATTTAGGAGCTCAATAATGGCAAATCAATATGAAGTTCTTGGTAAAGCTCCTGGAGCAGAGGATTTAAAAAAACTATCGTCAGAAAATGTTCACTTAACTATCAAGGGTTTATCAGCTGGCTATGGCAAGATGGAAATTTTACACAATTTTGATTTGTTTGTAAGTAAAGCACAATCTCTCTGTTTGATTGGTCCTAATGGTGCAGGTAAATCAACTATACTTCATTCAATATATGGTTTTACAAATATCTTTTCAGGAAAAATAGAAATTGATGGAAAAGAAATAACTAATCTCAGCCCTGCAGAAAAACTTAAGTCTGAGGGGATAGCATATATTCTACAGGATAATTCGGTTTTTCCAGATATGACTGTAGAAGAAAATCTTCTAATGGGTGGATATATTAAAGATAAAACAGAGGAGTCTTTTGAAGAAGCAGAAAGAGTTCTTCAAAAATATGAAAGATTAAGAAACAGAAGAAATCAACCTGCAAAAGTATTATCTGGAGGAGAAAGGCGACTATTAGAAATCTCTCGAGCTTTAGTTATGAAACCTTCTATCTTGCTTGTTGATGAACCATCAATTGGGCTTGAGCCTAGATACATTCAAATGGTTTTTGAGATTTTAGATGATCTTCAAAAAAATGAGAAAAAAACAATTATATTGGTAGAGCAAAATGCCAAAAAAGGTTTAGAGTTTGCTGATATTGGTTATGTTTTAGTTTCAGGAGAAACAGCTATTGCAGGTAAAGGAGATGATCTTTTAAATAATCCAGATGTCGGCCGTCTATTCTTAGGCGGTTAATGATAAACCTAAAATATTTTATCAAAGGAATAGTCTGCTCAAAAAAATTTGATAGCCCAGCAATTGCATTAGGGGCTAGCTTCATTGCTATTGGTGCCTTATTAAAAAATTTAGGGTTTAATATACAAGAAAGTATTTTTTCAACATTTTTAACCTATGCCCTTCCAGGATCATTAGTGATGGCGGAATCAATGTTAATTGGCGCGTCACTTGTAAATATTTTTTTAGCAGTATGGTTGGTAAATTCTAGACTATTTCCAATGACAGTTTCAATAATGCCATTACTTAAACATGATAGCCAACCAAGATGGAAATATTATATATCTTGTCACTTTGTAGCTGTTTCGTCGTGGTTGATTTTAAAAAGTAATTATGAGGAAATTGATAGGAAATATAGAATAGATTTTTGGATTGGTATAGGAACAGCAACTTGGCTAATTGCCATTTTTTCAACAGTATTAGGATTTTATGCCGCCGACTTTTTAAGTAAAGATATGATAATTGGACTTGCAATAGTAAATCCAATTTATTTTATGTGTGCAATGATAGGAGTAATGAAAACTATACAACTTTCTTCTGCTATTATCCTGGGCGCATTTTTAGGTCCAATTTTTTATTTTTTTTCACCAGAATGGAGTGTTTTACTTGGTGGGTTGGTAGCTGGTTCAATTGCTTACTTTATAGGAGAGGTTTATGACAGCTAATATTGTTTTAGCAATTTTAGTAACTTCTCTTGCAACTTATATTTCAAGATTTCTTGGTGCTTTAACTTCAGAAAAGATAGGAGAGACATCTAAAATTTATAAATGGTTTAATTGTGTGGCATATTCAACTCTTGCAGCTTTAATCTCAAGAATGTTAATTTTCCCATCTGGAGATCTTTCAGATGTGCATTATATTTTAAGGATAATTGTCATTTTATTATCAATATTAATTTTTTATATCACTAAAAGAAATTTAGTTTATCCAACCATATTATCTGCTATAATTTTAGCTACATTAAATAGTTTTGCTGTATGAAAAAACTTTTTTTTATTATATTTTTTATAATATTTTCTAGTAATGCAAATGCTGGATGTGATGATCCAATAGCTGATGGTGTAGACTATTCTAAATGTAAATTTTCAGATGGTCAGGATTTACAAGGGACCTTTCTTCCTAACTCTAATCTCTCATTTGCTAGTTTTATTCAAGTAAATTTTGATAAAAGTATAATGATGAATTCAGATTTAACATTTGGAACTTTTTCAGAGTCGTCTTTCATAAGAGCTAATTTATATGAGTCAAATTTAGGTGGTGGAAATTTTGAGCAATCAAATTTTACAAGTGCTAACTTAACTAGAGTAGATTTTACAGGTTCTACTCTCATAGATGCAAATTTTCAGAATTCCAATTTAATGGAGGCAAACTTTACATCATCTAATATTTTAAATGCAAATTTCGATGGTGCGAATTTAATTGGTGCTACTTGGACAATGGGAGAAATTTGTGGACCAGAGTCTATAGGTATTTGTAATAAATAAATTCGTGAAGAATCTTCTTAAATTAGATGGATTTGAAATTTCTTTTCATGAAAAATCTAAGAGGATAATAAATATAAAAATTGAGGATCAAATTATTGATCGATTAGTGTTTCCGTTTAAAAAATTTAATATTACAGCATTAGAATATAAACCATTTACAAGGTTCACTATTGCAAAAAGTTTAGATGAAACTGCATCTAATAAATTAAGTAATTTTTTAAACGAAATTATTAAAGATAGAGATACTGGTTGTTTTATAATTGGTCCAAAAAACAATTCTTCTAAAATAGATCAAACATTTTTAGTTAAACTATCAACTGCAATAACCCACTTAATTGGAAATCCAAATCACGATTCAATGGCTGGAAAATACTATGCAAGGTTTCACGTTAAACATGAAGATAATAGCGACTCATATCTTCGTAAGGCATATATAAATATGGATTTACATACTGATGGAACATATGTACGAGAAATAACTGATTGGATATTAATTTCAAAGCTAGAGGAGGAGAATGTGATTGGTGGAGAGACTGCTTTACTACATCTTGATGATTGGGAACATTTGTCTGATCTCTCAGATGACAAAATTGGACAGCAAAATTTTATTTGGGGATCTCCAAAAAGTAAAAATATTGACTATAAAGTTGAACACCCTGTGTTTTCAAAAGATAGAGATGGCAAACCTATTATTTCTTACATCGATCAATTTCCTGAACCAAAAAATATGGATCAAGGACTGTTTTTACAAAGATTATCTGATGCTCTTGAGGGTAGTAAAAATAAGATAATTACATCTTTACCAGTTGGTAGCGCTGTTGTAGCGAATAATTATTTTTGGTTACATGGTCGAAAACCTTTTAAAGAAAATAAAAATTTATCAAGAGAATTACTAAGAATAAGAGGTTCCTTTTTTAACAATTAAGTGTAGAAAATACACTAATGAAACTTGGATTTATAGGAACCGGCAAAATTACTTCAGCAGTAGTGACGGGTATATGTAATTCTAAAATCAAGTATTCTAAAATTATTGTATCCGAAAGAAATAAAAAAATTTCAAAACAATTAAAAAAAAGTTTCAAAAAAATTTATATTGCGAAAAATAATCAAGATATTGTTAATGACTGTAATTGGATTTTTCTAGCAGTAACACCTACTGTTGCTAATCAAATTATACATAAGCTAAAATTTAAAAAGAGTCAGGTAATTGTAAGTTTCATATCAACAATGAATCTTCAAAATATTAAGAAAGCTATAAAAGTAAAAGCAAATATTTCGAGAGTAATTCCTTTACCACCTATCTCTCTTAAAAAAGGACCAATTCCTATTTTTCCACCAAACAGGAAAGTTAAAAACTTTTTTAAACATCTAGGAACAGTTGTTGAAATTAAAAATGAAAAATTATCTAAAAATTTTTGGTCAACTTCTGGAATGATGGCACCTTTTTATGAATTATTAAGAACAATGTCTGAATGGTTAAATGAAAAGGGAATTCAAAAAGACCAAGCTCAGAGATATATAACATCTCTTTTTTTGGCGCTTTCTGAAGATGCTGTAGTTAATTCTAACAGAGATTTAAAAATACTTGTCAAAGACTCCCAAACACCAAAAGGATTAAATGAGCAAGGTGTAAATGAATTAAAAAAAGCTGGTTTCTATAAAGCTACTAACAAAACCCTAAATAGTATTCTTAAAAGATTAAATAAAGTATAATTTTATATGCAGCAAGCTTCAAACATTCTGCAAATTGATAACTTATCAAAATATTTTGGTGGTTTGGCAGCTGTATCAAATTGCTCATTAAAAATAAAAGAAGGTTCAATTACAGGAATAATTGGTCCCAATGGATCAGGCAAAACCACTCTATTTAATCTTATAGCGGGCAATCTCAAATCATCAGATGGAAAAGTATTATTTAATAAAGAAGATATAACAAACGTTCCATCTCATGAGCTTTTCTCAAAAGGTTTACTTAGAACCTTTCAAATAGCTCACGAGTTTTCAAATATGACTGTCCTTGAAAATTTAATGATGGTACCAGGTAATCAAACAGGTGAAATTTTAATAAATGCCCTTTTAAAACCAAATTTAATTAAAAAAGAGGAAGATATAATTAGAGCAAAAGCATACGAAGTAACTGAATTTTTAAATCTTAAACATCTAGCAAATGAACGTGCTGGTAATTTATCCGGAGGGCAAAAAAAGTTGCTAGAACTTGGAAGAACAATGATGGTGGATGCAAAGCTTGTTTTATTAGATGAAGTTGGAGCAGGGGTTAACAGAACATTATTAAAAGACTTAGGAACAGCAATTTTGAGACTTAACAAAGAAAAAAACTATACTTTTTGTATGATTGAGCATGATATGGATTTTATAAGCAGAATGTGTGATCCAGTGATTGTAATGTCTGAAGGTTCTGTTCTTTTTGAGGGAACTTCTGAAGAAGTTAAAAAAAACGAAAAAGTTATAGATAGTTATTTAGGTAGAAAGAAGTAAATGGCATTTTTTGAAGGAAATAAAATGACAGGCGGATACGGCGATGGTCCTGATATTATCAGCTCGTGCACTATTAATGTTAATAGGGGTGAGATAGTAGCGATCCTTGGACCAAATGGAGCTGGTAAATCTACAGCAATGAAGGCAATGCTTGGCTTGTTAAATCTAAAATCAGGAAAAATATCAATTGATGGAGAAGATATTTCTAAACTATCTCCTCAAGAAAGAGTTAAAAAGGGAATATCATTTGTTCCACAAACTAGAAATGTTTTTGCAGAACTTACTGTTAAAGAAAATTTAGAGGTTGGTGCTTTTTTAAGAACGGATAATGTAAACAATGTTATCGAAGAAATATATGATCTATTTCCAATCTTAAGAGAAAAAAAAGATCAAGTTGTTGGACAATTATCAGGTGGACAAAGACAACAAGTAGCTTTGGGACGAGCTCTAATGATAAAACCGTCTGTTCTTATGTTAGATGAGCCTACAGCAGGAGTTTCACCAATAGTTATGGATGAATTATTCGAACACATTATCAGAGTTAAAAATACAAAAGTAGCAATCATTATGGTCGAACAAAATGCAAAGCAGGCTTTGAGTATTTCTGACAGAGGATATGTGCTTGTAACTGGTGAAAATAAATTCGAGGGATCTGGCAAGGAATTATTAAATGATCCAGAAGTAAGGAGATCTTTCTTAGGAGCTTAGTATGGATTTAATTAATGCAGTAATAGTTTTATTGAATTATACAATTATTCCGGCCTTAACTTATGGCTCTCAATTAGCACTTGGAGCAATTTTTGTAACATTAATATACGGTATTTTAAGATTTGCTAACTTTGCAACTGGAGACATGATGTCATTTGGTACAATGTTTGCAGTGCTTTTAACTTATTACTTTCAATCAATTGGAATTAACTTTGGTTTTCTACCCACTGCTTTGCTCACTATACCTTTTGCAATTTTTATGATGATTTTGTACATGCTGATAATTGATCAAACAGTTTTTAAATATTATAGAATTAAAAAAAGTCCACCAGTAATGCTTGCAATGGTTAGCGTTGGTGTAATGTTTGTAACACAGGCGATAATAAGAATAATAATTGGACCTACAGATCGTAGATTCTTAGATGGTGAAAAATTTATTTTAAAAGCAACTGAGTTTAAGGAAATGACAGGTCTTGCAGAAGGATTAACAATTAAATCTACACAAATGATAACAATTGTGGTTACTATAATTGTTGTTGCTATTATGTTTTGGTTTTTAAATAAAACTAAAACTGGAACTAGTATGAGAGCTTACTCAGATAATGAAGATTTAGCTCTTCTCTCAGGAATAGATCCAAAAAAAGTAGTTCTAATTACCTGGATTATAGCAGGAATACTAGCAACAATTGGTGGAATTCTTTATGGTTTAGATAAAAGTTATAGACCATTCGTGTATTTTAATAACATGTTACCCATTTTTGCTGCAGCG
The DNA here is from genome assembly GCA_902562645.1 of uncultured Pelagibacteraceae bacterium. Classification (GTDB taxonomy): domain Bacteria; phylum Pseudomonadota; class Alphaproteobacteria; order Pelagibacterales; family Pelagibacteraceae; genus Pelagibacter. Next base: position 109,846 of record CACETY010000003.1, read on the forward strand.
ATAGTAGGTGGAATAGGAAATCCATACGGAGCATTCTTCGGTGGTTATGTTATAGCATTTGCTGAAATATTTTTGACATATGCATATAAAAGATTTTTAGTTTATATTTTGCCTGAGTCTTTAGAACCAAATTCATTGATGCAATTATTATCAACTGATTATAAATTTGCGATTTCATTTTCTATACTAGTTATTGTTTTGATATTTAGACCATCAGGTATATTTGAAGGAAAACGCATATGAGGAATTATTTAAATATAATTATAGCGTATTCAATAATGATGCTTTTAATTATTTTAGTTGGCATCTTTCAGTCTTGGTCTATAGCATTAGCAATTTTTAATTATTGTATGATTTCGGCAGTAATGACACTAGGAGCAAATATTCAATGGGGTTATGCTGGCTTAATAAATTTTGGAATCATGGGGTATACTGCATTAGGTGGTTTGGCAGTTGTATTAGTATCTGTAGCTCCTGTACCAGAAGCTTGGAGTGTGGGTGGAGTAAATATGATGACTTGCCTAGGAATAATCATATTAATGATTTTTTCTACAAGGTATATTTTAAAAAATATTCAAAAATCTAATAAAAGAAATTATTTAATAGCTGGAATAATTATAGTTGGATTAATCCTAATAAAAATAATTGCTGGACCTGCAATAGAACAAATAGAAGCTGTTGATCCCGCAAAGACAGGGTTTCTAGGAGGACTTGGGTTACCAGTTTTATTTTCATGGATAGTTGGAGGACTTTTTGCTGCTGGGCTAGCTTTTATTGTAGGGAAAGTTGCTCTAGGATTAAGAGCAGATTATTTAGCTATTGCAACGTTATTGATAGCTGAAATTGTTGTTTCTATTATTAAACATGAAGATTGGTTGGCAAGAGGTGTAAAGAACGTTATTGGGTTAAAAAGACCAGCGCCTTATGAAATTGACCTACAAACTTCTCCTTGGTTTATAAATTTAGTAGAAAAATTTCACTCAGCAAAATTAGATCTAGCAAATTCATTGTCGGAAAGACAAGATATTTTAAATCAATTAGTGATCGATGCATCATCTGTTTATGTAAAACTATGCTTTGCAGGCATGTTTCTAGTTGTAGTTATAATTTTATTAATAATTACACAAAAAGCTCTTTACTCACCTTGGGGTAGAATGATGAGAGCAATAAGAGACAATGAAGAAGCTGCAAGTGCAATGGGTAAAAATGTAGTTAAACAACATTTATTTATATTTATTCTAGGATCAGCAATAGTTGGTATTGCTGGAGCTATGATGGTAACTAATGATGGCCTGTTTACCCCAGGCAGTTATAGACCAATGAGATATACATTTGTAATATGGGTTATGGTAATTGTTGGTGGTACAGGAAATAACTTTGGTGCAATTCTAGGCGGGTTTGTTGTATGGTTTTTATGGGTAGAAGCAGCACCAATTGCTTTGTTCTTTATAAATTTATTTACAGCTCATTTACCTGAAACAAATGAAATCAAAGTTCATTTAATTAATAGTGCTCCATATTTTAGATTTTTGCTTGTTGGTATTGGACTTCTTTTGATTATGAGATTTAGACCTCAGGGAATAATTCCAGAAAAAATTATAAAACAATAATTTACGATGAGTTTTTTCATTTTGGGGTTCTTTACAGGACTGAGCTTAATATTAGCTATTGGTGCTCAAAATATATTTGTAATTGAGCAAGGTTTAAAAAAACAATTTATTTTTATTGTATGTATAATTTGTACATTTTCAGATTTCCTTCTTATTTTTTTAGGAATATTCTTATTTCATTATTTTGAAAGTTTTTTTTCGCCTTCAGTTGAATTAATTTTAAATATTCTTCTATTTTTATTTTTAGTTCATTTTATTTGGAAAAAACTTAAAAATATAAATATAAATTTTGAAATAAATCAAAAAAATGAAACCAAAGGTCTAGGTCCTGTAATAATTAAAACTCTTGGTTTTACTTATTTAAATCCTCATGTTTATTCTGATACTGTATTTTTTTTAGGAAATTTTTCTAAAAGTTTTTTAATTAATCAAAAACTATTATTTGGGTTTGGTGCAACTCTTTCCTCAATTATATTTTTTTTCATATTGGGATACTTATCTAAGTTTTTATCTAATTACTTGAATAGCAATAAAGTTTGGAAAATTATAAATATACTAATAATTTTATTTATGTCTGCACTTAGTATATTTGTATTAATCAATATTTTAGGATAAAAAAAACTCCAGCGATTTTCACCGCTGGAGTTAAATTATTAAGTATTATCTTTGTTTTTTGTCTTTAAACTTACCACCTTTAATTTCTTTCTCAATAAAGGCACCAGACGCTTCTCCAACATCTGTAAGTTCTACACTTGATGCTCCTTCATAATTTACTGCTTTTCCACTAGCTAATAAATCCAAAGCTTTTTTCAATTCACCAGGATAAATTTTTTCTCCTGGAGCATTCGCAACAGACATTACATTTGCTTGTACAGTTGCTCTGTCAGCTTTGCCACCAGCTTGCATAGCTAATACTATCAAAGCCGCGGCATCGTAAGATTCTGAAGTGTAAGGACCCGAAGAATCAATTCCTGCAGCACCAGCAACATCTTTGAATATTGTTGCACCTTTACCCATTGATCCTGGAAGTGATCCAAAAGATTTATTTAAATCATTACCAAATCTGTCTGTTAAAGAGTCACCGATCATACCATCAGATAACACAAACACATCAAATGCACCTGAATCTAATGAACCATCTATGATACTTCCGCCAGCTTGGTCTAAGTAACCTAATACAGCTAAAGCATCTCCACCTGCAGCTGCTAATGTAGCAACTTCTGCACCGTAGTCACCTTTACCTTCTTCATGAGCTGTTACAACAGTTACGTTTATTCCATGAGCTTTAACAGCTGCAACGTATACATCTGCTAAACCTTTTCCGTAGTCGTTATTTGTATGTGTAACTGCAATACTTTTAACTTTTCTATCTTTAGTTATATCTGCTAATACTTGACCACCTCTTGCGTCAGATGGAGCAGTTCTAAAGAAATATCCATTATCTTTAAGATCAGTTAATCCTGGAGAAGTAGCTGATGGTGAAATCATAACAACACCATTTGGAACAGCAACGTTAGTTGCTATAGCCCCAGTTACACCAGAACAATCAGCACCCATAATCGCTACTACACCGCCAGATATTAAGCCTTCAGCAGCAGCTGTTGCAGCAGCTGAGTCAACACAAGTTGAGTCTGCTCTTTCAACAGAAATTTTCTTTCCACCAAGTAGCGAACCTGAGTCTGAAGCTTCTTTGAAAGCAAGCTCAGCTGAAGCAGCCATTGCTGGAGTTAGGGACTCAATAGGACCTGTAAATCCTAAAATAATTCCCATTTTAATGCCATGTCCATCTGAATATGCTTTTGATGCAAAGCAAGAAACAAATACAAACATCGCCAATACTAGTTTTTTCATATATTCCCTCTAATTGTTAACAATTTATATAATTAAAATTAAATCCTATTAGTTTTAATTTTCAATGAGAAAATTATCTCATTTTTTGTGCAAAAAACACAGAAGTTATAACAATTATTCCACCAATTATTGTGATGAATGATGGAATCTCACCAAAAATGAAAAAAGTGAGTATTAAACCAAACACAGGAAATAAAGCATAGAAAGGTAAAACCATATCAAGAGGATAAAATTTATATAAATAAAACATCATTAAATGTCCAAGTAAGGAAATAATTGCTCCAGCATACAGAACTGTAAACCAACTCTCTAAACTAATATTTGTTATAGTTTGAATAGCATTACCCTCAAATACAGATGATAATATAATTAAAATTAAAAATCCTGTGAAACTCATTATTGTATTTGTATATTTAATATCTAAATCTTTTAAATATCTTGAAAAGACTTGTGATAGCCCATAAAAAAAGGCCATTCCACAAATTAGTAGTGATCCTATAATTTCATCAACAACTTTTGGATCAAAAGCAAGTATAACAATTCCAAAAAATGATGTCATAATAAGTAGCCATTTCTTGTAACTTATTTTTTCATTTAAAAATATAGAACTTAATATTATTCCAAACGGAATTGAAAGCTGAGCACCTATTGTTATTGGTGCCAGTATACTTGAGGCATTAATAGATAAATATAAAAACATATTCACCGCAACACCAAAACAGATGGAAAATCCTATTAAAGGAATAATAAATTTTTTTTCAGGAATATAAAATTTAAAGAAAGGAACTAAACAAATAAATACAACAGCCATTCTTAAAGCGCCAAAAAGAATTGGAGGAATTGAATCATTTAATCCAAGTTTCCCCGTTGGATAAGCACTTCCCAATAGAAAAACTACAAATAAAATAAGTAATGTGTGCTTTGTCGACAAATATTATCTTATTGAGAAAGGATCTAAAGTTGGTTCATCAGAAGTGTAATACCATGTAGTTTTTACTCTAGTATAATCTTTAATTGAATCCATTCCCGCTTCCTTTCCATATCCACTATCTTTAATTCCACCAAAAGGTGCTGATGGTGAAATTAATCTGTAAGTGTTAACAAATGTTATTCCAGCTCGAATTGCATTTGACACTCTTAAACCTCTAGCAAAGTCGCTAGTATAAACTCCTGAAGATAGTCCATATTGATTATCATTCATTTTTTCTATTACTTCTTTTTCATTATCAAATTTCATGACAGACAAAACTGGACCAAATAATTCGTTTTCAGCAGTTGGCAGGTTATGATTATTGCATTCAATTATAGTTGGAGGAAAATAATATCCTTCATTAGAAAAAGGATGTCTCTTTCCTCCACATCTAACTTTTCCACCTTGTTCAATTGTTTTTTTTATATTTTTTTCAATAATTTCAAGTTGTTTAAAGTTACTTAAAGGACCCATTTCAGTCTCAGGATCCATAGGTGCACCTATTTTTATTTTTTCAGCTCTTTTTATGAGTTTATCAAGAAACTCTTCATAAATTCCTTTTTGCAAATACAGCCTAGAACCTGCGATACAACTTTGTCCACTTGCACCAAAAATACCTGCAGTAATACCATTAATAGCATTTTCTTGATGAGCATCATCAAATACAGCAACTGGACTTTTCCCTCCTAATTCTAAACTAACCTCAGATAAGTTTTCTGCAGAGTTTCTAATAATATGCCTTGCGGTTTCAGGTCCACCTGTAAAGGCAACTTTCTCAACTAAATCATGTGTCGTTAAAGCTTTACCACATGGATCTCCAAACCCTGTAATCACATTTACTACTCCCTTTGGAATACCAGTTTCCTCTATAAGTTTTGCAAATTCAAACATCACAGCAGGAGCAAGCTCAGAGGATTTAATTACAACGGTATTTCCCATAGCTAGAGCTGGAGCAAGTTTTGTTGCTGTTAAAAACATTTGGGAGTTCCATGGTACAATTGCAGCAATAACACCTATAGGTATTCTTGAGGTTATGGCTTGAATGTTTGGTTTATCTATTGGAAGAACAGTACCTTCAACTTTATCAGCCATACCAGCGTAATAGTCATAATACTCTGCGATATAGTTTGCTTGTTTGTTGGTTTCTCTAAATAGTTTCCCAGTATCAATTGTTTCAATCTTACCAAGTAATTCTGCATTGTCTCTAAGTTTGTTTCCAATAGCTCTTAAAAATTTTGCTCTTTCTCTTGGCAATATTTTTGGCCAATCCCCTTCAAAAGCTTTTTGAGCAGCTTTAACTGCTTTATCGACATCATTGGCACTTGCCTCTGGAACAGCAGCCCATGGTTTGTTATCTTCTGGGTTTAATGTTTCAAAAGTTTTTTTAGTATCAGAGTCAACCCATTCTCCTCCAATAAACATTTTATATTTTTTTAATTCAGGCATTTTGTATATGGTCTTTTATTGTATTATTTACATCATCTGAGCATTCAATACTACAGAGATGTTTTCCTTTAGGAATAATTTTTACAACAGAATTTTTAATTTTTTTGCCTAAATTAATTGACATTTCTGGAGTTGATCCTACATCACCCTCACCCGTTATAATCAAAGTTTTAGTATTAATGTTTTCAAATTTTTCATTGTCTTGATGTTTCACAAATAAGGAATAGATCTTTATAAAATTATTCATATTATTGTTTTCAAGAATAGTGAAAATTTTATTTGAGATATCTGGATTTTTATTTAAAAAATCTTCTGTAAACCATCTTTTAAGAGCGTCTTTAGTAAGTTTATGATCTTTTTTTGTTTGTTTAAATCTATCATTTACTATTTTCTGCTCTTTATTAGATCGATTAAATATAGAGCATAAAAGTGTAAGAGAGGCCAATCTATTATTAAATCTTGTGGCAAAATTTCTTGCAATTAAAGAACCTATAGAAAAACCAACTAAGTGAACTTTGCTAAATTTTAATTCATCAATTAAGTTTATTATTTGATCCGAAAAGTCATCAAAACTTAAATCATTTTTGTTTAAAGGTGTTTTGCCATGACCCAGAATATCATAAATTAAAACAGTATTATCAAATTCATTTATCTGAGGATCCCATATAGAGTGATCAAGTCCCACGCCGTGTATAAATATGATTGGAGTTCTATCTTTTTTATTTAATATATAAAATGTACCTTTAGAGTCTGTTGCATTGATCATTATTACTTTGGTTCAATGCCCATTTCCTTCATGTCTTGGTACCTATCGCCTGTTCTTGCATGTGCTCTTCCAGTTGAAGCACCTCCAATGGCAATTACAATTTCGTCATCAAATGGAGCATCATGTATTGTAAACTCATGTGTTAAATAATAAGGTCTTAAGCCTGAGTCAGTTTTATGCATCATTGGGATTGATATTTTTGATCCGGCAGGACCCCTTGTGTTCGTAAAACTTAGGTAAGAAGTACCACCCACCGCATCTCTAAATTTATTACCAAATCTCAACGTGTGAATGAAAGCAGATGCATGCTCAATTTCTCCATTTAATCCAACTACACCGGCTTTTCCATAAGCTAATATTTTATCAGGAGAACCTATTTCTTTAATTAATTCTGGGACAAGTAAATCTCCAAGTTTTGGAGCTAGATCTAAAATTATGGGTTTTAAATCTTCTACAAAACCTTTCCCGTCCCAAGGATTTTTAAAAACTGCTGCTACAGAAACCATTAAAACTGGATTTTTAGCTTCTTTTCCACCCTCAATAAAAGTTTTATCTACAAATTTATTAAATTTTCTTAATTCTAATTTCATTTTTTAATTCGATGTGTAAAGCTATCTCTTCTAAAACTGTATAATGCTTTTGGATCTACATCAACATCTATAACAACTGGTTTGTTTGCTTTAAGTGCACTTTTAACTGCTTGATTTATCTCTGATAATTTTTTCACTTTAATTCCTTTTGCACCGTAAAGTTTAGCAACCTCATCAAAAGGAGGACTTTGAATATCTGCGCCCAAATACCTTTCACCATAAAAATCTTTTTGGTAAGCCTTTTCGGCACCCCAACTTTTATTATTCATAACTATTGTAATTGTATTTATTCCATACTCTACGGCAGTGCTTAATT
>CACETY010000004.1:0-67500 GCA_902562645.1 uncultured Pelagibacteraceae bacterium
CAAGCTGCAGCAGCTGCCCACTCTCTAGGTACTCCACTATCTACAATAAAAATTATATCTCAAGATTTGTATAATAATTTTAAAAATAATAAAGAATTAAAAAAAGATGTTGAATTACTTCTAAGTCAAGTTGATAGATGCAACATAATATTAAAAAAACTGTCTTTAAATCCTGTAGTTGAAGATGATTTTATAGATAAGGATATTACTATTTATAACTATGTGAAAGAAATTGTGAACTCTTTTAAAGAAATATCAGATAAAAATTTTATCATCAATACTGAGCAGAACTATAATTCTTTTGAAATTTCTAAATCTATTGAAGTTGTTTATGGTATAAGAAATTTTATTGGAAATGCAAATAAGTTTGCAAAAAAAAATATTTATATTTCCATAACAAGTGACAGTGAAAACTCTTCTATATCAATTGAAGATGATGGTTTGGGATTTCCAAAAGATATATTAACTAAAATTGGAGATCCATACATAAAATCTTTACAATCTAAAAACAAATCAAGAGCAGGGTTAGGTTTAGGAATATTTATAGGTAAGACTTTATTAGAAAAAAATAAGGCAAAACTTTTAATTAGAAATTCAGAGACCAGAGGTGGTGCTGAAATTAAAATAGAGTGGTCAAATAAAGATTTAATTAGTCTTTAGTGAAGTTTTTTATTTTCAAATAGTCCACTTAATTGATCTATCATTACATCTCCAAGTTCTTGTACATCGGAAATTTTGATTGCTTTTTTATAATATCGAGATACATCGTGACCAATTCCTATAGCTAATATTTCTACTTCACTTTTATTCTCAATAAATTTAACAATTTTTTTCAAATTTTTTTCTAAAAAGTCTCCTGAATTTACTGATAATGTTGAGTCATCTACTGGTGCTCCATCTGAAATAACCATAAGGATTTTTCTTTCTTCTTTTCTTTTTTTTAATCTATTAAATGCCCACGTTATAGCTTCACCATCTATATTTTCTTTTAATAAACCCTCTTTTAGCATCAAACCTAAATTCTTTTTTGATTGTCTCCAATGAGAATCAGCACCTTTATAAATTATATGTCTTAAATCATTAAGTCTTCCTGGGTTTTTTGTTTTACCCAATCTATTCCACTCCTGGCGACTTTTACCACCTTTCCAATTTTTCGTTGTAAAACCTAGTATTTCAACTTTAACCGAGCATCTTTCTAAGGTTCTGGATAAAATATCAGCACATATTGCAGCTATTGTTATTGGTCTACCTCTCATTGACCCAGAGTTGTCAATTAAAAGTGTCACAATTGTATCTTTAAAGTCTAAATCTTTTTCTTTTTTAAATGATAAGGAGTTATACGGATCAATTATAATCCTAGGTAATTTTGAACTATCTAACAATCCTTCTTCTAGATCAAATTCCCATGATCGATTTTGTTTTGCCATTAATTGTCTTTGTAATTTATTTGCTAACTTAGTAATTAAATCTTGAAAACTTGTAAGCTGTTGGTCTAAATTTTTCCTTAGTTTTTGAATTTCCTCAGCAGTATCCAAACTTTCTGCTTTAGCAACTTCATCAAATTCAGTAGTAAATATTTTGTATTCTTTATCGCTTATACTTAAATTTTTTTTTTGTATAACATTTTCTGACTCGGCATCCTCGTTATTTTCACTACCAAGCTGATCTTCAAGTCTAAACTCATTTACATCATCCTCGCTATCCATTCCTTGGCTTATATTTTCATCTTCGCTTGTTTTGCTAGAGTCATTATTATCTTTGTCTTCATTGTTATTAGAATTATTTTGATCTTGCGTATCATCATTTTCTTCATTTTCTTTTTCAGTTGTTTCATCATTTTCAAATATATCCATGCTTTCTAAAATTTCAGAAAATTTAGCATTATATACTTCTTGATTTTCTAGATTTTGTTTTAAAAATTCAAAGTGTTTATCTATTGATTTATTAAAATCTTTTTCCCAAAATTTAAGAATTTCTTTATTTTCTGGGTATAATTCGACATCAAAAAACTTGTTTGTCATATAAATTTCAAAAGCATCAATAATATTTGTATCTTCTTTTTTTGTTATTTTTTCTTGTTTAAAATGTAGAAGTCTATTTTTATAATTTTCTTTAAAATTTTTGGAAATTCCTTTTAGCATCTCTGAGCCAAGTAATTCATATCTTACCTTTTCTGTAAGCTGGTATAATGTTCTGCATGATGGATTCTGTGGGTTGTTTTTATTTAATAATTTTCTGTTTGAAAATCTTCTTTTTAAGGCCTCAGAATCTGTTTCAGCCCTTAGTTTTTTAAATTGATTCTTATCATTAATATTTTCAATTTCTCCAATATCATAAACTTTTTCGTCATTTTTTTTATTTTTAACAGCTCTATAGTCGTCTGAAATTACTTTATAAGTTGATTGAAGAGCTTGTTTAAATTTTTCTTTAATACTATCTTCTTTGTTCATTAAATTTGAATATTGATCATTGACTCTGGCAGTTCTTCCCCAAAACATCTTTGATAATATTCAGCAATAGTATTCTTCTCAGCATCATCACATTTATTTAAAAATGTTACTCTAAATGCATATCCAATATCTTTAAAAATTTCAGAATTGTCCGCCCAATGTAAAACTGTTCTAGGACTCATTACTGTCGATATATCACCTGCCATAAAACCTTTCCTAGTAAGTGAAGCTACTTTTATCATATTTGAAACTTGTTCTTTACCTTTAGGATTATTTAAATTTTTATTTTTACCTAATATAATTTCCATTTCTTTATCTAAACTAAGATAGTTTAAAGTAGATACAATATTCCATCTATCCATTTGTCCCTGATTAATTTGTTGTGTACCATGATATAATCCGGTTGTATCACCTAGACCAACAGTATTTGTTGTTGCAAAAAGTCTAAAAAATTTATTTTGTTTAATTACTTTATTTTTGTCTAATAGAGTAAAACTACCTTCTGACTCAAGTACTCTCTGAATAACGAACATTACATCTGGTCTTCCAGCGTCATATTCATCAAAAACTAAGGCTACGGGATTTTGAATTGACCAAGGCAATATTCCCTCTTTAAATTCAGTTACCTGTTTACCATCTTTGATTACGATTGAATCTTTACCTATTAAATCAATCCTACTTACATGACTATCGAGATTAATTCTTATACAAGGCCAGTTTAGCCTAGCAGCAATTTGTTCGATGTGAGTTGATTTTCCAGTTCCATGGTATCCTTGAATTAAAACTCTTTTGTTAAAAGAAAATCCTGACAAAATAGCTAATGTTGTGTCTTTATCGAACTTATAAGTTTTATCGATTTCTGGAACATACTCACTTGATTTTGAAAATGCATCAATTTCCATGTCACTTTCAATACCAAAAGTTTGCTTAATAGATAACTTAATGTCAGGGGTATGGTTAATATTTGGTGTCAATTTTATCCTTATATGTATTTTTTAATTGAGTGTAAGCTAAAGTTATTACTTTAAGCTTGTCTTCAAATTTTTTATTACCAGAATTCATATCAGGGTGAAATTTTTTGACAAGCTTTTTAAATTTTTCTTGAACTTTTTCCCATTTTAATCCAACACTAATCCCTAATATATTAAAGGCTTTTAAATCATTGTTATTAAATTTAAATTTATTCATATTATTAAAATCATTATTAAATTTAAATTTATCCATCTCATCTTTCAAAGCATTGCTCCAAAGAACTTTAAAAAAATTATCTGATGAACTAAAACTTTGTGTTGGTTTGTGCCAAGTCATATCAGACCTTAAAAAATCAACTATTTGTTGATCGCTCATACCTGTAAAATAATTCCAACTTTTATTAAATTCTTTAACATGGTTTAAACATAGTAATCTATAATCTTTACTGTTATCTCTTTCTTTAGGTGCTTTAAAAAGACCTTCCTCTGAACAATTATTCCAATCACAAATATTTTTCATAGTGTATAATACTTTATAAAATGAATATTAATCAATTAATTGAAACTGTAGAAAAAAAAATTTTGTCGCAGGATTGTATTTCAAAAGTTTATATAGAGGACAAGTCTTTTTTACACAAAAATCACAAATCTAATGAAAATGGAAAATTTCATATTGTTCTTTCGATTAAGTCTGATGAGTTAAAGAATAAAAGTAAGTTATACTCAACAAGATTTATTTATAAAATTTTAGACAATGAATTAAAAAATTATATTCATTCATTACAAATCAAATTACTTTAAACTGCTAGAAATGTATTTTTTTAAATTTGAGGGACTGATCTGAAAGTCAACTATTATCTTTCCAAAATCCTTTATTAAAATTAGGTTAATGTTATTTGAATTATTTTTCTTATCGCTTCTCATATAATTCATAATTTTAGATACATGTTTTTTTTTAAACAATTTTTCAATTTTTGGTTTCATCTCAATTTTATTAATATGATCTAAAATAATATTAAATTTTTGTTTTGATAAAATTCTTCTTTTAAAACTGAATTCTACAGCATTTTTAATACCTAAAATTACAGCTTCTCCATGATTTAATTTTTTAGAAAAACCTAAAGTAGACTCATAAGAATGAGCAAAGGTATGGCCTAAATTTAATACCTTTCTGTAGTTTTTCTCGTTCTCATCTTTTTCAACAACTTTTTTTTTCAAATTACAGCTTTTAATTATGGATCTTTCAATGAAAGGTGACTTTAATTTTAAAATTTTTTTTAAATTTTTGTCTAAATATAGAAAATTATTAAAATTATCAATAATACTACTTTTAAATATTTCAGCATATCCACAAATAATTTCTCTTTCTGGTAAAGAAGCTAAAATATTCATATCAGAAATAACTAAATCAGGTTGATAAAAACTTCCAATCAAGTTTTTTCCAAATTTATTATTTACTCCTGTTTTGCCTCCTATTGATGAGTCCACTTGAGACAGTAAAGTTGAGGGAATATTTACAAATTTCATACCTCTTTTAAATGTACTAGATGCGAATCCAACTATATCTCCAATTATTCCTCCACCAAAAGAAATAACACAATCCTCTCTATTAAATCTATTTTCAAATAAAACTGTATGAATTTTTTCGATTGTTCGATAATTTTTGTTTTTTTCTGATGCCGTTATTTCTATTTTAAAAATTTTATTTGTTTTTAACTTTTTGTATAAAAGTCTTTTAAACTTGTTAGGAATATTTTTGTCTGTAACAATTAAACATTTATCAAATTTTAGACTATTAGCTTTTAAAATTTTATCAATTTTACCTATTAAATCTCTTCCAATTATAATTGAGTAGTTCTTAGTGCTTGTTTTAATTGAAATTTTATTTGTATTCATAAATATCTAATATCTTATTTATAATTTCAGCTTTGTCTAATTTATCACAATTAATCCTGTGACTTGACAAGCTATAGAATTTTGATCTTTCTTTTATTAAATTGTTAATTTGACTCTTAGTAAGATTTATTGCCAATGGTCTTTTCTTGCTTTTATATATTCTTTTTATTATTGTTTCATTTTTCCAATCTAACCAAAAAGATAAACAATTTTTCCTACACATTTTCCTTATCGAGGAATTTATAAAACCTCCTCCACCTAAAGATATTACAGAATTTTCTGAACTAAGAAATTTTAAGGATATTTTTTCTTCAATTTTACGAAAATAATTCTCTCCAAATTTATTAAAAATTTCTGATATTTTACAATCCTCAGTTTCTTCAATTTTTTGATCAATATCAATAAATGTTAAGTTTAATTTTTTTGATAGAATTTTGCCAATTGATGATTTTCCAGATCCCATCATTCCAATTAATACAATATTTTTATTTGATTTCATGAGTTTCTATATTGAAAAAACACAAATATGTCTTATTTTGAAATTATTAAATTATATGCAATTTACAAAAAATACAAGAAAAGACAAAATTTTTAGCTTAGGGGCAATTTTAAAAATTATAATAGCTATTTTCATAATTGTATTTGGCATTATTGTGATTAACCAGATTAATTTGCCTGCCCCAGATAAACAAATTGAAAAAATTTTACCAAATGAAAATTTCAAAACAATTAAGTAAGATTTTAATTTCTGCTTCTTTTTTTTTGTTTGTTCTATCTGCCCAGGCTCAGGAAGTTAAAGAAATTTGGTCAGAAATAGAAAAAAAAGAGATTAAAAATACTGAGTCAAAAAATAATGAGGACACATCTATAAATATAGAACAGATTGAAGGTGTTAAAGTAAAGCTTTCTGATGAGAATATTGTAGTAGATCAAAATTTAGACAATTCTAATATTTTATTGGCTGGATTATTTGACCCTGATGACAATGATTTAAACCTAGATATGTGGTCAAAAACTGATGGAATAAAAATTAAAAAGTTACTAAAAAAAATACAGTCTAAAAATTTATCAAGATTCTCTGAAAGGTTAATGGATGTAGCATTGTTAACAAACTCTTATGTTCCAAATCAAAATTTCTCAATAAACGAATTCGAAAATTTTACACTTGATCATCTAATTAAAAAAAAAGATTTTGATTTAGTTGAAGAATTTATACAAAAAAATTCATCAATAAAAGATAAAGAAAGACTAATAAAACACGTAGCCGATTACTACTTGTCATTAAACAAAATAGAAAATTCATGCTCTGCTATTGATAGTTTGAGTTTAATAACTGATGAATATTTAACATATTTCAAAATTTATTGTTTAATAACTCAAAATAAAAAAGATGAGGCTCAGTTGTTGTTTGATCTTAACTCTGAGCTAAATTCTTTAAATGACTTTTTTGTTAAAAAGTTTGAAGTATTGATGGGATATGAGGATAATAACTTTATATTGTCTGATGAAAATGTTCTTTATTTCCACCTATCTCATAAAACAGATAAGAATTTTTTATACTATCCATCCGTAGAGTCTGATGAATTTATCTGGAAATATTTGTCTAACTCGAATTTACTTAAAAATTTAAATGATTTTAATCTCAGTGATATTGATCAGGTTAAGTTTCTAGAGAAAGCAACCAGTGAAGGTATTTTTGATGAAAAAGATCTATTGAATTTGTACAAAAAATTCCAATTTGAGATTGATGACCTTATTAATTATGAAGACGCATTGAAAAACTTACCAGATTATGAAGGAAGAGCTCTTATGTATCAGAGGTTTTTACTTACAGATGATCTTGAAAATAAACTTTCATTATTATCAAAATTGAATAATTCCTTTGAAAAATCAAATTTTAAAAAATCATTTGACGATGAATTATCTAAGTTGTTAAAAAAAATGGATAAAAAAGAAATTCCTTTAAAGTTTTCTGACTTCTACCAAACTAATTTAATTTCTGAAGAAAAAAGAAAAAATAAAATTAAGTTTAATAATGAAGTTTTTCATCAATCAAAAGTATTAAATTATTTTTTGAATAAGCAAAGCTTACCTAAAACACAAAAATTAACTGACAATTTGTTATCAAAGATGAAAAAAGATAAAAATTACTCTTTCAACTTTAAAGATGTTGTATTACTACAATCATTGAGATCAGATGGAATTCAAATAGAGCAAATTGATGAACTTTCTCAATACAAATCTGAATTAAATTCAGAAATTGACAAAATGATTGAGAATAAGGAGTCTGGCATGATACTATTAAAATTAGTTGAGATTATTGGTGAAAAAGAATTGAATGAATTAAACAGTGAGTCACTAAATTTTGTAATTGAAATTATGAATAGAACAAAATTAATTAGCTTGAGAAACGAACTATTGTTGGAAATTCTTCCATTAAAAGTTTAAAATACTTCAATCAATCATGACAATAAAAACCATTATAACTGAACCTAACGAGATTTTAAGACAAGTCTCAAAACCAGTACAATCTGTGGGTAATGAAGAAAGAAAGTTAATGGATGACATGTTGGAAACAATGTATGCAGCTAATGGTATTGGATTAGCAGCAATTCAAATTGGTATTCCTAAAAGGATTATAGTAATGGATATTTCAAAAGATGGGGAGAAAAATCCAATGTATTTTGTAAATCCAACAATCAAAAACAAAGATAAAGAAAAAACAACATATGAAGAGGGATGTTTATCCGTCCCAGATTATTTCGCTGAAGTTGATAGACCTAAATATTGTGAGGTTGAATATTTAGATTATAATGGAAAAAATAAAATTTTAGAAGCTGATGGGCTCCTTGCAACTTGTATACAGCACGAAATGGATCATCTTGAAGGAATTTTATTTATAGACTACTTATCAAAATTGAAAAAAACAATGATTGTTAAAAAATTATCAAAAAGAAAAAATCCTCCTGATAGAATTATTGTTTAATGAGCAAAAAAATTGCTTTCATGGGTACCCCCACCATTTCTGGGCAAATACTCAAATCATTGTATCATAATGGTTTTGATATTGAGGTTGTTTATACTCAACCGCCTGTAGCATCAAATAGAGGACAAAGATTAAATAAGTCACCAGTTCATGTTATGGCTGAAATATTAAATATTCCTGTTAGAACTCCTATTATATTAGATAACATTGAAGAAAAAAATTTCCTTGAAAAACAAAATATAAGTTTGGGTATTGTTGTTGCTTATGGGCAGATTCTTAAAAAAGATATTTTAGAAATTCCAAAAAAAGGATGGATAAATATTCATTATTCACTTTTACCAAAATTCCGAGGTGCAGCTCCCATTCAAAGGGCAATTATGAACAATGAAAAAGCAACAGGTATTTCTATAATGAAAATTGATGAAGGTTTAGACTCCGGTCCCGTCTGTAATCAATATTCTATAAATATTTTAGAAAATGAAAATAGTGAGGATCTGTCTCAAAGATTAAGCAATTTAGCATCTGAAAAAATTCTACAAAATATTGACGATATATTGGATAATAAAGCATCCTTTAAAGAGCAAGATCATAGTAAATCTTCATATGCAAAAAAAATTAAAAAAGAAGAAGGAAAAATAAATTGGGAGGACAGTAATTTAAAGATCATAGGAAAAATTAATGGTTTATATCCTAACCCAGGAGGTTGGTTTGAATTTAAAGGTGAAAGATATAAGATACTAAAAGCAGAAAAATCAATTTTAAGTGGAAAATCAGGATATGTCTTATCAGATAATTTTGAAATTGGTTGTGGTGAAAATTCAATAAAGATCATTGAGATCCAAAGGCAAGGTAAAACAGTTCAAAAAACTAAGGAATTTCTGCGTGGTAGCCAAATTACTAAAGGCACTGATTTGAATTAAACATGTTCAGATATCAAATTCTAGTAGAATATGTTGGATCTTCTTTCGTAGGTTGGCAGGTACAAACAAAAGGCAAAACTATACAAGGATTAATTCAAAAAAAAATTTCATATCTTTTAAATGAAAAAATTACAATTATTGGTTCTGGAAGAACAGATACCGGTGTTCATGCAATTGAGCAATCTGCACATTTTGATGTCACTGAAAAAATCCAAAATTTAAACAAATTTTTAAAATCAATTAATTATTTTTTAAATAAATACGAAATAGCCATTTTAAAAATAAAAAGAAAAAATATGAAATTCCATGCACGTTTTTCTGCGAAAGAGAGAATTTATAAATATATTATTTTTAATCAATTGAGTAAACCTATCCTTGAAAATAAGCGAGGATGGTTTGTTATTAAAAAGCTTGAATTAGAAATAATGAAAAAAGCAGCAAAAAAGTTAGTTGGAACTCATGATTTTTCAACTTTTAGAGCATCAGGATGTAATTCAAAGAGCCCAATAAGATCAATTAAATCAGTTAAAATAAAAAAGATAAAAAATAAAATTGAGTTAGAATTTAGATCTCAATCTTTTTTAAAACAACAAGTTAGATCAATGGTTGGTTGTTTAAAATATATTGGTGAAAAAAAGTGGACATTAAAAAAATTTACAAGTGTTATTAATTTAAAAAATAGAAATTTATGCGCGCCACCAGCACCAGCAGAAGGATTATTTTTGAAAAAAGTTTTATACTAATTTTTCCTATTACCCATTGAGAATTTTTTATTAATTCTCCATCTTGACTCTGCTCTTACAATATAGCCACAACAATTTTTTGACTTACATTTACAAGGAAATTGTTTGTAATCTTTATCATAACCAAACCCATAATCACAAGTTAGCTCCTCACCTTTTTTGATATCTTTTATAGCCTTAACCCAAATTTTAAGTCCCTTACCATCGTAGTCACAGTTATTCTCACATGAGTGGTTTATTAAACCAGCTGTATTCCATGGGAAATCTCCATCGAGATCATATCTTTTATTTACTGTAAATAAGTATATTGGTTTACTATTGTCGTATTTATCAGAATTCTCAGTTTGCTTTTTGGTAATTAATTTTCCAATGTAATCTATTATTTTTTCACCTTCTTTTATATCTCTTGTGGCGTAAAGTCCTTTACCTTTTTTATCAATATCAGACTTTTTAATCCTATATAATTTCATATCTTTGTATTTATTGATTAAAAAAATATTATCAATTAAATTCTATCAACGCATCAACATGCCTTTGAGTGCTATTTTGTAAAGCTTTAAGGTCATAACCACCTTCAAGAATTGAAACAACTTTACCATTACAAAAAGATTTAGAATATTCTAAAGTCCTTTTAGTTATTTTATAAAAATCCTCTGTACCTAATCTTATTTGAGCCAACGGGTCATCAATGTGGGCATCAAAACCTGCGGAAAATAACAAAAATTCAGGTTTAAACTGTTTTATTTTAGTTAAAACATTTTCATAAGCATTTAAATATACTTCAGATGTTGTTCCAGCTTCTAGTGGAATATTTAATACATTATTAAATTTTCCATTTTCCTTATTTGAACCTGAGCCGGGATAATAAGGGTATTGGTGAGTAGAAACATATAATACCTTTTCATTATCATAAAAAATATCTTGAGTTCCATTACCATGGTGAACATCAAAATCAATAATTGCAATTTTTTTGTATTTATACTTTTCAATTAAGTAATAAGCACCAACGGCTACATTATTGTAGATACAAAATCCCATAGCTTTTTCTTTTTCTGCATGATGACCCGGAGGTCTTACAGCACAAAAAGCATTCTTAAATTCTTTGTTTTGTACTCCATCTATTGCTGTAATGATTGAACCTACTGCATCTTTAGTAGCATCTTTACTACCAGGGGAAACAATTGTGTCACCATCTAAAAATACTAAACCTTTTTTTGGAAAAGACTGTTTAACATGATTAATATATTCTATCGAATGTGTTTTATTTAAAAAAAATTCGTCAAATTTATTTGGTTTTTTCCATATAAGATTTTTGTTATCTACTTTTTTAAAGTTATCAATTATTGCGGTAACCCTATCAATTTTTTCTGGATGGCCGTTCCCAGTATTATGGTTTTTATAAGTATCTGAAGTGATTAGACCGGTCTTCACTTAAAATAATTTTTTAAAACTTTTAAATATATTAAACTCAATTTTTTTAAATCAGTGAGTGAGACAGCCTCATCAACTTTATGCATAGTTTTTCCTACTAAGCCAAATTCTAAACAAGGAGCTATTTTTCTAATAAACCTTGCATCTGATGTGCCTCCGGTAGTTGAAAGTTTAGGTTTTATTTTAGTAACTTTTTTAATAATATTTTGTATCATAAATGTTGTACTATTAGGCTTTGTAAGAAAAGCTTCACCTGAAACACTGTAATCAATTTTATATTTAGATTTAGTTTTATTACATACTTTTTTTAAAATTTTATTAATTTTTTTTTTAATGGAATTTGAAGTATGTACATTATTAAATCTTATATTAAATGAAGCATATGCAAGACCTGGAATAACATTGTCTGCGGTATTATTTATATTAATCTTTGTAATTTCAAGATTTGTTGGTTGAAAATCCTTCGTACCT
This sequence comes from uncultured Pelagibacteraceae bacterium, assembly GCA_902562645.1. Lineage (GTDB taxonomy): Bacteria > Pseudomonadota > Alphaproteobacteria > Pelagibacterales > Pelagibacteraceae > Pelagibacter. Next base: position 11,869 of record CACETY010000004.1, read on the forward strand.
TTGTCAAATCGTATATCTTTTAGTTCTTTAAGTATTCTAACTAGAGCAGTCGAAGGGTTGTTTGCTCTATGAGGATATGCTACATGCCCTTGAACTCCTGTAATTGTTAATAGACCGTTCATACTTCCTCTTCGACCAATTTTAATCATTTCACCTAATTTATTAGGATTAGTTGGTTCTCCAACCAAGCAAAAATCTATTTTTTCTCGTTTCTTTTTTAAATATTCTACAACTTTCTTGGTTCCATTAATTGCAACACCTTCCTCATCTCCAGTGATTAAAAGACTTATCGATCCATTAAATCCTTTATTTTTTTCAACAAAAACGCTTATAGCAGACACAAATGCAGCTATTGAGCTTTTCATATCATTTGCACCCCTTCCAATTAAATGTCCATTTTTAATTGATGGTTTAAATGGATTTATTGTCCAATCACTTAAATTTCCAGCAGGAACAACATCAAGATGTCCAGCATAACAAAAATTAGGACTTTTTTTCCCTAATCTTGCATATAGATTTTTAACTGAAGCATTTTTTTTTTCTTTGAACTCTAGAATTTTAGTTTTAAAGCCAAGTTTTTTCAATTTTTTTTCCAAAAATTTCATTATTCCAGCATCTATAGGAGTTACACTTGGAAATCTAATTAGCTCTTTAGCTAATTGAAGTTCATTTATAATTTTCATAGAAACTATTCTCTCAAGAGATCGTTAATAGAAGTTTTAGATCTTGTCTTTTCATCTACTTGCTTAATTATTACAGCACAATATAGTGAAGGTGCAGTTGGGTTATTTTTATCAGGAAGTGAGCCTGGTACTACAACTGAATAAGGGGGAATTTTTCCATAAGTAATTTCTCCAGTTTTCCTATTAACAATTTTTGTAGATTGTCCTATGTACATGCCCATACTCAGTACGGACCCTTCTCCTACAATAACACCTTCTACAACTTCAGACATTGCACCTAAAAATACATTATCCTCGATAATAGTTGGCAGAGCTTGTGCAGGTTCTAAAACTCCACCCACACCTGAACCTGCAGAGATATGACAATTTTTTCCAATTTGGCTACAGCTTCCTGCTCTTGCAAATGTATCAATCATTGTTCCTTCATCTATGTATGCTCCAATGTTAACGTAGCATGGCATTAAAACTGCATTCTTGCCAACAAAACTTCCTTTTCTTACTGGTGAGTTAGGCACCATTCTAAAACCCGCTCTCTCATGATCTTCTTTTGTCCATCCTGCAGTCTTACCCTTTAGTAAATGAGCTTTATCATACCAACTACTATATGGACCATTCAAATTCTGCATTGGATATAATCTAAAGCTTAACATGATTGCTTTTTTTAAATGTTGATGGGTTATCCATTCACCATTTATTTTTTCAGCAACTCGTGAGTTTCCACTATCTAAGTCATCAATAACTTGATTTATTGTATCTTTTAAAGACTGATCTGAAGCAGGATTTATTTGATCCCTTTTTTCCCAAGCTTCATTTATCACATTTTCTATACTCATAATTTATGAGTTTTTTAATAACCTTATTTCTTTTAAAAATAAAGAGAGATTTTCTATTTTATAGTCAATATAGTCTTTATCGGATTCTTTTTTACCCCAATATTCATTATTGATTAGCCATACTGTCGTAGCTCCTCTTTCTTTACCAATTGACAAGTTTTTTGCAATATCTTCGATATAAATTGTTTCTTTTGGGTCAATATCAAATTTTTTTACCATCAGATCAAATGCTTTCGCTGCAGGTTTTGGGCTATATTCCGCATCAACTATATCAAATACATCCTCAAATAGATCATCAATACCTAAATGTGTAGTTATATTACTAACATGCTCACTAGAACCATTGGTAAAAACGAACTTTCTTAAATCCAACTTCTCTATTTCACCTCTCAAAACAAAGTCTTTTTTCATAAAAGATAAGTCAATGTCATGAACGAAATTTAAAAACTCTTTAGGAGGAATATCGTGATGTATCATTAATCCATTTAGACTTGTATTATATTTATGAAAGTAGTTAGTTTGTAATTTTTTAGCTTCGACCAAGTTAATTTTTAATTTTTCAGAAATGTATTGCGTCATTCTTTTACTTACTTGACCAAATACAGATTCTAAATCCTGATAAAGAACACCATCACAATCAAATAAAATATTTTTTATATTTTTCATTTTCTTATTAATGTACCAGCGCCTTTATCTGAAAATAATTCAAAAAGAATTGAATGTTTTTTTCTTCCATCAATAATACCAACACCGGTAACGCCATTCATTATTGCATCTAAGCAAGTGTTAATTTTAGGAATCATACCCTCTGTTATAATTTCATTATTTATCATCTCTAAAATTTCAGATGACGTAATTTCCTCAATGAGTTTTTTTTCTTTATCTAGTACACCTTCAACATTGGTCATTAATAATAATCTTCTACATTTCAAAGATTTAGCTATAGCACCAGCAGCTGTATCTCCATTAATATTAAATGTTTGATTATTTTTATCTAATCCTAAAGGTGATATTATTGGAACTGAATTTACCTTAATTATATCTTTTATAATATTTGTATTTATTTTATTTGGTTTTCCAACAAAACCAAGTTCCGCCGCTTCTGGAATAACCTCAATAACATTATTTTTTTTTGTGTTTAATGAGATTGCTTTTGAACCGTTTTCAATTAAGGAATTTACAATATCTTCATTAAAATCAATAAGGACATCTTCAACAATATTTATAATTTTTTCGTCTGTAACCCTTAAACCTCTAATAAATTTTGAATGAATATTTGATTTTTCTAACTCTCTTTTAATTCTAGGACCACCTCCGTGGACTATTATTATTGATAATCCTAACTTATTTAGAATACTTATATCTGAAATAAAATTGTTAAAAATATTTCTATCAATAAAAACATTTCCTCCATATTTAATGACTATTAATTCATTTTTGTATTTATCTATATATTTCTTCACCTCTTCGATGGAAGGACCATCTTTTGGTACTATTTTTTCTATTTCCATTTATTTCTATTAAACAGTTTTGACAGTCGTTCTTTTGATTATTATGTACTGTTGTGCCATTGTTAATATGTTATTTATAGTCCAGTAAATAACTAGTCCTGCTGGGAAAGGAGCTAGTATTACAGTTAAAAATAACGGGAAAAACATAAATATCTTTGCTTGAACAGGATCTGGAGGCGTAGGATTCAGTTTTTGCTGCATCCACATTGAAACACCCATTAAGCATGGCCACACACCTATTAGTAAAAAAGAAGGAGGGTCCCAAGGTATTAGTCCAAATAAATTAAATATGGATGTGGGATCTCTTTCACTTAAATCTTTTATCCAACCAAAAAATGGTTGATGTCTCATCTCAATTGTTACAAACAAAACTTTATAAATTGCAAAGAAAAAAGGAATCTGTATAAAAATTGGAAGACACCCACTTATTGGATTGACTTTTTCTCTTTTATATAAAGCCATCATTTCCTGTTGAAGTTTCATTTTATCTTCTTTGTGTAATTCTTTTAGTCTTGTCATTTCTGGCTGAAGAACTTTCATTTTAGCCATTGATCTGAATGAGTAATTAGCAAGCGGAAAAAATGCTAATCTTATACAAGCGGTAATCATTATAATTGCTATTCCAAAATTTCCAGCCAGATTAAAGAAATATTGAATTGCGAAGAATAAGGGTTTTACAATAAAGTAAAACCATCCCCAATCTATTGCTAAATCAAACTTATTAATGTTTTCACTTTCTGCATATCCATCAATAACGTTTACCTCTTTTGCAGCGATTATTAACCTAATTGAGTTACTTTTAGTCTCGTTTGCACCAACTTCAGTTGCATTTGTCTCAATAAAATTTGCTCTAAACTTATTTTTATAATCAAAATCAGATCTAAAACTTTTATCTTTTTCAGGTATAAGACTAGTAAGCCAATATTTATCAGTTATACCTAGCCATCCAGATTTTGCATTCTTGGAATATTTTTTTTCCTCAATATCATCATAATCTTCTTCAACTAGTTGATCATCAAAAACTCCAATTAAGCCCTCATGCAAAATATAAAAATTAGTTACATCTGGGGCTACATTTCTTATTATTTGTCCATATGGATAAAAATTATAAGTTTTATCTGAATTGTTAATAATTGTTTGATTAATATTGAAAAGATATTTTTTATCTAAACTTATTTCTTTTACGAATTTAATATTTTGATTATTAGTCCAACTTAATTTTACTGGGGAATTAGGTGTAAGTTTGTTATTGCCTTCAATACTCCATAAAGATTTTGAGTTTGGCAAGTCAATGTTTTTACTTGTTGTTGCCCAACCAGTCTCTACATAATATCCATTATTAGACTGTTTAGGATTTAATAAGATTACATTATCATCTCCATTTAAAGTATTTGTATAATTTTTAAAAGTTAAGTCGTCTATTGAAGACCCAATTAATGAAATTGAGCCTTTAATTTTGTCATTTTCAAAAAAAACTCTTTCATTTTCTTTTAAAGCATCATTTCTAGATATTTTAATTATTTCTTCGTCCTGAACTAATGATGGTGCATCCGTTGAAGAATTTTCACTGGAAATATTTTTATCATTTTGAATATCTTTTTGCTCTACTACTGCTGGAGCGAAAAATAGACTATAAAGTATTATTACGGCTGCGCTCAGAGATATTGCGGCAATTACATTTTTTGTATCCATAAATTACTTTTTCTTTTTAACTGGATCAAATCCCTCTCCACCACCCAAAGTTTTTATCGGATGACAACTAAGTATTCTTTTAAATCCATTAATACTTCCTTTTAAAATTCCATTCTCTTTTAGGTTTTCAATAAAATAATCGGAACATGTTGGAAGATATCTACAATTATTACCTAGATATGGAGATATAAGTATTTGATAAAACCTTATAATCTTAATCATTAAAAATTTAATAAAATTGGTCATTTAATTTTTTTAAAGTCTTCTAATGTTGCGTTTTTTATTGTTTCATAAGGATCTTTGCTTACAGATATTCTTGCAATCAATAGATAACAGTAATTTAGGTTAATGTTTATTGATTTTACAGCTTCATTCATAATATTTCTTAGTCTTCTTTTTATTCTATTTCTAGTTACTGCATTTCCGATTTTCTTTTTGGCTACAAAACTAATATTTAATCTATTATTATTTTTATCAGAAAGTTTTTTAAAGAAAATTGTTGAGTATTTATTTGAAATTTTTTTTCCGCTCAGAATAGACTTAAAATCCTCATTTTTAGAAAGGCTAACAATCTTGTTTTTCATTAAGCGTTTGTTAATTTTTTTCTTCCCTTGGCTCTTCTTCTTTTTAATACTTTTCTTCCACCCTTTGTCTTTTTTTTAGCTCTAAAGCCAACAGCTTTTTTTCTTTTTCTGTTACTTGGTTGATATGTACGTTTCATTGTTGTTAAATTAATGTTAAATTTCGGTAGTTATACAAATATATATATATAAGTACAGCGATTTTTAATAAGTTAAAAATCAATGAATAGAGAAAAAAAAATTAAACTATTTTTAGGCTTTGCCTATATTTTGATAGTATTTGTTTTTTTATTGATTTTTTTTAATAACTTTTCCCTCAAGGATTTTTCAAGTTATGAATTAATAAGACAAAATAGGGAAGCTTTAGACAATATTAAAAATAGTAATATTTTTCTATCAAGTATTATTTTTTTAATAGGCACCATAGTCTGGGTAATTTTACTAGGCTTTGGATCACCAGTATTTCTGGTTGGTGGTTTTATTTTTGGTAAGTGGTTAGGAACTATACTTATAGTATTTGGGTTATCTATTGGTGCAACGCTTCTTTATATGTTTGCAAATTATTTTTTAAAAGATTTAGTAGAGGAAAAATTTTCGTCTCGTTTTAGCAATTTGACTGAGAAGTTTAGAAAAAATGAATTTGTTTTTTTTCTAGTTTATCGGTTTATAGGTGGCATCCCTTTTTTTATATCAAATATTTTACCAACAATTTTTAATGTTAGGGTTAAAAATTTTTTTTTCGGATCAATAATTGGAATGACCCCGCAATTATTTGTTGGAGCATCTCTTGGTTCTGGTTTGAGTAAGATTTTAGAGGAAAATTCTGAAGTACCAAGTTTTTTAGAATTAATTTTTTCTCCAGATATTTATTTACCAATTCTAGGAATTTTATTTTTAGTTTTAATTGGTCTTTTTTTAAAAAAAAAATTTTATTAAAAATAACAATGGTGCCCCCATCCAGAATTGAACTGGAAACTCATCCTTACCATGGATGTGTTATACCATTTAACTATAGGGGCAATATTTAGTTAAATTAGTGTATAAATTTAATTTTTTCAAATTATTGCCTTAATTTTTTTTGAAAATAGGCTATATCTATCTTAGGAAAATGTTATGGGAATTCACTACACATATGGAGCTAATAAAAATGCAAAGCTCATGGAAAAAAAAGCAAAAAGAGAAAAAAAGCTTGCAGAAAAAAGAGCTAAGAAGCAGGTGAAAACTACCCCAGTTAAAATTGAAGAAGATAAAACTATTCCTCTCGATCAGGTTATAACTCTTGATCATCTTACAAATCCTGACAAAAAATAAACAATGAGTTCAAAAAAGAATAATTTTAGTAAACTTGAACTTGCTTTAAGAAAAAATTTAAAAAAAAGAAAAGAATTTCAAAAAAAAACTAAGAAAAAAAATAAATAATGTCAGTTCAATCTGATAAGTGGATTATACAAATGGCCAGAGAAAATGATATGATCTCTCCTTTTGAAGACAAACAAGTTAGAGGAGATAAAATATCATTCGGTGTATCATCATATGGTTATGATGCGAGAGTATCTGATGAATTTAAAATTTTCACTAACGTAAATTCTGAAATTGTAGATCCAAAAAACTTTAAATCTTCGAATTTTATAACAAAAAACTCATCTGAATGTATAATACCACCAAATTCATTCGTATTAGCGAGAACGGTGGAATACTTTAAGATACCCAAAAATGTCTTGGTTATATGTTTAGGAAAATCTACATACGCAAGATGTGGAATAATTGTAAACGTTACACCTCTTGAACCAGGCTGGGAGGGACATGTAACATTAGAATTTTCTAATACAACTCCACTACCAGCAAAGATTTACGCCAATGAAGGAGTTGCTCAATTTGTTTTCATTAAGGGCAATGAAGATCCGCAAGTTTCATATGCTGATAGAAATGGTAAATATCAGGGTCAAAAGGGAGTTACACTTCCAAAAATATAATAATGGACAAATTTATTGTTAAAGGTCCTTGTAAAATAAAGGGCGAAATTTCAATCTCAGGCTCAAAAAATGCTGCTTTACCAATTTTAGCATCAACTATCTTATTTGAAAAAGAGGTCATAATAAAAAATTTACCTCGTGTTAAAGATATAGATACAATGATAAACCTTTTAAAATCTCTTGGATCAGTAATTCAATTTAGTAAAAATAAAAAAAATGTTAAAATAACAAAGAAAAAAAAACAAAATCATCTCGCAACATATTCACTTGTTAGAACTATGAGAGCTGGAATATTAGTTTTAGGTGCACTTGTTGCTAAGCATCAAAAGTCCATTACCTCTTTGCCAGGTGGCTGCTTAATAGGCGCAAGACCTGTAAATTTTCACCTGAATGCACTCAAAAAACTTGGAATGAAATATGATATTAAAAAAGGTTATATTCATGCACATGCGAGGGGAAAACTAAAAGGTGCTAAAATTAGATTTTCAAAGATTAGTGTTGGAGCAACTGAAAATACAATTATAGCTGCATGTTTAGCTAACGGAATTAGCATCCTTAGAAATTGCGCAATCGAGCCAGAAATAATTGATTTAATAAATTTTTTAAAATCAGGTGGTGCAAAAATAAAATTTATAGGCAAACGTACTTTGAAGATAGAAGGTATTAAATCTTTAGAAAGCACAAGTTATTCTGTGATGTCAGACAGAATAGAAACAGGAACCTTTTGTGTAGCAGCATGTTTAACTGGAGGCAATTTAAAAATAAATAATTTTGATCCAAAAATTATAAAAACAGAATTATCCTTATTAAAAAAAATTGGAGCCAAAATTAAAGTATCTAAAAAACAAATTCATATATCTGGTCCAAAAAAAATCAAAAATTTAACCAATTTAGTTACTAAAGAATATCCAAACTTTCCTACAGATTTACAAGCACAGTTTATGGTTCTACTTTGTAAGGCTAAAGGTAAAAGTTCAATAACTGAAAGTATTTTCGAAAATAGATTTATGCATGTAGCTGAATTAAGAAGGTTAGGTGCTGAGATTATAGTAAAAAAAAATAAGGCCTTTATTTCAGGTAATACCAATTTTCAAGCAGCCGAATTAATGTCAAGCGATCTTAGAGCTTCAGTAGCGTTAGTTTTAGCTGCAACAGTTGCCACAGGATCATCTACAATTAATAGAATTTATCACCTTGATAGAGGATATGAAAATATAGAGAACAAACTGAGAAAAATTGGGGTAAACATTCGACGCGTTAATTGATGGAAAATCAGTACTTAAAAAAGATAATTGCACAAACTCCTGAAGATCTGCACATTATTTCTGCTTGCTGTTCTGAGGGTAAAGTTAATATTGATGATGTTAAGTATTTAGCTTCCAATAAGATTTTTTTGATATCAATATCAAGATTTAGTAAAGAAGAGGAAAACAAAAATAAATTAATAAATAGTATTATTAAATTTGAATTTATTTATTCGTCAAAATCAAAGAATATAGACCAAAAAGACACTAATCTTACGTTAGAATTATTAACAATTGATATTTTTAAGAAAGAGGAGAATTTTGAAATAACTCTGTTATTTTCAAAAAATAGAATTATAACTCTTGCCGCAGAAGTAATTGAGGTGACACTTGAGGACCAAAAAATAGTAAATGATAAAAGTAATTAACTGTAATAGAAAAAACTACTTAAATAACTTAATAAAATTTTTAGATTTAAGGAGATCTGAAAAAAAAATTGAAAATAAAACTATATCTAACATTTTAAAAGATATTAAAAAAAATAAAAATAAAAGTCTTTTAAAATATGAGAAAAAATTTAGCAAAAATAGTCAAATTAAACCAAGTATCAAGCAAATTAACAAAGCAATTAAATCTTTAGATCCAACAATTAAAAGAGCTATAGATTTTGCTTATAAACGTATACTCAAATTCCATAATTTACAAAAAACTAAAGATATTTTTTATAAAGATAATCTAAATAATAAAATTGAATATAAATATGTACCAATTCAATCTGTCGGCATTTATGTTCCAGCAAACTTACCATCCACATTATTGATGAATGCCATCCCAGCAAAAATTGCAGGTGTTAAAAGAATTGTACTAGCGAATCCAAAAAATAGAGGAAAATTAAACCCTGCAGTTTTATATGCTGCAAAAAAGGTAGGAATAAAAGAAATTTATTCAATGGGAGGTGCACAAGCTATTGGCAGTTTAACTTATATTCAAAAAGTAAATAAAATTGTTGGACCTGGCAATATCTTTGTTGCCGGTGCTAAAAGACAAGTTTTTGGAGATGTAGGCATTGAAGGAATGACTGCAGGTCCTTCTGAGATTACAGTGTTAGCAGATAGTAAAACTAATTTAAATCAAATTACTACATCTATGATTGGGCAAGCAGAACATGACCCAAATTCTCAATGTATATTAATCACTAAAAATTCTAATTTGATCAAAAAATTTAAGAAAGATTTAGAAGTAAAATTAAAAGATATTCCAAGAAAAAGTATTGCATCTAAAAGCATTAAAAATAATGGACTAATTTTAAAAGTAAATAATGATAGACAAATTATTGATGCAATTAATGAGATAGCTCCTGAACACTTAGAAATAAATGTTAGCAATTATAGAAAGTATAAAGATAAAATTTTTAACGCAGGAAGTATTTGTATAGGTAAATACTCTCCTATGGCATTAAGTGATTATGCTGTAGGGACAAATCATGTATTACCAACTAATTCTTCAGCTAAATTTTCATCAGGGTTAAGTTTAAGTGAATTTTATAAAAAAATTAGCCTTATAACTCTTTCAAAAAAAGGTATTGAGAAAATAGGAGAATACGCTACACATCTCGCTGAGTATGAACAATTAAAAGGTCATGCTTTGAGTATAAAATCTAGAATTAATAAGGAGTAACAAAATTTGTCGAAACAAGATTTATTGGAATTTAAAGGTAAAGTGATCGATTTGTTACCTAACGCCATGTTCCGAGTAAAGCTTGAAAATAATCATATTGTTACGGCTCACACAGCTGGAAAGTTAAGGAAAAATAGGATTAGAGTTCTTCAAGGTGATAATGTAACAGTTGAAGTAACACCTTATGATTTGACAAAAGGAAGAATTATTTTTAGGTTTTAAATAATGGCTTCGTAGCTCAGTTGGTAGAGCAGAGCCCTGAAAAGGCTTGTGTCGCTGGTTCGAGTCCCGCCGAAGCCACCATTTTAGAAATAAAATCTTCTAGCAAAAACGCTTGCATTCAATTTTAAAATCTAATAACTATCCCGCTAGCTGAAGTTTAGCTAAGTTTAATAAACAATGAAAGAGTAAAAGAAAAGTATGAGTACATTAAAAGGAAAAGTAAAGTGGTTCAACGGTAAGAAGGGCTACGGATTTATAGAAAGAGAAGACGGAGAAAAAGATTGTTTCGTTCATGCAAGCGCAGTTCGTGAAGCAGGACTTCGTTTTTTGAATGAGAACGACGCTGTAGAATTTGAAATTCAGGATGGAGATAAAGGTCCAAGCGCAGTGAATTTAAAGAAAACTTCTTAAAATTTATTTCATTTAAAATTTTGTATAGGAATAAAAGTAGGAAACCCTATTAATATTCCTATACAATACATACTTGCATTTTAATTTTAAAGTGCTATTTAACTCACATGATTAAAAATAGTTACATCTTTGTATCTCACAAAAGACATCATTTTCATGCTGGCTTGCAGCTAGCTATTTAACTATTTATAAATTTAAATTTAACTCTAATTAGTATAAAACAACAATAAGCCCTGGTGGTGAAATGGTTATCACGTCAGTTTGTGGAACTGAAATTTTTGGTTCGATCCCAAGCCAGGGTACCAAAAAATGAAGAAAGAAAATAAATTAATACCTGGGTTACCCTCAGGGTTTGAAGATCGTTGGGACAAGAAACTTCTTCTCAAAAAAAAGCTGTTATCAGCAATTGAGAATGTTTTTATTAAGTTTGGTGCTGAGCCACTAGAAACCCCATCGTTTGAGATAAGTGAAAATATTGGATCATTTTTGGCAGAGGATGAAACTAACCCTATGTCTGATGTATTTTCATTCAAAGATGGAGATAAAAATATTACTCTTCGATATGATCTATCAAGTCCTCTAGCAAGATTTGTTGCTCAAAATAATCAAGATTTACCCTCAATTTATAAAAGGTATGCCATCCAAAATGTTTTCCGTAATGAAAAGGCAGGCAATGGAAGATACAGAGAATTTCTTCAAGCAGATTTTGATATTGTTGGAAATGTTAATTCATCACAGGCTAATGCAGAGCTTTGTAACTTAATTTCAGCAGCATTACTTGAATGTGGTCTAAAAAAAGATCAATTTACAATCAATGTAAGTAATAGAAAAATAGTTCAGGGATTATTAGATGATTTAAAAATATCTGACGAAAAGCAACTAAAAGTTATTAGAGCAATAGATAAACTCGATAAAACTGGTTTTGGGTTAAAAGGTGTAGAAGATCTCTTAAGAAAAGAAAGAAAAGACATTAGTGGAGCTATCACAAAAGGTGCAGATTTAAATGATGAGCAGGTTGATCAAATATTAAAATATTTAAAAATAAAGGATTTAAAAGAATTAAAACAAAGCTTAAAAAATCCATTGTCACAAGAAGGAATAAAAGAGTTGGAGGAATTTTTTGTGGTTCTTGGGTATGGATCAAGTCTAGATCAAGTAAAAACCAATTTCACAATTGTGAGAGGTTTAGCTTATTATTCTGATTTTATTGTAGAAACAAATTTAAATTTTAAAGTTACAAATAACAAAGGCAAAGAAGTAGATATAGGTAGTATTTGCTCAGGAGGAGCTTACGCAAAACTTATATCAAGATTTAAAGGTGTAGATATTCCAGGGACAGGCATAAGTTTTGGCGTAGACAGACTTTTATTTGCATTAATGCAATTAGATCAAATTGAATTAAATGAACAAAAGCCAGTTTTGGTATGTGTAATGGACCAAAAATATTTAAAAAATTACTACGAAATTTTAGATCTCTTAAGACAAAACAATATTAACGCTGAAATATTTTTAGATTCTAAAAAAAATCTTGGTAAACAGCTTACTTTTGCAAATAAACGCCAACTGCCAGTTGCCATTATCTGTGGAGAAAATGAGTTTAAAGATAATACGGTAACAATAAAAAATTTAAAAGGTGTTAAGGGAGAGAATAATAAAACTTTTTCAAAGAAAGATTTAATTAATGAAGTCAAAAAACTTATCTGAGAATATTCTTAAATCTTTAAAATCGAGTGGATTTGATTACATCGATTTAGATACAGTCATACCTACTAATTTAATTCTTGAGAGATCTGGCGAGTCATTTAGAAGTTTAATTTTTTCATTTACTGATCAGAATGGAAAAGAAATTTGTTTAAGACCAGATTTAACTGTTGCGTCTTGTATTAAATATCTTAATCAAAAAAATAAGAAATCTTCAAAAGTTTTTTACAGCGGACAAGCATTCAGAAAAGTTCAAAAAAAAACTGATAAGATTATAAGAGATCAAATAGGTTTTGAGATTTTAGGATCAAAAGATGAGAAAAGAGATGATAAAAAAATCATAGATACAAGTATTAAAGTTATAAATAAATTTAGATACAAAACTGGAAATATTACAATTGGGAATGTTGAAATTTTTCACTTATTAATAAATAAATTAAATATTCCAAAAAGATGGAGGCTTAGATTACAAAGACATTTTTGGAGAGAAAATTATTTTAATGAATTGTTGAAGCGTTTAGAGACTAACTCAGATGTAGATGAAACAGTAGTTGAATTGGATAAAAAAAGATATTTAAAAATGTTTAAACAAAATCAAGATAGAAATATTGCAGGTCGAACTTTAAACGAAATTTTATTAAGATTTGATAATAAAATTAAAGATCCTAGAAGGCAAATAAAAGGACAAAATGTCGTAAAAATTATTAGAGATTATTTAAAAATTAGTTGTCCTATGAGCAAAGCAGCAGCTACTTTAAATACTTTTTTTAAAAAAAATAAAATCAATCTTAGTGTTGGAAAGAATTATTTTCCAATAACAAAAAATAAAGTTTCAAAGTTAAATGTAAATTTTTCATCTTCATTCGGTAGACATTTGGAATATTACACAGGTATGGTTTTTAAAATTCAAACAAAAGTAAAATCAAAAAAAATTGAAGTAAATGGCGGCCGTTATGACAATCTTATTAGTGATTTAGGATCTAAAATAAAGGTGCCAGCTGTAGGAGGTGCAATAAATTTAAATGATTAAAATTGGTATTCCTAGCAAGGGTAGACTTAGAAAAGATACTTTAAGTATTTTTAAAAATAAAAATCTTAAAATCTTATCAGAAAGAGGAGAAAGAGACCTTTTTGGATATATAAAAGGAAACAAAAAAATTAAAATAGTATATCTGCATGCAAGAGAAATTATAGAAAGATTAGGGGATGAATCTTTAGATATAGGTTTTTCTGGCTATGATTTATTTAAAGAGTCTGAATTAAATGTTCAAAAAAAAATTATTATTAATAAAAAACTTGATTATGGAAATGCAACTTTAGTTGTAGCTGTTCCTGACGAGTGGATAGATGTCCAAACACTTGCTGATTTAGAGGAAATATCTTTTAATTTTAAAGACAATAAGAAAAGTAGATTAAGAGTTGCAACAAAATATCCAAATTTGACCAAAGAATTTTTATTTTCAAAAGGAGTAACTCAATTTAAATTAGTGCCTTCTCTTGGAGCAACTGAGGTATATCCATTTACTGGTTCATCTGAGATTTTAACCGATATAACCAGTACAGGAGAGACTTTAAGAGCTAACAATTTAAGAATTTTAAAGGATGGAAATATTCTTAAAAGTACAGCAATCTTAATGTCGAATAAAAAATCAAGTAACCAAATTGGTTTAAAGAAAATTTTAAATTTACTTAGTTCTTAGCTTTTCTAATTGAATTTTAAAATTTCAAGTATATCCTACGAATCATGAATACTATAATTCTCGTTTTACTTTCACTCTCACTTATTAGTTCAGTATTAATTATATATTTGAATTTTAAATCAAAGAATGAGTCTCATAATGAGAAGGAAAATCATGAGATCCAAAGGCTAAATCAAGAAATTATAAATTTAAAAGAGTCTTTAAATACAACAATAAATAGCACTATGAACTCAATGGCTACTTCTTTTAATAATCTTTCATCAGGTGTAACAAAAGATATGACTAATGCTTTAACTCAAGTAGATCAAAAAGTAGCTTCCTTTAATGCCCAAGTTGAAAATTTGAATGAAAGTCAGAAGGGCATTAATCAAATATTGGCAGGTGTTAAAAAGTATGGAACCTTAGCTGAGTTTAGTTTGGGCTCCTTGATTAAGGATTTGTTGCCAGCATCTCAATATTCATCAAATGTAAAAATGAAAGAAGATACGGGTGAAAATGTTGAATTTGCAATTAAACTTCAAGATGGGATTTTGGTTCCAGTTGATAGCCACTTTCCAGTTGAAAGATTTAAGGCCATCCAAGATGCTCATCAGGAAGATGACAAAAAAGCTATGGCTGATGCAAGAACTAAACTTGCTAGAGCATTTAAAGAAAAGGCTAAAAGCGTGAACGAAAAATATATCGTCCCACCAAAAACGACAGATTTTGCGATTGTTTATGCGCCAACTGAAAGTTTATTTTTAGAATTAGCTAATTATCAAGATCCATCTACAAAAGAATTATTAACTCAAGAATTAATGAAGAAATATAAAGTAACTATCATGGGCCCTAATAATTTATCTGGTTACTTACAATCACTCCATATGGGATTTCAGAGCTTACGAATTAAAAAGCATGCATCTGAAATATATGATCACTTAAAAAAAATAAGCACCAGATTTAATATGCATTTTAACAACGTTTTAGTTTTAAGAAAAAAATTAGAAGAAGCAATGTCGGTAGTTGATAGTTTTGGTAAAGATGCTAGAGCAATAAACAGAAGTATTGACTCAATAAAAAATCCTTCTAATGACGATGATCCAGATCCAAGTTCTCCATCTCCAATTTCTGATTATGGTCAGGATGAAAAACGAAAAGTTTCTTAAAGCCTAAATGAATGAAATGGAGTAATAAATTTATTTATCCAAAATCTACAAGGTCAATTGAGGATGGATATAGAAAATACTCCTTAGGTGAGGAAAAACTACCAAGTGTTACTACAATCTTAAGTGCTACTAAATCTGAAGAGGAAAAGGCAGCCATCAAAAATTGGCAAGAAAGGGTAGGTTTTAAGGAAGCAAATAGAATTAAAACTGAAGCATCTTCAAGAGGAACTTCGATGCACTCTTATATTGAAGATTACTTAAGAGGCAGGATTAATGAGAGCTTTTTTGAAAGTAAATGAACAATACAAAAATATGGCCAAAGAAATAATTGAAAAAGGTGTAAATAATAAATTAGATGAAATTTATGGAATGGAAGAAACTATTTATTATCCAGAGCAATATGCGGGAACTGCAGATTTAATTGGAATTTATCAGGGAAAAGATGTCATAATAGATTTTAAGCAGAGCAATAAACCTAAAAAAACAGATTATATTCAAGATTATTTCTTACAACTTGGAGCATATACTTTGGCTCATGATGTAGTACATGGGACAAAAATGAAAGCAGGCATAATTTTACTTTGTACAAAAGATATTCTATTTCAAGAATTTAAAATTGAAGGTGCAGAATTAGAGATGTACCAAAATTTATTTATGGGAAGGGTTAAACAATTTTACGAGATGAATAATATAACTTGACTTTAACCGACCAATACATAGAACAGAGAAAACTAACTAAAAGCTACTTGTTTAGATGCAAAGGTTTAGTCTTAAAAAACTTTCCAAATACCCATCAAAACAAAGCTAATTTGAGGTAAACAGCATGAATTTAGCAATTTGGGACATAGAATCATCGAGTGCTAGCACTGACTTTGGTAGCATTATAGAAATTGGGGGAATTCTATTTGACGAGAATTTTAAAGAAAAAGATAGATTTAATCTTAGATGTAGACTTCATGAAACTGAGATTTTTCAAGCTGCAGCATTAATTGTTAATAAGACATCAATTAAACAACTTACTCAAACAAATCTAAGCCATTACCAAATGTTAGGTCAGGTCGAAAAAATTTTTAAGAAATGGAGCCCTGCTATTTTTTTGGGATGGAGTAGCTTAAATTTTGATGAAGAAATGATAAGAAAAGAGTTCTTTAAAAGTATTAGGTATCCTTATTTGACAAATTCCGCTCCCAATACAAGACATGATGGAATAAATATTGCAAGAGCTGCATATGCAGTAGATCCAACAGTTTTAGAAACCGAAATTAATGAAAAAAATAACCCAGTTTTTAAATTAGCATCGTTAGCTCAAATGCAGGGTATAGATGCAAGTGATGCTCACTCTGCACTAGCGGATGCAGAACTTACTGCAAAAGTGTTGAAAATTGTAAAAGAAAAGCAAGAACATACTTGGGAATCTTTCTTAAGTACTGCAAATAAATCTAATACTGAAACGATTATGAAAAAAGGAGAAATTGTAACTTTAAATGAGTATTATTATGGAAAGTCCAGGCTTCATTTAGTCGTACCGTTACATGCAAAACATTGTATGCATCCTATTTATCAAGGATGGTACTATACAATAGATCTTAGAACAGAAATTCAACCATTGATAAATAAATCTATAAATGAATTAAAAACTGAGATGAAAAAAACCCCAAAGTTTTTGAGAACTGTTAGATCAAACAAAGCACCAATAATTATTGACGCAAAATATGGCTTGAATGTTGAACCATATAATAAATTAGATAAAAACGTTATTAAAAAAAGAGCAGAATATGTTCAAAATAATGAACAGTTTTCACAAAATATTTTAACCGCTCTTCGTGAGGTTGCAGAAGAAAAAGAGCAATCAAAATCGCAAGAAGAAATATATGCAGAAGAGAGTATTTATACAAAATTTACATCGAATAAGGATACTGCTCTGTTTCCAAGTTGGCATGAGGCACCTTGGAAAGAGAAATTAAATTTATTAGATAAGTTTGAAGATGATAGATTAGTCAGTTTTGGTAAAAAAATTATATTTCAAGAAGCTCCAGAGATACTTCCAAATTCTATGTACAAGTCTATTAGAAGAGATATAGCTAAAAGAATACTAAGCGAAAGAAAAGAGAAATGGTGGACAATACCTACTTTATATAATGAAATTGATACTTTAAGAGAAAAATACACTAATGAAAATGATATCGAAAAATTAGCTCTGTTAGATGAATTTAATACTTATGCAATGTCTATTCAAAAAAAGTACGAGAATGTTTAATGTATAAAATTCAATTTACCCATTTTTAACTATTGAATAAATAAAATTAATTTATATAAAACTTATATGGCAACAGTAAAATCTACCGACGAGAGTTTTGATCAATTAGTTAAAGATAATAAGATATTAATTTGTGATTTTTGGGCGGAATGGTGCGGTCCATGCCACATGGTGGCTCCCAGTTTGGAAGAAATATCAAATGAAATGTCTGACCAATTATCTGTAGCAAAACATAACATTGATGAGGAGCCAAATACGCCAACTAAATATGGTGTTCGAGGAATCCCCACAATGATTTTAATGAAAGATGGAAATCACGTTTCAACTAAGGTTGGAGCAGTTCCAAAAAGTGAAATTGTTTCTTGGATAAAAGAAAATATCTAATTTAATCTTAAAATTTCTCCAGCAAGATATAGCGAACCTAAACATAGTATAATAGTATTTTCATTTTTTGATAAGGATTTTATACTTTCTTCAATACCATCAGAAAGTTTCAAATTTAATTTTAAATTATTTAGCTTTTTTCTAAAATCTTCCTTTGAAATTGCACCATCTTGATTAGGAATATCAATTAAAGTAATTGAATTTACAATATTTTCAAAAGCTTTTATAAATTCTGTATGTTCTTTATCTTTCATCATGCCTACGATTAGATTTACTTCTTCATTTTGATTTTTAATCCAATTAGCGATAGAAAAACTTGCACTAATGTTGTGACCACCATCGACTATAAGTTTATTATTTCCAACAATCTTTTTTAATTTTCCAGATTTTATCTCTTCAAGTCTTGCTTTTAATGAAATATTTTTGATACCCTTTGCAATATATTCATCTTTAATATTAAAAATCTTTCTTGATGCAGCAATTGAGGTACTAACATTATAAAGCTGATGATCTCCAAGAATACTTGGTTCAGGTAATACTAATTCTCCCAACTGATCTTGATATTGAATAAATCCATTCTCAGACTTTGCAATATTAAAATCTTTTCCGAAAAAATATTTATTTGATGTATTTTTTTCCAATGAACTTTCTATTTTATTTCTTATTTCATTATTTACTTGTTTATTAATAAATATATTTGAGTTTAAAAGCTTAGCTGTTTTTTCATATATTACCCCTTCAATTGATTTATTTTCAAGCCATTGAAAGTGGTCATTATGAATTACACCAATTAGAGTCATTAAATTTTCCTTAAATACATTTGTACTATCAAATTGATGAAATAATCCTGCTTCTATAATATTAATATTGTCTTTGAAATTTTCAGCATGTTTTAAAAAAGCACAAGTTAAAATTTCAAATAATGTTGCATTGTCATCTCCTAAAGTTTTTTCAACATCAGTCAGCAATTCAATTAAATCTTCTTCATTGATTTCTTTGTCATCAAAAACGTATCTTTCTGTGTAAGAGAGAAGGTGGGGCGAAGTGTAAAGATTAGTCTTGTATCCAGCTTCGTTAAGTATTGACTTAAAGCTATAGCACATACTTGCTTTAGCATTAGTTCCAACAACTGTGATAATGTTTTTTAATTTATCTTGTGGATCACCAAGTTTTTTTAATAGATTAAATGTTCTTCCCAGAGATAAGTCTAGTTTTTTTTTATGATGCTTCTCTAGTTTGGATATTAGTTTCTGAAGTTTCATTTAAATTTTCTAAATGTATATCAGAATTTTTTCTAAGTAATATCGATAGAAGTTTCCCCACTTCTTTTTGTATATCTTTTCTATGTACAACTCTATCGACAAAACCATGTTTCTCAACAAATTCAGCTGTTTGAAAATCAGAACTTAATTCCTCTTTTACAGTCGCTTGAATTACCCTTTTTCCTGCAAAAGCTATTAGACACCCAGGTTCTGCAAGATGAATATCCCCTAACATTGCAAAAGATGCGGTTATTCCACCTGCCGTAGGATCAGTAAAGCATACAATATAAGGTAAATTGTTATTTTTAAGTTCATTTATAGCAAGTGTTGTTCTAGTCATATTTGCTAAAGCGATAGTTGACTCAAACATCCTTTGTCCTCCACCACAAGGAAAGAACAAGTAAGGTGTTTGGTTGTCTATTGCGTGTTGTACTCCATAAATTATAGCCTCTCCCTCTGCAGCTCCAACCGAACCCCCTATAAAATCAAAGTTTATTGCTCCTGCTGTTACTTCAATTCCATTAATTTTTCCTTTTGCAATCATTACTGCACAATTTTGATTAGTTTTTTTTCTCGCAATCTTAAGTCTGTCTTTGTAAGATTTTGTATCGACCCAATTCAATGGATCTTCCGTAGGTATTGGTGATTCTAAAATTTGATAGGCATTCTTTCCAAAAACTATATCAAATCTTTGTCTACAACTAATTCTATGATGTTTTCCACAAAGATTACAAACCCATAAATTATTCTCTAAATCTTTCTTTAATATTGGACCTTTACAACAACTGGTCCAATCTGAATTAGCTATATCGTCTTTTGAAGGTCTTTTTCGAAGTACCTTCTTTATTTTTTCTCCAAAATTTATAGCTTTTGTTAGCCAATTCATGATATTTTTTCTTTTAGTTTATTCACCATCTTACTTACATTTATGACAGGATTTTGTCTATTGTTTAAACTTCTAGTAATTTCTTTACAAATTTGACTACCGACAACAAGTCCATCCGTTTTTTTAAAATTTGATATAGTTTCTTCAGTTATCCCAAAACCAATAACACAATTTTTTTTAGGACTTATTTTTTTAATTTTATTGTAATTAGCTAATATTTTTTTTGGTGAAACTTTAAGTTTACCTCCTGTAGTAGATAGCATACTTATATAATAAATCATATCATGTGAATCTTTTGCAATACTTTTAAGTCTTTTATTTGATGTTGTGGGAGATAATAATTGGATAAAATTAATTGAATTTTTTTTGCATTTCTCTGAAAAAATTTTGTTTTCTGGCCATGGTAGATCAACGACAATTAAACCATTAACGCCTGATTTCTTACATTTGTTTAAAAAATTATTTTCACCATATTGAAAAATCATATTGTAATAACCCATAAATATAACAGGTTTTGAATTTTTACTTTTTTTAAAATCACTGACAATTTTAAAAATGTCATTCATCTTAATGCCATTTTCGATTGCTCTATATGCACTAGTTTGAATTTGGCCACCATCTGCAACAGGAGTGTTATGAGGTATACCAACTTCTAAAATATCTGCATAATTTGAAATTGCTTTTAATATATCTAAAGACTGTTTCTTTGAGCTATCACCTGCAACAGTATAAGTAAGCAGCGCTGGTCTTTCTTCATTTTTAGCTTTTCTAAATGCAAGACTAATTGGATTTAACATATTTCTTTCCTAACTTTTTTTCTAAAATTCCACGGTCTTTGTATGCATCTCCACAACTATTAATAATTACTATTGTATCCTTACTCAATTTTTTTGCTTCTTTGATTGCAACCGAGAATGCATGACTAGGTTCGAGAGATGGTCTTAAATCTTCATATTTGGTCACTATTTGGTAAGCTTTCAAAGCTTCTTCATCACTAGCTGCCGTATACCTTGCACGTTTCGTATCTTTTAAAAAGCAATGGAGTGGAGAAATTCCAGGATAATCTAGACCTGCAGATATTGACTCAGTTTCTTCAATCTGACCATCACTATTTTGATTAACATATTGAGCTGCACCATGAAGTATGCCGATTTTAGAACCGTAAGTTAAGGGAGCTGCATGCCTTTTACTTTTACTTGGACCTCCTGCTTCAACTCCAATAAACTCAACTTGTTTTTTATTATAATCCATAAATTCATTCCAAAAACCAAAACTTGAGGAACCTCCTCCTACACAATTATACAATTTAAGTTTTTTGGGAACTTCACCAAATTCATTTACTAATTGAACCTTAAGCTCTCTAGATATTTGACTAGTACTCCAACCACATATTCGAACAAAAATTGCAGGTCCTACAGTACTTCCTACACACATCGCAGTTGTATCACAATTTGCAACCCAAAATCTCATACATTCAGAAACAGCATCCACAAGTGTTTGACTTCCTGAATATACAGGTATTACCTCAGCATCATTTTTCTTCATTGCTTTAACATTTGGTTGTTGTCTTTTTATATCCTTGGCACCCATAAAAATTTTACACTTTAATCCAAATTTCTTAGCTGCCATGCTTAACATCTTTCCTGCGTAGCCAGCTCCAGTATCACCTATAATAACTTTTTTTCCAGATCTTTTGGCTAATAAACAATGAACAGTTGCATTATATATTTTATGAGCTCCTCCATTAGCATCAGAAACGACCTTAGACCAGATCTGTGCTCCACCAATATGATTTGTTAAATTATTTAATTTAATAAATCTTGTGGGTGTTCCAATCCAATTTTTAAAATGTCTGTCTCTTTCTTTTATAAAGCTTTTGTCATTTTTTAATTTATTAAATTGTATTTCGAGATCTTCTATTGGTTTTTTTAGTGTTTCAGGCACAAAATTTCCCCCAAATTTTCCACCCCAGAAACCTAGCCTGTCTCCTTGATCTATAACTGGAATTCCTTTTTTAAGTTTCATTTTCAGTTGCAAAATTTAATAGTTTATTAATTTTTTTTAAATCCTTTTTACCTTCTTCATTTTCTAATGAACCACTTAGATCAATGTAGTAATCTTTATTTTTAAAATTTGGAATATCTTCTATTTTTATATTTCCAGCAATCATTTTATTTACTGAATCAGGTATAGAATTTAATAATTCATGGTTAAATCCGATTGATTTCTCGTAGCCTTTTCCATCAAAAAGAATTAAATCTGAAACTTTATCATAATCCTTATATATATCGACGTCCTCTTTACTATTAATTGTGAGGGCAGTGATAACTTTGACATTATATTTTTCCTTAATTATTTTTGTCATCTCAGGATTTACATCATACAGCTGATAAAAGTCAAAATTTAGATCTTTAATTTTCTCTAAAATATTATTATCTGGATCGACTAGAACAGCAACAAAACTAGTCTCTTTTTTTTTTATATTAACTAATTCTTTTAGTTTATCATATTCGACATATCTCCTACTTTTTTTGTAATTACTAATGAATCCCACAAACTTTGGAGGAAATTTATGATTTAGAATATAGTTTAAAGTCTCAAGATCAGAGACCCCACAAATTTTTATTCCTTTGACCATTATTTTAAATGATTGATTAAGTTTTCAAGATTATTTTTAATATTTCCTTTGGTGATTGGTCTACCAATTACTAACCAGTCACTTCCATTTTTATAAGCCTGTTTTGGTGTTAAGGTTCTTTTCTGATCATCAAAATTAGAGTCAAATCTTATTCCAGGTGTTATTATTTCTTTTTTAAATACTTTCTTTACAATATTAACTTCTTTTGGGCTGCATACTATTCCATCTAATTTTGCTTTATGTGCCAATTTAGCTTGCTGAAGAACTATTTGTTGAACTTTCTTATTATAACCAATTTCTTTTAGTGATTGGTTATCGTGAGAAGTTAGTATTGTTACTCCTACTAATTTACTTTTGCCCGAAACTTTTTTAGCTGCTTTTAATGCATTCAGACCAGAACTTATGTGAATTGTTATATAATTAAACTTTAAATCCCTTACTGCTTTTATTGAGGATGCACATGTATTTGGAATATCAGCTAATTTATAATCACCAAAAATAGTTATATTTTTTAATTTTGATATGAAGCTTCTTCCCTTTTTTGAGTTAAGAAATTCTAAACCAAATTTATAACCTATTTTTAGTTTCGAATTTTTAGTTTTTTTTATTATATTTTTTACTTTATTAATATTTACACTGTCGCAGGCTATAAAAATTTTATTTTTTTTCATTGATTTTTTTTGCCCATTCTTTTGATATTTTGAATAATATTGTTTTTTTTTCTGGAGTATTAACCTTTTGATTGGTTTTTGGATTTCTTGATATTCTTGCTTTTTGTAATCTGGGCTCAAAAGAAAATAGTTCTCTTAGCTCAACTCTTTCACCTCTTCTTAATGATTCTTGTATTTCGTATACGCAAATATCAAATAATTTTATTAAATCTTTTTTTAAGAAATTTGGGTAATTTTTTGTTAATTCCTTGATTAAATCTGATTTAACTGCTGCCAATTTTACTCGTTATCCTTATTCTTTTTTTTATCATCTAATTGTTCTGAAAGAGATGAGAATGGAAGGTTTTTTCCACTTAGCGGGCTAGAATGTTCTTTTATCGCTTTAGCGTTCATTATTTCTTCAAGCAGTTTTATACTTAAAGATACTTTTCTCTTATCAAAGTTTATTTCAGATATGGCTGCATCTATTCTCTCTCCACCTACAAATCTTGAAGGCCTTGCATCTGAACTACTCATAGCTATTTGTGATTTTTTGATTAGAATTTCAATTTCACAATTCTCTGGTTTTACAATTAACCCTTTGTTATCTGATGAAATTACCTTTACAGTAATTGCATCATTAATCTTTTTATCTTTAAACCAATCAAATGGGTCTGCTTGTAACTGTTTTAGACCAACTCTTACTTTTTGGTCAGTTTTTTTTATTTCTAGAATTTTTACTTTTAACTCATCACCTTTTTTATATTTTTTCAACTCTTCTTCTGGTTTTCCTGTGTAGGAAAGGTCGTTAGAGTGTAAAAATCCGTCAATGTCAAAATCCTCTAATTTTAAATAAATAGCGTATTCATTTAAATTATTCACCTTCCCTTTTATTTCTGATCCGACTGGGTAGTTTTTTTCTAGTTTTGAGTAAGGGTTTTCCAGAGTAAGTCTATGTGAAATTGCTACTCTCCTTTTTTCCTTATCAATCTCATTTATAATACAATCTATCTGGTCTCCTACAGAAAACATTTTTTTAGGAGATATGTTTTTTTTTGTCCAGCTAATCTCGCTACTATGAAGCAATGTGCTTAGTCCAGGCTCTAATTCACAAAAACATCCATAGTCAGTTATTTTGACAACTTTTACTTTATATTTATTTCCTATTTGGTAATTCGATATATGCTCAAATGGATCAGGTGAAAGTTGTTTAAGAGAGCATCCAACTTGTAACTTATCCATATCAATAGAAATTATTTTTAAATCATGTTTTTCCCCAATATTAAAGATTTCATCTGGATGATTTACCCTGCTATAGCTTATTTCTTGAAGATGACATAGTGTATCTAGCGTTCCTTCTGGCGTGTTAACCTCAAAAAAACATCCAAAGGATGAGTAACCTTTTACAACTGCATCCTTAATAATATCACCAACTTTAAATTTTTCTATAATTTTGGCTTTGTCTTCTTTTCTATTTGAGGAAACTACTTGTCTTCTTGATACAACGCTGTTTCCTCTTACCATATCAAGTTTAATAAGTGCAAACTTTTGCTCAACTCCGATTAAGTGATCAATATTTTTTATAGGTTTATCCGAAATTTGAGATCCAGGACAAAACATAAGTGAACCAGTTTCAATATGTTCAACAATTACTCCACCTTTAGTTTTTTGTGTTATTTTTCCATTTATTAATTCATTATTCTCATAGCACTTTACTAATTTATTCCATCCTTTTATTTTTTGGGCTTTTTGTGCTGAAACAATTACGTCACCGTTTTTATCTTCTATTTTTTCCAACAAAACAGATATGATTGATCCTTCTTTTATATCTTCCATTCCTATCATTTTAATCTCATTCACATCAATGACTGGCTCACTTTTCAATCCCTGAATAAATAAAAAAATATACTTATTTGTTATTTTTGTAACTTTACCATCAATAATCTTTCCCTCTTCAATTTTGTTTTTCGATAATTGATTACTTAGTAATTTTTCAAATTGCTGTTTAGCAGGTGATGATAAGTCTGAGTAAATTTCCATTAATTATTAATTTTTTTATCCATAATACTTTTAATCTTTTTAAAGCAGGCCTTCTTACTTAATTTAGTAGTATTAATCAAGATAGAATCTTTTGTTTTTTTTAAAGGTCCATATTTTCTTTCTTTATCTGATTTGTCCCTTTTTCTAAGGCTTTTTAATACTTCGTTATAAGTGATTTTTTTATTTAACTCCTTATATTCATAAAATCTTCTATTTGCCCTTGTCTTAATATTTGCGGTAATAAAAAACTTAAACATCGCATCTTTTACTTGAACAGTAATTATATCTCTGCCATCCAATACAGAACCTTTATATTTTTTTGGAGGATTGTATGCGCACTTCTGTTGAAACTTGTGCACTATGCTTCTGATTTTTTTATCCCTTGCAATTTTTGATGCTGAAAGTGCAACTTCATTAGACAATAAAGATTTATTTTTTAACTTTTTTAAATTTAAAGTTTCAATTCTGTGTTTAACTAAATTATATGTAAATTTATTTCCAAATTTAAGTTTTAAATCTCCTATATATCTATAAATTTTTCCAGTATCTAAATAAAATAATTTATAATGTTTTGATATCAATTTAGCCTGGGTTCCAGCACCAGCAGCAGCAGGTGAGTCTATCGCAACTGTGATTATATTCTTTCTTTTTTTCAATTTATAGTTGCTCCAAGAAATTTTAAGATTTTAAGAAAATCTGGGAATGAGGTATTAGCACTTTTTTTTTCATTAATTTTCCACTTTCCTCCTAAAGTTAAAGCAGCTATACAGGAAAGAAAAAAAATTCTATGATCTTTTAAATGATTCATTATTTCAAAATTTTTGGACAATGTTATTTCTGGATTACCATGAATATTTATATTATTTCTAAACCTTTCAACTTTAATACCAATTAATCTTAAAAATTTTACTGCTAAATCTAATCTCTTTGATTCTTTTTTATTCATTTCACCAAGGTCTTTAAATTTAGATACTCCATTAGCCTTTGCAGCAACAAGAAAAATAATTAAAAATTCATCAATTGCTGAACTATTAAACTTCGATGGACAATTTATTGAATTCAATTTTTTAATGCTTTTAACATAAATATCAGCCACTTCTTCACCTTTGTAAAATTTTTTATTTTTGACCTTTATTTTTGCTCCCATCCTATTTAGGATTTGAATAATTCCATCTCTACTTTTATTAACATTGACACCTTCAATTATAATTTTAGATTTCTTTGAAAGAAGAGTAAGTACAATAAAAAATGATGCTGAGCTGATATCTCCTGGAACTTTATATTCAAATGATTTGAATTGTTTTAATCCATCTATAAATATTTTATCTATTTGCCCTTTTTTTTGAACTTTAATTGGATAATTAAATGATTTTAACATTAATTCAGTATGATTTCTTGAGGGTTTTGAATTTATAATAGTAGTTCCAGCTGTATTTAAAGCACTTAAAATAATACAAGACTTAACTTGTGCACTACCAATGCTTTCATTATAAGTAATTGGTCTTAAAAATTTTGTTCCTATTATTTCAATTGGTAAAGAATTATTTTTACTTTTAATATTTACTCCAAAAAGTCTCAGAGGATTTATAACTCTTGAAAAGTCCCTTCTAGATAAGCTTTTATCACCTTTCATTTTTACAATAAATTTAGACTTTACGAGTAAACCCAAGATTAATCTTGCTAATGTACCTGAATTTCCCGCATTAATAGTTGTATTTTTTTTAATATCGAAACCATTTAATCCAAATCCTTTTATATAATATATTTTGTTCTTTTTTTTATAATTTATTCCTAGTTTTTTTATTGTTTTGAGTGAATTTAATACGTCTTCAGACTCCAGCAGATTTGAAATTTTAGATGTACCCACTGCTTGCGAAGCTAACAGTATAGATCTTATTGAAATACTTTTGTCAGAACCAACTTTTATTTTCTTATCAAAGCTTTTAATTTTTTTTTTTATTACAATATGATTTGACACTTAAATTATTTTATTTGAAATTCTTCACCAAAATAAGCAGAACGTGCACTAGAATCTTTTACTATCTCATCTGGACTACCTGATGCAATAATTTTGCCATTTGATAATACAATTGCTCTATCAACACAACTTAACAAATCTCTAGCTTGATGATCACAAACTACTACTGTAATCCTGTCTAAAGATTGTAAATTTACAATAATTTCTTGCAGCATTTTTATTGTAAGAATATCTAAGGCTGCAAAAGGTTCATCTAGAAGTAAAATGTTTGGATCATTAATTAAGGCCATCGATATTACTAATTTTTTCTTTTGACCACCCGATAGATGCTTTGCTTTTATTTTTAATAAAGGATCAAATTCAAACTGTGAAATAATTTTTTCAATTTTTGTTATTCTTAAGTTTTTATCTTTAATATGAATTTCTGCAACTAGATTTAAGTTCTCTACTAAACTTAGATCTTGAATAAATCCTCCATACTGAGGAACATATCCTAATTTAAATTTAGTAGCTCTTTCATAAATAGGTATATTTGTACAATCATTTCCATTTATAAAAACCCTTCCATAACTTGGGTCTTTTAAACCAGTTATAATATGAAAAATAGTTGACTTACCTACACCATTAGGCCCTAACATCCCAAGAATTTCTTGTTTGTTTATTATTAAATCTAAACTATTTAGAATTTGTCTCTTATTGTAAAACATAGATATTTTATCAAGTTTTAAGATCTCTTCTGTTTCTTTAAATTTTTTTATTCTAAATTTTTTAATCAATGCCATTAGTTGCTTATAACTTCAATTTTTGTATTTATACTTTCAGGATTAATATTTATATCTTTTGTTTTCAAGTCAAATTCTACTATTCCAGCTTTCATAGTTGATTTAGGGTCTGTAATTATTACATCATTGTAAGCAATTGCTTTATTTGTACTCATATTGATATCAAAATTTGCACATGAAATTTTCTTGTCTTGATAATTTATTATTACATTTTTATAAAATTTTGAATTTAAATTTGAAATATTGTACTCAGCATAATCAGAGGTTATAAAAATTGTATCTCTTTTATCGGAATTAATTTCACCTCTCACGTTTTCTAAGTCTAATATATTTTTATTTGAATTATTGGTTTTGCCTGAATTAGCAAGAAGTTGGAATCTGTTACCCCTTTCATCCACTGATGTATATTCAACGTCTTTTACAAAGTTTTTAATTTCTTTATCTTTATCTTCTAGTTTAATTTTTTTTATTTCATTTTTTTCTATCAGTTTAGTTTCTTCTTTTTTTTTATCTACTTCATTTTTTTTATTTTTTTTTATTTCTTCATTTTTACTTAAAGTTTTTTTCTCACTTTCCAAAGCATTTGTTTCTTCCACAGTAATTTTTTCATTAATTTTTGTTTGTAATTTTTTACTAAGATTATTATTTTTTAATTCTAATTCTAATATTTTTTTTTCAAGATCTAATAATTTTTTATTTTCGATACCTTCACTTAATTTAATTTCTTCAACCACTTTTTTTTTTTCATCAAAGTATTTAAAGTATACTGCACCTATAATAATCGGTATTAATAAAAGAATTACAATTTGAATGAGAGATTTAAATGACATTTACGTTATGTTTGCATCTAAAATGTTATGTATATGAATAAAACCAATTGTTTTATTTTTATTTTTATTCTGATGTACACATAAACTTGTAATTTTTTTATTATTCATTATTGAAAGAGCTTCAACAGCTAGCATATTTTTATCGACACTTAATGGTTTTCTTTTCATCACTTTTTTAATTTTTAGATTTTTAAAATCTTTATTCATATTAGATATTCTCTTTAAATCACCATCAGTAATAATGCCTGTAGTATTTTTAAGATTATTTCTTACAACTAATGTGCCCAGACCTTTTCTAGTTATAGTTTTTAATGCAATTTTCATGCTTAGATCTTGATTTATAAATGGAATTTTATTTCCATAAATCATTAAATCTTCAACAGTTTTAAGTTTTATTGAAAGGGCACCACTCGGATGAAATTTTTTGAAATCAATTTTGCCAAATTTTTTATATTGCATACACGTTATTGCGATTGCATCACCTAGTGCAATCTGTACTGTGGTTGATGAAGTTGGAACAAAGTTACCTGGCCCAGCCTCTTTAACTGATGGTAATAAAAATGACACATCTGAATTCTTATATAAAAGTGAGTCTTTTTTAGAAGTGATACCAATTAATTTTATATTTTTATTGCGTGATGAATATTGAACTATATTTTTTAATTCTTCACTTTGCCCGCTAAGGCTAATTAATATTAAGATATCATTTGATGTAACCTGACCCAAGTCACCATGACTCGCGTTTGAGGCATCTAGAAAGAAAGAAGGTGTACCTGTAGAGGATAATGTTGCCGACCACTTTCTTCCTATAATTCCACTTTTTCCAACACCCGAAACTATAACTTTGCCGTTTTTACAATTAACAATTGTTTTTATAATTTTTTCAAAAGAATTTCCTATACTAGAATGTAGTTTTTTAAGAGAAGCTGATTCAAGTTTAATTACGTCTTTAGCAATTTTTAATAATTTTTTATCTTTCATTTTAATGTGACCAGACATCATCTTTAAAAGACGCAAAATCTAACTCAACTCTTGTGTTTATAAATTTAATTGTTCTTTCATAAAGATCTAATCTTTTTTCTCTCTCTAATATATCCTTTAATCCAGCAAAAATTTTATGTAAATAAAGAACATCTTGTGCACAATACTTCAATTGCTTATCTGAAAGATTCCCTCCAAAATAAGAAGTCTGCAACTGTTTACTTATGTCTATACCTATAAATTCTTTAATTAAATCCTTTAAACCATGCTTATCAGAATAACTTCTAGCAATTTTACTCATTATTTTTGTGCAATTAATATTTTCAACGTTTACTTCTAAATATTTTTTAATAAACAAAAGATCTGCTCTGGCATAATGGAATAATTTGCCTATTTTATTATTTGTTAGGATTTTTTTTAAATTTGGTGCATTATAATTGTCTTTATCTAGTTGTATAATGTGAGCATCGTTATTACCTGATGATATTTGAATTAAGCACAGTCTATCTCTTTCAACATTTAATCCTGTGAACTCACAATCAATGGCAATCTTGTCACTGAACTTTATTTCATCTGGTAAATCTTTTTTATGTAATTTAATATCTAAATTCATTAATAGATATATATATATGAAAAATCAGGATTCAATTTTAATATTTGGTTCTTCTGGACAAATCGGGAAGTCATTAATAAGAATATTTACTAAAAATAACTACAGAGTTATTGCAGTAACCAGAAGTATACATCGAAAAGGCTATCAAATAAAAACTCAGTCTAACTATGGATATCTCGAATTGGAGGAAGTTAATTCATTTAGTGAAGAAATTATATCAAGATTAATGAAAAAAGCTTCTATATGTATAAATTTAATTGGAATTTTATATGAAAAAAAAGAAAACCAATTTGATTTAATACATTCACATTTACCATCTTTGCTCTCAAAGATGGCTTCTAAAAACTCACTTAATCAATTTATTCATTTATCTGCTTTAGGAATAGAGTCTGCAAAAGATAGCGAGTATGCAAAAAGCAAATTAAGTGGTGAAAAAAAAGTAAGAGAAAATTTTTCCAACTCTATAATTTTGAAGCCATCAATTGTATATTCAGTAGATGATAATTTTACAACAAACTTTATGAGTTTATTAAGTAAACTTCCAATAATGCCGTTGTACTATAATGGAAGAACTAAATTCACACCTATACATGTCACCGATCTTTCAAATATAATTTTTAAAATTGTTCAAAATAAAATTATTGGACAAACTATAGAATGTATTGGTCCTGAAGTATTTACATTTAAAGAGATAATATTAAAGATTTTAAAATCAATAAATAAAAAAAGACTTTTATTTTCCTTACCTTTGCCTTTAGCAAAATTAAATGCTAAGTTATTTCAATTAATGCCAAAACCACTTCTTACCCTTGATCAATTAAGATTACTTAGATATGACAATATTGTTTCAAAAAAATATAAAACTAACTTTGATTTAAAAATGTATGCTAATAAAAAATTCGATGAGGAAATAAATCGTTATAGTTATAATTGGACAATTGGAGGTCAATTTTCAAAAAAAAGAATTGATAAAGTAAATTAATGTTAGCAAATATTATTTATTTAGTAGTATTTATTATTTTAGCTTTTGTTTTATCTATTGCTGTAAAAGCTATAACTAGAGGTGTCGAAGCAAAGCAAACATTGAAAGAAGAAAAAAATTTTCAATTAAATAAAGAAGAAAATAAAATTTCAAATAAAGAGATAGTAAATCAATTAAAAGAATTAAAAGATCTTAATGATAGTGGAGTTATTTCTGATGATGAATTTCAAAAAGCCAAAGAAAAGATATTAAACTAAGCAGATTTTACTTTTTTTTCTATAAATTTTGGAACATCGTCATCTTTATCAACAACTTCCTCTTTCTTGCCTTTTGGTTGAAAAACAATCATTAGGTGTAAAGGACAATAAGAAAATTTTTCAACAGTTTTTCTTCCACAAAATGAGGAATCTGGTTCATCTGGATGTCCTTCCATATATTTGCAAGTTTGCTCATTTAAATCCTCTAAGTGAAGATTTTTAGCTGGTTCAAAGTTTTTATCTAAAAGAAGAGTCCTAAATTTTTGTTTTCTACTAACTTTTTTAAAGTTGTTAATGCCTTCATGTGCCTCTTTAGTATTATGTGATATTGTCGACCTTGTTTTAATTTTTGCTGATAAGTTCAATCTATGAGCTTTACCAATTACAGCGTTTCGACTTACGCCACCAATTATTTCTGCAATTTGACTTGCTGTCTGACCTTTGCCCCAAAGATCTTTAAGTTTATTAACTTTCTCTTCTGTCCAACTCATAATACTATATTTAGTATAATTATATTTAAATACAACATTATCTAGAAATCACACTTAATACTTTATAACAAGCATTTTTTTATGTTTTTTAACAATTATCAAAAAAAAAGTTTATTAATAAATACTTATGGTTGAATTACAGAAAAAATACCAGATTGGTGCGAGAAGGTTTGGAATTATAAACTGGGTAGGGACTTATTCTTTATTTAAAAAAGAAGTTCTTAGATTTCTTACAGTATCTGGCCAAACTTTGTTTGGTCCAATACTTACCAGTATATTATTTTTAACAGTTATTTCTTTAGCGATTGGTGATCAAAGAGCTGATGTACTTGGAGTTACATATATAAAGTTTTTGGCTTGTGGTTTAATAATGATGCAAGTAATTCAACAAAGTTTTGCACATTCTAGCTCATCATTAATGATGGGTAAAATGATGGGTACAATTACTGATGTTGTCCATAGTCCTTTATCATCATCAGAAGTAGTTTTTGCAATAACATTTGCTTCTGCTGCAAGAGGCTTGCTCATTGCATTGTCCTCAACTTTAATATTTATCTTTTTTATAGATTTATCTATTCAAAATTATCTTTTATGGTTTGTATATTTGTTACTAGGCGGATTAGTGATGGGATCACTTGGGATTATAGTCGGCTTATATGCTGATAAATTTGATCAAATGAGTACTGTTACAAATTTTATTATTGTACCATTAAGTTTTTTAAGTGGCACTTTTTACAGTATTGATAAATTACCTTATTTTTTAAAAGTTCTAAGTAATTATAATCCTTTTTTTCATATGATAGATGGATTTAGATATTCATTTATTGGTCAATTAGACGGATCGATAACATTTGGTATTACACTGCTAACTTTTTTAAGTTTGGTTATTACTTACCTTGCATACATTCTTGTACACAAAGGTTACAAAATTAAATCATAGTATTAAATGAGTTCTTTAGCTAAAAATTATAAAAGAAGAAACTTATCCTTCAATAAAGGTAAAGGATCTTTTTTATATACAAAAAGAGGAATAAAGTATTTAGATTTTGTTCAAGGAATTGCTGTTAATTCTTTAGGTCATGCAAACCCGAATTTAGTAAAAGCAATAAATAAACAATCAAAAAAACTTTGGCACGTTTCTAATTCTTTTATTATTCCTGAGGGCGAAACGTTAGCAAAAAAATTGACCAAGAATACTTTTGCTGAAGCTGTTATTTTTCAAAATAGTGGAGCAGAGGCTACAGAAGCTGCCATAAAAGTTGCTAGGAGATATTTTTATTCAATAGGGCAACCAAAAAAAAATAGAATTCTATGTATAAAAAATTCGTTTCATGGAAGAACTATTGCAGCAATAAATGCTAGTGGATCAAAAAAAATGGTAGAGGGATTTGGCCCAAAAGTGGGCGGATTTGATCATTTTAAATTTGGCAACCATAAGGAATTGAAAAGAAAAATTACAAGTAAAACTGCTGCTATAATGATTGAACCAATAATGGGCGAGGGAGGTATTAAAGTCATACCTCCATGGTGTCTTAGAGAATTGAGAAGGATTTGTAATAAAAAAAAAATTCTTCTAATTTTAGACGAAGTTCAGTGTGGAATTGGCAGATCAGGAAAGTTTTTTTCTTATGAATATGCAAACATAAAGCCAGATATAGTTCCAATTGCAAAAGGAATTGGAGGTGGGTTCCCAATAGGTGCAGTGTTAATGACAAAAAAAGTTTCTAAGGCTATGGTTCCAGGCACACATGGATCTACTTTTGGCGGAAACCCTCTAGCAATGTCAGTTGGTAATGCTGTTATGGATGAAATTTTTAAAAAGGGCTTTCTTTCAAAAGTAAGAAGTAATTCAAAATATTTTATTACAGAACTAAATAAAATTAAAAATAAATTTCCTTATATTATTAAAGATATAAGAGGAACAGGATTAATTTTGGGAATACAATTACATAATGATCAGACAAAATTTATTCAGAGTTTATTGAAGAATAAATTATTAACAATTAGAGCAGCTGAAAATGTTATAAGAATTTTGCCTCCATTAAATGTTAATAAAAATGAAATAAATATAGCCTTAAAAATTATCAACAAGGTTTGTGAAGGATATAAATAATAATGAAAAACTTTCTTCATATTAGAGATATTCCCCTAAAAGATTTAAAAAAAATTATTTCTGATGCAAAAATTAGAAAATCAAAAAGAAGAAAATTAAATACCCTTGATCCAGACAAAGACTCACCTTTAAAGGGTAAAATTCTTTTACAGATGTTTGAAAAATCTAGCCTAAGAACTAGATTAAGTTTTTATTTGGCTATTAAACAATTAGGTGGAGGATCCTTGACATTAAGACCAGAGGAATTGCACCTAGGTATTGGTAGTGAAAGTATAGCAGATACATCTAAAATTTTGTCAACTTATGGTAACGCTTTTATGTTGAGAACAGACTCGGATAAAAAATTAGATCAATTCAAAAAATATTCGAATATACCAATAATAAATGGATTAAGCCCATCTTCACATCCCACTCAAGTTTTATCAGATATTTTTACAATTCAAGAAATAAAAAAGAAAAGTATTTCGAAATTAAAACTATGTTGGATAGGTGATGCTAATAACAACATGATGAATAGCTTAATAGAAGCCTGTATAAAATTTTCTGTTTCTCTAAATATTGCATGCCCTAAAAGCTATCAGCCAAATAAAATGTTTATTTCTTTGATAAAAAAACAAAAAGGAAAAATAAAAATTTTTAATAAAAAAGAGATAGCTGTTAAAAACTCTGATGTTGTAATGACAGACAAAATCATTTCTTTAAACGATAATGTAAATAAGCAAAAGAAACTTAAATCATTTAAAAATTTTAAAGTGGATGCAAAAACTATGAAATTGGCCAAGAAAAATGCAATATTTCTGCATTGTCTACCTAGAGGAAATGAAGTAACAGAAGAAGTGTTTCTTGGTAAACAATCTAAAGTATGGCAACAAGCTCTAAACAGGGTTTATGTTCAAAAGAGTATTTTATTATATTGTTTTGGCAAACTAAGGTAGTTGTAAGGGACTATCAGCATTAGCATTCATATATAGAATTACTGAAGCTCTATCTTTCTCTTTTTTTAATCCTGCGAAAGCCATTTTGGTACCCTTTATATATGAAGCAGGTTTTATTAAAAAACTATTCATCTCTTGGAAAGTCCAATCCTTTCCAAATGCTATCAATGCTTTTGAATATTTATAATCTTCCAAAGCACCCATATTTCTACCTAGTACATTATAAAGTGCTGGGCCAATATTGTTTCTTCCGCCTTTTTTAATCGAATGACATGCACTACATTTCTTAAAGACCTTCTTTCCATGATCAACACTTCCCATGGCTAATAGAGCAGATATGTCAACTGCTTCAACTGCTGAGGAAGCCTTGGTACTATCTGTTTCAGCAAATTCAACTTTATAAGCTGACTGACTTGGCCTCTCTACATAATAGATAATGTCTGAAATTTTAGTTATTCCAAATATAACAACAAAGATTACTACTACAGCTGCTATAATTTTATTTATTTCAAATGAGTCCATGATTTTTAATTATTATCCTCGTATAACATGTTAAACAAAAAAAAAACTAAATTTAAATTTAATTATTGCGTCTGAAAGACGCATAATACTTAGTTTATGAGCAATACAGTAATTTTAATTCCTTCAAGATTGGCTGCAACAAGGTTGCCAAATAAACCTTTATTAAAAATCAATAATATTTCAATTATCAATCATGTTTACAAAATTGCAAAATCATCTCTTATTGGAGAAAGTTATGTTGCAACAGGTGATAAAGAAATATTTGAAGAGGTCACTAAGCTTGGAGGAAAATGTATTTTAACCAAAAAAGATCATAAAACTGGAACTGACAGAATTTTTGAGGCTTATCAAGAGTTAAGAGATGACAAAATTGAATATGTAATAAATCTTCAAGGAGATGAACCCATGCTTGATATTGAAGATGTGCATAATCTTCTAAAAAAAACTATTGAAAAAAAATCTAAAATTTCAACATTAGCTTGTCAAATTGAAGACGAAAAATTTTTCTTAAATAAAAATATTGTAAAAGTAACTACAAAAAAGGAACTTAATCAAAACAATCTATCAACAGCATCATCATTCACGAGAGAAATTGAAAATAATCAAAAAAACATTTATCACCATATTGGAATTTATATTTATCACGTTTTATATTTAGAAAAGTTTGTGCAATTAGAGCAAACTCAGAATGAAAAATCACAAAACCTAGAGCAATTGAGACTAATAGATAATAATATTGAAATAGATGTAGGATTAGCGAAAACTAAACCAATTGGTGTAGATACAGCTGAAGATTATCTAGAAATAAAAAAAATTATGGAATATAAAAATTAAATTATGAAAATTGCTTATCAAGGTGTTGCAGGAAGTTACAGCGAAAGTTGTGCTAAAAAAATGTATCCAAATAGTGAAACAATACCCTGCAAAACATTTGATGAATGCTTTGAAAGGTCTAGTGAAGATAATTCAATTAAATCTCTAATTCCAGAATCGAATAAAACAACCGGAAATATTGGTGTCGAGTATTTGATTTTTAAATACAGGTTAAATATTTATGCAGAGCATTTTTTTCCAATTAATCATAATCTTTTAGGATTGAAAGATTCCAATATAGAAGACATAAAAGATGTTTACTCACATGCACAAGCATTAAGCCAATCTTCAAGTTTTATTAAGAAGAAAAAATTTATTGAAAATGTTAGAGCTGATACAGCTGGTTCAGCAAAATTTGTTTCAGAAACTAAAGACAAATCTAAAGCTGCTATAGCTTCTAGTCTTAGTGCAGAAATATATGGTCTTAAAATTCTTCAAGAAAATGTCCAAGATGATAAAGATAACGTGACTAGATTTTTATTACTTGGTAAAGATATTTTTCAACCAGATTTTTCTAATGATAATCATATAACATCAATATTATTTAAGTTGAAAAGTAAACCTGCTGCTCTTTACTCTGCACTGTCAGGATTTGCAATAAATGGAGTTAATATGAGTAAATTACAAAGTTTTCCCGAAAAGAACTCATTTTCCTCATATTTTTTTCTATGTGATATTGATGGACATATAGAGTCTCCTAAAATCAAAAACTCACTTGAGGAATTAGGTCTGCATTGTCAAGATATGCACGTTCTAGGTGTTTATAAATCCGATAAATTTAGACAAAAATAAATTTATAACTTTCTTGTAGAATAGAAATTTTTATTGATATAATAAAGTTGGAGGCCAATCAGGTGGTGTTACCACAAATCCCCTAGGATCGAAAGATAGCAAGGGTAGTGAGTAATTTCCAGGTTGGTTGGTCTCCTTAAAAATGACAGAAAATTCGAAAGTACTAGCTTTAAAATACAGACCTCAGGTATTTGAGGACTTAATTGGTCAAGAGGTTATTGCTGAAACAATTAAAAATTCAGTCATCTCAGATAAAGCTGCGAACGCATTTTTATTTACTGGTATTAGAGGTGTTGGAAAAACTACTTTTGCAAGAATAGTTGCCAAGGCATTAAATTGTGAAAATGGTGTTGAAAATCTTTGCAAAAAGGATTTTTGTGAACATTGCAATTCAATTGTTAACTCAAATCATATTGATGTTTTAGAGATGGATGCTGCAAGTAAGACTGGTGTTGATGATGTAAGGGAGCTTATTGAATTTTCAAGATATGGACCAACAACTGCTAAATATAAAATATTTATTATTGATGAAGTTCATATGTTAAGCAAACAAGCATTTAATGCACTTTTAAAAACATTAGAGGAACCACCAAAATATTTAAAATTTATTTTTGCAACAACCGAAATCAAAAAAATTCCTGTGACAGTAATATCGAGATGTCAACGTTTTGATCTATCTAGAGTAAAATCTGAAGAGCTTTTTAATTATATAAAAACGATTAAAGACAAAGAAGGAGGCAAAGTTTCTGATGAAGCTTTAAAATTAATTGTTAAAATTTCAGAAGGATCTGTTAGAGATGCATTATCTTTGTTGGATCGTGGACTTGTAGCCAATCAAAATGATGATGAATTAAATCTAGATAAAGCACAAAGTATTTATGGATATTTTGATAAAAGTTCTCTAATAGAATTAATAAAAAATCTTTTTAGTGGTGATGAAAAAAAAGTATTTGAGTTATATAGAAAAATTTATGATTCTGGTGTTGATCCTAAAATTTTTTTGAATGATTTTCTTGAAGTTTTATATTACCTAAAAAATATCAATTTTATAAAATTAGATGGAAATAATTTTTCTTTAAATGATCAAGATTTTAGTAATCTTTCCTCAATATCTGAAAATTTAGATTCAAAGGACATAATCCTTTTTTGGCAATTTACACTTGATACAATTGAGGAAATTAACATTGTTTCAAATCCAAATTTATCGGTTGAAATGTTCCTTTTCAGATTAATGAGAATAAAAGGTTTTAAGGAGAAAGATGTTGAGGAAAGCTTTACTGGGAAAAATCCTGATACTTTAATTAAAGAACCTGAAAAAAAAATTACAAGCAAAACAATAGATCAAATCAAAAATATTTCACAACAAGAAAAAATTGAACCAAATTTAAATAAAGATGAAGTAATAAATGAACTTAAAATAGGTTCATTTGAAAGTTTGATAAATCTATGTATGGAAAGGAAAGAAGCTAAGCTTAAATATGAGCTTGAAACTAATACAAATTTAGTTTCATTCTCTGAGGGTTTAATAGAAATATCTTTTAATGAAAACTTAGACAAAGACTTTATTAAAAATCTATCTAACAAACTTTACGAATGGACATCCAAGAGATGGATTATCTCTCTATCAAAAAAACAAGGACAAATTTCAAAAAAAGAAAAAAATAAAATTGATGAGAAAAAAATATTTGATGATGTTAAAAAGTCTGAAGCATATAAAAAAGTGATCGAAGCATTTCCTGATGCAGAATTAATAAATGTTGAGTTGAAAGAGGATTAGAATGACAGATTTTTCAAAATTAATGGAAAAAGCTAAAGAAATTGAGAGCAAAATGAAAGAAAGTCAAGAAAACATTAAAAAGATCGAGGTTGAAGGTGTCTCGGGAGCTAGTGATGTAAAGGTTACGTTAAATGGAGAGGGAACCATGATCTCAATTAAACTTAGTGAAAATGTTTTAAAAGAAGAAAAAGTAATCCTAGAAGATCTTATTACTGCTGCTCATAATAACGCAAAATCGCAACTTAAATCAAAAACAGCAGAGGAAATTTCGAAGGCTTCAGGAAATTTTGGAATACCTGGATTTAAGTGGCCTTTATAATTTAAATGCAAAATATTCCTGAAATAGAAAATTTAATCAAACTAATATCTAAATTACCAGGGTTAGGACCTAAGTCTGCAAAAAGAATGATTTTGAAAATGATTAATAATCGTCAAGAATTATTAAAACCATTAGCTCAAAACTTAAGTGAAGTATTTAAAAATGTGATTAGATGTAAAATTTGTGGAACTTTAAAATCAAATAATAGTCCATGTGATAATTGTGAAAATAAGAGTAAAAAATTTAATAAAATTTGTGTTGTAGAAAATATTTCAGATCAATGGGCAATAGAAAGTTCATCTATTTTTCAAGGTTACTTTCATATTCTTGGTGGAACACTTTCAAATAATAATAGTCAAAACAAGGAAGATCTACTAATCAATTCCCTAGTAGAAAGAATAAGTAGGGATAATATAGATGAGGTAATTTTGGCTACAAGTGCAACTGTGGAGGGTCAAACTACTGCATTTTATATTCAAGATACTCTAAAAAAAACAAACATTAAGATTTCAAAACTAGCGCAAGGTTTACCAGTAGGTGGGGAAATCGAAAATTTAGACGATGGTACTCTCATATCTGCTTTTAAAAACAGAAAAAAACTAGAGGCTTAATTAACTTTTTTTAATTAATCTGTTTAAGTGCAAGAGAGGTTCCGTGTAACCAGAAGGCTGTGACTTTCCATGAAAGATTAATTCACATGCTGCTTTAAAAGCAATAGATTTATCATACTTTGGAGACATACTTTCGTAACTAGAGTCATCTTTATTCTGTTTATCAACAACTTTTGCCATTTTTTTTAAAATTTCAAGCACCTGTCTATTCGAACATAAGCCATGATGAAGCCAATTCGCGATATGTTGAGATGAAATTCTCAAAGTTGCTCTATCTTCCATTAATCCAATATCATTTATATCTGGGACTTTGGAACAACCTATACCTTGATCAATCCATCTGACTACATAACCTAAAATAGTTTGAGCAGAATTTGAAATTTCAGTATTAATTTCATCGATAGACCAATTAGGGCGATCTGCTATTGGAATAGTAAGAAGATCAGATAATTTTGATGGCTCTCTTTTTAATATTGCTTTTTGTTTTTCAAAAACATTTACTTCATGATAGTGCATAACATGCAATGCAGCAGCAGTTGGGGAAGGAACCCAAGCACAATTTGCGCCAGCATTCACATGTCCAATTTTTTGTTTCATCATTTCGTTCATTTTGTCAGGCATGGCCCACATTCCTTTACCTATTTGAGCAACTCCTGAAAAACCACATTTTAAGCCTATATCTACGTTGTTGTCCTCATAGGTTTTAATCCACTTAGACTCTTTCATATCTCCTTTTTTTATCATTGGTCCAGCTTCCATTGAGGTGTGCATCTCATCACCAGTTCTATCTAAAAATCCAGTGTTTATAAAAAATACTCTATCTTTAAGTGTTCTAATACATTCTTTAAGGTTTGCAGATGTTCTTCTTTCTTCATCCATAATTCCACACTTAATTGTATTTTTTTCTAATTTTAAAACTTCTTCAACTTTAGTAAAAATTAAATTAGTAAATTCTGTTTCTTCTGGACCATGCATTTTTGGTTTAACGATATAAATTGATCCTTCTCTCGAATTACCTTTTCTTTTTAAATCATGAATACAAGCTGCTGAGGTTATAAAAGCATCCATTATTCCCTCAGGAACTTCTGAACCATCGTTTAAAGTGATTGCAGGGTTTGTCATTAAGTGTCCAACGTTTCTCACAAGTAAAAGACTTCTTCCGTGAAGTTTTAACTTTTCACCATT
Source organism: uncultured Pelagibacteraceae bacterium (assembly GCA_902562645.1). Taxonomy (GTDB): domain Bacteria; phylum Pseudomonadota; class Alphaproteobacteria; order Pelagibacterales; family Pelagibacteraceae; genus Pelagibacter. The sequence goes on from CACETY010000004.1 coordinate 53,400, forward strand.
CAATGAAGTGTAACTCCTATCTGGATTAAGTTTTCTCTCTAATTCTTTACCATTTTTCTCAAATACTGATTTTAAATTTCCTTTCATCAATCCTAGCCAATTTCTATAACAAGTTACTTTATCTTCAGCATCTACTGCGGCCACACTATCCTCATGGTCACAAATTGTTGATATAGCAGACTCAACTATAATATCGCTTATACCTGCAGCATCTCTTGCAGCACTAAATGCTCTAGGATTAATAATTATTTCAAGATGAAGATTATTATTTTTTAAGATTATAGCATTTGGTTTGGCTGCATCCCCTCTATGACCAATAAACTTCTCTAAATCTGATAAATTATATTCTTTATTTTCCTTATAGATTGAGAGTTTTTTATTATTTACTGCTAAACCTGTAATATCTTTCCAATCAAGGTCATTTATTGGAAAATATTTGTTCAAAAAGTTTCTAGTGTATTTAATTACCTCTTGCCCTCTTAAAGGATCATATTTTTCACTTCCACTTTCTTCAGACTCAATTATGTTTGATCCATAAAGACTGTCATATAAGCTTACCCATCTTGCATTTGCAGCATTCAAGCTATATCTAGAGTTCATTATCGGAACAACTAATTGTGGTCCTGCTATATTAGATATTTCTTCATCTAAATTTTTAGTTGCTATTTTAAAATCTTCACCTTCTTTTTTTAAATAACCTATTTCTTCCAAAAAATTTTTATATTTATTATAGTCAATCTTGTGATCTCTATTTTTTTTATGCCAAAGATCTATTTCTTGTTGTAATGTTTCTCTGATTTCGAGTAATTTTTTATTTTTAGGCGCTAATTCATGCACCACCTTGTCAAAACCTTTCCAGAACTCGTCAGGACCTACATTAGTATCTAGTAAAAGCTCATTTTTGACAAAATCAGCTAGTTCTTTTGCTACAGATAGGTTGTGGATTTTTATGTATTGCTCTCTCATAAATTGAAAATCTTATAATAAATTGTCATTTTTGCGCAATCAAAATTACTTATTTTAACAATTTATTGCCTTTTTTGTTTATAATACATACTTTAAATGAAAAATTACCTAAATTTTGAGACAGATATCAAAAATCTTGAGGAGGAATTAGATAAACTAAAAGACCCTTATAATCAGGAGGGATTATCAGAAGTCGATACTTCAAGAATAAGCAAAGTTGAAGAAGAAATAAATGAAAAGTTAGAGAAAATTTATTCTAACTTAGATCCATGGCAGACAGCATTAGTTGCCCGTCATGAAGATAGACCTAAAGCAAAATTTTTTGTTGAAAATCTGTTTGATGACTTTATCCAACTTTCTGGAGATAGATATTATGGTGAGGACAAAGCTGTTATTGCTGGTTTTGCAAAATTCGATGGTAAATCTGTTTTAGTAATTGGTCAAGAAAAGGGCTCAGATCTAAATAAAAGAATAGATCATAATTTTGGAATGATGAGACCAGAGGGTTACAGAAAAACAATTAGACTTATGGAGTTAGCTAACAAGTTTAAAATTCCAATTATTTCTATTGTAGATACTCCAGGAGCCTATCCAGGAGTTGGCGCAGAGGAAAGAGGTCAAGCTGAAGCAATAGCAAAATCTATAGAATGTTCTATGAAGTTAACAGTCCCTACAATTGCGATAATAATTGGTGAAGGTGGATCTGGAGGAGCAATAGCTTTAGCATCATCCAATAAAGTAATTATGCTTCAAAACGCAATATACTCTGTTATTTCCCCTGAAGGATGTGCCACCATTTTATGGAGAGACCCAAAAAAAACTTTAGAAGCTGCAACAGCAATGAAAATGTCATCCAGTGATCTTTTAAAATTAAATATAATTGATGAAATAATTCCAGAACCAGTTGGCGGTGCTCATAGAGATAAAGATCTTATTTTAGATAATGTAAGAGACTCATTAAAGAAAAATTTAGATTTTTTTCAGACAATGGATAAAGACGAAATTATTACTCATAGGAAAAATAAATTTTTGTCAATTGGAAGAAATAAGGGATTTACAACACAATCAGATGATAGAAATGATTTATCTATGAAGGCAAGTGCATTAGAAAATATTTATCAAAACTTTAAAAAGAATTCTAAAATTTATTATGGCGTTTCTGCTATTACTTTATTAATTTTACTTTTAAGTATTAATTTATAAAGCTCCGTGACAATGTTTATATTTCTTTCCAGAGTTACAAGGGCAGGGTTCATTTCTTCCAATCTTTTTTGTTGAAAGCTCGTCAAATTTTTTACTTAAATTTTCATTGCTTTGTTCTTCTTGGTTATTTTCTATCAGCTTTAAATTAAACAAAATTGTAATTAAATCATACTTAAGTTTACTTAATAAATTTTCAAAAAGTGTAAATGCCTCTTTCTTATATTCTACTAAAGGATCTCTTTGTCCATAAGATCTTAAACCAATGACTTGTCTTAATTGTTCTAAATATTGAATATGTAATTTCCAATTTTGATCAATTAGTTGTAAAAAAATTCTTTTTTCTATTTCGTTATTTTGCTCTTCATTTAACATTTTAATTCTCTCTTCTCTTGAACTTTTAAATTTATTTTTTATTTTTTCTTCAAACGCCTTATTTTCAAGATTAACTAATTCGTTAATTTCACTTTCTTCAAATGATTTTCCAAATAAAGATTTTAATTGCATATTGATTTCATTTGATCCAGCATTGGCTAACTTTTTTGTTTTCTTAAGTTTCAAATCATCAATAATTTCATCTAGAAAATTTTCAGAATATTGCTTAGAGTTTTTATTTTCTATAACTTCATTTCTTTGTGAAAATATTACTTGCCTTTGATCGTTTAAAACATTGTCAAACTTCAAAAGAGTTTTTCTTATATCAAAATTTCTTGCCTCAACTTTTTGTTGTGCTCTTTCTAGTGCTTTATTTATCCATGGATGGTCTATACTTTCTCCATCTTTAAGCCCAAGTTTTTCAAGTATATTATTCATTGACTCAGACCCAAATATTCTCATTAAATCGTCTTCTAAGCTTACATAGAATATAGAGCTACCTTCATCACCTTGTCTACCTGATCTCCCTCTTGCCTGATTATCTACTCTTCTACTTTCCATCCTTTCTGTACCAATAACAAACAATCCTCCCAATTTTTTTATTTCAGCTTTATCACTCTCATCCTGACCTCCTAATTTGATGTCAACGCCTCTTCCTGAAATACTTGTCGTAATAATTATCGAGCTTCTTTTTCCTGCATCTGCAATAATTTCAGCTTCTCTTTGGTGATTCTTCGCATTTAAAACTGTGTGTTTTATATTTTTTTTAGTTAATAGACTCGAGTAGTGTTCAGATTTATTTATACTTGAAGTGAAAACTAATAATGGTTGTCCTTTTGCGTTACATTCAACAATCTTACTAATTATTGCTTCATCTTTTTCTTTACTAGTTCTAAATATTTGATCGTTCGAATCTTCTCTTATCATCTTTTTATTAGTAGGAATCGATACTACTGGTAGATTATAAATTTCAAAAAATTCTTCTGACTCTGTTAATGCGGTACCAGTACATCCAGCTATTTTTTTATAAAGCTTGAAGAAATTTTGGTAGGTAATTGATGCTAAAGTTTGATTTTCAGCATTAATTGTTAAATTTTCTTTTGCCTCTAGACTTTGATGAAGACCATCACCAAACCTTCTTCCAGGTAATTGTCTACCTGTTTGTTCATCAATTATTATTATTTGCCCATCTTTTACAATGTAATCTCTACCACTCTGAAAAAGATGGATTGCACGTAATGATTGATTAACTAAATGAACAATATGTAGGTTTTCTGGATCATAAAAATTTTTATTTTTAAGTATTCCAGCATTTGAAAATATACTTTCAACATTATCCACACCTTTATTAGTTAATAAAATATTTCTATCTTTTTCATCTATTTCAAAATCCTCTTTTTTTAAATTTTTTACAAGTTTATCAACAGCTATATATTGATTTGTTTTATCTTCTGTTGCTCCTGAAATTATTAGCGGTGTTCTAGCCTCATCAATTAAACAAGAGTCAATTTCATCAACAATCGCATAATTATGTTCTCTTTGAACCATGGATCCTTTTGAAAATTTCATATTATCTCTTAAATAATCGAAGCCCAATTCACTATTAGTAGAATAAGTTATATCTTTTGAATAATTTTCTTTTCTCTCCAAATCATCTTGCCCCGTATTAATATATCCACAGGTTAAACCTAAAAACTCATAAATCTTACCCATATTCTCACTATCTCTCTTAGCCAAATAATCATTTACAGTTACTATATGGACACCTTTTTTTTCTAGAGCATTAAGGAAAGCTGCAAGAGCTATGGTTAATGTTTTACCTTCTCCAGTTTTCATTTCTGCAATTTTATTCTCATGGATTACAACACCACCAATTAGCTGAACATCAAAGTGTCTTTCATTTCTAATTCTTTTAGAAGCTTCTCTAACCATTGAGAAAGCTTCAGGCAACACGTCGTTTAAACTTTTACCATTTTTAATTTCTTCAATTAGTTTCTCGGTTTTTTTTGGGAACATTTCGTCTGATAAATTTTCTAAATCTTTTTCTAAAAGATTAACTTTATTGACTAATTGTTGAATTCGGCCTAGTTCCTTTTCATTTCCGCTTTTAATAAGCTTTGAAAATATTTTAAGTGGGTTAAACATTTTGATATAAAATTAAATATTAGAAATATATAGTAATTAATTAATTATTTTAAATATCATGAAATTTAACATAAACAATTTTACAAATACTGGCAGTCAAAGGTCTAAAATTGTTGATTTTCAGGATTTAGATCATATTGATGGAGTTTCAATTTCCGCAGTTAGTGCTGGCTTATATAAATTTAAGAGAGATGAATTAGTTTTATTTTATTTCAGAGATGGTGCAAATTATGCCTCTGTATATACTCAATCAAAGTTAATATCAGAAAATCTAAAATGGAATAAAAAAATCAAAGCAAAAAAAATATTTGCATTATTAGTTAATACCAGAAATGCCAATGCCTTGACAGGTCCAGAAGGCTATGAAGCTTTAAAAAACATTTCCTTAGACTTATCCTCAAAATTAACAGAGATACAGAAAAGGGATGAAGATGATCCAAAACAAATTTCCTCGAAAGAAATACTTTTTGGTTGCACAGGTACTATAGGAGAGAAATTTCCATTAGAAAAAATTCAAACTTCATTACCAGAGTTAGTTAAGAAAATAAAATATACACAAAATAAATTAATATGGATTAAAGCTGCAATGGGCATAATCACAACAGATTTAAAACCCAAATTATCAATGGCTGAAACAAAAATTGGTTCATCAACAATAAAAATTTATGGAATTGCAAAAGGCTCAGGAATGATTTATCCAAATATGGCAACTACATTGGGTTATATATTTACTGATGCAACTTTATCCTCATCAGTTTTGAAAGACATCTTGAAAAATAACATAAAGACAACTTTCAATGCAATTTCATGCGATGGTGACACAAGTACAAATGATATGGTCTCTATATTTTCAACAAACAAAGTTAATAATTCAGAAATTAAAAAATACAGTGACAGTAGACTTAAAAATTTTAACAAGGCAGTTCATGATGTTTTATTAAATTTAGCTAAGCAAGTTGTTGCTGATGGAGAAGGAGCTTCTAAATTTATTTCAATTAATTGTATTAATTGCAGAACTGAAAAAGATGCAAAAAATATATCTTTAAAAATAGCAAACTCATTATTAGTTAAGACAGCAATTGCTGGAGAAGATCCAAATTGGGGAAGAGTGGCTATGGCAATTGGAAACACTGACACTAAAATTAATGAACAAAAATTATCAATTTCTTTTGGACCATATAAAATTTACCACAAAGGATCTCTATACAAATTTTATAACGAAGAAAAAGTTATGGAATATATGAAAGGCAAATCAATTGAAATTGAAGTTGATATTGGTCAGGGAGTTAAAAAATTTAAATCATACACTATGGATTTAACAAAAAAATATATAGAAATTAATGCTGATTATAGGACTTAGATACATTGAAATTTTAGAGGTTAATATTTAGATAATTAAGTATGATCAAATATTTACTAAAATGTAAAGATTGTGAAAAAGAATTTGAAAGCTGGTTTAGTACTTCTAACGAATATGATAGATTGCTAAAATTAAAACTTTTGAATTGTCAGTCTTGTGAGTCGATAAATGTTGAAAAGACATTGATGTCCCCAAATTTATTAAACACTAAGAAAAAAGAAAATTTAAAAGAAATAAAAAAATATAAAGAAATTCGAAAAAAACTTTCCGATTATAAAAAGTTTGTAAAAGATAATTTTGAGTATGTGGGAGAAAATTTCACCTATAAAGCAAGATCAATTCATTATGACAAAAAGAAACCAAAAAAAGGTATTTATGGTAGTGCTTCACTTAAAGATGTTAAAGAATTAAGAGAAGAAGGAATAAATACTGACATTTTACCATGGATTGACGACGATAAAAATTAAACTTTTTTAAATTCTGAAATATAATTTACAGACTTGTCAGACGTAACGGACCATTTATTTAAGATTGGATTAAAAGTCATTCCATCAATTTTTTTTAATTTTAGTGAATTTTTTTTACAAATATCAGTTAAATACTCTGGTTTAATAAATTTCTCCCAATCGTGAGTACCTATTGGAAGCCACTTTAAAATATATTCTGCTCCCACAATAGCAAACAAATATGACTTAAGTGTTTTGTTTAAGGTAGCAATGAACATCACACCTGATTTTTTTAAAAACTTTGAACTTTCTTTAATAAAAAAATCGACATCTTCAACATGTTCAATTATTTCCATATTCAAAATAATATCAAATCTTTTTTTAATTTTTAAATTTTCTGGAGAGGAATTATAATATTTAATTTTAAGTTTACTTTTTTTTAAATGATAATTAGCCACTTCTATATTTTTAAAAGAAGCGTCTATACCAACAACATCCGCTCCAAGTCTAGCCATGGGTTCTGAAAGTAATCCACCACCACATCCGATGTCTAAAATACTTAAGCCTTTAAACGGCTGATGCTCTTTTTTAATTTTAAACTCAGATAAAATTGTATCTCTTATGTATTTTATTCTGATGGGGTTAAATTTATGTAATGGCTTAAATTTTCCATTAGGATCCCACCATTCCTCGGCTATTTTTGAAAATTTTTCTATTTCTTTTTTATTTATTGTGTTATTTTTCATTGTTTATTGACATTACAATCAAGATGTATTTTATCAATATATTTTAATTAATATTTAAAGAAATTATCAATGAAAATAATTGTATTAAAATTTGGAGGTACTTCAGTTGGTACAACTGATAGAATTAAAAAAGTTGCAAAGATTATTGCTAAATATAAAAAAAAATACCATGTAATTGTACTTTCTTCTGCAATGAGTGGTGTGACAAATAATTTAATTAATTTATCCAAAAAAATTAGCAAAAATTTTTCAGACTCAGAATATGATGTTTTAGTTTCATCGGGAGAACAAATGTCCTGTGCACTAATTTCAGGAGAGTTGATAAACCAAGGATTCAATTCTAGATCTTGGATATCGTGGCAAATCCCTATCAATACAGAGGGAAAATACAAATTTTCAAGAATTAATAAGATTAATAAAAGTAAAATCTTAAGTTATTTAAAACAAGGAGGGATCCCAATAATCACAGGATTTCAAGGCATTAACAATAAAAATAGAATAACTACTATTGGTAGGGGTGGTACAGATGCAAGCGCTATAATGTTTGCTACGTTTTTTAATGCTGAAAAATGTGTAATATATACAGATGTGGATGGTGTTTATTCTACAGATCCAAATAAACTTAAATCAGCTAAAAAAATAAAAGTTATTTCATATGAGGAAATGCTAGAAATGGCCTCTCTTGGAGCAAAAGTTATGCAACCTCACTCAATTCAAGATGCAAGATTAAATAGGGTAGATGTAGAGGTTAGATCTTCTTTTACAGATAATGAGGGCACTCTAATAACAAAAAAAAAAAATATAATAAATAGTAAGATTATAACCGGTATTTCAAATACAACTAATGATGCTAAAGTTACTCTATTAGGTGTAAGAGATAAGCCTGGTATTGCAGCATCAATTTTTAAACCGCTATCTGAAAATTCTATAAATGTAGATATGGTAGTACAGAATATTTCTGCTAATGGAAAAGAAACTGATTTAACTTTCACAATAAAATCAGAAGATCTTACCAAAACAAAAAAAATTATTTTGCAAAATAAAAAAATAAATTTTAGAGATTTGATATTTGACAAGAATGTTTCAAAAGTATCAATAATTGGAGTAGGAATGGTTACTACTCCTGGAGTTACTTATAGAATGTTCCAGTCACTTGCAAAGCAAAAAATAAATATTCAAGTAATATCTACCTCAGAAATAAAAATTTCTGTGTTGATAAATAAAAAGAATGTACGAAAAGCTATATCTGCTCTTCACAAAGAATTTAAATTAAATAAATAATCTATGAATATTAGACCATTTAGGGAAATAAAAAGAAGAAAAACTAAAGAAATTAATGTTGGTCATGTTAAGGTTGGAGGAGATAATCCAATTTCTGTTCAATCAATGACTAATACTTTAACTAAAGATGTTAAAGCAACTATAAAACAAATCGAACAAATTGAAGAAGCGGGAGCCGATATTGTTAGAGTATCATGTCCAGACGAAGAATCAACGAAAGCTCTAAAAAATATTATTAGAAATACATCTCTACCAATAGTTGCCGATATACATTTTCATTATAAAAGAGCAATAGAGGCAGCAGAAAGTGGAGCTGCTTGTCTTAGAATCAACCCTGGAAATATTGGAGATAAAAAAAAAATTAAGGAAGTAATTACTGCTGCAAAAAACAACAATTGTTCAATTAGAATTGGGGTTAATGCTGGATCTCTAGAAAAAGACTTATTAGAAAAATATAAAGAACCTTGTCCAGAAGCTCTAGTAGAGAGTGCATTAAGAAATATTAGTATTGTTGAAGACTTTGAATTTTATGAATTTAAAGTGAGTGTTAAATCATCTGATGTATTTTTGTCTATTGAAGCTTACAAACAACTTTCTAAAGTTACTGATTATCCACTACATCTAGGTATCACCGAGGCAGGAACATTTTTACCTGGTAGTATAAAATCTTCTATTGGCTTTGGATCGCTTCTTATGAGTGGTATTGGAGATACTGTGAGAGTTTCTTTGTCTGCTGATCCTGTAGAGGAGATAAAAGTTGGAAATGAAATACTTAAATCACTTAATTTACGAAACAGAGGTGTAAAAATTATTTCCTGTCCATCTTGTGCTAGACAAGCTTTCAATGTGATTGAAACTGTTAAAAAGTTAGAAGACAGACTATCTCATATTAAAACTCCAATTTCTTTATCTATAATTGGGTGTGTAGTGAATGGACCTGGTGAGGCAGCACAAACAGATATAGGGATTACTGGGGGAGGAAAGGGCAATAACATGCTTTATTTAAATGGAGTTGAAAGTGAAAAAATATCTAGTGATGAGATGATTTCAAAGGTTGTACAATTGGTTGAAGAAAAAGCAGAAGAAATTGAAAAAGCAAAATAATGTTACCTTTATCAAAAGTTCAAGACTTAATATCAAAGCATTCTAGATTAGAAAAAGAACTTTCATCTCAAGAAATTGACAAAAAAACATTTGCTGAAAAGTCAAAGGAGTATTCAGACTTAAATGATATCATTAAAGAAGCTGTTTCATACTTTAATTTTCAAAAAAATAAAGAAGAATTAGAAAAATTAATCAACGATAATAATTCTGACAATGATATGAAAGACTTAGCAATAAATGAATTGCATGAACTTGAAAAAAATAATGAAAATAATGAAAAAAAAATAAAATTATTTTTGTTACCAAAAGATGAAGCTGATACAAAAAATGCAATGATTGAAATTAGAGCTGGAACGGGAGGTTTAGAGGCAAGTTTATTTGCCTCAGATCTGTTTAAGATGTACGAAAAAGTAAGTCACAAAAAAAAATGGTTATTAGAGGTAATATCAATTTCCAAAAGTGATGCTGGAGGACTTAAAGAAGTTATTGCATCTATAAAAGGTAAAAATATTTATTCTTCTTTAAAGTATGAAAGTGGTGTTCATCGAGTTCAAAGAGTTCCAGATACTGAAACACAAGGCAGGGTTCATACATCTGCTGCTACGGTTGCGGTTATGCCAGAGGCTGAAGAAGTGGATGTTAAAATTGAAGAAAGAGATTTAAGAATTGATGTATTTAGAAGTAGTGGTCCTGGAGGTCAAAGTGTAAATACAACAGATTCTGCTGTAAGGATTACCCATATTCCTACTGGTATAGTAGTTAGCCAACAAGATGAAAAATCCCAAATAAGAAACAAAGAAAAAGGTTTAAAAATTCTTAGGTCAAGAATTTATGAACTAGAAAGACAAAAAAGAGATGAAGAAAGATCGAAAGACAGAAAAAGCAAAATTGGGACTGGAGATAGATCAGAGAGAATTAGAACATACAATTTTCCTCAAGGAAGAGTAACAGACCATAGAATTAATTTTACCTTACATAAATTAACTGAATTTATGGAGGGAGAAATATTTGACGAGATGATAGAAAATTTGGTTATTCAAGCTCAAGAAAATGAACTTGGTAGTATATAAGTATGATTTATAGTGAAATTTTAAAAAAAGGGAGTAATTTTTTAAAAAAAAAAAAAATTAAAAATCCATATCTAGATACTGAATTAATTTTATCAAAAGTAACAAATAAAAAAAGAGAAGAAGTATTATTAAACTCTAACTATAAGTTAAAAAATAAAGATATAACAAAATTTAAAAACTATTTATCTCGGAGATGTGAAAAAGAACCAATGGCATATATTCTTGGTTATAAACATTTTTGGAAATCTAAGTTCTTAACAAACAAATCGGTTTTGATTCCTAGGCCAGATACTGAACTCATCGTAGAGGAAACTTTAAACCATTTACCATTGGAGAAATCAAAAAAAATTTTAGATGTTGGAACTGGGTCAGGTTGCATTATAGTTTCTCTGTTAAAAGAGAGACCAAAATGTTCTGCAACAGCAATAGATATATCTAAAAAAGCGATAAATGTTGCAAAAATTAATGCAAAATTACATCAATTGGAAAATAAAATTAATTTTGTGAATATGGATATTGACAAATATAAATCTTATAATTATGATTTAATCGTATCTAATCCTCCATACATAAACAGTATTGATTTAAACAGATTAGATGATGATATTAAATTCCACGAACCTACTTTAGCATTATCAGGTGGTTCTGATGGATTTAGAGATTTAAAAAAAGTAATTATAAAGAGTAAAAAATTGTTAAAAATAAAAGGTAAATTGATACTTGAGATAGGACATAGACAAAAAAACCAATGCTCAAAAATATTAAAAGAAAATGGCTACTATATAAATCAAATCACTAAAGATTTGTCTGGGAAAGACAGATGTATAGTAAGCACAAAATTACAATAATGAATAATTTCAAAAACAATAATAGAAGAAGTCGATTTAAACCAAATGGAGATAGGAATTTCAGAAGAAATGGGAATGGAAATAAAACAAATGGGGATTTTGGTAATGGATCTGCTTTCAAAAGAAGACATCCAGGAAAAAATAATCAAAATGCTGCGAAACTTGTTGAGAAATACAATGACCTAGCCAGAGAAGCGCTATCAAATGGAGATAAAATTTTGTCTGAAAACTATTTGCAACATTCGGAACACTTCTCAAGAATTCTTATATCTCAAGAAAATTCAAGAACTCATAGTGTGAATGTGACAGATGCTCATGCTAGCAATCAAATAAAATTAGAAAACGAAAATAAAGATACTGAAGAAACAACTTCAAAATAAATTACATTTTAGATATCAGATTAGACTTAAGAACATCAATTTTAATTTTATTTACTTCAAATATTTTACGTTGCTCACCCTTTAATACTTTTCCCGATGGTAGTCTAAGTTTTTGTGAATTAATTTTTTTTCCATTTTCAATAACTTCATAGTGTAAGTGTGGACCAGTAGAAAGACCTGTGGAACCAACGTAACCAATTATTTGACCTTGTTTTACTCTAGCACCTTTCTTTATTCCTCTAGCAAATTTTGACATATGTGCGTAAACAGTTTGATAAACTCTATTATGTTTTATCTTTACACAATTTCCCCCACCACCACACCATTGAGCTCTAACTACCAAACCATCTCCTGAGGCAAGTATAGGTGTGCCGGTTGGAGCAGCAAAATCAGTTCCAGTATGCATTTTTGTAAAACCTAAAATAGGATGTTTCCTTTTTCCAAATGAAGAAGATAATCTAGCCCCATTTATTGGAGTTTTCATCAAAGTTTTTCTCATACTTTTTCCACTCTCATCAAAATAATCAATTTTATCTTTTTCATACTCGTGTCTATAAAGTTTAAGATCTTTATTTTGTAAATTTAAATTTGAAAAAATTATATTACCAGTTTCAATCACCTTTCCATCCTTATTTAAAAATTCTTCATAGATGATTTGGAAACTATCATTTTTCCAAATATCTCTTTGAAAATCCACCTGAAAACCATACAATCTTGCAAACTCAATAATAATATTTGGCATTATTTCTAAGCCCAAAGCTGTTTGATACAAGCTGTTTGTAATTATACTTTCTTTATAAGCTATAATTTTGGTAAGTTCTTTTTCTAATAATTTTGAATTAAAAATATTTTTTTTATAATCTCTTGTATATTTTACTTCTTTTTTTTTACTAATCTCAATGATAAATTTTTCAATCTTTGGGTTATTTTTTTTATCAATTTTAAAATAAATTTTTTGATTAGGTCTTAATATTTTTATTTTTTTATTTTTTTTTACTGTTTCAAGAAATAATTTTTTTTCTTTTTTTGTTATTTCAATTTTATTAATAATACTCTCGTAATTATCTCCTTCTTTAACAATATAGTGAAATTCTGTGAATCTATTCTCCAGTTTAGAAGTTATTTTTGCAAAAGTTTTTTGAAAGTAAATATTGTTTAGTGTTTTTTTGATATTTTTATATTGAGATTCCCTATTCAATTCATAAAAATATGTTACTAAACTTGTAATAATTATTAATAAAATTAACCATATAAAATGTGAAAGTGATTTTATTTTTTTCTTAGTTTTTATTAACACTGTTAGACCGATGTATTAAAAATGTTGATTTTTATGACTTTTTATCACATTTTTTGTTTATCTAAAAACTTGATTTATAAATTATTTCCAATATAAGCGTCACACTCAACATATAAAAAATGTTATTTATTGGGCTTAATAGCTCAATTAGCTATTTGAATTGTTAATATTTTAAGAAGAGAAGTGTGGACGGTTAAGGTTACCAAAATTTGTCGTACACACTTCAACATTATACAAATATTATTCTTAGTATTTGTATAGAAGCTAGTGTGCGCCGTTTTTAAACTTGAGAGTTTGATCATGGCTCAGAACGTACGCTGGCGGCACGCCTTATACATGCAAGTCGAACGAAGTAGCAATACTTAGTGGCAGACGGGTGAGTAACATGTAGGTATCTTCCCTTTGGTGAGGAATAACACGAGGAAACTTGTGCTAATACCTCATAAGTCTTCACGGAGAAAGCTTTATGCGCCGAAGGATGAGCCTGCACTTGATTAGTTTGTTGGTGGGGTAATGGCCTACCAAGACTTTGATCTATAGCTGATCTGAGAGGATGATCAGCCACATTGGGACTGAGACACGGCCCAAACTCCTACGGGAGGCAGCAGTAGGGAATATTGCACAATGGAGGAAACTCTGATGCAGCGATGCCGCGTGAGTGAAGAAGGCCTTTGGGTTGTAAAGCTCTTTCGTCGGGGAAGAAAATGACTGTACCCGAATAAGAAGGTCCGGCTAACTTCGTGCCAGCAGCCGCGGTAATACGAAGGGACCTAGCGTAGTTCGGAATTACTGGGCTTAAAGAGTTCGTAGGTGGTTAAAAAAGTTGGTGGTGAAATCCCAGAGCTTAACTCTGGAACTGCCATCAAAACTTTTTAGCTAGAGT
>CACETY010000004.1:72500-103431 GCA_902562645.1 uncultured Pelagibacteraceae bacterium
AGTTATATCTTTTGTATGGTCGGATAATCCAATTAAATTATTTTTATAATATTTTCTCAACCTTTTAATATTTTTTAAATTTGTATTTACAAGTTTTGTTGGATAATCAGATACACAATGCATTATTATAATTTTCTTATGAAATTTTCTTATTTCTTTGATAGCTCTATTTATTTCATTTTTTGTAGCCATTCCAGTTGATATAATAATTGGTTTTTTCTTGGAAGCTATATATCTTATAAGTTTAAGATCAGTTATTTCAAAAGATGCAATCTTATAAATTTTAACATTTAATTTTTCTAAAAGGTCTACTCCTCTTAAACTAAATGGGCTACTAAAAATAATTTTATTAAGATTTTTAGCTAACCTAAATGCATCTTTATGCCAGGAGAATGGAGTACATGCATCTGAATACAAATCCCATAAATGTTTATTTTTCCAAATTCCTTTTTTTACATAAAATTCGTTATTATTATTTTTGAGCGTAATATCTTTAGGCTCATATGTTTGAATTTTTACTATATCTGCGCCATTTTCAAACGCAGATTTTATTAACTTTAAAAACTTTTTCTTACTTCCTTCGTGATTACCAGATACCTCAGCAATTATTTTAGGTCTTTCATTAAAATTAAATGATAATTTGTTGGTTATTTTCATAATAATTATATTATACAAGAATTGAAAATGAATAATAAAGATAAAATAATTAATTCAATTGAAAAAATTAGAGCCAAAAACAACAAAAATTGGATGGATATTATGAGATTGGCATTTAAATATGCTCCCAAGCAAGCTTCAAATTTAGTGAAGAAAATAAACAAATACGACAAAGAAATCTCAATCTTGATTAAAAAATTATCTAAATAGAAATTTTTAAAATGAATAATATTATTAATTATGGTTCACAAAAAATTGACAATAATGACATAAATTCTGTAGTAGACTCTTTAAAAAAAAAACTTCTTACGACAGGACCAATAACAAATTTGTTTGAAGATAAATTAAAAAAAAAATTAAATGTTAATTATGCGCATGTGTGTAATAGCGGAACCTCAGCGTTATACCTAGCCTTGAAATCAATTGGAATAAAAAAAGGGGATGTCATAATTTCACCTGCTATTAATTTTATTTCGACTGTAAATATCGCAAGTTTGCTTGGTGCTAAAGTTTATTTTTCAGATGTTGATCCTGCGACCTCCCAATCAAGCCCTAATCAAATTATTGATTGTATTAAAAAAAACAGAATAAATAAAATAAAAGCTTTAATAATAATGTTTAATGGTGGATACCCTAGAGATATTTTTGAATTACACAAACTTAAAAAAAAATATGCTTTTTATTTAATCGAAGATGCATGCCATGCATTTGGAGCAAGATATATTATTAATAAAAAAAAATATTTCATTGGAAGTTGCAAACATTCAGATATTTCAACGTTTTCTTTTCATCCACTTAAGACAATTACCACATGTGAGGGTGGTGCAATTACTACAAATAATTATAAAATTTCTAAAAAAATTCAACTACTACGTTCGCATGGAATTAAAAGAAATTCTAAATATTATTGGAAATATGATGTTCTAGAAAATGGTTTAAATTTTAGACTAAGTGATGTGAATTGTTCACTCGGCATATCACAATTAAAAAAAATAAACCATATTTTAAAATTTAGAAAAAAAATTTATTCTAATTATGTAAATGAACTTGATAAATATCAGAATATTATAAAGATAATAAAAAAAGAAAAAAAAACTTACCCGTCATATCATTTAGTCATAGCTCTTTTTGACTTTAAAAAACTTAAAATTAGTAGAGATAAATTCATGATGATAATGAACAAAAATAAAATTTTTTTACAAATTCACTATAAGCCAATTTACAAATTCAAAATATTTAACAAATTTAAAAGTCTGAATGGGAGTGAAAAGTATTATAATTCTTGTATATCTCTTCCTATTCATTTAAATTTGAAATCAAATGATATTTCGAGAACTATAAGAATTATAAAAAAAACAATTGATAAATGGAAAAAAAATTAAATAAATTTTTTAAAAATAAGAGTATTTTAATCACTGGAGGAACTGGATCTTTTGGCAACAAAGCTGTGGAAATACTCTTAAAATACAATCCAGAAAAAATAATTGTTTTTTCAAGAGATGAATTAAAACAATATGAAATGAGAAATAAGTTTCCTCAAAAAAATCTTAGATTTTTTTTAGGAGACGTAAGAGATTTAGAAAGATTAAAATTTGCTCTGAAAAACGTAGATTGTGTAATACATGCTGCAGCATTAAAACATGTCCCTAAAGCAGAGTATGATCCTTATGAATTCGTAAAAACAAATATAATTGGTACTCAGAATCTAATTAGTGCAGCTATCAGTAATAATGTTAAAAAAGTAATGTTAGTATCAACTGATAAAGCTGTAAGTCCTGTAAATTTGTATGGATCTACTAAACTGTGTGCTGAAAAAATTATCGTATCTTCCAATAACACAATAGGGCATGAAAATATAAAATTTTCTGTTTCAAGATATGGAAATGTAATTAATTCTCGTGGTTCATTAATCCCAAATATAAACGATAAAATAAACAATAATAAAAATTTAAAATTAACACACAAAGATATGACACGTTTTTTTATCACTCTTGAGGAGGGAGTTTTATTTACTTTAAAAAATTTTTTGAGAATGCAAGGCGGCGAGATATTTATTCCTAAAATTAAATCATTTAGAATTAATGATATACTCAAATTTTTTGCAAAAAAAAATAATCTTAAAGTAAATGTTATTGGAATTAGAGAGGGAGAAAAAATACACGAAGTATTAATCAGTGATGAAGAGTCTAAATATACAATTAATTTTAATGATTTTTATTTGATAAGACCTGCCGTTCTTCTTTCTAAGAAAAAAAATTATCTTAATAGTCTTATAGGAGAAAAAGGAAAAAAATTAAAAGAAAATTTTTTATATACATCAAAAAATGTATCTACTTTAACTGATAAAGATATAAGATATTTTCTTCAAGTGAGTGAATAAATGACCATCAAAACTTACGTTTTGATACAAGCAAGATTAGGTTCATCTAGATTGTATCAAAAAAACTTATTACCTATTGGCAAATCTTCACTCATTGAATTCTGTTATAGAAATGTTTGCTTAAACAATGAAAAATTTAAAACAGTTGTTCTAATTCCTGATGACAATAAAAATAAATTACTAGAAGAAGAGTTAAAAAAAAAAAAAATAAAATATTTTAAAGGTAGTGAAACAAACGTACTTTTAAGATTTGGTCAATATTTGATAAATAAACAAGATAATTGTAACGTTGTTAGACTTACCTCAGATAATCCATTTGTAGATAGAGGATTTATTAAATTCTGCCTCAAAATTTATGAAGAAAATAACTTAGATTATTTCTTTTCGCATGATAATTTAAAATATAACCCATACGGACTTAGTGTGGAAGTATTTAAAGCTCGTAAAATTTTTGAGTCAATTAAAAATTCAAAAACAAAAAAAAACCAAGAACATGTAACAACATATATAAAAAAAAAATATTCAAAGAAAACAAAATTTTTTTGTAGATATTTTAAAAAATCTTGTAGCAAATTAAATTTAAGTATTGATAATCATAATGATTTTAGAGTAATAAAGCGAGTATTAGAAAAAAATAAATTCATTAATTATAAGAATATTTCAAATATATCATTTGACAAAATTCAAGACCAAAAAGGCAATAAATCAAAGATTTTAATTGGAGGAGTGCAAATTGGCAAAAAGTATTTCTCAAATGAAAAAATTACTCAAAAAAGAGCCAATCAAATATTAAACTCAGCAATAAAAAATAAAATTAATTTTATTGATACTGCTAGTGATTATGGAAAGTCTGAGCAATTTATTGGAAATTTTTCTTTAAAGAAAAACTTTTCTTTTTATATTTCAACAAAATTAACTTCTCTCAAAGGGTATAAAAATCATAATTATATTAGAGATAAAATTACAAGTAGTGTTATAAATAGTCTCAAGCTACTAAACGTTGATCAATTAGATTATTTTTTCATTCACAATCCAAAGGATTTAAAAAATAAATTGATAATTGATGAATTGCAAAAGTTTAAAAAGACAGGATTAATTAAAAAACTTGGTATTTCTATTTATGAGACAAAAGATTTAAAATTTTTAAAAAAATCCATTTTTGAATCTATTCAAATACCATTTAATTTATTTGATCATCGTTTTATATATTTTATTAAAAAAAATAAAAAATTTAAAATATTTGTTAGATCATTATTATTGAGGGGAAATATAAAAAAAAATAAAATTTTACTCCCAAAAAAAAATAAATATTCAACTTTATTAAAAAAAATAGAATTATTTAGAAAAGAATATAATTATAAAAATTATTTTGATCTATCTTTTTCGTTTATTAATTCTTTTAAATCAATTAGCTATTTCATATTAGGTTTCCAGAAAGCGAAGCAATTAAAATTATTAAGATCTTTTCAAAGAGCTAAACCAATGAATAAAGAAAAATTAAAAAAAATTTTGTTTACTATTAAATCATCGTCAGTTTCTGAAAATATAGATCTTAGAAAGTGGTAGTTAAGTATAATTTGCAATTATTAAATCTTTTTTATCATCTATATTTATACTTTCTTTTGCAGTTAATATTAATCCATAGCAATTTTGACCTACAAATGATTTATATTTAAAGAAAGATTTTCTTTTTATCAAATATATAGAACCTGATCGTATATAAACTTTCTGCAAGCTTTGGCGTGGTTTTAAATTTTCATACTTTTTTTTTGTATAATTGATAAGTTTATTATTCTTAATTATTTTCATTCTTTCTGGATGGTTTGCACCTACATCAGAGATTGATAAAACGCTATCATATCTTTTATTATTTTTAATAATTCTAAGAGCTTTTGTTATTTTTTCTCTCGATCTAAATGGACAAGTAGGTTGGAGCAATAAAATATAATCATATTTTTTTCCAAATTTTTTTTCTGTTAATAATATTTCATATTTTAAAACATCATAAGTAAGAGCTTTATCCCCGCTAAGATGAGCTGGTCTTAATCCATTATTGTGAATTTTATATTTTTTCGAAATACTCAAAATTTTTTTGGAATCTGTAGATATAACGCTAAAAAAATCATTTTTAAAATATTTACATATGTCTAGAGTATACTTTATCAGTTCCTTTCCCTTTATTTTTGTCAAATTTTTATGTTTAATTGACTTAGAGCCTTTTCTAGCAGGCACAATGCAAATTGTTTTATAACTCATTACTTTTTTCAAGATGATACTATCAATATTATCTGCTAAATGTAATTTAAAATAATTCCAATTTGATCATATTATGAATTTATCTTTTTTTGAAATACTTAATAAAGATTTTAAATTTAGATATCTGTTTGTATTTATCTCGCTTTTCATTATTGGATTGGTTGAGTTAATAAGCATTGGTTCAGTTCCTGTTTATGTAATGTTGTTAGTTGAAAGAGACATTATAATACCGTATTTACCTACATTCATTCAAAAAACAATCCAAGAGAAAACTTTTTCTGAACTTATTTTATTTTCATCATATCTTTTAATATTAATTTTTTTTTTAAAAAATATAATACTTTATTTCATAAATTTATTTCATATTCATTTTCAACAAAATTTAAGAAGTTTTTTATCTGAAGAGATATACAAAAAATATCTACTTTCAGATTATATAAATTTTTTAAACTTAAATTCCTCAAATTTGATTAGAGGAATAGTAAATGACACTGGTATAACTGCATTATATTTTAAGGAATTTGCAACTTTAATTTCAGAAATTATCACAATAACATTTTTATTAGTGTTAATCATCGTTACAAGCGAATTACAAATTGTCTTTTTACTATTTTCTCTGATATTTATCGTTTTTGCATTTTATTTTTATTTTAGGAAAATTTTAAAAATTAAAGGTGAGGAGTCTCATAAATTTAGAGGAGAACTAATAAAAGTTGTTTCTTACTCTTTTAATGGTTTTAGAGAAATAAGAATATTACAAAAGTTTAATTTTGTAAAAAAAATTTTTAATTCAAAATTGTTAGGTGAAATTAATAATTCAACTTTCCAAAAAAAAATTAACCTTTTACCAAAGTATATTTTAGAGATAGTTTGTATATCGGGTGTTCTGATGATAATTTATTCTATGAGTGGAAGTAAACAAATGCTTATTATTTCTTTACCAACACTGTCACTCTATTTAGCTGCAGTTATTAGATTTATTCCATCATTTAATAAAATAGTAAGTGTTGCTAATAAACTTAAGTATGACGCACCTGTTGTCTCAGATGTATTAAGAAAGTTTAAATCGAACAATAATTTAAATAAAATAGAATTAGAGGAGACTAGCAAAAAAATTGAAAAGTCGATAGTATTCAAAGATATTTCTTTTATTTATGACAGTAGAGATCGACCAGCACTAAACAATTTAAATTTAGAAATTATAAAAAATAAAACTCATATGATTTATGGCGAGAGTGGTTCTGGGAAAAGTACATTCATAGATATTTTTACTGGATTATTAGAAATAACTTCTGGAGATATTTTTGTTGATGATAATAAAGTTGAATATTTAAGGCCTTATGTAAATAGTATTGGTTATGTTCCGCAAGAAATATTTTTATTTGATGGAACTTTAAGGGAAAATATTGCTTTTGGATTAGAAAACAATGAAATAGATGATGAAAAAATAAAAGATGCTCTAAAAGCATCAAATCTGTTTGAATTTTTTAGCAATATACCAAATTATATGGATGTAAACTTAGGAGATAATGGAGTCAAAATTTCTGGAGGTCAAAAACAGAGAATAGCAATAGCAAGAGCTCTTTATACTAATTCAGAATTTATTATTTTTGATGAACCAACAAGCTCTCTAGATGAAAAAAATGAAGAGGAAATTTTAGAAACAATTTTAAATTTAAAATCTAAAAAAACGGTTATTGTTGTTACCCATAAAACTAAATTAAAAGATAAATTTGACTACACTTTCCATTTTAATAATTAAAGTATTTAAAAATGAAAAAAAAAATTTATTTTGTCATTAATAATAATATTTATATCAGAAATTTTATTAAAACAAAAATTATAAAAAAATTAAGTCACAAATTTGATGTCAGCTTAATTTTTAACAAAAATTTATACAAAGATAAAAGTATAAAAAAATTTAATAAAAATAAAATATTTTTTTATTCAAGCTCAAATAATAATAATTTGTTGCTAAAATACCATGATATAAAATCAACTTATTATAAAAAAAATTCAAAATTTTTTCAATTTAGGCTTCTTAGACTTTATCGATATGATATTAGATATCTAAATGAATTATTATTATCCAAAGGAATTAATAACAATATAATAAATAAAATTTTTAATTTTCATTATTTAATAAAAAATTTTACTCTCTATTTAGTTTTTAAAATTTTATCAACTTTTATTTTTTTTCCAGTTGTTAAAAAATATATTACTAATCTTCCTAAAAATGACTCAATTGAAAAAATAATTAAAAAATTAGATGGTGAAATATTCATAATTCCAACAAGTGGTTACGATGCAGATACAATACATTTTATTGATTTGTTAAAAAAAAATAAAAAAAAATCTTATTTAATCGTTGACAATTGGGATAATTTATCAAGCAAAATAATACTAGATAATTTACCTGATAGAATTGCTGTATGGGGAGCTCAAACAAAATTACATGCCAAAAAAATCCAAAAAATGAATGCAAATAAAATTAAAATTTTAGGTTCAGCGCGAAGTGAATCATTATTTTCTGAAAGAAACAAAAAACATAAATCTAGATACAAAAATTATATATTATTTTTAGGATCAGCGTGGGCTTGGGACGAGGAAGGAGTATTGACAAGGATAGATAATTTTTTAACGAAAAACAAAATTAAAAATTTACAAATTATCTATAGACCACATCCATTTAGACAAAGAAAAACTTTAATTTCAAAGTTTTGGAAATATATAAAAGTTGATAAACAATTATATGATAATAAAAATAAAAAATTTCTTAAAAGATCTTGGCCAGATTTAAATTATTATCCATCATTGATACAAAATAGTAAATTTATTATTGGAGGACTTACTTCGATGATGATTGAGTCAACTATTTTTTGGAAAAGTTATTTAGCAATAGGTTTTGATGATAATTTTAGCCTTATGAATCAAAAAAATGCATTAAAATACTTTACTCATTTAGAAGGTATAGAGAAATTACCTAATATTAAAATTTGTAAAAATATTAATAACTTCGATAAATATTTCCACAATATGATTAAAAGTCATGTGAAGAACATTCCAAGTAGTAGAATTAGATTAAATATTGACAAAAAAAGAGAATTTTTTCTAAGTGGAAATGAAGGAACTTATACTGAAAGATTAATTAATGACGTGAATAAATTTTCTAACGTTTTTTGAAAAAAGGTCTATTTGTTTTTCCCAATAAAATTTGTCGTAGGCTCCGATATGTGGGGTAATAATATTTAAAAATTTGTTTGAAAAATAATAGTTTTTTTTTATTGGTTTATATGGATTAACATATTGGCTACTATTGAACACGTCTAAGCACAAAACTAATTTTTTCAATTTAGCATATTTTTTTAAATCTTTAAAATTTACTGTATCCCCTCTACCATAATTTATGAATATACTATTTTTTTTAAAATTTTTGAAAACTTTTTTATCAAATATATTTTTTGTTTCATTAGTTAGTGGCAAAGTATTAATAATAAATTTTTGATTTTTAACTGCTTGATTAAGTTTTGTTAAATAAAAAAATTTTTTTATATTTTTATTTATAATTATCGATCTGTTTATAATTGAAATGTTTTTACTAAAAAGTTTTAAAACATTTAGAAGTTTTTTATTAATTTCTCCAAAGCCAACTAATAGAAAATTTTCATCATAAACATTATTCATGTAATCATTAAAGTTGTCAGCATTTTTTCTGTCATTTTTTTTATTTTGACGTAAAAAATAAGAAATATTAATTCCCCTTGAACTTGCAAAAATTGAACTCAAAATTGATGATACCATTGGTTTAACAAATATTTTTTTTGTATTAGTATATTTAATCTTTTTTTTTTTTAGATATTTAGATAAATCTTCATTTACTCCTTTACTTCCAAAATGAACATATTTTAAATTCTTCAATTGATTTATTATTTTTATATTAAGTCTATTTCCCCAGAAAATTTTAACTCTCAATTTTTCTGTTTTAGAAAGATTATCGAAATTTTTAATTTTAAAACTTTTTTTTATAAATTTATTTTTATTTAATATGTTTTTATCTAATTTATACATTTTTAACTCTAAATTAAAGTCATGTGCAATAAGAATTTTTTTCATCATATTTTAAATCCACTTTTTTTTTTAAAACTAAAACTCTTAAGATTTTCTTTTCTTAAATCAATACCTAGTCCCAACTCTTTCTTTTTTAATTTAATAAAACCGTCTTTAACTTCAATTTTTTTATCTATGTTTTTTTTCAAAAATTCGAGAGAAACAAGTGGAAACTCTATAATATCAACTTCTTTATATGCCAAAGCAAAATGAAGATTTGACATTAAAGAAATTGGTGAACCCCAAACATGGAGAGCTACTTTTTTTTTATATTTTTTTGCTAGTTTTACTATCTTAATAGCATCAAAAATACCAACTTGAGTGATGTCTGGTTGAACTATGTCACACAAATCATTCTTAATGACATTTTCAAATTCATAAAAATTTGTGAAAGATTCTCCAATTGCAACAGGATTTTTGGATAATTTTTTAAGAATCTTATAGTCATGCATGCGTTCAGCTGGCAAAGGTTCCTCTAACCAGAGTAATTTATATTTATTTAAATATTTTACTCTTTTCTTGGCTTCATTAAGTTTCCATTTATTCAGCGTACCCATTATCGCATCAATCATAAGACTTTTTTTTTTTAAATTTTTTATTACAAAATTTATTCTCTCTATATCTTTTTTAAAACTTAGATAGCCAATCCTCATTTTATAATTAACAAAACCATTTTTCTTTATATTTTGTAAATCTTTATCCAAATGTTTCTTTTTGAATATTACAGATCCTCCACTAGCATAAGTAGGAACTTTTTTTTTCAATGAAAACTTGTTCAGATATTTATAGAATGTTAAGCCTAAGGATTTTGATTTTGCATCGATTAATGCAATTTCAATTGAAGATAAGGTGCTTTTAAATACACCATTTTGACTAACAAATGGTATTCTAAAATTTTTAATATTTTTTATTGCACTGCTTATACTTATTTTTTCAAAATTTTCTGAAATTTCTTTAATAATGAAATCAACAATTTCTGGAACATAAGCTGATTGATAACTTTCTCCATATCCTCTAATTCCATTTGATAATTTTATCTCTACAATAACTAAAGATCTAACTGCTTTTGGCTGACCAAAGACTTTGTTATTTCCATATTTAGAAGAGAATTTATAACTTTTGATTTTTTCTACTTTTATCAATTAATATTATCCTATACCCTTCCAAGTATTTCCATCTGATGTATAATTATGTTTTGCTTCTAAAATTGGATCATATAAAAATCTTGTAGTTTTTTTTTTCATCATTTTATTGATCCAATATCTATCTTCTTTTCCTTGTAGGTTTTCATCAAAAGGGTTTTTAGTTAGGATTTGCTTTTTATATAAGCATAAAGCGTTGTGGATAAAGTATCTATCTTCATACTTTGAAAAGTAGTTTTCAATAGATTTATCACCAAAATTACTCCATATATATCTTTTGGTAATTTTTTTTCCATAAAAAACAGGAATTTGATTACCAAAAATACAGCTATATTTTTTAAGATCCGTCAAATGTTTCTTAATATCAAAATTTGTTAATTCGCAATGTGCTGAAATTATCATAATATTTTGATTTGAGCATTCTTTTACTCCAAGGTTTAAAGACTTTCCTGGAGTATAATCGTCAATTTTTAATATTTTTATTTTTGTATAGTTTTTTTCTTTATTATTTTTTAAGAACGGATCTTGAATAAAATACCTAACTATTTCTAAAGTCTTATCTTGGGAATTATTATCAATTACAATTATTTCGGGCTTAAAAATATTGTCCAAAATAGATTGTATACAATTACCAATAAATTTTTCTTCATTTTTTGATCTTATAATTACTGAAACTTTATTTTTTATCATATAAAAATTTATTTACCCCATCTCCCTCTGTAATTTTTAAATATATCATATTCTGATTTTTGTAAATTTAGGCCTTTATAAATAGTCATTTCAGAATAAATATCTCTAAACTCACATAATCTTTTTAGATCTTCTGGTAGCAAGGCGAATTTATTATCTCTACCTGGCAAATCATTGTCTATTGTAAAATGTTTTTCGACATACGTTGAACCCATAGATATTGCAATTAAAGCATCATCTATACCCTTAAAATGTCCACTAAAACCAACTTTTGTTGTTAGTTTTTTAATTTCATTTAACCTTGGCATATTTATCATATTTGGTTCTGATGGGTATGAAGAAACGCAATGCATTAAAAATGCTTTTTTTTTAAAATTTTTTAATTTTGTAATTTTTTTAATTTCATTCCATTTTGAAGCGCCGGTTGAAATTAAGACAATTTTATAATTTTTTAAACAAAACTTTATTAGTTCCAAATTATAAGTTTCATGGCTAGGAATTTTAATTACGTTAAATTTACATTTCTCAATTTTTTCATAATCTTTTAAATTAAATAAGGATGTAAAAAGTTCAATATTAAACTTTTTGCTAAAACTTTTAAGCTTTAAATAGTCAGATTGATTAAGTTCTGCTTTTTTATAAATCTCTCTTCTTCCATCGCTATCCCAAGGTCCATTTTTCAAATTTTTTTCAGACCATGTTTGTAATTTAACCATATCAGCACCACTCAAAGCTGCACTTTTAATCATTTTTTTTGCTAGACTTAAGCTTCCCATGTGATTCCATCCGATTTCAGCTATTATCTTTACTTTATTTTTCTTCATTATTTTCAATTAATGTATATAAATATTTTCCAACAGTTTCACCAACAACTTCATGACCAACAGCTGTTAAATGTAAGTTAGACGGAAAATGAGTTAATTCATTATTTTTTTTATTATAATCATACAAAGATTTTGTAGTATTTAAACAATTTAAGTTATTAATCTCGCATATTTCACTAAAAATTTCTGTTTGTACTCTAGCCATATTTTCTAGATATTTTTGTGAGATTTTATTCTCAAATACTATGTCGTCTTTTATTACATTATGTGCCGAGGGTATATAAATAAATATTAAGACTGAATCGTTATTATACGAAAAATCTTTAATTTTCAACATTGGTTCAGAAAAGGCTTTTTTAATAAAATTTTCACTTATATCTTTATCATATATTTTTTTTGCAATTCTTATTTCATCTTGATCTATATTATTTATATTAAAGTCCATATCTCCATTCAAATATTTGTACCTAAAATTTAAATTATGTTTATCCTTATTTTTTAAATTTAGATAATTTTTTGTACCAGCAGCGAAGTTAAACGTATAAGATTTGGAGAATATTTTTTTTAAAATACTTTTTATAAAGTTTTCTTTATTAATTTTTTCTTGGATTTTATTTAAATGAGATTTACTGTCCGTTATATAATTTAAATGCTTTATAGAATCTCTTAAATCATTACCTTCATAGATTGCTGAAACTATTATTTTATCATTTTTATTTACTAATTCTCTCATTAGCCTGTATTGTTCATATAAGCCAATACCAGTCATTCCATAGTTAATTGAAAATATATCTTTACTTAATTTTTTTGACCAGGCCTGATCTGGTTTAACAAATGTACAATAAGTAAAGGAATCACCAAATGTTACGATATTTAATGTTTCTCTATTATAAGTCTTATTACAAAATCCTTTATTATAATAAAAATAATTAACTGCTCCATGATCTACGTCTTGTATATCAGGCCTCCTGTTTATTGTTTTAATTGGGACAGATAATTCTCTACTAAACTGATTTTTATTAAAAATTCTCTTAATATTACTAATTCTTTCTTCTGAACCTCTCATATTCCTGTTTATCAAAAGGTTTGTTTTAAGTTTTGTATTTGGTAAGTAAAAAAGAAAATTGCTATTAATTTTTTTGCTATAAAAAAATAAAAATATCTCTAGAAAAGTAAAAATTATAAACACATTTATAAAAAAAATAGATGTCAATTTTTTCATATGATTTAATTTGCGATTTAACCACCTGTTAAATGGTCTACAGCAATTGTTCCATCTTGATTACAATATAAAAAAGATCCATTTATATTATTATCAAAACTTTCGATTTGAATAACTGCGTTTTTATAATCTAAGTTTTTTAAAATATTAAACTCTTCTTCCATAATAAGCAACAAATGTGGTTTGGTAAAATCAATTTTTTTTTGGATTAATTGTTCAACTCCATTATCTACCAATAATCTAATATTCAAATTAATAGAATTTTTATTTTTAATTTTATCAATATTTAGACTTAAATAATGAAAGCAATTTTCTTTGTATTTGTTTAGATAAAAAAATTTTCTAGTGTTACCTGCTGAGTCAGTTTCATGAGAAACAAGCTTTGAATCATTTACTATCCATTTTGTTTCATGAGAATGTACCAAATCACCATAATTTGAAAGATTACTATAAGCAATGTTAAAATAGGAATGACCATAAGACAAAAATTTTATATAAACTAAATAATCACTTTCTATTTTGGGAAAAATTCTACTAATTTTTTGAAAATAGACTCCTTTATGATCAAATTCTTTTTGATAAATTATTTCATTATTGACTATTAAGGCAATTAGTATTCTTTGGTTTTCAATTCCAGTTTCTATATTATCTATAAGTATGCAAGGATCTAAAATTTTACTTTGTGGACACCAGGCTAGTTGAGAAATTTCTTTTTTTTCTTTTTTTTTATCATTAATAGGTGCTAAGTGCCATGTAGAAACAAAGTTATTAATTTTATTTGAAATTATTGCATAGCCGTAAAGATTTATTCTTTTTTTTTGCGAATTTAGTTTTGACTTTAAAAAATAATTTTTAAAGTCATAATTTTCATTTAATTCAAAATATGATCTTGAAAAATTTTCCTCCGATAAGTAATTATTTCCATAAGATAGAGGCATTGAGTGAGTTGTTGAAATTATATTTTTTTTTTCATCAAAATATTTCCCCCAAAATCTTAAATGTCCATCATGGTTACCATGATTTTTTTTTAAATTTGGATTAAATAATTCAATAATTATACTGTCGCAATTACCTTCAAAATTCAAATTTTCACTTATAAAATTACAAATTGTATTTGGTTTTATCCAAAATAGCTTTTGTAAAATTATATTTCCATTAAATACTAAAGATACCCTTAATAAAAAATTTCCTCTCAAAGAATAGTTTTGAGAAAAAAAATTGTAAATTACTGCAGATGACTTACTTTTAGAAAAGGGTACCCAACCTAGAACAGAATTTATATTTTTATCAATTTTTATATTTTTTATCTCGTTAATTTGGTTATTTAGTTTTTTAAAAAAATTTAAATCATTTTTTTTTATTTCAATTTGTGAATCTGAAAATTCAAATAAATCTTCTCTATTAAAATTTTTTGTCTTTTTAAATATTTTAATGTAAATTTCCTCTAAAATATTTATATTTTTTATAAATTTTTTTGCTATATTTTTAATATTCATATGAATTCATATTTTAAATATAACATTTAACAAAACAATATAAATTTGGAAAAAATTTTATTCAAAGTTCTGAGACTACTTATATCTAAAATCAGATTTTATAATACTGATCTCTTGAGAAAATTATATAAATTGTATTTTAAAAATAATAATGAAATTAATGAATTTTCTAAAAGTCAACTTCAACCAGATGGTTTTTATATATTATCAAAAAATGATCTTCATGATCTTAAGTCAGATTTTGACTTAATCGGGTTAGCAGCCGAAGATGTTATAAATAAAAAAAAAAATAATATAGGAACTAAAGAATATCTACAAAATATTTTAAGAGAAAATGATGAGAATAATATTAAAGTATTTCTAAATTTCTTTTTAAATAAAAAATTTTTATCAATTGTAAAAAGTCATCTGAATGAACTACCTCTTCTTACTGAACTTAAGGTTCTTTATTCACCCTCTAATATCAACAATGAACATATAGGCTCACAACTTTTTCATAGAGATTTTGATGACACTAAGATAGTAAAAATTTTTGTAAATTTAGTTGATGTTGACCTAAATACTGGACCTTTGGAAATAATAAAATTAGAAAAATCAAACAGTATAAAAAAAAAAATTAATAAAAATTATGGCCTACACTCAGACATAATTGATAAATTTATTGATCATAAAAAAGACAAATATATATTTGTAGGAAAAAAATTTGATTGTTTATTTGTTGATACTTCATCGTGCTATCATAGAGGAAGTAGAAAATCACTTAATGACAGATATGTATTGTATGCAAATTTCTCATCAAGATCTAGTTTTAGGTTTCCACCTATCTTTCTTAATTCAAATAGGTCTGAAATTAAAAATTATCACTCACCAATGGGTAAGTATGCAAAATTAGTAGATGCAGATAAAATAAAATATATTAGAAATTTTAAATGAATTTTTTATCTTTAATTATTATTAACTTAATCAGACTTATTTGCTTTCCACTAAATTTTTTTTTTAATAAGAATATAGAACACAATATCTATCAGCTGCTTAGACAAAAAAAGAAAAAAATTATTATTAATAATAAGCCAGTATTATTTTTTGTTCCTAATAAAACTTTAGATTGGAGGATTAATACTTTTTTCACTAAAGAACCTGATACGCTCGAGTGGATAAAAAATTTTAAAAAGAAAAAAAATTCTATTTTTTGGGATATAGGTGCAAATATTGGAATTTATTCAATATATGCAAGAATTATTCATAAAAAATTATCAATATTTGCTTTTGAACCTTCTTTTCTTAATCTGTATTTTTTATCTAAGAATTTTTTTATTAACAATTTTAGAAATGAAATAAAAATCGTTCAGACTCCATTAAGCCAAAAAAAAAACAATTTTTTTAATTTTATAGAGGGAACAGAAAATGAAGGTGGTGCTTTTAATTCACTAACAGTAAATAAATACATGAAAATGACAAAAAATTCGTATAATATTATGAGTACCACTATTGAAGAGCTTATAAATTCAAATGCTTTAAAAATTCCTAATTATGTAAAAATCGATGTTGATGGAAATGAGTATGAGATTTTAAAAGGATTTGGAAAACATCTTAAAAATAAAAATTTTAAAGAAATTCTTATTGAGATAGATGAGGATCAAAAACTAGAAAAATTAAAAGTTTTAAAAATATTGAATAGAAATGGTTTCAGATATTATAAAAAAGTTTCAACAAAATTTGAAGCTATAAGTGATGAAAATACTTATAATTATTTTTTTAGAAAGAAATGAAAAAATATATATATATATCTTCAGGTGCGCTCGGCAAAAATAAAAATCTTAATAAAATATTTTCAATTTTAAAGAAAAACAAAATAAATTCTGTTGAGTTATCTGGCGGTAAGTATGAAAAAAACTTAATTAAAAATTTAAAATTAAATAAAAAATTTAATTTTATCTTCCATAATTACTTTCCCGTTCCGAAAAAAAATTTTGTGCTTAATTTAGCAAGTAATAATAAAAAAATAATTAACCAAAGCTTTTCTCACATTAAAAATGCAATTAGAATATGTAAGATATTTAATTTAAAATATTATAGTTTGCATTCTGGTTTTTTATATGACCCAGATCCAAAATTACTAGGTAAACAAATGAAATTATGTAAGACTTTTAATAGAAAGTCAGCTTTATCAAGATTTATCAAAAACATAAATATAATAGGAGATTATGCTAAAAAGTACGATATAAAAATTCTTTTAGAAAATAATATTATTGAAAAAAAAGAATATAATTTATTTAAGAGAAATACAGTTTTAATGTCAACAATACGAGAAACTATATTTATTATGAAGAATACAAGAGATAACGTTAAATTACTAATAGATGTTGGACATCTAAATGTAGCTGCCAGAACTCTTAAATTTAATAGAGTTGATTTTTTAAAAAAAACCTTGAGTTGGACAGAAGGTTTTCAATTAAGTGAAAATGATGGAATTAAAGATTGTAACCTTCCAGTTAGAAAAAACTCTTGGTTTTGGCCATATATTAATAGAGAATTAAATTATTATAGCTTAGAAGTTTATAATTTAGATATAGATGTTATTAAACAGAATTTAAAATTAATTAAAAAAAAATTATTTAAATGAAAAATAAAGTAGCATTAATAACAGGTGTGAATGGACAAGATGGATCTTACCTTGCAGAGCTTTTATTAAGAAAAGGATACGTAGTTCATGGTATAAGACGATATTCAAGTACAAACTCACTAGTAAATCTTAAAGAAATAATTAAAAAAAAAAAATTTTCAAAAAAATTTCACCTACATTATGGAGATATTACAGACACAGACAGCATTTACCAAATTATTAAAAAATCAAAGCCCACAGAAGTTTACAACCTTGCAGCACAGTCCCATGTTCATGTATCTTTTCAAATACCAGAATATACCTCTCAAGTAGATGGAGTGAGTCAATTGAGAATTTTAGAAGTTGTAAAAGAAATTGATCCAAAAATTAAAATTTACCAAGCTGCTACTAGTGAGCTATATGGGGATACTAAGCTAAAATTTCTCGATGAAACTTCTGGGTTTAATCCAGTATCTCCTTATAGCGTGTCTAAATTGTTTGGGTTCTATATCTCGAAAGTTTATAGATCTGCTTATAATATGTTTATATGTAATGGTATATTGTTTAACCACGAGTCACCACGTAGAGGCAAATCTTTTGTTACAAGGAAAATAACTAGCTCAGTAGTTGATATAGTCAATGGATCTGGAGAGATTTTGAAAATTGGTAATTTAAATGCAAAAAGAGACTGGGGATATGCCAAAGAATACGTTGTAACTATGTGGAAAATGTTACAACAAAAAAAACCAGATGATTACGTTATTTCAACTGGTAAACAATATTCGGTAAGACAATTTATCGAGGAGTCATTTAATTATTTTGGCATTAAGATATTGTGGAAGGGAAAAGGATTGAATGAAATTGGATATGACAAAAAAACAAAAAAAATATTGGTAAAAATTGATCCTTATTATTTTAGACCAAATGAAGTTCCTAATTTAAAAGGAAATTCAAAAAAAGCAAAAAAAGTTTTGGGTTGGTCACCAAAAACAGATTTTAAAGAACTTGTAAAAATTATGATTAAAGCAGAACTAGACAAGTGATACCAGTATCTAAACCATTTATAAATTCTGATACAATAAAAAAAGTAAATAAAGCTTTAAAAGATGGATGGATTTCCTCAAGAGGAGAGTTTGTAAATAAATTTGAACAAGGGTTAAAAAAATATTTAAATGCAAAATATTGCACAACTTGCTCAAATGGTACCGCTGCTTTAATTTTAGGTTTAAAAGCATTAAACATTGGTAAAAACGATGAAGTTATTGTCCCTGATTTGAGTTATGCAGCAACAATAAATAGTGTAATTAATGTCGGCGCAAAACCAGTAATTTGTGAAGTTGATAAGCATTCCTGGTGTATAGACTCCAAAAAAATAGAAGAGAAAATTTCAAAAAAAACAAAAGCAATTATTGCTGTCCACTTATATGGACAAGCCTGTGATTTAAAAAATATATTAAAAATTTGTAAAAAATATAAATTATTTTTAATAGAAGATACTGCTGAAGCATTTGGAACTAAGTTAGATGGAAAATATTTAGGAACTTTTGGAGATGTTGGTTGCTTTTCTTTTTTTGGAAATAAAACTATTTCAACGGGAGAAGGTGGATGTTGTGTTGTAAAAAAAAAACATGTTTATGAAAATATCTTACTCTATAAAAATCATGGTATGAAAGATAAAAAGAAATATTTTCATTATGTATCTGGTTACAATTTTAGAATGACCAATATTCAAGCTGCTATAGGTCTTTCTCAATTAAATAAAATGAATTTTTTTAAAATCAAAAGAAAACTTATAGAGCAATTTTATATAAAAAAATTTAAAAATTATGATCAATTTATCTCTCAAAAAAATACAAATAACTGTAAAAGAATTAATTGGATTTTTACATCTTTATTTACAAATACAAATATCAAAAAACTTACAAATCAACTTAAGTCAAATGGCATTGAAACAAGAAGATCCTTTTACCCTTTTCATTCAATGAAACTTTATAAAAAATACATTCCAAAAAAATTTAATAAGAAAAATTCAATTTATATTTTTAAAAACGCATTATCATTACCCACTTTTGTTGAAATAAAAATAAAAGAATTGGAAATAATTTCTAAATCAATCAAAAATTTTTTAAATCAAAACTATGAAAAATAATTTAGTAAATAGTTCTAGACTTTTTAAAAAAATCTATTCTGAAAGTCCAGGTGGTGTTCTAGCAATTAGAAGGCCTTATAATTTTGTTAAAAATCGATATCCAATTTTTTTCGAAGAGGCTAAAGGATCAAAAGTTACTGACATTGATAAAAATACTTATCTTGATATGATGTGTGGTTATGGGCCGATAGTAATAGGTCATAGAAATAACTTTGTTGATAACAGGGTTATTAAACACATAAAAAATAAAGGTAACTGTTTAACTTTAACTCAACCTACTCAATATAAACTTATAAAAAAACTTAATCAATTATATGGAACAGATAAAGCTATAATATTAAAGACTGGTTCGGATGCCACATCATTAGCAATCAGATTAGCTAGAAGTTTTACCGGAAAAAAAATTATATTAAGGTGTGGTTATCATGGTTGGCATGATTGGTGCACAAATGATGAAAATGGAGTTTTAAAATCAGTAAAGAAAAATACAATAGAATTTAAATTTAACGACTTAACTCATGTGGAGGATTTGATCAAAAAATATAAAAATAAAATTGCAGGACTTATAATATGGCCTATTCATACTCCATTGGGTCAAAGAGTTACTTTTCCTACAGCAAAATATTTGTCTTCTTTAAAAACATTATGTAAAAATAATAATATTGTTTACATTTTTGATGAAATAAGAAGCTGTTTTAGGGTAAGCATGAATGGTGCACAATCAATCTATAAAGTTAAGCCTGATTTAAATATAATTGGAAAAGCAATGGGTAATGGCTACCCAATAAGCGCCGTTTTAGGTAATAAGTCAATAATGGATCAAGCAATATCAAAAGTTTATGTGAGCTCCACATTTTTTGCAAATAGTTTGGATCAAATTGCAGCATTATCTACAATTAAATATTTAGAGAGCAACAATGTAATAAAAAAAAATAATATCAAAGGAAAATACATTAAGAAAAAACTTGAAAAAATTGTAAAAAATCAAAAATTTAAGTGTTCATATTCAGGGGATATTTGGTTTCCATTTATTTCATTTCACGAAAAAAATGAGAATGTGAATAAAAATTTAAGAAATAAATTTTATGAATACTTAATTGAAAAAAAAATTTTTTTAGCACCGTATCATCATGCATATATAATGAATGATCATTCAAAAAATGATATCAAAAAATATATTTATGAAGTTGAACAAAGTTTTAAAAACTTAAATAAATTATGATTGAAAAAAAAATAATTATAATTGGAACAGGTCAACATGCAAGAATGCTTGTGGAATTGATAGAAGAACAAGGTAAATATAAAATTATTGGTTTTATAGCTAAAGATTGGAGCAATAAGAAAAAAATATTAGGATATCCAATTTTATGTATAGAAAAAAATCTCAAATCATTTCTTAAAAAAAATAATGATATTAAATATTATGCTTGTGGTGTAGGAGATAATGCGGGTGGGATGAAAGGAAGAGAGAAAATAATTAAACATTATGATAACCTTCTTACAGCACCAAAAATCATAAGTCCAAAATCTTATATTTCTAAATATTCTAAAATTGGTAAAGGATCTATAATTGAAGCTTATGCGAAAGTAATGAATGGAGCAACTATAGGTAAGCATTGCATGATTGAGAGTTTTACAGCTGTAAATCACGATCAAAATATAAAATCGAATGTTTTTATTGGAAATAATTGTGCATTAGCTGGAAAATTTATTGGAAAAAATACAATCATTGGAGATGGTTCTTCAATTGGTTATAAAGTTTCGATTGGATCAAATTGCATTATAAATCAAGGCACAGTGGTTACAAAAAGCATAAAAAATAATAGGATAGTTTTTGGAAACCCATATAAAGTTTTAAAAAATAATACTAAATTCGTTGATGCTATTAAAAAAAAAAAAAATTAAATTTGAGGAATTAGAATTTCAAATATCAAATTATAGTTTTAAACCCACAGGAACATCTGAATTACTGTGTCAATCTGTAAATAAAATTATCAAAAGTAAAAAAAAAATTCTCGATTTTGGATGTGGAATTGGAGTTGTAGGTATTACATTATTTAAAAAATATAATATAGAATCAAATTTATATGCATCAGATATATCTAAGCATTCGATAAGATTGTGCAAGCTCAATGCAAAAAACCATAGAGTAAAAATTATAGCAAAAGTGGGAAGTCTTTTTGATCCTTGGGAAAACGAGAAATTTGACATTATTTTAAATGATGTTTCGGGTATTTCTCAAAAAATTGCAAAGATATCACCATGGTTTAAAAATACATCATGCGAAACAGGTGATGATGGAACAAATTTAACTATAAAAATAATTTCAGAAGCAAAAAATTTTTTGAAGAAAAATGGAACAATTATATTTCCAATATTATCCCTTTCTAATAAAAAAAAAATAATTAAACATGCAAAGTTAAAATTTAATAATGTAAAAAAAATTGGATTAAAAACTTGGCCGATGCCTAAAGAATTTTACAAACATAAAAAATTACTTTATAAATTAAAAAATAATAATTCAATTGATTTCAATGAAAGATTTGGTATTTTAACTTTTACTACAGAAATTTATCAAGCCAAATAATATGTTAACTGAAAATAAGGTAATAAATTTAATACAAGCTACTTTAGGCAAAAAAAATAAAATTACCTTAAAAAGTAGCTCAAATAATACAGAAAATTGGGATTCATTAAATCACTTAAATATCCTAGAAAAATTAGACAAGGCAACAAAAGGAAAAGTTGCTGAAATCGCTGAAATTGCCACTGCAACCAGTGTGAAAGAGATTGTAAATATTTTAAAAAAAAAAAAATTACTATCTAAATAATTTAAATGAATTCTAAAATTGAGCATATTGAATATTATCTTCCAAAGAAATATGAAACTTTAAAGGATTTGAAAAAAGAAAACCCTTCATGGAACATAAAAAAAATCTATAACACCACTGGAATAAATAAAAGGTTTATAGCTTCAAATGAAAATATTGTTGATATGGCAGAAAAATCATGCCAGAAATTAATTAAAAAAAATAAAATAAAAAATATAGATTTTTTAATATTAGTTACCCAATCATCTCCCTCAGGTATTCCGACGAGTGCAAATATATTGCATCAAAAACTGAAATTAGATCAAAAATGTTTATGCTTTGATATTAATCAAGGTTGTTCTGGATTTATTTATGCTTTAGCAGTAGCAGCCTCACTTATTAAGGCAAATATCTGCAAATCGGGAATCGTAGTTTGCAGCGAAAAATACTCTAAATATATTGGGAAAAACGATTCATCATGCAGACCAATTTTTAGTGACGCATCGTCATCAGTCTTTGTAAAAAAAAGTAAAAAATCTAAAATTAAAGGTTTTGTTCTAGGATCAGATGGAAATGGTTACAAGAATCTGATTGTACCAAGTAAAAATATGAAAATTAGAAATAAGATCCTAAAAAAAAATAAAATTTATATGGATGGTAGCAATGTTTTTTTATTTACTTTAAATAAAGTTAAAGAATGCTTTAACCAAATTTTGAAAAAATCAAAATTGGAAAAAAATAAAGTTGATTATTATATTTTTCATCAAGCTAGTAAATTTGTATTAGAAAATCTTGTTAGAAAAATAGGTATCGATAAAAAAAAAAATATCGTAAATTTAGATAAAGTTGGAAACACTGTATCTGCATCGATTCCAATTGCACTTAAAATGGCTTTACAAAAAAAAAAAGTTAAAAAGAATTCTAAAGTTTTGTTGTTAGGCTTTGGTGTTGGTTATTCGTGGGGTGGGTGCATAATTGAATGCTGACAAAAAATAAAACCTTTATAATTGCTGAGGCAGGTGTAAATCATAATGGAAAATTATCAAATGCTTTAAAACTTGTAAATCTTGCAAAGAATTGTGGAGCGGATGCGATAAAATTCCAAACTTGGGATACAAATGAAATTATAGTTCCAAATACTAACAGGCCAAAATATCAATTAAAAAATAGTAAAGAACTTGATCAATACAATTTTGCAAAAAGTCTTGAACTTAATCATAACGATTTTACTGCTATATACAATTATTGTAAAAAAATTGGAATAATGTTTTTGTCAACTGCAGACGATATAAAAAGTATTAGATTTTTAAAAAATTTGCAAAGTATATTCAAAATCGGATCAGCAGAGTTCAATAATTATCAAATTATTAATGAAATAATTAAACTGAAAAAATTTATAATACTTTCTACGGGATTTTCAGATCTTAAAGACATCTCTGAAGTAATTAAATTTTTTCAGAAAAAAAAATTTAATTACAGAAAAAAGCTAGCTTTACTTCATTGTAACAGCGCATATCCAACTCCATTTAAAGATATTAATTTAAAAGTTATTCCTTACTTAGAGAAAAAATTTGGAGTTAAAGTTGGATTATCAGATCATTCAATATCTGACGAATGTGCAATTGGTGCTGTTTCATTAGGTGCAAAAATTATTGAAAAACATATTACCTTAAACAAAAAAATGCCAGGACCCGATCATTCCACCAGTCTTAATGGAAAAGAGTTTAAAAGTATGGTTAAAAAAATCAGAAATATTGAAATTGCATTAGGTTCAGAAAAGAAAAAAATTACCAAAAGCGCATTATTGAACAAAAAATTAATGATGAGAAGTATTGTGGCTAGAAAAAGAATTAACAGAGGACAAAAATTTACTTTCTTGAATATATGCTCAAAAAGACCTAAGGGTGGAATAGACCCAAAGTTTTTTTTTAAGTTAATCAATAAGCAATCAAAAAATTCTTACAAGTTAAACCAGAAAATTAAAAGATCTGAATTAAAAAATTAATGGGAAAATTAAAATTATTGCTCAAAATTATTTTTTTTTCAAAGAAAATTCTCAAAAGACCAAAAAATGTGGAAATATTAATGTATGACGATATTCACCAATCAATTTTCAAAAGTTTTTTTAAAAATAATTCATTTGATGCTTTCGACATAAGATTTAATCAAATTAATATAATTATACTTTTAAAAACAATAATATTTAAAGGTATAAAAAATATACTATACAATTATTCTTTAGAGTATATTAAAATTGTTAATCCAAAAATAGTAATTAACTTTTTAGATACCAGAATTGACTTCTATAAATTGAAAAAAAATTTCAAAAATATGAAATTTGTTTCAATACAATTTGCTTATAGAGCTAACAAATATCCAGATATATTCCAAACCTTGAAATTAATAAAAGAAAAAAATTTGACTTGTGATTATATTTTCTGTTTTTCAAACTCCGTTGGTAAGGAATATTTAAAATATATTGATACAAAAATTATTTCTTTAGGATCATTTAGAAATAATATTTATCTTCCAAATTTCAAAAAAAAGGGATTGGAAATAAAAAAAAGAATTAGTTTTATATCTCAATTTCGAAGACCAATAAAAGACTCAGAGCGAAGCCTACATAAAATAAATATGATTGATAGAAATGAATTCTATTTACCTGAAAAAGTGTGTTTGCCAATCATTCAAAATTTATCTTTTAGGCATAATTTTGAGTTTAGTATTATTGGTTGTTCTAAAAACGAAGATGATCTCGAATTAAATTTTTTTAAAAAAATTTTAAATAACAATAACTTTAAGTTTTTTAAACCTAAAAATGACTATGATAGCTATAAAGAATGTTATGAAAGTGAAATTATTGTCTTTATTGACTCCACTCTTGGATATGAGGCTATCAGTGCTGGAAAAAAAGCTATTTCAATAAATTCAAGAAAACCTTTTTATGATGTTGTCTCAGGTTTTGGCTGGCCCTTTGAAAATGAACTTAAAGGAGAATTTTGGACAAATGATCATTCCTCTAGTGAAATAGAAAGAATATTTAATTATATTGTTAATGTTTCATCTGAAGAATGGAATATAAATGTAAATGAATTTAAAAAAAATATTTTGAATTTTAATGAAAATAATTCATTACTATTAGAAAAATTAGAATTATAAATGATTAAAAAAAAAATATATGCATTTATATGTGCTAGAGGAGGATCAAAAGGTATAAAAGATAAAAATATCAAATCATTTTGTGGTAAACCCTTAATAAGTTATTCAATTAAATCTGCATTAGAAAATAAATTGATTAATAAAGTTATAGTTTCAACAGACTCTGAAAAAATTAAAAAAATCTCAAAATACTATGGTGCAGAAGTTCCATTTAAAAGGCCAAAAAAACTCGCAAGTGATAGTTCTAAAGAGTGGTTAGTTTGGAAGCATTTAATTAATTACTTAAAAGATAATGACGATTTACCCGATATTGTCATTTCATTGCCCGCAACATCACCTTTAAGAAATGATACTGATATAAACAATTGCTTAAAAAAATTTATTAAAAATAAAATGTCTGATATGTTGATAACAGTAACAAAGCCTTATAGAAATCCTTACTTCAATATGATTGAAATTAAAAAGAATAAATTCGCAAAAATAGTAAATGATAATATATCAAATTATATTTCTAATAGACAAGACGCACCAATTGTTTATGATGTTGCAACTTTAGCATATGTAACTAGTCCTAAGTATATTTTAAAAGCAGATAAAATGTTTTCTGGTAATGTTGATATTCACGAAGTTCCAAAAATAAGAGCTATAGATATTGATAATAAAATAGATTTTCTGTATGCAGAATATTTAAAGAAACGATACAAATGACGATATTAAAAATTTTTTCATTAAAAAATAAACTATCTTTAGTTACAGGAGCATATGGTTATTTAGGAAAGCAAATTTGTAAAACCTTGGCTGATGCAGGATCAAACATAATATTAATTGAAAAAGGTATCGAAACTAACAGTTCGAAACTATTTTTAAAAAATTTAAAGAAAAAATATAGAAATCAAAAGTTTTATTCATACTCTTGTAACCTGGCCTCCAGTTTAGAAAGAAAAAATTTGAGATTTAAATTAAAAAAATTCAATAAAATAGACATTTTTATCAATAATGCAGCCTTCACAGGAAAAGAAACTACTAAAGGATATGTTGAAAAGTTTGAAAAACAAAATCTTAAAATGTGGGCTGAATGTTTAGAAGTAAGTTTAACTGCTATATTTGATTTAACGCAAATTTTGTTACCTAAGCTAAGAAAAAGTAAAACATGCTCAATTATTAATATTTCCTCTATTTATGGTGTGTACGGACCTGACTGGAGTATTTATCAAGGTACAAAAATGGCAAATCCAGCATCTTACGCTGCAGCAAAAGCTGGTTTGATACAATTTACGAAATGGTTATCTAAAACAGTTGGACCAAGTATAAGAGTAAACTCTATATCACCTGGTGGTATATATAGGAAACAGCCAAGAAAATTTGTAAACGCATACGTAAAAAAAACTTCGTTAAAAAGAATGGCCAAAGAAAGTGATTTTGATGGAATTGTTCTTCTTTTAGCATCAGATGCTTCCAATTATATAACTGGACAAAATATAATAGTTGATGGTGGTTGGGGAGTTTAATGAAAATTTTGGTAACTGGTGCTGCTGGTTTTATAGGTTATAGTTTATGCAAGCATTTACTTAAAGGAAATAACAAAGTTTTTGGATTAGATAATTTTAATAATTACTATGACAAAAAACTTAAATACAATAGATATAAGGATCTAAAAAAAGTAAATTCAAGCTTTAAAATCTATAAAATAAATTTAGAAAATATTAATAAAGTTAATTTTATATTTCAGAAACATAAGTTTGATTATGTTTATCATTTTGCAGCCCAAGCTGGAGTAAGATATTCAATAAATGATCCAGATTTATATTTTAAAACGAATATATTTGGATTTTATAATGTATTAAAATGTTGTGAAAAATTTAAAGTTAAACATTTGATATTTGCGAGCTCGAGTAGCGTATATGGTGATAAGCTTTCAAAATCATCAGAAAGTGATAATACAGACCACCCTTTACAATTTTATGCAGCAACAAAAAAGTCTAATGAAGTTATGGCTCATTCTTTTTCAAATATCTATAAGTTACCTACGACAGCAGTTAGATTTTTTACAATTTATGGGCCATGGGGTAGGCCTGATATGTCTCTTTTCAAATTTACTAATTCTATTTTGAATAAAAAAATAGTCTATTTATATAATAGTGGTAACCATAAAAGAGATTTCACATATATTGATGATATCGTTGTTCCCTTAAAGAAGCTGATGAAGAAGCAGTTAAAAAATGAAATACCATTTCAAATATTCAATTTAGGAAATGGAGAAAGTGTGAGTCTAAAAAAATTTTTAAATGAATTAAAAAAAACTCTTAAATTAAAACCGAAAATTAAATATTTAAATAAACAAAAAGGAGATGTGAAAAATACATTATCTGATAATTTAAAATCAAAAAAAAAATTAAATTTTAAATCAAGCACAAACTACAAAAAAGGAATAAAAAAATTTGTAAAGTGGTACCTAAATTATTATAAAATTTATGATTAAATTAATTAATTCTGATAAAAACAAAAATTACTTAGTTACAATTGCAATTGGGAAAAAATTATTTAGCGATTGGAAAAAGTATGCTTATCCAAGTTGGGAATTATATTGTAGAAAAAATGGTCTTGGTTTAATTTGTTTCGATCATCATTTAATTGATAAAAAAAATATATATTTTAAAAAGCCTCATTGGCAAAAATATTTAATAGGTCATCATTTAAAAAATGAAAAAATTAATAATGTTTGTTATCTAGATACAGATTTTATTATTAATCCTCTTAGTCCAGATATATTTAAAAAACGCAACATGAAATTTATATATGCTAGTTCAAATATATATGGTTTACCTTATAATCTTGAGAAGGCACAAAAAAATGTGTCTTATTACAGAAAAAAATATATTAACAATAAATATCCTTTAGATTCTGCTATATTTGCTAGCAAAGAAAAAACATACAAATTTGCTAATTTGTCAGTCAAAAAAGATGATTTGTGTTCTGGACTTTTTGTTTTTAATTTAAAAAAACATAGCGCATTATTAGAAAGTTTATTTTTCAATTATTATAAAAACCCAAAATCTTTGACTGAAGGTGACCAGATACATTTTAGCTTCCATTTACTAAAGAGTAAAATTTTCAAAAGACTTGACTACAAATTTCAAGCTTATTGGATTTATGAAATGGCAATAAATTATCCTTTTTTATATTTTATTAAAAATAAAAAAGTTTTAAAAGAATGTGTTTTAAATACTTTAATGAACAATTATTTTTTACATTTTCCTGGATCATGGATTGAAGGCAGAATGTGGAAAAATTTTTTTATTGATAAAAAAAATTTAGTTTTTTACAAAAAACTTTATAAATATTATCAAAAAAAGGTAGTAGGTAAACCTGTAGGCAAAGTTCTTGAAAAGTGAGAAACAAAGTAATTATTTTATATCCATTTAAATTCCGTTATTTTGACTATCAAAGATTTGAAATAAATCATTTAAATAAAAAAAATGATGTTATAGTTTTTGAATTTATCCAACTTTTTTACAAACATTTTGAAAAAGCTTATGTATCTGAAAAAAAGAAAATACCAAATTTGAAAAAAATCTTCTCTTTAAAACAATTTTATTTGACTTTTGAAAAATTGACTGAGCACAAAGGAAAAAATGTTATTTTAAATTTTATTAATAACGATACTCTTAACGGGTTATTAATAAATTCTTACATAAATAAAAAAAATTTAAAAATCATAAACTTTTATAATCCTGGAGTATCAACATTTAATAATTCATATTCAAATCTTGAAACTAATATATTTAATAAATTCTTATTATTATACCAAAGAAAAAATGAAACAATTCAAAAAATAAAAGAGAGAATTTTAAATTTAATTTCAAACTTTATAAAAGTTAAAAATAAATATTATTTAGTTGCAGGCACAAAATGTTTAAGGGAGCTGAAAAAAAAAAATATAAATAAAAATTTAACTTTTATAAAAGGTAG
Organism: uncultured Pelagibacteraceae bacterium; assembly: GCA_902562645.1. Lineage (GTDB taxonomy): Bacteria > Pseudomonadota > Alphaproteobacteria > Pelagibacterales > Pelagibacteraceae > Pelagibacter. The sequence goes on from CACETY010000004.1 coordinate 101,964, forward strand.
CTCCTGGGATTATTCAAAAAGATTCATCCATACAAAAAATAAATTAAAAAAAAATAATTTTTGTGTTTATTTAGATGCGCCAGGGCCAAAATTTTTATCAGACTCTCATTTATATGGTGAAAAATTTCCAGAAACCTCAAATTATACCTATCCGTCCTTAAGACGTTTTTTTGATGATATTGAAAAGAAAAAAAAAATAAATGTTGTTATAGCCCCACATCCAAAGACTTCTATTAAGAGTAGGGATCCTTTATTTGGAAAAAGAGAGGTGATTTCTAATAGAACACATGATTTAATTATGAAATCTGATTTAGTTTTGACAAGAAATTCTACAGCAATAATTTTTGCAATAATATATAAAAAGCCTATAATTCTTTTTTATACAAACCAAACAATAAATAAAGAAACATATTGGAATTCAAAAAATATAAGTCAACAATTGTCTTGTGAGCTAATCAATATTAATCGATATAAAGAAAAAAATATTTTAAAAATTAAATCGGTTAACAAAAAAAAATATCAGAAATACATATACAATTTCTGCTCATTTAAAAATGTTAGAAAACCAAATTATAAAATAATTGAAGATTTCATAAGTGATAAATGTTAAAAAACTAATATTTAAATGAACTTTATACTCAAGATATAATTTTTGAAAAAAACTTCCATAAGGTGATTATAACCTTTGTAAAAAATGTGAATATTATAAAAACATTTAGAAAATGTTAGATAAGAAAAAAGAGGTCTTGTTAATTAGTGATGATGAAATTTTGTCTACTAATAATTTAGTATGGAATAATAAGATTAGTCATGATGAAAATATATCCATAACTAATTACATCGAAGATAATTCAGATGAGATAAAACAAGAATATCTAAATTTAGTTAATGATATTGAAAATATTGAATATAAAGATAAAAAATTATTTAATCATTTTTTAATACAAAAAAGTTTTAGTTTTTTCTGGACAACCGATTTTTATGAAAAAAGTGTATACAAAAATCCAAAAATTATAAATCAACTTAAATTAATAGCAGTTAAAAAAATTATTGAAAAAATAAAACCAAAAGAAGTCAAAATAGAATTAAATTCCTTAGAGGACTCAAAAAGTATTTTTAATCTATGCAATATGCTTAAAATAAAATCAAGCATAAGAAAAAATTATAGTTTTAAAAATGTTATATTAAATCATTTTTTTGCAAAGGTTTTATTTTCATTTTTAAAGTTTTTGAGATTTGTTTGGGTGAGATTTTCAACAAAAAAAATTAATCTTAATCTAATTAAAGAAAAAAAAAATTTATTTTTTACTTATTCAGCTTACTCAGATTTTAATAAAATTAATAAAGGTATATTTAATTCAATATATTGGAATCCCTTATTAAAAAAAAATATTCTTCGAAATCAAGATAATATTTGGTGTAATATCTTTTTTGAGCAAAAAAATAGCTCAATTAATTTTCAAATAAG
>CACETY010000005.1 GCA_902562645.1 uncultured Pelagibacteraceae bacterium
TTTAGGCTCAAAAACTTTACCAGATAGGTTAGAATTGTTAGATAGATGTGATTATATTTTTTTTAATAGTCAGTGGACTAAAAATAAATTTTTTACCAATATTGATGAAAATAAATATATTTCAAATTTCGGTATTTGTTACCAATCTACAAAAAAAAATAAGGTTAATATAAATAGAAAAAAAAATATTATTTCATTTGTTGGTAAGCTTAACACCGCAAAAGGTTATGACATATTTGGTAACGCAGTTTTAAAAATTCTTAATGAATACCCAAATTGGAAATCTATTGTAATAGGTGATGAACCCAGAGAGAAACATGTGTTTAGACACAAGAATCTTAAAGTTTTCAACTTTAAAGAAAATTCATATGTGTTAAATATTCTAAGGTATACCAGTATATTCATAGCCTGTTCTAGATGGGAAGAACCTTTTGGAAGATCTAGCCTAGAGGCCTCAAGCATGGCCTGCGTAACCATAATTACTGACAGAGGTGGACTACCGGAAACCACTAAACATCCAATTTTATTAAAAAAACTAGATTCAAATTCCTTGTATATAGAAATTAAAAAACTTATAAATTCACCAAAACAAAGATCAAAATTTCAAAAATTAAATTATAGATCATTTTATCTTACTCATGAATATGTTTCAAATATTATAGATAAAGCTAGATTTAAGATTTCAGCTGATAGCAAAACCAATAGATTTAACATTAATAAAAATAGTAAATTAAAAATTATTCACATAACTAATTTTAATCAAAGATATTACGGAAGACTACAATACAATACGGGTATTAGACTTAATAATGGATTTATAAGGCTTGGACATAATGTAATAAGCTTATCTGATAGAGATTTAATAAATATATCAAAATCTTTTAAAGATCCCACTGGCTCCAAATACCTAAATAATTTGATTTCAGAAACAATTAATAATTTCAAGCCTGATTTAGTAATTCTTGGTCATGCTGATAGAGTCGAAAATGAAATGCTAATAGATTCAAAAGAAAAATTTAAAAATCTAAGAGTTTCTCAGTGGTTTTTAGATCCTTTATCAAATCAAGGTCCTGACTATACAAAGAATAAATCTAGGATACTTAATAAAATAGATGCAATGGATAGTACATTCACAACAACTAGTCCAAGCGCTTTAAATTTCAAAATTAAAAATTCTCACTTTATGCCAAACCCATGTGATAAATCGCTAGATAATCTCAAAAATTATAACCTTACACCTCATAATGATATTTTCTACGCAATTAGTCATGGCGTTCATAGGGGAGTGTTAAGAACAGGAAAAAAAGATGAAAGAGAGGTTTTTATAAGTAAATTAAAAAATAAATGTAAAGACATAAAAATTGATACATATGGTATGTTTGGAAAACAACCAATATGGGGAGATAATTTTCTAAATGAACTTGCAAAATCAAAAATGGGTCTCAATCTAAGTAGAGGCAAACCAATCAAATATTACAGTAGTGATAGACTAGCTCAACTGTTGGGAAACGGATTACTTACATTTATTGATAAAAAAACTTGTTACAATGACTTCTTTAAAAAAGATGAAATGATATTTTATAATGATTTAGATGATCTTTCTGAAAAAATTTATAAATATAAAAAAGATGATAAATTAAGACGTAAAATCGCAAAGAATGGTAGTTTAAAATATCATAAATATTTTAATTCAAACAAGGTTGCAAAATTTATTATCGATAAAACATTAGGGATTAAGTCTAAATTTTACTGGGAAAATTAGTTATGAAAGTATGTTTTATTGATAAAACAGAATTTCAGTATAATTATCAAGATATTAATAAACCTTTTATACGTGGCGCAGAAAATATCTTAATTAATTTATCATCTGGTATTAGTGAGCTAGGTCATGAAGTTGTAGTTTTTAACAATTGTTCAAATGAATATAAATCTAAAAATTATTCATGGTTAAATATTAAAAGAATTGATTATAATAATATTTACTTCGATATCGCAATATCAAATAATGATACAAGATTACTTGATAAAATAAATTCAACAAAAAAATACGTAATATCTCACAGTCTACAAAATATCGAAAAGTTTATTAGAAAAAAACAATTTATTTCCTATTTAAAAAATAAACCCACTTACTTATTACTCGGAAAATATCATGAATCAAAAATGTCAAAATTGTTTTCTATTTATGGAACTAAAACAATAGAATATGGTTTAGATAATGTATTTCTTAATAAAACTCTTGAAAATAATATTGAAAATAATTTAGCAATGTTTACCTCACGAACAGATAGAAATTTAGATTTATTAATAGATGTTTGGAAATCAAGCATCATTACAAAAAATAAAAAATTAAAACTTTACGTAACTCCAGTTAATAATAATCTAGAAAAATTTGGAATTTTTAATAGAAATTTTGTTGATAAAAATGAATTTATTAATCAATTAGTAAAATCAAGAGTTATTCTATTGCCTGGACATAAAGCAGAATTATATTGTCTTGCTGCATCAGAGGCACAAGAATTATGTATACCTATAGTTACAATGGGCATTGGATCTTTATCTGAAAGAGTTGAGCACAATACAACTGGTTTAATTGCAAAAAATAAAAAACAATTTAGTGAATATATAATTGAAATTTTTTCAAATAATGAATTGTGGCTAACTTTTAGAAATAATTTGTTATCTAAAAGAGGTCAAAAATCATGGTTTAATGCAACAAAAAATTTTTTAAAAATTATTAAGATTAATGAGCGATAAAATTTTAATATTAAAAAATGATAGAGCTGGTGATTTATTTACTTCCTTAACTTTAATTTCTTCACTAATTCATAGATACAAAGATATGAAAATATATCTGTCAGAATTAAATTCAGGTTTTTCTTTTTTTTTTAAAAATAAAAAAATTAATAAAGTGAATTTTAACTTAACTTTAATTGATAAATTTTCGATTTTTTATGATATTTTAATTAATGATTATAAAAAAATTTATATTTTAACCCCAAAAAATTTTTATTTTATCTTACCTTTTATTTTTAGAAATATTAAATTTTATGCAATAGTTTATGATGGATTTGAGAGGTCTCGACCGTCTAATTATCTTAGAAACTATTTATTTAAATATAAAGTAATTTATAGAAATAAAATCAACAAAAAAAGTTATCGTCAATTACAAAATGACTTATTAGATGATGATATTGTCTTAGATATCCAACATAGTGCTTTGTTTGTACCTAAAATTACAAAAAGCTTAAAAAATATATTGCCCAATAAATATATTTTGTTTCAATTTAGATATCTTTTTTTTGAACAGCTAGGGTGGGGTGTTAATGAATTTGATTATCTTATTTCTCAATTAAGTAAAAAATACAAGTATATTCTATTTTCCTCAGATATTGAAAACAATAATAATACTAATAAATATAATGAATATTTTTTAAAACATTACTCTGTAATTGATTTAACAACTCAAACAAAAAATCAAAGCTTAAAGAATCCAAATATATACTATCTAAAAAATATTAATTCTGAAAATCTATTTTATGTTTTGAATGAGTCTACAATGAATCTTGGAAAAGAAGGTTTATATAGTCATATTTCTTTTTTTCTTAAAAAAAAATGTCACAATTTATTCAATTTTAAAATACTTAAGAAAGAAGATATTTTTCATGAAAAGATCAGTTATTCCGAATGGTGTAGAGACATGCATTTTGGTTTTTCTTTTTTAAACAGTGATATAAAAAAAGCGACAAGAAAAATTATTAGAAATATTTAAATTTTTATTTTATTTAAGGCATTATTTTTAAATAAGTTTGCTTCTTGTATGTATCTTCTAACCATCTGTGTAGTTTTATGTCCAGTCATAGCCATAATATTACGCTCTTCTGCACCTGCTTCTGCTGCTGATGTTGCAAATCCAGATCTTAAACTATGTCCCCCATATAAATTTGGATCTAATCCTGCTAATGATGCATATTTTTTTATTGTTAGAGAAACTGACTTATCTGAAATATTATAAATTTTACCCTCTGCAATGTTACTATATCTTATCCAATCTTTTATTTTTATAACTGGACAATATTCTTTATTACTGAAATAGGGTATTGCTTTTACACTTCCTATACCCGCTTGATCCGTTTTTGATTTTTTAATGAATATTTTTAAACCTTCATCTACGAACTCTAAATCATCATAATCTAAATTAACTAGTTCCGATCTTCTAAACCCTCCAGAAAATCCTAGTAAAATTAATGATTTGTTCCTAATTCTTTTTTTTTCATTTTTTTCTTTCTCATCTATTACTTTAATAATTAATTTTAAATTATTGATTAATATAGGTTTTTTTGGCTTTTGATACGCTCCATTTACTCTTTTAATTCCTAATAAATTTTCTATTATAATTGGGTGATTTGTATCTAAATAATGACCTTTCATTTTATGTATTACTTTAATAGAAGCTATACGTCTCTTTAAAGTGCTAAATTTACTAGTTTTTGATAAATGTGTTAAATAAAGTGATAAAATTTTTGGCTCAGTTGGTAAATAGTTTAAACCATTCTTAACGCAAAATAGTGAGAAGTCCTTAAAGTCTGATTCGTAAGCTCTGACTGTATTATTTGCCTTTGAGTTTTTAAGATTTTTAACTGTTTCTAATTCTAATGTTTTTATGTCTGTAACAATATCATTCATAATATATTCCGATAACCTTTAATTATCGGAAATATAATATAACACATTTTATAAGTCAAACATTTAATGTAAAAGAATCTTAATGCCTAAATATGTCTTAATTGGATTAATTGTTGTTATTGGAACATTCCTTATCATGAATTATTGGCCAAAATTAAAAGAACAAACAAAAAATCGAATATTAATGGTTATTTTCGGCATTTTTTTTATAAGCATATTTGTTTTGCTATTTTTATTAATGTTTTGAGGTTATTTGGTAGATATAATAAGTATTTTAGTTGCTGGAATATTTTCGTGCATAATTCTTGATATTCTGGGTTATTTACTAAAATTGATGGGTATTCCGGAGCCTTCTTGGGGGATTGTAGGTAGATGGACCTATTATATGCTTAAAAATGCTACTTTTTATAACCCGAATATCGCACAAATGCCCAATTTTAGGTATGAGGTCTTACTTGGTTGGATTTTTCACTATTATGTATCGATTTGTTGGGCTGTAATCTATTATTTTTGTTTTTTAATGGTAGGTCTTAAAATGACATATTTTTCAGGCTTTATATTTGGAGCTCTTACAACACTAGCTCCATTACTGATATTTCTACCATTTACAGGACAGGGCGTGTTTGCAAATAAGACTAGAATACCCATTAAAACATCAATTATGTTTCTAATCAGACACTCAATTTACGGAATTGCAATGTATGAGGGTTTTAGATGGTTTACTTAAAGCTTTAGATTAAGTTATCCCCGATATTCTACCCTGTTAAAAACTAAGTAAATTCAACGATAAAGTGATACATACAACCTACTCTATCTGATATTATCAAAAATGAATTAAGAGGCAACTCTTAACTGACCAGCTGGGGAAAAACCGAGAGGTTCAAGCCCAGAGGGCAGAAAGCTCTGCAGAGTAGCGCTAAAATTGCAGGGTGGACGGCATGGCGGTAGCGCATACAACGACGTGCCAAAAACTACTGTTCTTTGTACCTGAAAAGGTGCAAGGAAACAGGGTTTTTTTTCTTTTTATGGTTCTAAAAGGCACTAGATTTCAGTTAAGAGTTTGGAAGTATTTAAGAACTATTCCTAAAGGTCAATTAAGGACCTATTCTCAGGTAGCTAAGGCTATAAATAAACCAAAATCAGTGAGAGCTGTGGCAAATGCAGTAGGAAAGAACCCATATGCCCCAAAAATACCTTGTCACCGGGTAATCAGATCGGACGGTTCATTGGGCGGCTATTCAGGTAAAGGTGGGATAAATACTAAGAGAAAATTACTCAAATCTGAAGGTATTTTGCTCTAAAAATGTTGAAAAATATAGTCTTTTGTTTGTTTTACTATATTTAGTAATTTTTTTTTAATATCACCTATAAGTTGCACCACGAAATCGAAAATACTTAAATTAGAGGGTATTTTGGCCTTTTAAATGCTATATTCTATTTTTGCAAAGCTAATTAAAAATACCCGTTGTTTTATAAAAAATATTGATTTTAATATTTAAAATTATAGCAAAGAAATATTCTTTACATGTTAGATATTAATAAAATATAATATTTACTTACTTTTTAACCTTCTGAATAATTAAATTTATGGTTTTATAATTTTAGTAAATAAATAAGATAAATTCCCTACCCTGTTTACTTGAAACTTAAGAAACATAAAAAAACTAATATATTTAATTATTATTAATAAATTCAATTAATGTGTTATTTATTTTTAAGATAAAATTTTAAAAATATATATAAATTAAAATATACAACAATTACAATAGTTTATAATAATTTATTAAAGTATTTATTTAATATATTAGTAAGTTTTACTTACCTATATAAAGCTTGGATAAATAATACTCTCTTCTTGATATATATAAACCACAAAGAACAATTATAAAAAGGCCCAAATAAGTCCAATTATCCGGCAATTCTTTAAATATATAATAACTAAGCAAAATGTTGGTAATGATTTCAGTATAACCAAGAGGAGCCAATTTAGAAGCATCTGCTAATTTTAAAGATAAAATTATAAAAAGATGTGCAATTGCAGCTATAAAGCCAATTAAAGCCATCATAATCCACTGGCTATTAGATGGTTGTATCCAGACACCTGGCATAAAGAAAGTCATTACTATAGTCCCTACTGTTCCAGCAAATAATAAAGTCAAAAGAGAATTGTCAGAAGAACTTAATTTTCTAGTAATAATCAAATAAAAACCATAACAAATACCATTACCTAAAGCAGCTAAAGTTGCTAAATTAATGTCTATAAATCCAGGTCTGATTACGATTAAGGTACCTATAAAACCCATTGATACTGCAGTCCATCTTCTTAAACCCACCTTTTCATTAAGAAAAAAAGGTGACATTGCAGTTACACATATAGGAGCAACAAATGCTAGTGTAAGTGCTTTTGGTAATGAAATTTCAGAAATTGCATAAAAGAATAAATAAGTGGAAAAGACAAAAATCAACCCTCTTATCAATTGAAGTAAAGGTTTTTTACTCCAAACTAAAGAATTTCTATCAAAAATAAGCATTATTAAAAGAGCAAAAACAACTGTAAAAAAATATCTTGCCCAAGTAATTTGCAAAACATCCATAGAAGAGCTTAAATATTTAGCAAAAGCATCCATAAAAGGAACAATCATCCAAGCAGATGCATTGAGTATCACAGCCTTCATGAACGAAGCATAGCTCTTAATTAAAGTATTTTAAAGCAAAGAATACAGTTATTGGGACTGTTATTAAAGACATCAAAGTTGAAACAACAATTGTACTAGAAATATTATCTACAATTTCTTTTGGAGAATACAAAGAGGCAACTAAATAACAAAGAATGGCACTAGGCATCGATGATTGTATTAATAAAACTCCTGCTGCGAAGCCAGATAAATTAAAAAAAGATATCAGAGCAAAACCAATTAAAGGACCTATAATAACTCTTCCAGTGGATGTAATTAAAGCGTCCTTAAATGAAAAAACTTTCATTTGTGTTAGAGAGACACCTAGAGACATTAAAATCATTACAATCATTCCGTAAGCTAAAAGCATAACAGTATTCAAAACAAATATGGGTAAAGGTATTTCAAAATATAGAAATAGAATTGTTGCAACTATTGCATAAAATGACGGACTTTTAACTATTACATTTAAATCAAATTCTCTTTTTGCAAGAAATATATTTAAAGTGAAATGCAATAAAACAACTAAAGATGATATAGCTGCAGCTATTCCCATACCAAGTTTTCCGTAAGCAAATAAACAAATTGGGATACCCATATTGCCAGTATTAGGTAAAAAGAATGTTGGTAATTCTCTTAGATAATCTTTTTTCATTAATAATAGGAAAATTAATCCAACAATCAAAAAAGAAGTCAAAAGTATAAGAGCGTATAAAAAATACTCAGAGAACATTGCAAAAGTTACACCGCTAGCTGATATAGAAAATATTACTATTGAGGGTGTGCCAAAATTAGCTGAATAAGTTGTTATAAAAGATGTATCAAAATTTGGATTCTTTTTGCCGAGAAAGTAACCAATAGCTACAATAAAAAAAACTGGAAATAGAACTTCAAAAAGTTTGATATAAAGTTCCATTAAAATAATCTTATTAATACTGGATTTTTAATTATATTTTGATTTAATTTAAATGATTTAATACATTTTTGAGAACTTAATTCATTTGCATCATGAGTAATAATTACAATTGATGCAGTTCTCTTTTTACTATCTGGAATCTGTATAATTCTTTGAATTGATATCTTATGATTTGCAAAAATTTTTGTAATAGATGACAAAACTCCTGGTTTATCTTTAACTTCCAGTCTCACATAAAGTGAATTAGATGAAATATCTTTATTAAAAATTTTTGGTTTTTGTCTTTTTGTTCTAGTAATTCCAAAAGGAAATTTTATATTTCCTCTTAAAATAGACAACAGGTCTGACATTATCGCAGATGATGTTGGTCCAGGCCCCGCCCCTTCTCCTTGTAAAACACTTTCTCCTATTGGCGATCCATTTAAAATTACAGCATTCATCACACCACTAACATTCCCGATATATGAGTCTTTGTTAACCAAGCAGGGATGAACTCTTTCGAAAATACTATTTTTAATAATCTCTGTAATACCAAGTAATTTAATTCTAAAATTTAACTGATTGGCTATTTCAATATCTTTAAATTCTATATTTTCAATACCTTCCATCAAACATTTTGATTTTGAAATTTTTTTATTAAATGATAAAGATGAAAGGATTCTTATTTTTGCCAAAGCATCATATCCGTTTAAGTCTAATTTAGGATTTCCAGGTTCAGCATAACCAAGGTTTTGAGCTTTTTTTAAAACACTAACAAAACTATCTTTAGTTTTTTCCATCTCGGACAAAATATAATTACATGTGCCATTAAGAATTCCATAAACTTTTGCTATTTTATTAGTTGCAAGACCTTCTTTTATAGTTCTAATTATTGGTATACCTCCAGCCACAGATGCTTCGAATTCTAAATTTACTTTATTTTTTTCAGCTAATTCACCTAGCTTATCTCCATGTTTAGATATGAGTGCTTTATTTGGTGTAATAACATGAATTTTATTTTTTAACGCGGTTTCAATAACTTTCTTTGATATTCCATCTGATAAACCTATTGCTTCGATTATTATATGAAGATTTTTTATTTTTAAAATATCTAAAGGGTTTGAATAAAATATTTTTTTGTTTATTTTAAATTTTCTTTTTTTGTTTTTATTTTTAGCTGAAATACCAACAACTTTTATTTTCTTTCCAGTTTTAATTTCAATATCTTTTTTTTTAATATTTAGCTCATTGTATACATATGATCCTATTTGACCAAGACCGATTACAGCAATATTTATATTTTTACTCATTTTTTTCATTTATCTAATTTAGGAAAATCACTTAGTTCTCCATATTTGATAACAATACTTTTAAACTCATCAAAAGAGGTTTCGTTTTCAAAATTTAGTTTTGTAATATCTGAATTTGCATTTTCCTCTTCAACCTTCCACATTGAAACAGGATGATTTAGAGAACAATGTGATAAAATAATTAGAAATAATATCATTAGTATTTTTTTATACATTTAGGCCTTCACCTTCATTAAATTTAAAATAATAATTCATATTTTGCACAGCTTGTCCTCCACCACCTTTAATCAAATTATCAATTGCAGACAATATTAATATTTTATCTTTATATTTGCTATTACATACGGAAATTAAACAATTATTAGTATTAATTACATCGTTGGTGCTTAAAAATGTATTTATTTTAGAAATTTTCACAAACTTATGACTCTTGTAATGATTGGTTAAAACATTTTGAATTTTTCTTAGGGTAGCGCCCTTTTTTATATCAACATATATAGTACTTAAAATTCCTCTAAACATTGGTGTTAAGTGTGGAGTAAAATGAAATTTATTTTTTTTTCCAGTTTTTAAATCTAATTCTTGTTGAATTTCAGAATTATGTCTGTGATTTGCTAGGCCATAAGCACTAAGGGACTCGTATAGATTTTTATTTTTATATTTTTTATGCACCGCTCTGCCAGCTCCTGAATAACCAGATTTAGAATCTATGATTATTGTTTTGTTATTAATCAGGTTTTTTTTGATTAGTGGTATCAATGGTATTAATACCGTAGTTGGATAACATCCAGGACAAGATATAATTTTAAATTTTTTTATATATTTTCCACTTATTTCAGGAATAGAATAAATACTGTCTTTAATTAGATTTGAGGCGTTATGTCTAATTTTATACCATTTTTCATATTCATTTTTAGTATTTAGCCTAAAATCTGCAGCAAGATCTATTAGGAGATTATTTTTATTTAGATATTTTGATATAGATTGAGCTTCACCATTTGGAAGTGCTGTAAATATAATATCTACATCTGATAAGTATTTTTTGTTAAACTTAGAAATCTTTGGTAGTTTAAACTTCTTTAAATCCTTATCATAGAAATCAATTTTTCTTCCAACAGATGAACTGCCACATAAATATTTTATATTTATATGTTTATGTTTACAAAGGAGCTTTGTTAACTGCAATCCTATATATCCGGTTGCTCCACAAATAATAACATTTTTCTTAAGCATAAATTAATATAACAGTTGAAAATTAAAAAGAAATTATCTTTTAGAGAATTGAAAGCTTCTTCTTGCTTTTGCTCTACCTGGTTTTTTTCTCTCGACAGATCTAGAGTCTCTGGTTGTAAGTTTTTCCTTACGTAGAGTTGATTTTAGTGTTTCATCAAATTTTAATAAAGCTCTTGAAATTCCGTGTACTAATGCGCCTGCTTGACCAGTTTGACCCCCTCCAACAACTTTAGATCTAACATCGTAATCAGTAGATTGATTTATTATTTCAAATGGTCTTAAAATTTGCATTTTGTGGTTTGCTCTAGGAAAATAATCATCAAGTGATTTTCCATTAACATAAAATTTCCCCGTGCCTTTTTTTAACCAAACCTTAGCAACAGATTTTTTTCTTCTCCCTGTGGCATACTTACTATCTTTAAAATCTAATTTTATCTTCGGTGATGATGCTTGATTGTTTTCCATATTAATTTCTAACTATATTTTTCTCATTAAGTTTGCTGATTTCAATTACTTTTGGATTTTGTGCACTATGTGGATGATCGGCTCCAGAGTAAATCTTAAGCTTTGACAATTGTTTTTTAGCCAAAGCACCAGATGGCAACATTCTCTTTACTGCAAGTTTTAATACTTCTTCTGGTTTTTTCTCTAACAATTTTTCAGGAGTTGTTTCCTTAATTCCGCCAGGATATCCTGTGTGTCTATAATACTTTTTATTCTGAAATTTACTGCCGGTAAATTTTATTTGATCTACGTTTTTAACGACGACAAAATCACCATGATCCATGTGTGGTGTAAAAGTAGTTTTATTCTTACCTCTTATGATTTTTGATATAACCGTTGCAATTCTACCTACAACTGCTCCAGTTGCATCAATTTCAAACCATTCGCTATTTATCTCGCCTTTTTTAACAAATTTTGTCATGGATGCGGGATTAATACTTATTATTACCTATATTGTCAATTTATTATATTTATATATGACTGAATGGTTGATTGAATTATGACCATTTATTAGTAATAATATACCTCAAAAAACGAATTCATAAAATTATAAATTAAAGGAGCCTAATGAGTGATAAAAAAAAAGAATTAAAACCAAATACATATAAATTTGATACTCTGAGTTTGCATGCAGGTTATCAACCACACAAAAATGCAGGTTCAAGACAAGTTCCAATTTATCAAACAACCTCTTACTTATTTGATGATGTAGATCATGCTGCAGCTCTTTTTAATTTAGAAAGAGGTGGACACATTTACAGTAGAATTTCAAATCCTACAGTAGGAGTATTAGAGGAAAGAGTTGCATCTTTAGAAGGTGGAACAGCAGCCCTTGCTACTTCCTCTGGAATGAGTGCAATATTTTTGACCGTAATGACTTTGTGTGAAGCTGGCGATCATTTAGTAGTATCATCTCAACTTTATGGAGGAACGGTAAATCTATTTAGACTTACATTGCCAAAATTCGGAATTAAATGCACTTTTGTTAAACCTAGAGACACAGAAGGTTTTAAAAAAGCAATACAAAAGAATACTAAAGGAATTTTTGGAGAATTAGTTGGAAATCCAGGTAATGAGATAATGAATATGCCTGAGATTGCTAAAATTGCACATGATGCTGGAATTCCATTAATGGTGGATGCTACTTATCAAACTCCATATTTATGTAAACCTTTCGAACATGGAGCTGACATAGTAGTACACTCTCTAACGAAATGGATGGCAGGACATGGATCTTCAATGGCAGGTATATTAGTTGAAGGTGGAAAATTTGATTGGATGCAAAATGATAAATTTCCAACAATGACTAAACCATATGAAGGATATCATGGTTTATCTTTTGCAGAGGAATTTGGTCCAACAGCTTTTACTATGAAAGCTAGAGCTGAGGGTATGAGAGACTTTGGTCCTTGTTTGAGTCCTCAAAACGCATGGAATGTTTTACAAGGTATAGAAACTTTATCTGTAAGAATGAAAAAACATTGTTCAAATGCTGAAGAAATGGTTAAGTATTTATCTAATCACGAGAGTGTTGCTTGGGTATCTCATCCAAGCGTCCCAGATCATCCAGATCATCAACTAGCAAAAAAACTTTTACCTAATGGAAGAGGTTCAATGATTGCATTTGGTATTAAAGGTGGAAAAGATGCTGGTGTTGCATTTATTAATAACGTAAAATTAGCATCACATTTGGCAAATGTAGGTGATACGAGGACTTTAGTTATTCATCCCGCATCTGGAACCCATTCGCAAATGGATGAGGCAACTTTGAAGTTTGCTGGATTATCACATGATATGATTAGGTTATCTGTTGGTATTGAAGACATCGATGATATAAAAAATGATTTTGAGATTGGTTTTAGGGCTGCAAGAAAACCAAGACTTGTCTCAAATCAATGAAGTTTAAAGTAAATAACAATGAGGTATTTGCCTCAACCGGTGGAAGACCTTTTGATAAAAAAAAACCATTAATTATTTTTGTTCATGGTAGCGGTCTAACACATATGACATGGGTACTTCAAACAAGGTACTTTGCTTTTCATGGTTACAACGCTTTAGCTGTTGATCTACCAGGACATGGTTTATCAAGTGGTGAAAGTCTTAAATCGATCGAAGAAATGGCAGATTGGGTAAATAATGTTATAGATGCTGTCGGTCATAAAGAGGCTTCATTGGTAGGACATTCGCAAGGTTGTTTAGTTACAGTAGAATGTACATCTCGATACCCAGAAAAAATTAAGACTTTAAGTCTAATGGGTGGAGCCGGTGCTATTCCAATGAATCCAGAACTACTCTCCTTAGCTGAAAATAATGATCCAAAGGCTGTAGACTTAATGATGGATTGGGCACATGGTCCTGCTGGCCATTTTGGTGGCCACCCTGTGCCCGGATTATACCACATCAATACAGGGACCATGTTAGCAAAATCAAGAACAATACAGAATACTTTGGGTGTAGACTTTAGAGCATGTGATAATTATAAAAATGGATTTGATGCTGCAAAAAAAATAAAATGTCCTACACTCTCTATTTTAGCAACCGATGACAAGATGTGTCCTGTTAAAGAGGGAAAAAAACTTGCGTCTTTAATTGATGGTAGTCAAGTTGATATTATTGATAATTGTGGACATATGATGTTGTTAGAGGAAGCTGATAGAGTTTTGACAGTTCTCAAAAAATTTATAACAACTAATTATCCTCCATTATCAAGTTAAATTAAAGCTTGATTGTATTTTTTCATTTTAGTTTAATACAATTTTAAACAGAAGGGGAAATATGAGTAAAAATAAAAATCCAGAAACAATTGCTCTACATGGCGGAGATTACAGAAGTGATCCAGCTACTACAGCAGTAGCAGTACCGTTATATAGAACAACATCTTATCAATTTAATGATACAGATCACGCAGCAAATTTATTTGCACTAAAAGAATTTGGAAACATATACACAAGGATTATGAATCCAACTAATGATGTACTTGAAAAAAGAGTTGCAGCGCTTGAAGGTGGTCTTGCAGCAGTAACCGTTGGCTCAGGTCAAGCAGCATCAACATTTGCAATAATGAACGTTTGTCAATCAGGTGATAACTTTATTAGCTCAACTGATTTATATGGAGGTACTGTTAATTTATTTACACACACTCTTAAAAAATTGGGTATTGAATGTAGATATGCAGATCCTTCAGACCCTAGTAATTTTGAAAAATTAATTGATGAAAAAACGAGATGTTTCTATGCAGAAACTTTACCTAATCCATATTTAAGGGTATTTCCAATTAAAGAAGTTTCTGACATAGGTAGAAAACATAATATTCCATTAATAATGGATAATACTGCTGCACCTGTAATTTGTAAGCCGTTAGAACATGGGGCTGCTGTTGTAGTTCACTCACTAACTAAATTTATCGGAGGGCATGGAACAGTTATTGGTGGAGCGCTTGTAGATGGAGGTAATTTCGACTGGACAAAAGATCCGAAAAGACAACCATTGTTTAATGAGCCTGATGCTAGTTATGGTGGGGCAAAATGGGGTGAAGTAGTACCACAGTTAACAGGTGCAAATGTTTCATTTGCCGTAAGAGCTAGAGTATGTCTGCTTCGAGATTTAGGAGCTCCTTTAGCACCAGATAATGCATGGGGAATAATTCAAGGTCTAGAAACTGTGCCATTAAGAATGAAACAACATTGTTCTAATGCAGAGAAAGCTGTTGCATTTTTACAAAAACATAAGAATGTAGAAAGAGTTATCTACCCCACTCTTCACAAAGGTGAAATTGGTGAAAGATCAAAAAAATATATGAAGGGTGGTAATGGAGCACTTGTGGGTATCGAGGTCAAAGGTGGAGTTGAAGCAGGTAAAAAATTTATTGAGGCATTAAAAATGTTTTACCATGTAGCAAATATTGGAGATGCAAGAAGTTTAGCAATTCATCCAGCAACGACTACGCACAGTCAATTAACTGAAGAAGAGCTGCTAGCCGCTGGTGTTACACCAGGATATGTCAGACTTTCTATAGGTATAGAACATCCAGATGACATCATAGCTGATCTCGATCAAGCTTTAGGTGCTTCTGGAAAGCCTAACTTGAAAGCTGTAAGTTAGATTTTGTATTTATAAATAAAAAATAAATACAAGATGCAACTAAAAAAATAGAACTAATTTGGTGCATAGATGCAATTAATATCTGTGCACCATATAATAAAGTAAATATTCCCAAAATAATCTGTAAAATTATAAAAAAACCTAAAACATTTATTGATTTATATAAGTCAGTTTTTTTATTTTTATAAATGTTAAATAATAAATATAGATAAAAAAATCCTATAAAATAGGCTAATTTTCTGTGAATAAATTGTACTAAAGAAGGATCACTAAAAGCAGATAATTTAAATAAATTAGAAACACTATTGTCATTTGGAAAAATTGAATTACCCATTAACGGCCATGAATTATAAATTTTACCAGCATCCATTCCTGAAACAAACGCTCCAATTGAAATCTGTACAAAAATCAAAAACAGAAAACTTAAAGGATATATTATATTGATAGTGTTTTGAATGTTGTTTTTAATTTTAATTTTTAAATAATTCCAAAAAATTAATGATAAGATAATAAAAGCTACTAATAAATGAACTGATAATCTAAAATGACTTACATCTACCCTATCAACTAGTCCACTGCTTACCATATACCATCCTATAAATCCTTGAAAGCATATTAGGGCAAAGATTAAATAAAGATTTATCAATTTTTTAAATTTAATTTTAATTGTGAAATATAATAATGGTATTAGAAAAGCTATACCAATTAACCTTCCCATGAACCTATGGGCCCATTCCCACCAAAAGATTACTTTAAATTCTTGCATACTCATATCATAATTTTGTAGTTTAAATTCAGGTATCTCTTTGTATAAATCAAAATACATAATCCATTCAGAATCATTAAGTGGTGGTAAAAAACCAGAGAATAATTGCCATTGGGTGATTGATAATCCAGAATCGGTTAATCTCGTTAAACCTCCAACAACAATCATTCCAGAAATGATCCAAAACATACTTATAAGCCATATTGATATTTGATTATTAACCTTAAGATTTTCACTATACATAGAAGGATAAATATAATAATTTTTTAATTATCCAAATATATAAATGTCGCCATTAAAAAAAGAAAAACTCAGCAAAATAAGAAAAGAATTGGATAAATTAGATGATTATTTAATAAAAATAATTAAGAAAAGAACTAACCTTGTGAAAAAAGTTCTAGAACTTAAAGAAAGAAAAAATCAAATAGTTGATCAAAAAAGAATTAATTTTATTTTAAAAAACATAAAAAAGAAATCACTTAAAAATAATATTGATCCAAAAATCACCAACAAAATTTGGAAAAATATGATATATGCATATATAGATTTTGAACGGAGGAATTTTAAAAAAAAGAAATAAATTATTTACTGTGAGGAGGAAGTTTTTTTTCTATAAAAATTTCATGTTTTCTTGTAGCTGGATTATACTTTTTAGCCTTTAACTTAACTTTAGCCTTTTCACCACCTGCAGGTTTTTTAACATAATAAAAAAAAGGACTATCAGGTTTAGCTTCTGGTACAAGTCTAACTTTTACATGTGTTTTCTTAGCCATTATTTTTTTTTATAGTAGTTAAAATATTTTTAATATTGTTAATTTTTGACTTAATAAATTTTCTTTGTCTTATAGTGGTATTATACAATTCGTCAATATCTGAATCATCAGAATTTAAAGCTTTTTTCACTCCATTTAATGTCATGCCTTTATCTTTTAGTAAGAATTTTATTTTTTTAAGAATATTTATTGTTTCATCATCATAATATCTCCTATTACCATTAAAGATCATTGGTTTTATCTGCTTAAATTCTTTCTCCCAAAATCTAATGGTATGAGTTGATAAAGATCCATTTCTTTTATTTATCAAATTAAGTATTTTAGCTACTTCACCAATAGTTTTATATTTACTATTAGCTTTAAAGTAAGTCATTTTTATTTATTATTTTTTTGAATTCTTTCGATGCTTTAAATAAAATTACATTTCTTTCTGAAATGATTTTTTCTTGTTTTGTTTTTGGATTTCTTCCAATTCTCTGTTTCTTAGTTCTTAACTCAAAAGTTCCGAATTTTGCAATCTTTACTCTTTTATGTTTGATAATATTCTGCAAAATAATTTCAAAGATATCAGAGAATAAAGTTTCACTTATAACTTTAGAAAATCCAATTTGCATATAGATTGAATTAATTATATCTTTTTTTGTTAAATTTGTTCTTTTCATTTAATTAATATTAAGTTTGATTTGCTCTATTAAATTTCCTCTTATAGTTTGTTCACAGACTTTTAAAGAATTGGCAAATCCTATAGCATCAGTTGAGCCATGGCTTTTAATAACGGGCTTATTTAAACCTAGCAAGATTGCTCCGTTGTAAAGTCTTGGATCAAGTTTGTTTTTAAATTCTTTTAAATTTTTATAATTGATTGTAGATGAAATTTTACCAATTATATTTGATGATAAAGCATTTTTTAATTCGCTTATTATAAAATTAGATGTACCTTCGGCAGTTTTTAGAGCTATATTGCCTGTAAAACCATCTGCAACAATTACATTTACTTCACCGTCCATAATATTATTACCTTCTATGTATCCAACAAAATCAAACAAATTATTTTTATTGTCTGTTAGTACTTGATATGTGTCTTTTATCACCGCATTTCCTTTTAATTCTTCAGACCCTATATTTAATAAGGCAACTTTCGGTTTCTCTGTATTAAATAAAACTTTATGTAATGCTCCTCCCATTATTGAAAAATCAATTAAATTTTTTGAGCTGCATTCTATATTTGCACCTAAATCTAAAACTACGCTCATTCCTTTTTTGCTTGGCCATAAAGCAGATAAGGCTGGTTTATCGATATTTTCTATCATTTTTAAATTTAATTTTGAAATTAGGAAAAGCGCACCTGTATTACCAGCAGATACTATAGCATGAGCTTCGTTTTTTTTTAAGGAGTCAATGGCAAGCCACAAACTTGTATCCTTACCTTTTTTTGCAGCACTAAGAGCTGTGTCCTTTCCCTCAACAAGTTTATCTGTGTGAATAACATCATATCTGTCTGTTGAAATTTTATTTCTTTTAATAATTGGATTTATTAAATTTTCGTTACCAAAAATTTTATAAAATATATTTTGTGATTTATTTGAATGAATATTTATACCATCTATTACTTTATTGGGAGATTCGTCACCACCCATTGCGTCAACTGCAATAATTAATGGGTTGTTCATAATATCTAATCTTTTTTGTCTAAAACTTGTCTACCTTTGTATAAACCTGTTTTCAAATCTAAATGATGAGATAACCTGTATTCACCAGATTTTTTATCCTCAATTATATTTTTTGAAGATAATTTCATATGAGATCGTCTTTTGCCTGCTCTAGATCTTGATGTTTTTCGTTTTGGTACAGCCATAATTAAAATTTAAATTCTAATATATCTTTTGTAAAGATTTTTAAAGGGTTTTTTGCAAGAAATTCTTCAAATTTATCAAAATATTTAACAAATAAATCATTATGTGCATCTATATTTATATAATCAGCAATTAAAGATATTTTTTTAGAATTTTTCAGAGTTTCCCAAATATCTACAATTTCTATAATTGAAAAAAGGAGATTTACGTAATCTTTCATTTTTTTATTTACAGAAACATCTCCGTAACCAATTTCTCTTATTGATAGTTCTATTTGTTTGATTACAAAATCAAAAATATTTTGTGCTTCTTTTTTAGAAACTTCTTCTTTGTAAACTTTTAGAAAGAAGGCAAAGTGGAACAAAAGTATTATTAGTCTATCAGAAAATGTATCCTTATTTTTTAAAGTTTTATAAAGATTTTTATTTCTAGTTAATCTAACTAAATTATTGTAAATATTTATATAATTTTTATGCATATGAGAAATCTATTTTTTTTTATTTTATTTTTTTTTACACTTAATTGTTCAATAAATAAAGTTTCAAATCTTCATGGATTTAGGTTTGTAGACACTAAACTTGATAAAATAGAACTAAATAAAAGTAACAAAAATGATGTAAGAAAAATAATAGGTCCACCATCATCTAAGAGTACTTTTAATAATTCTTGGCTATATTTTGAGAGAAAAAAAACTAATCAATCACTATTTAAATTAGGTAAAAAAACAATTTCAAGAAATAATATATTAATTATTGAATTTAATAAGATGGGTTTAGTTAAAGATAAAACATTATTAAATTTAAACGATATGAATGATATTGAAATAGCGGAGAAAAAAACAGAGAAGGATTTTACACAGGATAATTTTATTTATAATCTATTGTCAACATTGAGAAACAAAATTAATGCACCAACTAGAAGAAAAAATAATGGCGGTCCCTAGGGGAATCGAACCCCTCTTTCATGGATGAAAACCATGTGTCCTAACCGATAGACGAAGGGACCAGTGATGGATCTTTTATTGTAATTCTTTAAATTAATCAAGTAAGTGAAACCTTTTTTTTTACAACTTTTAAATCAGATTTATTGCAAGTAAAAATTGTCTCAGTTATATATTTATTGTCTTCCTTAATTACACCATTCATTAATTCTCCAGAAGTAATGCCTGTTGCACAAAAAAAACTTTCTCCTCTCACTATTTCATTAATCTCATATTTTTTATTTAAATCTTTTATTCCCATATCTTTTGCTCTTTTTTTGTCAGTCTCAGTTTTAAATAAAAATCTACCTTGAAAATTACAATTTAGTGAGTCTAAAGCTGTAGCTACTATTACGCCTTCAGGACCTCCACCAATACCCATGAAGATATCAACATTATATTTTTTATTCGATACTAGTAATGCGCCAGATACATCTCCATCAGTAATGAGTTTGATATTAACATTTAACCTTTTTAATTCACTTATAATTTTACTATGTCTTGGTCTATTAAGAATACATACTGTGATTTCTGATTTTTTTTTATTTGTTATATCTGAATAAATATTAATATTTTTTTCAACAGTAAAATCAATATCCAAGCTACCTTTAGGTACATGACTACCAGTAGCAATTTTTTCCATATAAGTTTCAGGTGCATTAAATAATTTCCCTTTTTCTGCTACAGCTAGAACCGACATTGAACCAGGTAGATTGTTTGCAACAAAATTAGTACCTTCTACTGGATCTACTGCAATATCTATTTCTGGTCCATTTCCTCTTCCTAGTTCTTCACCAATATAAAGCATAGGTGCTTCATCAAGTTCACCTTCACCTATCACAACTTTACCTTTAATATTTAATTTATTAAGTTGCTCTCTCATTACATCTGTTGCAGCTTTATCTGCTAATATCTTTTCATTCTTTCCAATATACGGAAAACAAGCAATTGCAGAATTTGAGGTTATTTTTATAAGATTACTTAATAATTCCTTAGTTAACTTCATTAATTATGTTTTATATTCACTCTCACTTCTTTTATCATCAACTTTTAACTTATATTCAAACTCTCTTAATCTTTTGTAAACACTTGCTAGTTCAATAATTGTTGGCCATGCTTTTAAGATATACTGCATAGATCCTTCTACACGACCAAATGCTCTTATGATCTGTTGCATTACTCCAAGTGTAACAGCACCTGCAACTATAGCAGGTGCAAGAAAGACATATGCAGATAACACATTAGCCTGTAAGTATGCTATTCTTCCTATATTAAAATATAAATATCTAATATAACTTAAAAAATGAATGCTTCTAACACCATCAAATAATTCCTCTATTGTCTTTGGTCTTACAGTGCCATCATCCTCAGCTATTACTAAGATTTTTCTATAAGCAGCCTCTTTTTTTTGAAGATCATATTCAACACCGACTAATCTTAATATTAATCCTAAAATAATTAAAAAAATTGTACCACCAATAGACCACAGAAGAGCTCCTACAATTAAACCATACTCCCAATCTCCAAAAAAGAATATTGGTATACCAATACTTAAACCAAATAAAATTGGCATGAATTCAACTAATATCATTATTGCTTCTATTAAACTTGTCCCTAAAGACTCCATTATTCTTGAAAATTTAATGGTATCCTCTTGAACTCTTTGTGAAGCCCCTTCAATTTTTCGAGCTTTTTCATAAACGCTATGATAATATTCAACCATAGCAGTTCTCCATCTGAACAAATAATGTGAAGTAAAATAACTTACAATAACAGCAACTCCCACATACATAGCTGCAAGTACAATAAATGAAAACAAACTAGCCCAATATTCTTCAATTGTAATAGCATTAGGCGCACCTAGTGCCTTTTGGATCATGTCATAAAATTCTCCAAACCACTCATTTATTTTAACATCAATTTTTACTTGTACCCACAAAGAGGACAGAATTACAAATGAACCTACCCAAGACCATAAATACCATTTTTTTATTGTAAAAAATCTGAACATTATTTTATAAAATTATCTGCGTAGGATTTTTTAGTTAATTTTCTTTTTTGTGGTTCAATAACTTCAAAATCAATATTATTTCTTTTAGCATACTCAATAGCTAAATCTTTAGATTTAAATTCTAAATTAAGCTCTGAATACGTATCTGAAGAACTTTCCCAACCCATAAGCGGGTTTTTACCAGGATCTTTGGTTATAAATTCTATAATCCATTTATCAAACTTTTTCATACCTGACTGCATAGCAGTTTTAGATGGTTTGTAGATTTTTGCTTTTTTCATAAACAGTGGTCGGGGCGGCAGGATTTGAACCTGCGACCCTCTGGTCCCAAACCAGATGCGCTACCAGGCTGCGCTACGCCCCGATTGCTGTACTAATACAGCAGAAAAAACAAAATTCAAAGGTTATATTAGTTACAAATTTATAATAAATTTGATATTTAATGCTATAAGAGATCATATGATCATAGAATGTCCCAATTGTAATAAAAAATTTAACCTTGATGGAAAATTAATACCTGAAAATGGTAGAACACTTAAGTGTGGTAATTGTGACCATATCTGGCACTATAAAATTAATTTAAACAAAAATTCTGATGTACAAAAAATATCTGAAGACAATAACTCTGAAATAGATATTAATACTACTAAAAAAGATAATAAAATTAAGGAAAAATTTAATGATGAGGATATTTCAGATATAAATAAAAACGTTAAATCAGAAATAAAAGTTGATGATTCAGAAACTGAAAAAAATAATGAAAGAGTTAATTATGAGAAAGGTGTCAAACTTAAGGTGATATTTATATATTTTGTAATTTTTGTAATATCTTTATTAGGTCTAATTTTTTTATTAGATACGTTTAAATATAATTTATCTAATGTATTTCCTGGCATAGTACCATTATTTGATAGTCTTTACGAAACTATGCTGGATTTAAAACTTTTTATTAAAGATCTCGTTAACTAAATATGTTTCAAAAAATTACAAAAGGTTTTGTATCATTTTTTAAACTTGAAGCCGCAAGTGGAATAGTTCTTCTTTTTGCAGCTATAATTGCTTTGATTATTAGTAATTCTGAATTGTCAACGTTATATTTTTCAACATTAGAAAAGTATTTATTTATTGGAATAAATAATTTCGGTATTAAGCTTTCAGTTTTGCATTGGATAAATGATGCATTAATGGCAATATTTTTCTTTTTTGTAACACTTGAAATTAAAAGAGAATTTTTACAGGGTGAATTGTCAAATATTAAACAAGCCCTTCTTCCAATAATTGCAGCGGTAGGAGGAATGTTAATTCCTGCACTAATATATGTTTTTATAAATCTAGGAGATGGAGAAACGTTAAAAGGTTGGGCGATACCTTCAGCTACAGATATTGCTTTCTCTTTAGGTGTATTATCATTATTAGGAAGTAGAGTACCTATTTCTTTGAAAGTATTTTTAACGGCCTTAGCAATTATCGATGATCTTGGAGCAATAGTTATAATAGCTTTATTTTACTCTGGTGATTTAAGCATAAAATATTTATCTTTGATGCTTTTAGCGTTTATTGCTCTATTAGTTATAAATAAATTTAATGTAAAAAAATTTCTACCCTATTTAATAGTTGGAATCTTTTTATGGGATTTTACTCATAATTCAGGAATACACGCAACTATCGCTGGAGTTTTATTAGCGATGACAATTCCTCATAGAAAAAAAGACAAAGATTTTTCACTTTTAATTAAAGTTGAGCATGCAATAAGTCCTTATGTTGCATTTGGAATAATGCCTATTTTTGCTTTTGCAAATGCAGGTGTTTCATTAGAGGGTTTGTCCTTTTCATCTTTACTAGATAAAGTCCCTTTAGGAATAGTTCTTGG
Source organism: uncultured Pelagibacteraceae bacterium (assembly GCA_902562645.1). Lineage (GTDB taxonomy): Bacteria > Pseudomonadota > Alphaproteobacteria > Pelagibacterales > Pelagibacteraceae > Pelagibacter. The sequence goes on from CACETY010000005.1 coordinate 23,657, forward strand.
ATTGTTTGTTGGAAAACAATTGGGTGTATTTGTATTTTCATATGTGTCGATTAAATTAAAAATTGCGCAAATGCCAAGTAATACAAGTTGGTATAATTTTTATGGAGTCGGAGTTTTAACAGGAATTGGTTTTACTATGAGTTTATTTGTTGGAAATTTGGCATTTGCAGACAATTTGCAATATATGGATGGTGTAAAGATTGGGGTTTTGACTGGGTCATTATTATCCACTTTATTTGGATACTTTTTAATACTACTTACACCAAATAGATAATTAAAATAATGAAAAACCTATTAATAATTGGGCTTACTATAATTATGTTTTTTTTTAAAAGTTCATCACATTCTGAATATGAAAAAATCTTTTATGATTTTAAAATCAACAGTATCACTGGCAATGTAATAGATTTCAAAGATTTTAGAGGAAAACCTGTTCTAATTATAAATACAGCAAGTTATTGTGGATTTACAAAACAATATGCAGATATGCAGGAATTATGGGATAAATATCGAGATAAAGGTTTAATTGTACTTGGAATACCGTCTAATTCATTTAATCAGGAAAAGAAAAATAATAATGATGTTAAAAAGTTTTGTGAGGTTAATTTTAATATTGACTTTCCACTGACAGAAATAACTGATGTAAAAGGTGATAATGCGCATGAAATTTACAAATGGGCTAAAGAAAACTATGGGAAATCTGCTGTTCCAAAATGGAATTTTTACAAAATATTGGTGAATAAAGAAGGTAAAATTGAAGATACATATGCATCTTTAACAAAACCAACATCAAATAAAATTATAAAAAAAATAGAAAGCTTATTAAATTAGTATTGTCATGCCATCATGTGCAGGAGTTACATTTTTAGGTAAAAATTTTTTTATTTCATTATAGTCAATTTCGTTACTCAAATTTGTTAAAATTGTTTTCTTAGGCTTAATTTTATCAATTAATTTCAATACATCCTCTAAATTAAAATGGGTTGGATGAAAATTATATCTTAAACAATCAACAATAAGATATTTTAAATTTTTAAGATATTTTAGATCTTTGATATCAATTCTATTGACATCAGGTGCATAAGCACATTTATCATTAATAATATAACAAATACTTTTTATCGATCCATGATGAACCTTTAAAGATTTAATATCAATTTTTGTTTTAAAATCTTTAAGTAAATGCTTTTTTTTTAATGTTTTGGCATCAAGTATAGATGGATAATTTTTGTTTTCTTTAAAACAATAACCAAAAGTATTTTTAAGATTTTTCTTTGTAATTTCATCTGCGTAAATTGATATTTTTTTTCTATTTTTTAAAGAAAAAACCCTCAATTCATTAATTCCATGTGTTTGATCAGCATGCGAATGAGTATAAAAGACTGTATCAATATTTTTAACTTTATTTTTTAATAATTGAGATTTTAAATCTGGAGATGTATCAATTAAAATGTTTAAGTTTTTTGAACTTATTAGAGCTGAACACCTCGTTCGTATATTTTTTTTATTCTTAGGATCACATCTTCCATAGTATCCATCAATACGAGGTATACCTAAAGAGCTACCACAGCCCAATATGGTAAATTTTACGCTCATTTATTAAAGAATAATCTGTTAAAATTATCTGTAGTTATTTTATCCAATTCCTCAGTATCAACATTTTTTAATTCTGATAATTTCTTTAAAGTGTAGCGCACAAAAGATGGCTCATTTTTCTTACCTCTCATTGGTTCAGGTGCTAAAAAAGGACTATCTGTTTCAATAAGCAATCTTTCTAATGGTAATTTTTTGAAAGTATTTTGAAGATCAGTACTATTCTTAAATGTAATAATTCCACTAGCGGAAAAGTAAGAATTAAGATCCATTAATTTCAAAGCAAAAGTTAGGGATCCTGTAAAACAATGCATAAGTATCTTTAAATTCTTGTTAGAATTTTTTAATATTTCATATGTTTCTGCTTCAGCATTTCTAGAATGTACAATTAAAGGTATGTCTAATTCTAATGCTGCATCTATATGATTTTTAAAACTTTTTATTTGTTTATCTTTGTGACTGTTATTATAATAAAAATCTAAACCTGTCTCTCCTACTCCAATTATTTTACTGCTAGTATTAATTTTTTTAATTATTTCATCTTTTGATACTTGATCATTGTTAGTTTCGTGAGGATGTATACCAAAAGTTCCAAATATTATTTCATCTTTGTCAATAATCTCTAAAATTTTAGGAAACCCATTTAATGTTGTTGATATTGTTAATACCTTTTTAACACCCTCCTGTTTACATTTTGCTAAAATACCTTCAATATTTTGAACTAAAGTTTCATGATCTAAGTGACAATGTGAATCAATCATTTTTTTCAATCTTTCTAAATAATATATCTAATTTTTTTAATTTAAGACCTTTCATTAAATAATTATTATTCCTAATTGTCTCAAAATAAACTTTATCTTCCGTTATACCAAATGCTTCCAATACCTTAAGAGATGAACTTGGTATTATTGGATATAGTAGTATACTGACTTTTCTTATTAGCTCCAATGCAACATAAATAATAGTATTCATTCTCAATTTATCATTCTTCTTTTTCCAGGGTTCCTGGTCATTAAAATACTTATTTGCAGCAAATAACTGTTCAACAATAAAATTTATATATGAATTTACATTCTGATTATCAGAATATTTTAATAAACTTTCATAATTTTTAGAGTATTGATCCAAGATCAATTTATCATCATCTGAAAAGGTATCATTGTCAGGAACCTCAAAGTTAGAATTTTTATCACAAAACGCCAGTACCCTTTGGCATAAATTTCCATAATTGTTGGCCAAATCACTATTTATACAAGACTCTAATTTTTCTTGTGAAATATTTCCATCATTACCGAAAGAAACTTCTTTAATTAAATAATATCTTAAAGGATCTAAACCGTAGGTGTCTATAATTTCAAGTGGGTCTAAAATGTTACCTTTTGATTTTGACATTTTTTCATCACCTGAGAGAATCCACCCATGACCAAATACTCTTTTTGGTGGATTTATATCAGCAGCTAATAGAAAAGCTGGCCAATAAATAGCGTGAAATCTTAATATATCTTTTCCAATAAGATGAAGGTCCGCGGGCCAAAAAGATTTATATAAATTATCACTTTCATTAGGGTAATTTAAAGCACTTAAATAATTTGTTAAAGCATCTAACCAAACATATATAACGTGGTCTTTATTAGAAGGAACTTTTATTCCCCAATTGAATGATTTTCTACTGACAGATAAATCTTTTAATCCTGATTTAACAAAACTAACAACTTCATTTTTTCTTGTTTCAGGTAGTATAAAATCTGGATTTTTATCATAAAACTCAATCAATTTATCTTGCCATTTAGATAATCTAAAAAAATAAGACTCTTCTTCTACCCACTCTACTTTAGATCCTGAAGAAATTGCTTTTTTTGTACCATCTAAATCCTCAATTTCACTTTCTGTGTAGAACGCTTCATCTGATACAGAATACCAACCTGAATACTTTGATAAGTAAATTTCACCTTTTTTTTCTAGAACATTCCAAAGATTTTCAACAGATTTAGCATGTCTTGGCTCAGTAGTTCTTATGAAATCATTATTTGATAAGTTTAATGTGTCAGATAAATCTCTAAAAGTTTTACTGATTTCATCACAAAACAATAATGGATCCATTTTTTTTTCTTCTGCTGCACGTTGAATTTTCTGTCCATGTTCATCAGTGCCAGTTAAAAAATATACGTTAAATCCCTGTATTCTTTTTAATCTTGCAAAAAAATCAGCAATAATACTTGAATATGCATGACCCATATGAGGTTTTGCAGATGGATAATATATTGGTGTTGTAATGTAGTAATTTTTATTCACTTAATAATTTGTCATTAAATTCTAGAAAAAATGATTCAAAATCTAAATTATATTTTTTAACAAAAGAAAGTTTTAGATAAAAATACTTTTTAATTTTGAATGAAATATTCTTTGAATTATTTATATTTTTGTAGAAAAAAAGTTCAATAAATAAATTCAAATATTCTTTAATAAATTCATCTGATGAATAAAGTTTATTTCTAATAATATAGGCTAATAAATCTTCAATATTGCACTCTTTTATAGATAAATCATTATTTTCTAGAAAATTTACCAATGATATTAAAAATGATGGTGAATTATAATTGTTTATAAAGTCTAGGTTTATATCAATATACTTGTCGCTATTAAAATAATTATTCACAATTTCAATTGCTTCTGAATTCATTAAATTTAATTTAAACTCTAAACATCTTGATTTAATTGTGTCTAAAATTTTATATTCAGAATTATTGATTAAAATAAAATATGTTTTGTCATTAGGTTCCTCAATAGATTTCAGTAGAGCATTTGCAGAATTAATACCTAATAAGTTTATGTCCTCAATTATTATAAATTTCCTTTTGTTATTAAAAGAAGTTTGATTGGTAAACTGGATCATCTCTCTAATTTGATCAATATCGATTATTTTTTTATCCTTTTTTTTCTGAATTTTGAAAATATTAGGATGAGAATTATTGGAAATAAGTAAAGATAAGTTGTTATTAGTTTTATATTCATTATTCTTTAAATCATAAAATTGTTCAATGTTTTTAGAGTAAAGGTAATTTAAAAGATGATTTACTAAAATTTTTTTACCTATGCCTTTAGGACCATTTAATAGAATCTTATTTGGAAATTTTTCTATTTGGTCTAAATAAATTAAATTACTAAACAAAGTTTTATGACCGATAAGTCTACTTTTTTCACTCATTTATTTTAAGATTTTATTTATTTTGTTAATTAATTTATTTTCGATAATTTTTAAACTATCCTTGTTGCTATCTAATATTAAGTATTTAGATCTATTTGTAAGCGCAATTTTTAAAAATCCCTTTTGAACTTTATTATAAAAGTTATGATTAAAATTATCGTATTTATTTATATTTTTTCTCAATTTAAGCCTCTTTAGCATATTTTTTTTATTTACAATACTTAAGAAAGTAAAATTTGGTTTTAAATTACCTAATAAAAAATTATTCATTCTTAAAATTAAATTTTTATCCAATCCCATCCCATAATGTTGATATGCTAATGTCGAGTCTATAAACCTATCGATCAATATAACTTTTTTTTTATAATTTTTTTTTATAATTTTATCAAAATTTTCTGATCTAGATGCCATAAATAGAAATAAGTCAGTTTTATTATTTAATTTTGATTTTTTATTTAACATTAATTGTCTTAATTTTTCAGAAAGATTAGTACCACCAGGTTCTCTAAAACTAATGTATTTAATTTTTTTTTTTTTTAAATATTTAATAGTTTTTTTTAGACTAGTAGATTTTCCAGAAGTCTCTATGCCTTCGAAGACTATTATAGGGTTTTTAGACATCGCCCCAGATTAGGAAATTTATTGAGGAAATAAATCTAGAAAATATATTTTGTCTTTTTACATTTTCAAAAGCTAATAAATTATATTCTCCTATTTGTTCATCTTTAAAGGTAATTTTAACTTTACCAATTATGTCATTTTTTAATATTGGAGCTTTTAAAGGTCCTTGATAATCAATTGAAACTTTTAGGTATTTTTTTTTTGCTTTTGGAATTGTTTTATAAACATCTTCACTTATATAGGATTTTACTGTTTTTTGAGTCCCTTGCCAAACGTTTAACTCATCAAATATTTCATCTTTCTTAGCAATTTTAATTGTGTCGAAGTTAGTTAATCCATATGTTAGCAGTTTAAGTGACTCTTTTGATCTTGAATTTTTTGAGACAAAACCACTTCCAACTGCAATTATTCTCCTTTCATTTCTTTTTATGGTTGAAGCAAGCGAATATTTTTCATATGCAAGATATCCTGTCTTTATTCCATCAACTCCAATATTTTTATAAAGCAGAGGATTACGATTACCTTGTTTAATAGGATCTCCGCCAGTTCTATTCCATGTAAATTCAGTTTCTTTGTAATATTCGTAATATTTAGGATAATTTTTTATCAAATAATTGGACATGATTAATATATCTCTAACAGTTGATAAATTGTCTGGAGAATTTATTCCAGAAGAATTAGAAAAGTTGGTATTTTCCATACCAATTTCTCTTGCTTTTTCAGTCATCATAATTGCAAACTCTTCTTCTGTTCCAGCAATGCCTTCAGCAAGTGCAATGCAAGCATCATTGCCTGATGAAACAATGATACCTCTTAATAAATTCTCAACGCTTATTTCATCTCCAACCATAATAAACATTGAAGAGTAACCTGCTTGAGACAATCTCCATGCATTTTCGGAGACTAAAAATTTATCGTCTAATGACAGTTCACCGCTTTTAAGTAAATCAAAAGCTATGATTGAAGTCATAATTTTTGTCATTGAAGCTGGAAATATTTGTCTATCGGCATCTTTTTCAAACAATATCTTGCCTGACAAATGATCTTGCACAATAGCAGTCCTTGCATTTACATCAAAGTTAGCAAAAACTGGCTTTATCAGGAATGCAAAAATTATTAAAATTAACGATAAATTTTTAATTCTCATAATTTAATTATTTCAATACTATCAAAACCAACATTTTCGATATTATGAAATCCTTTCTTTAATTTTTCAAAATCTTTATAAGGCCCTTTATAAACTCTAAAATTATTTTGTGACATTTTTTTGATTAAAATATTTTCAATTTTATACTCTTCAAACAACCTATTTTTTAACATAATAGCAGAATCTTCAAAATAAAAATCTGCAAATTTAATAATGTAATTAAAATTTGTTACAAAATTTTCAGTTTTAGATTCCTTTTTTTTAGTTTCAAGACTTATACTCTGAACCATTATATCTTCAACTGGAGCTTTATTAGCGACTTCTTTTTCTTCATCAAATGTTTTTACGTCATTTGCAACATATAATTTATTAGAATTTATAGTTTCAATGAATACATAAGGTTCACTTGGATTTATTGATAATTCACTTACAATTCTATTTGTAATTACTGAATTGTAATAGATAGGTAAAACAGTTTTGTTTTTGACAACAGTTAATAAGGATTTTCCATTAATTATATTTGTTATTCTAACTGGTGTTCCATTAGGTAAATTAGGGCTTAATATATTAATAGATGTATCATCTAATTTATATCCTAATGAATTATTTGTACCATCACTGTATATTAAAGCAAATCCTTTGTTAGAATAAACAATATTAACTAATTTTTTTTTTTCAATTTTTTGTATTTCTTTAATTTCTTTTTTTTTAACTATGGATTTTGTTTCTTCGGGTTTGTTCTTAATATTAATATTTGAAGAATGATGTTCACAAGCAAATAGAGACAAAAATATAAGATATAAAATATATTTAGATTGCATTTTTAAACTTACTTTTCAATGTACAAACAGCTAATGCAAATCTTAAAGATCTATTCCATTTTAAAATTAATTCGTAATTATCAAAAACTACATATGCTGGAGTTAGTTTTTTTGCATCAGGAATAATATCATAATCAGGGGTTACAAGTGCAGCTTCTAAACCATCAAGATGATTTAGAATTTCACTATTCTTTATATATTTTTTTAAATAAGATATTTTATTTTTATGTTTAATTTGTTTTGCTGATGTATTTAAATATTTATGAGGTGTTTCATTAATAAGTTCAACTTTATAAAAACATGGAGTATTATTATTCCATCCTATTTTATTTAAATAATTTGCTGCAGATGCAAATGAGTCCTCAATACTTTTTAAATTAATAGTTTCATCTCTATTATAATCAATTGCATAATTCTTAATAGTAGATGGCATAAATTGGAAATTACCAAAAGCTCCTGCCCATGATCCTAAATAATTATTTGGATTTATAATTCCATTATCGAACAAGATTAGAAGAGTTATGAGTTCAGAAGTAAAAAACTCACTTCTTCTTTTATCATAACTTAGCGTTGCCAAGGATGAAACTATATCCATTTTCCCTAAATAATTGCCAAAATTAGTTTCGATACCCATGAGCGACAGAAGCAAGTCTCTATCAACAGAAAATTCATTAGTAATTTTATCAATTACTTTTTTATTTATGTTATAGATTTTTATTCCAGAGTTTACTTTTTTGATATTAGCTCTTTTAGAAACGTATGTTTTAGTATCCTCATAAAATTCTGGTTGGTATCTATCATATTTAATAACATTTTTTAAAAAAGAAGATTTGCCAACAGTATTTTCAATTGTATTCAAACTTACTCCTCTTTCTAGTGCAATTAATTTAAACTTCTCTTTCCACTTTTCAAATTCAAGGTCATTAGCGTGAGCATTAAAATTTATAATAACAAAAAGAAAAAAAACATAAGTTTTAATTTTTTTCATAAATATCTTTCAAATATATAAATACAGCAATCCATATTAAAATAAAACTAACTAACTGGTTTATATTAAATTGCTCATTATAAATGAAAAAACCAAGTAAAAATTGCAAAGTAGGAGTAATATAAAAAATCATTCCTGCTGGTCCTAGTCCTGCTAATTCTACTCCCCTCACATATAAAAAAAGGGGAATCACAGTCATTGGTCCTGCTAACATTAATAATGGCATTAAAGATGGATTTGATAAACTGAAATCGTTAAAATTGTTTATACTTATAAAATAAAATGCAACTAATGCAAAAGGAAGTATATACAAACTTTCAATGAAAAGACCTATATCAGTATCAACATTAATTTTTTTTCTTAATAGATTATAAAAGCTCCAACTCAAAGCTACAATTAAACCTACCCATGGAATTGAACTAAAATCCAATAATAATAAATAGCTAACTGAAATAATTACTAAAAAAATTGAAATTTTCCCTTTTTTAGTAATCGACTCTTTTAAAAAAAAATAACCTAAGAAGACACTTATGATTGGCATTATAAAATATCCAAAACTAGCATCTATTATTTTATCTACACTAACTGCATAAATCCATACACCCCAATTAATAAAAATTAAAAAACCAGAAATAAAGAGGGTAAATAATATTTTTTTATCCTTAAGAGTTTTTCTAAAAATATTCCATTTAGAAAATAAAAAAGTAGTAATTATTAATACAAAAGCTGTCCAAACACTTCTATGAATTAATACTTCTAAGTGTCCTGCAAAAGAAATATATTTGAAGTAAATAACACCAAAAAAACCCCACCAAAATGAACCAAAGGATGTCAACAAAACTCCTTTATTAAAATTTTTTTTGTTCATTTTTTATTATTTGAATAATTAAAGTAACTACTTAAGTCATTTTATTCTTGAAATATATATTAATAATAATAAAACCTTGCACAAGGAGAGATGGCTGAGCGGTTGAAAGCATCGGTCTTGAAAACCGACAAAGGGGCAACTCTTTCCTGGGTTCGAATCCCAGTCTCTCCGCCATTCATTTAAAATCAATTAACAATCTTGATAATTTATCATTCTCAAAACTCATTTCATTTTTTGAAATTTTAGAAATATCTTCGTCACTCATGTTAACCAATGTATCTAAATCTTTTAGATCATCTATTGATAATGAATCAATAATGGATTTAACAAAACCACTGACAAATATGTCCATTTCTTTTGTACCACGATATTGAGATCTATAAATAATTTTATTAATTAAATTTTGTTTATTTGAATTCATTACTTATAACCATATATATATATATTTAATGAGTAATTTTGAATATTTATTGTCACCTATAGATAATATTAAAGGTGTGGGCAAAAAAACATTAAGTTCATTCAACAAAAAAAAAATTTTTACAATTTTTGACCTTCTGTGGCATTTACCTATATCAAAAATAGAAACTGCCGAGGATACAGAGATTCAAGATTTACAATTGGGAAAAAATTATAATATTAAAGTTACACCGATTAAATATAATTTTCCAAGAATTAGAAATTTACCTAATAAAGTAATATGTGAAAAAAATGGTGTAAAATTGGATTGTATTTTTTTTAATAGTTATGAGGGATATATCAAAAAATTATTACCCTTAAATGAAGAAGTAATAATACATGGAAAGGCAAATAGCTTTAGAAATAAATTTCAATTTGTTAATCCAACAACAAAAAATTCAAGTAATTTAAATATTATAAATGATGAAATTAAATATAGTCTTTCTGATGGTTTAACATTAAATAAGTATAATCAAGTAATAAATAATGTTTTGCAAAACTTGCCTGAATTAGAGGAGTGGTTGCCACAATCAATATCAAGTTTATTTAATCATGTTACGTGGAAGGAATGTATTATTAATATTCATAAAGAAGAAATAACAAAAATTCAAAGTACAAAATATTTTAAAAGACTAGTTTTTGATGAAATTTTTGCAAATTTTCTACTCTCTTCAAATATAAGAAGTAAAATTAAAAAAATAAAAAAAAAGAATAAAATTCTTAATTATCAGCATCAAAGTAAAATAATTGATAGCTTGAAATTTAAACTTACAATTGACCAAATATCTTCATTAAAAAACATAAATAAAGATATGGGATCAAAACAAAAAATGTTTAGATTGCTACAAGGAGATGTTGGATCAGGAAAAACAATAGTATCAGTAATCGCTGCATTAAATGTTATAAAAGCAGGTTATCAAGTTGCAATAATGGCTCCAACTGAAATATTAGCTATTCAGCATTATAAATTTATATTAGAAAATTTTAATAAATATTGTAATCCCGAAATATTAACTGGGAAAACAGAATACAAAAAAAGAAAAAAAATTTTAAACGATCTCTTAAATAATAAAATTGATATTTTGATAGGCACTCATTCTCTTTATCAAGAAAAAATTACTTATTTTAATTTGGGATTAATAATAATTGATGAGCAACATAAATTTGGTGTGAATCAAAGAAAAAAACTATCAGATAAAGGTGGCAAAGATTGTGATGTACTTGTGATGTCAGCAACCCCTATTCCAAGAACAATGATGATGACAATTTATGGAGATATGGACATTTCTTTAATTAAATCAAAACCCAAAAATAGATTACCGATAAAAACATATAGTAAAAATGAGACAAAAATTAATGAAGTTATTAATTTTATTAAACGTGAAATTGGAAAAAAAAATCAAGTTTTTTGGGTTTGTCCACTTATAAAAGAGTCCAAAAAAATAGAACATCAGTCAGCTACAGAAAAATATAAATATTTAAATAAAATTTTTAAAGATAAGGTGGATATTGTTCATGGATTAATGAGTAAGGAAGAAAAAGATAAAGTTTTAAATAAATTTAATGATAGAAAGATAGATATATTAGTTTCAACGACTGTAATAGAAGTTGGAATTGATTTTCCAAATGCAAACGTAATCGTGATTGAAAATTCGAATAAATATGGATTATCTCAGCTTCACCAACTGAGGGGACGCGTTGGTAGAGGTAATAAAGCGTCATCGTGTATACTAATGTTTAAAACAGGGCTAAGTGAGAACGCCCGTAAGAGAATAACTATTCTCAAAAATACTAATGATGGTTTTAAAATTGCTGAGGAAGATTTAAAAATAAGAGGATACGGTGATATTTTAGGATTTAAGCAAAGTGGCTTAAAAAAGTTTAACCTTGCAGACCCTATTCAACATGAAGATCTTTTTAACATTGCGGAAAAAGAAGTGAAAAAAATTGAAAAAAATAACTTTGAAACTAATAGTTTTAACAAGCTTATAAAACTTTATGATAAAGTTGCTGTAATTAATGAGACTATTTAGATTTAGTCTCAGAAGTACCAGCTGAAACTATAAATTTTGAAGCTTCCTCAAATGTCATATCAAGATATACAACCTCACTTTTAGGAAACATTAGCAAGAAACCACTGGTCGGATTTGGTGTAGTAGGAACAAAAACATTGACTAATTCTGTATTAGTTTTTTTTGAAATCTCACCCTTATTCTCTTTTGTTGCAAAACCAACTGCCCATGAGCCCTTTCTTGGATACTGAATTAGAACTACACTTTTTTTTGAACCTTTTTTTGGTGCAAATGTTTCTGTCATTTGTCCAATAGCAGAATATATGGTCCTTAAAATTGGAATTTTTTTTAATAAATCATTAAATAACTGTAAAAATTTTTTTCCAATAAATGAAAGTGATAATCCACCTACAAGAGTAATAAAGATTACCGAAAGTAATATTTCTAAACCCGGTATCGCAAATGGTAGGTAGCTATTTGGATTTATTCCTTGTGGAATTAATTTCGATGAAATTGATATAAAAAAAGTTGTAAGATATAATGTGATACCAATAGGGACTAAAACAACAATTCCTGTTATAAAGTAGTTTCTTAGTCTTGATATAAATGAAATTCTTTTTCTTCTAATTTTTGACATAACTTCAATTGATTATAAATTACATGTAATATAAATATTAAGAAAAGTGAATAGAAGAAATTTTATATATTTAATGGGTTGTGGCTGCCTTTCTGCTGGTTTACATGCCTGCACTACGACTCCAATCACAGATAGAAGACAATTAAAATTAATCCCAGAATCAAAGTTAAATGCACAAGCTGCTGAATTGTATGAAAAAGTAAAACAAAAAGCTAAATTAAGTGACGATAAAGAAAGTTTAGATAAAATTATTGCAATTGGATCAAAAATAGAAACATCGATATCTGAATATTTTTATAAAAATAATATGGATGATCCCACAATAAACTTTAATTGGGAATATATTTTAATAGATAATAAAAAAGTTAAAAATGCATGGTGTATGCCTGGAGGAAAAATTGCTGTTTATACTGGTATGTTAGATATTACAAAAAATGATGACGGTTTAGCTGCTGTAATGGGTCATGAAATTGCTCATGCGGTTGCAAAACATTCAGTTGAAAGAGCTAGTAGAACTGTGCTTTTAAACACTACTACAGGAATAATAGATATTGCAACTGGTGGAAAATTATCTCAGATCAATAGAACAACTGGTATGAATACAGTTGGATTGTTATCTCAAATTGGAATAATGAACCCTTTTACAAGAAAACAAGAAAGTGAAGCTGATTACTTAGGATTAATTTTTTCTTCTTTATCTGGTTACGATATTAGAGAAACTACCAAAATATGGGAAAGAATGAAGAAAGCAAATAAAGGTAAAGAGCCACTTGAATTTATGAGCACACATCCTTCAAATGATAGAAGAATTGACCAGATCAGTAATTGGATTAACGAGATTATTCTAAAGTACCCACCAATAGGCTGAAGAGTTGGTGAGCCCTGATGGACTCGAACCATCGACCCATTCCTTAAAAGGGAATTGCTCTACCAACTGAGCTAAGGGCCCAACACGAAAATTCTTATATTGATTTTTTTATATTTGGCAATGGTAAAAATTTACAAAATATTAATATACTTGTCATGAAATTCATCAAAAGTTCCCATTTTAATATTTTTTCGAATTTCATACATAAGTTCTTGATAAAAGTTTATGTTATTTAACGTTAAAATCATTGAGGCCAACATCTCATTAGTATTATGAAGGTGATTCAAATAATTTTTAGAGTATTTATTAAGGTCAAATTTAGTTACACTACTATCTAGAGGTGTATTATCTAATTTATTTTCAGAATTTCTTATTTGAATTCTGCCATTCCAAGTAAAAGCTAGTCCAGTTCTTCCAGATCTTGTAGGTAGGACACAATCGAACATATCTATACCTCTTTTAACTGCCCCTAATATATCAGATGGAGTTCCTACACCCATTAAATATCTCGGTTTATCCACTGGTAAATAGTCTTTAATACCATCTAAAACATCAAACATTTCCCTTTGAGTTTCTCCAACAGCTAAACCTCCAATTGCGTATCCATCAAATTTTATGTTAATTAATTTTCTTAAAGATTCAATTCTAAGATCATTAAATAAACCACCTTGAACAATACCAAACAAAGCTTTATGAGGGTTATTTCCGAATTCATTCTTAGATCTTATTGCCCACTCTGTAGATAAATTCATTGATTTTTCAATTTTATTATAATCATTAGTATTTTTTGGACACTCATCCATCACCATAACAATATCTGAGTTGAGTTTTTTTTGAATTTTAATACTTTCTTCTGGACTTAAAATAAAAGTTCTTCCATCTATGTGTGATTGGAAAATTGCACCTTTGTCTCTATCAATTTTATTAAATTTAGATAGAGACATCACCTGATAGCCGCCAGAGTCAGTCAATATAGGAAGTTTGCAATTCATAAATTTATGCAATCCACCAACAGCTTCAATCCTTTCTGTGCCAGGTCTTATCATTAAGTGATAAGTATTAGAGAGAATTATCTCACTTCCTGTTTCAATAATGTCATCAATAAAAACTCCTTTAACCGTTGCTTGAGTGCCTACAGGCATAAATGCAGGAGTATTAATATCCCCACGATGAGTTTCAATTAATCCAACACGATAATTTTTACTTTGATGTTTTACGCTAAAAGAAAAATTCTTTTTTATGTCTTCCATCCATTAAATTCTACTCAGATTTAAAGCTAATTATTTTGTCTGGATTAGAAACAGATCCATTGGGTCCATCTCCTTTTGTTATCATATCAACAAATTCCATACCCTCGATTACTTTTCCAAATACTGTATATTGTCTATCGAGATGAGGTGTAGGACCAAAACAAATAAAGAACTGACTGTTTGCACTATTTGGATCTGAAGATCTTGCCATTGACAATGTTCCCCTCTCGTGTGGAAGATCGTTAAATTCCTCTTTAAGATCTGGCATGTCTGAACCACCCATGCCTGCTCTACTTAAGTTAAAACTATCTGAGGATGAGTTTCCAAATTTAACATCTCCTGTTTGAGCCATGAAGCCATCGATTACTCTATGAAAAACAACTCCATCATATTTTCCACCGTTAGCAAGTGTGGTTATTCTTTTAACATGGTTTGGTGCTACATTTGGAAATAATTCAATTTTTACATCTCCATCTTTTAATTTAAGTATCATTATATTCTCCTTTGCGTTTAAAACTGTTGTTAATAATATTGATATAAATAGAATAATAATTTTTTTAAGCATAAACTTCTTTCAGTGACTTGATAGTGCTTTTAGTTGTAAATTTTTTTAAATCACCTTTGTGTAAAGCAATTTCTTTAACAAATCTCGATGAAATAATCTGATTTTCAACATCAGACATAAGAAACACTGTTTCTACTTTATTATTTAATTTTCTATTCATTCCAGCTAGTTGAAACTCATATTCAAAATCAGAAACAGCCCTCAAACCTCTAAGAATTAAGTTTGACTTATATTTTTTACATAGTTTTGTTGTTAGTGAATTAAATTTAATCACCTTGATTTTATTTTTTGGAAGTTTTAGGTCTACATATAAAGCTTTTGAAACAATTTTTAATCTTTCATCTATTGGAAATAAAAAATTTTTCTCATTACCGTCAGATATACCAACAATGATTTTATCTACGATATTTAGAGCTTTTTTTATAACATCTATATGACCGTTTGTTATTGGATCAAATGTTCCAGGATATATAGCTATATTTTTCATTAAACTAAATTATCATCTAATTTAATTGAGGAAACCACCTTTTCGTCACCAGTTAATTTAATAATTCTTACTCCTTGTGTGTTTCTTCCAGCAATTCTTATTTCCTTCACAGCAGTTCTTATCACTCTGCCTTTATTGGTAGAAATTAATATTTGATCACCTTCAAAAACAGGGAAAGATGATGAGACATTACCGTTTCTTGGAGAATTAACTATACCAATTATTCCCTTTCCTCCTCGATTTGTGACTCTAAAATCATAATGAGATGTTCTTTTACCATAACCATTTTCTGTAATTGATAAGATAAATTTTTCTTTAGCTATCACTTCAGATTTTTCGTCTTTAGTTTTACTTTTACTTTTTTTAATTTCATCTTTATCAATTATAGATAACGAGACAATTGTATCTTTTTCTGAAAGATTAATACCTCTAATACCTTTAGAAGATCTGCCCTTAAAGACTCTAAGTTTTTTAGACTCAAATCTAATACATTTACCAAATTTTGTATTTAGCATGATATCTTGATCATCCGTACATATTTTTACCCCAATAATTTTATCATCAGAGTCTAATTTCATTGCAATTTTTCCAGAAGCATTAATAGACGAAAAATCCTCTAAATTATTCTTTCTTATTTTCCCTTTGCTAGTTGCAAATATGATATGCATATTTTTTTTATTAACATCTTCATCTGGAAAAGGCATAATCGAACTAATTGATTGATGGTTTTTTAGGGGTAAAATATTGAAGAGAGATTTACCTTTAGATGATGCTGAGCCCTCAGGTATTTTCCAGGCTTTAACTTTATAAGCTAAACCTTCTGTAGAAAAAAATAATAACGATGTATGTGTATCCACAGATAATGTTTGAACAACTGAGTCTTCTTCTCTGGTTTTTATTCCTTTTTTTCCTTTTCCACCTCTTTTTTGCTGTTTAACTCCACTTAGGGCACCTCTTTTTATATATCCTTGAAGTGTTATTGTAATTATTACTGACTCTTTTTGTATTGTCTCTTCTATGTCATAATTTAATACAGCATCTATAATTTTTGTTCTTCTAGGAACCGAAAATTTATCTTTAATTGTCTGAAGATCATTGCTTATTACTCTTAACAACTCATTTTTAGAATTTATAATTTTCTTATATTTAGAAATCTCAACAGCTAATTTTTTAATTTCTATCTCAATTTCATTAATACCTATAGCCGTTAATTTTTGAAGTCTAAGTTCTAATATGGAAGTTACCTGATCATTAGATAATACATACTTTCCTTTGTAATTTTTGCTATCTACTAATTTAATAAGTTTTGATGCATGGATTATTTTCCAAGTTGTTTTTAAAAGTGAATTTTTTGCCTCTTCAGGATTTTTAGAAGATCTAATTATTTTAATAACTTTATCAATGTTTTCAACGCTAACAGATAGTCCTAATAGAATATGAACTCTCTCCTCTGCCTTTTTAAGATCAAATTTAGTTCTTTTTATAACTACATCTTCTCTAAACTTTAAAAAGTTTTCTAAAAAATCTTTTAAATTACAAGTCTTTGGTTTCTGATCAACGATTGCTAAAGAATTAAAACCGAATGATGACTCTACTGATGTATACTTGTATAATTGTCTTTTAACAGTTTCAGGTTCAACATTTCTTCTAAGATCAATGGATACTCTAATACCTTCGCTGTTTGATTCATCTCTTATATCACTTATACCTTCAATTTTTTTATCTCTTACCAGTTCTGCAATTCTCTCATTTAGGTTAGATTTGTTAATTTGGTAAGGTATAGATGAAACTACAAGTCTATCTTTACCATTTTTCAGATTTTCAACTGAAATTTCTCCACGAATTTTAAAAGATCCTCTTCCAGTTTTGTATCCTTGCTTAATTATATCCTTACCAATTATTAATCCTCCAGTTGGGAAATCTGGACCTGGTATATGTTTCATTAATTCATTTATTTTAATATCTTTATTTTTAATCAAGGCTAAAGTTCCATCTATAACCTCACCTAAATTATGAGGAGGTATACTTGTCGCCATTCCAACTGCAATACCACCAGCACCATTAACTAAAAGATTTGGATATTGAGCAGGTAATACAACAGGTTCTTGCTCTGTTTCATCATAATTGCTTTTAAAGGATACGGTATTTTTTTCTATATCATTAATTAGAAACTGTGAAACTTTTGCAAGTTTGGTTTCTGTATATCTCATTGCTGCAGGAGGATCTCCGTCTATAGATCCAAAATTTCCTTGCCCATCTACTAAAGGCAAGCTCATTGAAAACTCTTGAACCATTCTGACAAGAGCATCATAAACAGCTTGATCACCATGAGGATGGTATTTACCAATTACATCTCCAACAATTCTTGCAGACTTTCTAAATTGTTTTGACCAATCAAAACCACCTTTGTGCATTGCATAAATAATTCTTCTGTGAACAGGTTTTAATCCATCTCTTATATCAGGTAGTGCCCTACTTACTATAACACTCATAGCGTAAGATAAATATGATGAACTCATCTCATCATACATTGAGATTGGTTTTATATTATTATTTATCTTTGGAATTTCGTTTTTTTCCATATTAATTAAAATGGAATATCGTCGTCTAAGCCACTTTGATCTGGTGCAGGACTATCATCAAAATTTTGTTTATTATCTTGTGATGCTATATTATTTTGATTACCTCCTCCTAGCATTGTTAATGATGAATTATAACCTTGGATTAAAATTTCAGTTGAGTATTTATCTTGACCACTTTGCTCATCTTTCCATTTTCTTGTTGAAAGTTGCCCTTCAACGTACACTTGTGCACCTTTTTTTAAATACTGCTGAACAACATTTACCAAACCTTCATTAAAAACAACTATTCTGTGCCATTCAGTTTTTTCTTTTTTTTCTCCAGTATTTTTGTCTTTCCAGGATTGACTTGTAGCAAGACTTAGTCTCGCAACACTTTTTCCGTTCACCATTTGCTTGACTTCAGGGTCTGCGCCCAAACGACCAATTAATAATACTTTATTTAAACTTCCAGCCATAATATTTTAATATTTAAGAATGTTTATTATACCACTTATTAAACTGAATATTAATTTTATTAATCTAAAGCAACAAAAATTATGCTCAAAAAGATAGTTATTAAGGGTGCAAAAGAGCACAATTTAAAGAATATAACGCTTGAGATTCCAAAAGAAAAATTTGTCGTGATTACAGGTTTATCAGGATCTGGAAAATCATCATTAGCTTTCGATACTGTATATGCTGAGGGACAAAGACGCTATGTAGAAAGCTTATCGGCGTATGCGAGACAGTTTCTTGACAAAATGAAAAAACCAAATGTAGATTTAATAGAGGGTTTAAGCCCAGCAATTTCTATTGAGCAAAAAAATACATCTAAAAATCCAAGATCTACAGTCGCAACAGTTACTGAAATTTATGATTATATGAGAGTTCTTTATGCAAGAGCTGGTATACCCTACTCACCATTTACAGGTTTACCAATTGCTTCTCAAACAATTAGTCAAATAGTAGATAAAATCAAAACTCTTCCAAAAAAATCTACTATTTACTTATATGCACCTGTTGTTAGAGGAAGAAAAGGAGAATATCGAAAAGATATACTTGGTTATAAAAAAAGAGGATTTAGAAAAATTAAAGTAGATAACAAATTATATGATATTGATGAGGTTCCAGAATTAAATAAAAAACTTAAACATGATATCTCTGTCTTAGTCGATAGAATAGTTCTTAATGCATCATTAGGTAATAGATTAGCAGAGAGTGTAGAAACAGCTGTAAATTTAGCTAATGGTCTTATG
Organism: uncultured Pelagibacteraceae bacterium; assembly: GCA_902562645.1. Lineage (GTDB taxonomy): Bacteria > Pseudomonadota > Alphaproteobacteria > Pelagibacterales > Pelagibacteraceae > Pelagibacter. The sequence continues at coordinate 42,995 of CACETY010000005.1, forward strand.
TTTGTAGAGTATGAAGATGAAACCCTTCCAAAAAAATTTAGAAAAATTGAAAATTTAATTTTTTCTACAAAATTTGCATGTCCAGAGAGTGGTTTTACTATCGAAGAAATAGAACCTAGATTATTTTCTTTCAACAGTCCTTATGGTGCATGCGAAGAATGCGAAGGTATAGGAGTAAAATTAAATGTAGATCCTAAATTAGTAGTGCCAGATGAAAAAAAAACTATAGCAGATGGCGCAATTGAACCTTGGTCAAAATCGTCTTCTTTATACTACGCTCAAACTTTAGCATCTATAGCAAAACATTATGGATTTTCGTTAAATGATAGATGGTCAAAATTACCAAAAAAAATTAAAGATGTAATTCTTTTTGGATCAGACGATGAGGAAATAAAATTTTCTTATGATGATGGATATGAAAAGTATTCACATAAAAAAACATTTGAGGGTGTAGTAAATAATCTTGAAAGAAGGTTTTTAGAAACTGATAGTGATTGGAAAAGAGAAGAAATTTCACAATATCAATCTGATACAAAATGTGAAAGATGTAATGGACACAGATTAAAAGATGAAGCTTTATGTGTAAAAATTAATGAACTTAATATTAGTGAAGTTACAGAAAAATCAATTTACGATGCAAAAGAGTGGTTTAAATCACTAGAAACCAAACTAGATAAAAGGCAATTAAAAATAGCACAACACATACTTAAAGAAATTAACGAAAGATTAAACTTTTTGTTAAATGTTGGGCTTGATTACCTAACATTATCAAGAGAATCTGGAACATTGTCAGGAGGTGAAGCTCAAAGAATTAGATTAGCATCTCAAATAGGATCTGGATTAACTGGTGTGTTATATGTTCTTGATGAACCGTCCATAGGTTTACACCAAAAAGATAATGTAAAGTTAATTAATGCATTAAAAAGATTAAGAGATCTGGGGAATACAGTAATTGTGGTTGAACATGATACAGAGACGATGGAAAATGCTGACCATATAATTGACCTTGGACCTGAAGCTGGAAATAAGGGTGGAGAAGTAATTGCACAAGGTTCATACAAAGATATTCTTGATAATGATAAAAGTATTACAGGTAGATACTTATCAAATAAGAGCTACATACCTATCCCACGTAATAGAAGATTAGCAAAAAATGGTAGATTTTTAGAAATTAATGGTGCAAGTGGTAATAATTTAAATAACGTGAATCTTAAAATTCCATTAGGAAGTTTCACATGTGTTACTGGTGTATCTGGTAGTGGTAAATCTACTTTAATACTTCAAACACTTTACAATGCTTTAAACCTTACTTTAAATAATAATAAATCAAGAAAAATACCTAAACCATTTAGAGGTTTTAAAGGAATTGAATTAGTAGACAAAATTATTGATATTGATCAATCACCAATTGGAAGAACTCCAAGATCAAATCCTGCAACTTACACCGGTGCTTTTGGTCCGATTAGGGATTGGTTTACTAATTTGCCAGAGGCAAAAAGTAGAGGTTATAAGCCTGGAAGATTTTCTTTTAATGTTAAAGGTGGACGTTGTGAAGCTTGTGAAGGTGACGGGGTAATAACTTACGAAATGCATTTTTTACCAGATGTTTATATAACTTGTGACGAATGCAAAGGAACTAGATACAATAGAGAAACACTAGAAATTAAATTTAAAGATAAGAGTATTGCAGATGTTTTGAATATGACAGTGGATGAAGGTTGTGAATATTTTGAAAATATTTCTAATATAAAGACAAAATTACTTACACTTAAGAAAGTTGGTTTAGGGTATATAAAAATTGGTCAACAAGCTACTACGCTATCAGGTGGTGAAGCTCAAAGGATAAAGTTAGCAAAAGAGTTATCTAAAAGATCAACTGGAAGAACAATATATATATTAGATGAACCGACAACAGGACTGCATCAACATGATATTAAAAAATTATTAGAAATTTTACATACGTTTGTTGCAACAGGAAATACTGTAGTTGTAATAGAACATAATTTAGATGTTATAAAAACTGCTGATTATATAGTCGATATGGGTCCAGATGGTGGTGTAAAAGGAGGAAATATCATAGCTGAAGGTAAACCTGAGGAAATAATTAATGTTAAAGATAGTTATACAGGTAAATTTTTAAAACCAATGTTGGACAATAAGTTCAAAAAAACTGCTTAAATTTCAATTAAAAATGTTATAAATTATAGATATTATGACTTCGATTCTTCAATCATTATCAAAAACAGTTCATATCTCTTTGGCATTATCAATTTTACTATTTTTAGGTTTATACTTTGGAAATGGTGGCTTTGATATCGACATAGTTTTTTGGAGTTGGTTATTTAGATATATACATGTCATTGTTGCAATTATGTGGATCGGTTTACTCTGGTATTTTAATTTTGTTCAAATACCAAATATGGCAAAAATACCTGATGAGCAAAAACCAGCAATTGGAAAAGTTATAGCTCCTGCAGCTCTATTTTGGTTTAGATGGGCAGCTTTAGTTACAGTCATATCAGGACTTATCTTAGCTTATTTAAACGGTTATGTTCATCAAGCTATGACCTTAGGAATTGGATCAGGTGGAGGAAAAGCAACTGCCATAGGAATAGGTATGTGGTTAGGAATTATAATGGCATTTAATGTATGGTTTGTAATATGGCCAAATCAGAAAAAAGCTTTAGGAATTGTTGAGGTTGAAGCTGATGTTAAAGCTAAATCTGCAAAAACTGCGATGCTATTTTCTAGAACAAATACACTTCTATCTTTGCCAATGCTTCTGACGATGGTAATAGCTCAAAACCTATATTAATCTTTTTCTTCTTTAACTATTGTTCTTTGGCTGACATTCAGTGCTACTAAAATAGGATTTGCGATATATATTGAGGAGTAAGTTCCAAAAATAACTCCTAATATCATTGCTAAAGAAAAACCTTTTAATATTTCACCGCCAAATAAGTAAATTGATAAAAGAGCTAATAACGTAGTTACAGATGTAATTATCGTTCTAGACAAAGTTTCATTAATTGAAATATTAGTTAAGTCAAAAATTTTTATATCAGAATACTTTCTTAAATTTTCTCTCACTCTATCGAATATAACAACGGTATCGTTCATAGAGTAACCAACAATAGTTAAAACAGCTGCAACGATAGAAAGGTTTATTTCAAGTGAGAAAATAGAAAATATACCTAATGTAATAATAACATCATGAAATATAGCTAAAATAGCTCCTAAGCTAAACTGCCATTCAAATCTTATCCAAATATATAATAGCATCGCCGCTAGCGATAAACTTATAGCAATAATTCCTGATTTTAAGAGTTCTGAGCTTACTTTAGGACCAACATTTTCTACTCTTCTAAAATCGACATCACCAATAGAACTAGATAATTTATTTTGAATATTTTTAATAAATTCAGGATCATTTGAATTTTGCTTTTCAAATTTAACAATAAAGTCTGTTTCATTGCCAAATTTTTTGACTGATACATCCCCTAAATTCATTTGATTAAAGCTATCTCTAATAAGACTAATATTATTGGTTTTATCTGTAGTTCTTAATTCAATTAAAGTACCACCTTTGAAATCAACACCATAATTTAAACCTTTAAAAATTAAAAATGCTAATGAAATTACTATAAGGACAAGTGATAATATATTAAATTTTCTATAAAACTTATTAAAAGAAATGTCTCTCATTTTAAAGTAGTTGCTCCTTATCTTTATTCTTGACTACATACAAAGAAGTTAACAATCTTGCTATGAAATAAACTGAAAACAAAGTAGTTAAAATACCAACACCTAAAGTTACAGAAAAACCTTTTACAGGTCCTGATCCCATAAAAAATAAAATGAACGCTGCAATTAGTGTTGTAATATTTGCATCTAAAATAGTTGTTCTTGATTTTGTATATCCTGCATCAAAGGCAATTATTGGATTTTTTTCATTTTTGGTCTCTTCTTTGATACGTTCAAAAATCAAAACATTTGCGTCAACAGCCATACCAACAGTTAATATGATGCCTGCAATACCTGGTAATGTTAATGTTGCTTCAAATAAAGTTAGAATACCAATTAATAAGAAAAGATTTGAAACAAGTGCTAAATTAGCGATTAATCCAAATGCTCTATACTTATAAATCATAAATAAAATAACTAACAAGAAACCAATAAATAAAGATAAAATACCAGCATCTATTGAGTCTTGACCCAAGTCTGGTCCAACAGTTCTCTCTTCAATAATATTTAAAGGTGCTGGCAAGGCTCCAGATCTGAGCAATAAAGCAAGATCTGTTGCAGATTGAAAAGTAAAGTCACCTGAGATTTGTCCAGATCCACCAATTATGGGTTCTCTAACCGTAGGAGCACTAATTATTTTACCATCTAAAACTATTGCCAATTGTTTGCCAACGCCAGTGCTCGTTGCTTTGCCAAATTTTTTGGCACCTACTCTATCTAAACTAAATGAAACTACTGTTTCATTTGTTTGAGAGTTCATAGATGGCTTTGCATCAACTAAATTATCACCGCTTAAAATTATTCTTTTACTTACAATTGCATCTCTGGAACCATCCTCAAAAGATAGTTTTTCTGTTCCAAACGACTCTTCATTATTTTGTGAAATAAATTGAAATGTAAGATTTGCTGTTTTTCCAAGTAAAGATTTAATTCTATTTGGATCATCTAAACCAGGTAATTCAACTAATATTCTATCATTTCCTCTTTTTAGGATATTAGGCTCATTTGTTCCAACTTCATCAACTCTTCTTCTTACAATTTCAATAGCCTGATCTAGTGAAGAATTTTTTAATAAGACTAAACCATATCTAGAGTAATTTAATGAAAAAAGATTTCCATCTTCTCTAACATCGAACTCATGTGATTTGTAAGTTGGATAATAAGTATTAACATCACTTTCATTGTCATTTAAAATATTTTTTACATTTTCAAAATCTTTATCTGTTGTCTCAAATAAAATTGTGTCACCTTTAAGTGAAAAATTTTTTAGAGTTATTTCTTTTTCTTTAAAATATCTTTTTAATTCAATTATTTTTGCCTGTAGTTTTTGAGTAATTACTGGTCGATTATCTATTTCAAGAAGTAAATAAGATCCACCTTGCAAATCTAAACCTAAATTTATATTTTTGGAAAAAAATTTATCATCAAATTTAACAAAATTTGAAAAAGCGAAATAAGAAAAAATAACTGTAAAAACAATTACTGAAATTATTCGTAATTTTGAAAAGTATAACACTTTTTTACAATGTTATTTTTTTGGTTCTGTAGAGCTTACTAAACCTTGAATTCCAGTTGCTCTGACAACTTCGACATTCACATTATCAGAAATTTGAACCTCAACTTTTTCGTTATCAATTATTCTTTCAACAGTGCCAACTATTCCTCCAGAGGTGATGACTTTATCTCCTCTTTTAAGGGCTTCAACCATAGCTTTGTGATCTTTTACTTTTTTCTGTTGAGGTCTAATAAGAAAAAAATAGAAAATAACAAAAATTAAAACTAAGGGTATAAATTGTCCAATTCCAGCATCCATAACGTATCCTATTAAGTTAAGGCTATTTATCCTATCTATTATTCAAACTCAACTCTTAATTGATAGAAATTTTATCTATATTTGGCATATATGGCTTAAGAACTTCAGGTATCAAAATAGATCCATCTTCTGTTTGATAATTTTCCATAATAGCAATCATAGTTCTGCCAACTGCTAATCCACTGCCATTAAGTGTGCCAACAAATTCTTTTGAATTGTTTTGTCCTTTATATCTAGCTTTCATTCTCCTTGCCTGGAAAGAACCACAAGATGAACAGCTTGAAATCTCTCTATACTTATTTTCAGATGGTAGCCACACTTCAATGTCATACGTTTTTTCTGCACTAAAACCCATATCACCAGTACATAAAATAATTTTTCTGTAAGGTAGTTTTAACTCATCCAATATCATTGTAGCAGAGTTTGACATCCTTTCTAATTCTTCTGAACATTTATCATTTTCAACAATACTTACTAATTCCACCTTATAAAATTGATGTTGTCTAATCATGCCTTTGGTATCTTTACCATAACTACCCGCTTCTTTTCTAAAACAAGGTGTGGATGCGACTACTCTAATTGGTAATTCATTTTTTTCTAAAATTTGATTTTTTACAATATTTGTCAAAATTACTTCAGCGGTTGGTATTAAAAACTTTCTTCCATCACCTTCGTCTAATTTAATTTCAAACTGATCATTTTCAAATTTTGGTAACTGTCCAGTGCCAAACATTGTTTCAGCGCTTGCAATTAATGGAGGTGATATTTCTGTATAACCATTTTTTTGAGTATGTGTATCAATCATAAAATTTGATATTGCTCTTTCTAATTGAGCTAATTCTTTTTTAACAAATACAAATCTAGAACCAGTTGTTTTTGTTGCTAAGTCAAAATCAAGCATATTTAATTTATCTCCTAGTTCATAATGAGATTTAGGCTTAAAATTAAATTCTTTTATTTCACCTTTTTTCTCAATTTCTTTATTAGAATTTTCATCTTGTCCTACTGGAACATCACTCAATGGTATATTAGGTATAGAAGATAAAATATCTGTAATCTCACTCTGCAATTTTATTTGATTTTTGTTAATTTCTTCAATTTTTAAAGAAAGCTCTTTTGATTTTTCAAATAAACTCTGGTCTTTGGATTTTGAAATAGACTTTTTTTCCATTTCAAATTTTTCTTTTTCTTGAATAAGTTTTCTATTCTCCTCATCTAAACTTATTATATTGTCAAGGCTTATATCAATATTTCTATTTTTAAGTTTATCCTTAAAATTTTCAAAGTCTTTTCTAATATCTTTAATATTGTGCATTTCGTTCTGCTGCTTTCTTTTCAATTATTCCTACTGATATTATTGATAATTCATATAAAATTAATAAGGGTATACCTAATCCAATTTGTGTGATTGGATCTGGTGGCGTTAAAATAGCTGCTGCTGCGAATATGATTACAACAACATATTTTCTTCTCTCTTTTAAAAATATTGAATTCACAACTCCAATTCTAGCTAATAAGCTTAATACTACTGGTAATTGAAAACTTAATCCAAATGCAAAAATAAGCTTCATTACTAATGATAAATACTCGTTTACTTTAGCTTCTAATTGAATTGGTAAATTTGTGGCTGCCCCTAAACTCTCGAAGGATAAAAAAAACTTTATAGCCAAAGGCATTATTAGATAATAAACCAACATCCCACCAAGTAAAAATAGAATTGGAGTTATTACTAAATAAGGCATTATCGCTTTCTTTTCATGATTATAAAGTCCGGGTGCTATAAATTTCCAAACTTGTATTAGAATAAATGGACTTGTGACAAAAAAAGCAGCAAAAAATGAAACCTTTAAGTATGTTAGAAATGTTTCTTGAAGAGCGGTAAATATTAATCTTCTATTCGTGTCGTCATCTTTTACTGCATTTGCATACGGTTCTACTAAAAATCCATAAATGTACTCAGAAAAATAATAACAAATTACAAATAGAATAGCTAAAAATATAAATGAGTTTATTAATCTTTTTCTTAACTCTGTTAAATGACTTATCAAACTTCCCTCTTTATCTTTGCTCATCTTTTTTTTTCTCTTGATTTTCTGATTTAGGTTTATCGTCTATATCAGTATTTAAAGTTTCATTTGTTAAATCACTAACTTGTCCTTGAACATCACGAACATATCTTTTGGCAGAACCAATCCATGAACCAATTTTTTTTAACATATAAGGAAAATCTTTAGGACCTACTACAATAATTGCTATTGAAACTATGATTAATATTTCTAGCCAGCCAATTGACGGCATTTGTTATTCTTTTTTATTTGAGTCTTGATTTTCTGAAATATTTTTAGTTTGGTCTTCATCAGCAACATCTGTAGCCATACCTTTTTTAAAACTTTTAATCCCTTTAGCAACATCACCCATTAAACTAGAGATTTTTCCTCTACCAAAAAGTAAAACTACTAAAATTACTACAATTGCTATTTGCCAAAAACCTATACTCATAAATTATTTATAACCTTATTATTGATTTATTAAAAGTGATTTTTTAGGTTTCGTCAGATTTGAGGGTACTGCTTAACATTTCATCAATATCAGAATAAATATTTTCCCTCTTATCGACTTGTTTTTCTTTAAAAAATTTGCCTGTTCCAAATATTGATGCATCTACACTTGATGTATCAATCAATCCTGCTGAACCTAATTCATTCACGGTTGGTAAATCTGACAATTTTTGCAGATTAAAATGACTTAAAAATTCATCTGTGGTTCCATATTGTATTGGTTTACCGGGAACATTTTTTCTACCTTCATGTTTCACCCAATTTAACTCCATTAAAATTTCTAAAGTATTAGTTCCAAAAGCTACACCTCTTATCTCTTCAATTTCAGACCTTGTAACAGGTTGATGATAGACAATAATAGCAAGAGTTTCGATTGCAGCTTTAGATAATTTTTTTTCCACAGTTTTTTGTTCTGACATTAAAGAAGATAAATTAACTGCAGTTCTAAATGACCATTTATTAGATATACAAATCAAATTAATTCCTCTATTTGAGTAGAAATCTCTTAACTTTTCCAGTGATTGCTGAATATCTGTTTGTTTAGATAATTTAGATTCTATTGTTTCAACTGAAAGAGGTTCCGCAGCAGCAAATACAATAGCCTCAATTTCTCTTTCTAAATCGGTGAGTTTGGTTGGAAAACTTACAATATTATTTTTTTTAATTTTGTTCATTAATTTTCCTTAACATAGATATCATCAAATAATTCTTTTTGTTTTAAAGATATATTTCCTTCTTTTACTAATTCTAAAGAGCCAGCAAAAATTCCTGCTTTACCTGTTCTTTTTAAATTAGGAGATTTATTAAACCCTGAAGGAACTAACTCAGACAAATTTTTCCAATCATTAAGCGTGCCAAAGAACTCTTTTATTCTTTTAATGGCATCCTCAGTCGTAAAAACAGGAAGCTTGGGTATATTCATGGTATGAAAATCTTTGGTCATTACTATTCCTGAATATGATTTTAATAATTCAAATAATGTTAAAGAAACTTTTTTATCATAAATCGACTTAACACCACTTTTAGAACCACGCATAAAAACATCTCTACCTAATCTTTTTCTGTCTAACATTTGAGACGATAATAATCTAATTAACTCCAATTTTTTTAATTGTAATTTAAGTGTCTCAGCAACTTCAAAAGCCTTAAACTCATCCTCATCGGTTTCAGGCAGTAATAATTTTGATTTTAAATAAGTGAGCCAGGTAGCCATTAACAAATATTCAGAAGCTATTTCTAAATTTAAATTTTCTTTTTCTGTTAGATATTGATGAAACTGATCAGCAAGTTTAGTTATGGAAATTTGTTCTAAATCTACTTTTTGTGATTTAGCAAGATCTAATAAAATCTCTAGAGAACCACTGAAATTATTTAAATTAACATTAAAGTCTAAAGAATCACCGGGCATCGTAAATCACTCTAACCTATAATTTTTATTAATTGTGATGTTTTTTTCGTTACAAATTTGTCTAATTTTGGTGAATTTTGTGCAACTGTAACCATTTCACTTAAATTTCCATTGCAATGTAAGGCTAAATTGCATCCAGCTAAAAAAGATTTTTTTACTCTAACATCTAGTTTATCTTTTAAAGCTTTCATTGAGAGATCGTCTGTTAAAATTAGATTTTTAAATTTTATTTTATTTCTTATTAAACTAATAATTTTTTTTGAATGAGTAGCATTATTTTGTGGATCAATTTTTTGAAATAGTAAATGGCCTGTCATTGCGATCAATGCTTTCTTATTTTTAAAAGTATAAAAATCATTTTTAACTAAATAATCCTCATTTTTGTTTATTTTAGGAAGATTTTTATGACTGTCGACTTTCGCTAAACCATGTCCTGGTATGTGTTTTATCACTGTTGCAACATTATTTTTATGAAAATGATTGATACAAATATCTCCCATTGTTGAAACTATTTTTTTGTTACTTGAAAATGATCTGTCATCAACAATCTTATGAAAATTTTTTCTTTTAAGGTCCAGAACTGGAACTGTATTAATATTTATACCTAATAATTTTAATAGATATGTAATTTGTTTAACATAAACATTATAATAAATATTAAATTTTTTTTTATCCTTCTTAAATAGATTGCCAAAATATTCAGCTGAAAAAATAGAATTATCAATAAATTTCCTTAACCTACTAACTCTACCACCTTCTTCATCTATCATAATAGGATAATTTTTATTTTTAAAAATTTTTTTAATAGAATTTGTTAATTCTTTAGTTTGATTTATAGAATTTATATTTCTAGAAAATAAAATAATTCCCCATGGTTTATATTTTTTTAAAAAACTAATTTCATTTTTGGTAAGATATTTACCTTTTATTCCACATATAAAAGATCTATGGGATTTATTTGTCATTATATAGAAGTTCCCAAAAAGAATATTTATTTTTTTTCTTATTATTTTTAAATTCTATATATTCAATAATGTTTTCTGTATCATTTTCTAATAATATAAGATCTTTTTCGATATTATTAATTTTTTCATCAATTGAAGAAAGTGATCTATAAGATTTCTTAATATTTTCATCAGAGAAATAGTATCTGGCAGTAAAAAAAATAAAGAAGAAAATTATAATAAGAAAAAAAAGATACTTTAGTTCTTTAATCATTACATTTTTTCAGGTGTATCTACACCCAAAATATTCATACCTGTTTTTAAAGTATTGGCTATAGATTTAAGGAAAACTAGTTTTTCCATTTTAATTGTATTGTCTTCCTCGATAAATCTTTTAGAAACATCTTCCTTGCCCATATTCCAATAAGAGTGAAATTCAGAAGCTAATTCATAAAGATAAACTGAAATTCTATGCGGTTCTAATTTTTCTGAAGAAACTTCAACACATTTAGGCCATTCACTAATTTTTTTGAATAATTTTATTTCTTCATTAGCAAAATTAAAATCTGAATTCTTAATCTCAAGATTGCTATTGATATCATTTTGGGTATTTCTAAAAACTGACGAGATTCTAGCATATGCATACTGAACATAGTAAATAGGGTTTTCTTTCGATTTTTCTTTTACTTTGTCAAAATCAAAATCAATTTCCGCATCACTACTTCTGCTTAACATAATAAACCTTGTTGCATCCTTACCCACTTCATTAATAAGATCCTCAATAGTAATATAATCACCTTTTCTTTTAGACATTTTAAAAGGTTTTTTGTCTTTAATCAGTTTTACTAACTGACTTACTTTGCAAATTAACTTATTTTTTTCTCCTGAAAGAGCTTCAACGACAGAAGTAATTCTTTTAATATAACCAGCGTGATCGGCTCCTAATATATTAACAAGCACATCAAAATTTCTTTTTAGTTTAGTATTATGATATGCAACATCACTTGCAAAATATGTCCAAGACTTATCTTCTTTTTGTAAGGCCCTGTCTTTATCATCTCCAAATTCAGTAGATTTAAACAGTAATTGCTCTCTTTCTATCCAGTTCTTTTTGCTTTCTCCCTTCGGTGCTTTAATTTTTCCCTCATAAATATATTTTTTATCTTTCAAATTTTTAATTACTTCGTCAACTTCTTTATTTTTTATAACCTCTGTTTCGCTAGCAAAATTATCATGTTTTATTCCAAGATTTTCTAAATTTGTTTTTATTAATTTTAAAGACTCTTCAATCGAAAGTTTCTTTAATTTTTCATAAATTTTATCGTAGTCATTAAAATCTATATCTTTATTCTTTGAAATTATTTTTTTTGCTATATCGATAAGATATGCACCTGGATATAAATCTTTGTTATCTATCGGAAATGTTTCGTTATTAGTAATTTCTTTTATTCTAAAATAAACTGATTTGGTAAAATGAGAAATTTGATTTCCATAGTCATTTACATAGTATTCCTTTGTAACTTTGTGACCATTGAATGATAGTAGATTTGAAATAACGTCACCAAGAATTGCACCTCTTGAATGACCTACATGGAGTGGTCCTGTTGGGTTTGCTGAAACAAACTCAACTAAAAAACTATTTTTTTTAACATTTAAATTACTTCCATAAGAAGGTTTATTAAGCACATCTAATATAAAAGCATTCCAAAATTCTTTTTTAAATTTTAAATTAATAAAACCTGGTTTTTCAACATTAATATAATCAATATTTTTATCATTTTTTTTTAATAATCCTGAAATGATTTCTGCAAGTTGAATTGGTGGTTTTTTATTAATTTTTGATAAAACCATCGCAACATTAGTAGATACGTCACCATTAAATTTTGCAGGAGGAATATCCACATTTATACCAGATAAATTTTCAGGCAATTCCAACAAATTATCTTGATTTGCTTTCTTAATAGTATTTTTAATTTTTATTAAATAGTCTTCAAAAATATTCATTTTGACATTTTGTAAAGTTGTATTGCAAATCTGTCAGTCATGCCTGAGATGTAGTCTGAAATAGATCTATATTTATCATTATTTATATATTTATTTTTTATAAATTTTTTTGGGTTTCTTTCTATCAATTTAAATAAATATTTAACTATTTTTTTACCATTATTATTTTTAATTTGAACGTTTTTATTATTATACATATTTATTCTTAAAAAATTTTTAATTTCTTTTTCAATAGATGCAAATTTAGTTGAAAAATTGACAATTTTTTTCTTATTTAAATAGACATGATTAATATTATTAATTTTGTATTTTTTTATATTTTTTAAAGTATTTTTGATAACATCTTGAACCATCAAATTAATTGAATCTCTTATTATTTGGTAAACAATAATATCTCTGTTAGAATTTTTAACCTTTGTCTTATAAGATTTATAGATTTCTTTAAAAAAATTAATTTCACATAATTGATTTAACGAAAATAGTTTTGCTTTAATTCCATCTTGAATATCATGATTATTATAGGCTATGTCATCAGATATGGCTGCAATTTGAGCTTCTAAAGATGAATTATTTTTGAAATCAATTTTATTTTTAAAATTTTTAAAACCAATTATTGTATCTAAGTGATCTGTATTATTAATAGGTCCATTATGTTTTAAAAGACCATCTAATGTTTCTATAGTTAAATTTAGACCCTTGAATTTCAAGTATTTATTTTCAATAAACATTACTATTCTTAAAGTTTGAAGATTGTGATCAAAACCACCATGATTAATCATTGACTCGTTTAAAGCGTCCTCACCAGCGTGTCCAAAAGGAGTATGTCCCATATCATGAGCTAAACTAAGTGTTTCTACCAAATCATCATTTAAATTGAGATATCTTGATATTGATCGAGCAATTTGAGCAACTTCCATTGAATGAGTTATTCTTGTTCTATAATGATCTCCATCTGTGTTCACAAATACCTGAGTCTTGTGTTTTAACCTTCTAAATGAAGCTGAGTGAATAATTCTATCTCTATCTCTTTGAAATGGAGTTCTGAACCTATTATTTGGCTCTTTTATCAAGCGACCACGTGATCTAAAAGAACCTAATTTTGAGTAATTATTCATTCTTTAAAATTGGTAAATATTAATTATATTAGTAATAACAGTGATAAATTATGATTAAAGAAATTAAATTTACAGATAATGCGTTAAAACAAATAAATAACCTGCTCGCATCTAAAGAGGAAGGTTCTTTTTTTAGAATCGCTATAAAAGGTGGTGGTTGCTCTGGATTTCAGTATGATTTTTCATTTGATAAAAGTCCTCAAGATGATGACTTAAGATACGAAAAGATTTTAATCGATAAAACTTCAGCAGATCTATTGAAAGGATCAGAAATAGATTTTGTAAAAGAATTAATTGGAGACCAATTCAAAATTAGTAACCCACAAAGTAAGTCGTCTTGTGGTTGTGGTGTTTCATTCTCTCTTTAATGATTATTAGCTCTTGGAATGTAAATTCTATTAGGGCAAGAATATTAAACGTTCAAGAATACCTAAAAAAATTTGATCCTGACGTGGTATTAGTCCAGGAAATTAAAACTCAAGATGAAACTTATCCTTATGATGACGTTAAAAAAATTAAATATGAAAGTTACGTATTTGGGCAAAAAAGTTATAACGGTGTTGCAATACTTTCAAAAAAAAAATTAGATAATATTCAAAAAGATATCTTTAAAGATAAAAACAAACAATCAAGAATAATTACAGCCGATTTAAAATATAAATCAAAAGTAATTAAACTAATAAATATCTATACTCCAAATGGAAATCCAGTAGATACTGAGAAATATGATTATAAATTATATTGGTTAGATAGTTTAATAAAAAAATTGAAATCTCTTTTAAAAACAAATGAAAATATAATCATTGCAGGTGATTTTAATATTATTCCTTCTGCTGAAGATGTTCATGATCCTAAAGGGTATGAAAACGATGCATTGTATAGAATAGAAATTAGAAAGAAGTTAAGAGAAATGTATAATTTAGGATTTCATGATGCATTTCGATATATCTATCCTGATAAAGAAGAGTATACTTTTTGGGATTACACAAGTGGAGCTTGGCAAAAAAATAATGGTATGAGGATTGATCACTTCTTAGTAACCAATTCATTATTAAAAAATATTAAGGATATTAAAATTAATAAATATCCAAGAGGTAGAGAGAAACCCTCAGATCACACCCCTATTGAATTAGAATTAACTTAAAGATTTAATTTTATTAACCAAGTCTTCATTTATATGTCTTGGTCCTTTATCTAATCTATTTTTATGTCTTCTTTCACCAGGAAGTCTAACATCCCCCATTGATTTCATTTTTTCAAAAAACTTTGAGGAGTGTGTGTCCCAATCAGAATTTGATAATTTTTCTGGGGATATTGCTAAAATGAACTCTCCACCACTTGGTGGACCGCCATCATTATTATCCTTCTCAGCCGTCTCATAACTAAAATTATCTCCAACAAGGGCTCCAGCAAGCAATTCGACCATCATCGCAATCCCTGAGCCTTTATAGCCGCCAAAAGGCAATAAAACACCCCCATCTGCTATTTCAGCTGGATCTGTTGTGTCCTTTCCTTCTTTTGTTAATCCTGTGCCTAATGGAACTTTGTGACCTTCCCTTTTTGCAACTTGAACCTCACCCATTGCCATAGATGCTGTTGCCATATCATAAACTACTGGAGGTTTATTTTTTCTAGGCCAAGCAAATGAAATTGGATTTGTTCCAAATAAAGGTTTGATAGATCCCGCAGGTGCAACAGCTGGTTTATAAGATGTGCAAGCAAAAGCAACTAGGCCTTCTTCTGCTATTGCCTCTGTTTCAGGCCACATCGCTGCCATATGATGCGAATTTGTTATAGATAAAACCGCTACTCCATTTTCTTTTGCAGCTTTAATTAACTCCGGCAAGCTTTTATTTAAAACCATTGGTGCCAAACAATTGTTACCATCTACTTTAACAACGCTTGGTGTAATTTTAGAAACTTTAGGTCTATTTTTTCCATTAATTTTTCCACTTTTTAATCCAGCAACATAAGCAGGTAATCTGAATAAGCCATGAGAAAGTGAACCATCTCTTTCTGCTTTCATTATCAAATCAGATAAAATATTTGATGTTTCCTCATCACATCCATTAGCTAATAAAGTTTTATTTGCTAAATTATAAATATCTTCAAGACTTAAAGAAACCGTTGCCATAAATATTATTAGATCTTATTTATGGCAGAAGTTCAATTCTAAATTAACAACCTTTGAAAGATTTTGACATATTCTTAATCAAGTCAAAATATAATGCTTTTCCAGGGGTAAGTGTTGCACCTAATGGATCTAAAACACCAGTTTTAATATCCATATCTTTAGCAACAGCATTAATTATATCAGGATTAAATTGTGGTTCTGAAAATATACATGCAACTTTATCATGTTCTATTACCTCTCTAATTTCTGCTAATTGTTCTGCACCAGGCATTACATCAGTATTAACTGTAAAAGCACCTAGAACGTTAACATTAAATCTTTTTTCGAAGTATTGATAAGCGTCATGGAAAACTATCGAAGATGTACTTTGATTTAAATCAGTCATAACCTCAATAGTAAGTTTGTCGATATCTTTAAGAGCTTTTTCTAAATTACTTTTATAAGTTGAAGCATTTTTTGCATCATTTTCAATTAAATGCTCAACCATTTCATTTAAGATTACTTTAGCATTAATAGGATCTAACCAAATGTGTGGATCATGTTCACCATGGTGATGTCCTTCGTGATCGTCATGATCGTCGTGATCGTCTTTTTTCTTGTGGTCGTGGTCATCATGGTCATCTTCTTTATGACCATCTTCTTTTTTAGCATGATCATCGTGGTCATCATGATCATCTTTTTTCTTGTGGCCATGATCGTCATGTCCATTATCGTCATGGTCGTCAAAAATATTTCTCTCTCTGAATTTTAATTTGTTTAATCCTTTAATTTCTAATAACTCGATTTTTTCTGCTTTTTTAGCAATTGAATCTAAAGGCTTTTCTAGAAAATTTTCTATATCCTCACCTACCCAAAAAACAATATCTGCATTTTGTAACATTTTTGCATGTGAGGGCTTTAAAGCAAAACCGTGTGGCGATGCATAACCATCAACTATGAGATCTGGCTTAGCTACTCCATCCATTAAATAACTAGCTAATGAGTGAATAGGTTTTATTGATGCTACAACTTTAATATCAGCATTTGCTGATGTAAAAAAAGTTAAAAATGATAAGAATGATAAGATTATTGTGGATTTTGTTATTTTTTTCATAATATTGTTTTTTAATTTTTGTTATAATATAACACTATGTAATAATATAACATCTTGAAGTCAAGTGGATATATGAGTTTAGAAAAAAATATATTAGTAAAGTTAAATAATGTTGGGATCCAACAAAATGACAAGTGGCTCGTAAAAGGAGTTTCGCTAGAGGTTGAAAAAGGAAAAATAGTAACTTTAATTGGACCAAATGGTTCTGGGAAAAGTACAACAGCTAAAATTGCTTTAGGTATATACAAAAACATAGAGGGAAATGTTGAAAAATTAACAAACAATATAGGATATGTCCCTCAAAAAATATCAATAGATTGGACTCTCCCCTTAAGAGTCAAAGATTTAATGGTTTTGACAGATAATATTAAAGATGAATTGATAGATGAGGCTTTGACATTAACCGGTGTTATACATCTTAAAGAAAAAAATTTAGGAAATTTATCAGGGGGTGAATTTCAAAGAGTTTTGCTTGCAAGAGCTATTTCAAAAAAACCAGAATTATTAGTTCTTGATGAACCTGTTCAAGGAGTTGATTTCACAGGTGAAATTGCTCTCTATGAATTAATTAAAAAAATTTCTGAAAAACTTAATTGTGGAATATTATTAATTTCTCATGATCTACACACAGTAATGAGTGCTACTGATCATGTTGTTTGTTTAAATGGACACGTATGTTGTTCAGGTTCTCCAAAAGACGTAGCACGAAATAATGAGTACAAAGCATTATTTGGGGAACAAGCTTCTCAAACACTATCTGTTTATGAGCACAAACATGACCATGAACATTCAATTGATGGAAAGATAAAGAAAAATTAAATGTTTGATGATTTTTTTATAAGAGCTTTAGTTGCAGGAATTGGAATTGCTTTGGTAACAGGTCCTCTTGGATGTTTTGTTGTTTGGAGAAGATTATCATATTTTGGGGATACTCTCGCCCACTCTGCTTTACTAGGTGTAACAATTGCATACACTCTAGATTTTAATATTGCTATTGCAATTTTTATTACTTCATCAATTATTGCATTAATTTTAGTAAAACTTGAAAGAAAAACTAATTTACCTGGTGATGCTTTGCTAGGGCTACTAGCTCACTCATCACTTGCCGTTGGTTTAGTTGTTATCGGCTTTTTAACATTTATTAGATTTGATATCATGGGATTGTTATTTGGAGATATATTAGCTGTAACAACAGATGATTTGCTTATAATTTGGATTGGTGGAGCTATAATATTATTGGTTTTAAAATTAATTTGGAAACCTTTATTTGCTTCAACAGTAAACTACGAATTAGCTGAAGCGGAAGGTCTAAAACCTGACAGGGCTAAAGCAATATTTACAATATTAATAGCTGCAATTATTGCAATTTCTATCAAAATGGTTGGATTATTACTTATTACAGGATTATTAATTATCCCAACCGCAATGGCTAGAAACATATCTGATAACCCTCAGAAGATGGTTATATTTTCAATAATTGGAGGGTTGTTGTCAGTATTTTTAGGATTATTTTCTTCGTTAGAATTCAATACACCATCAGGGCCCTCAATCGTGGCAGCTGCTTTGATTTTATTTATTATTTCATTATTCAAAATTAAACAAACGATACAATTGAAAAACTAATGATCAATTGATAAAAATAGAAAATGCAAAATCAACAAGTATTAACAAAAAATCAAAAAATAGTTTTAGATATAATTGAAAAATCTTCTCAACCATTAAAAGCATATTCAATTTTATTTGATGTTAAAAAAAGAGGAATTAATGCTCCTTTACAAGTCTATAGAGCTTTGGACAAATTGGTAGAGATTGGAAAAATACATAAAATAGAAAGTAGGAATTCCTTTATAGCTTGCAAGAATTCAAAATGTCAAATTACCAAAGCAACAGTTTTTTCAATTTGTGAAAACTGTGAAGATGTAAAAGAGATTCATGATCATAAATTATCTGAGCATTTGAAACATTATAAAGATAATAAAGGCATGAAATATAGCAAATATAATTTAGAATTTTTTGGTTTATGCAAGAGGTGCATTAAAAATTAGATTTTTTGGGGTCAAGATAGATTAGATTGTCTTGAAGATGCATTAAATAAATTAGTAAAAATTACTTAATTTCATAAATCCTTAACAAAACTGACATAAACAAAATCAAGGAGTGATTATGTTTATAAAAAAATATCTAAAATGGATAAGTACATTTTTAGTCTTAACTGGAATTTTACTTACTAATCTTAATATCTACCCTATAAATATTTATTTTCATGGACTGGGTGTTGTGGGGTGGACTATAGCTGGATTTATTTCAAAAGATAAGGCTATATTAACAAATTTTGGATTACAAATACCTCTTTTTGTAATTGGAATTTATAAAGTGATATTCTAATGAAAAGAGTTTTATTTGTCTGCACAGGTAATTCAGCTAGAAGCATTATAGCTGAGAGCATAATTAATAACTTATATTATGATAAATTTATTGGTTATAGCGCAGGTAGTAATCCTTCAGGAGAAATTAATCCAATTATAGAAAAATTTTTAAAAGAGAAGAAATTTGATTTATCAAATTACAGTTCAAAAAATTTTGATACTTTTATTAACTCAGATATTAAATTAGATTATGTAATTACAGTGTGTAACAATGCTAACAATGAAGTGTGTCCTATTTGGCCTGATAAAAATCAAATTATTCATTGGGATATTGAAGATCCAGTAAAAAAATTTAATTTAGATACTGATACAACAAATCAAAAAAAAGTATTTAATGATACATATCAAACAATATTTAAGAAAATAGAAAATTGGATTAACAGTGAAATATAGTAAGTTTTTTCTTGGAGAGTTTATTGGTAGTTGTTTCCTTGTAATGATTATTGTTGGCTCAGGAATAATGGCTGAAAATCTTACAGATGATACGGGTATTATGCTTTTAGCCAATACGATAGCAACTGGCGCAGGACTTTTTGTGCTAATAACTGTTTTTAGTGATGTTTCAGGAGCACATTTTAATCCATTTGTAAGTCTAGCAATGTTTCTTACAAAAAAATTAAAAGGAAATTTATTACCTTCATATATATCTGCACAAATTTTAGGTTGTTTGTTAGGTGTAGCACTCGCCAATTTCTTTTTTGAACATCAAATTTTTGAATTATCAACAAAATCAAGGGACGGAGTACATATATTTACATCTGAAATTGTAGCAACATTTGGATTAATTCTCATAATTTTTGGATCTTTAAAGAAAGGAAGTGTGGTAGTTGCCTCATGTGTAGCCTTTTATATCACTGCTGGTTATTGGTTTACTTCGTCGACTTCATTTGCAAATCCTGCTGTAGCAATAGCGAGAACATTTACAGAAAGTTTTACTGGAATTAATTATATGTATACTCCAGTTTATATATTGGCAGAAATTATCGGTGCACTTTTTGCTGTATTTGTGGCTAAAAAAATACTTTTCAATAACAGGACAAGAGATAAAACTATCTCGTAGAAAAATTGAACCTATAAGATTTAAGGTCAATTTTCTAAATCAGTTTTTAAAAAATTTATTGAAAATCAAAAATTAAAATAATAATGAAGAATATCTATAAGTTAAAACTATTACAGGCTAGAAGGATTAATACTTTCAAACTCCAGCATGTTTTTAAAGGTACACATTTCAGGTTTTGTGAAAGTAATTTTAGGAAATTTTTTATTAAAATCAGAGGATAATTGTTTATTAAATTTAGTTAAATTTTTTATTTCAGTTTCATTAAGTTGTCTCAAAATATAAGCTAATGTAATATGGAAAGTATATCTTTGATGATTTTCAAATTTAATTTTCAATAAATCACTTAGTTCATCTCTACAATTTCTTAAAATTTTTTCGTCCTCCTTGGAAAAGGGTTCTAAAACAATGCTGTAGCCACCAAAAAATGTTTTTATTTTTAAATTGATTTCTTTTGGAAAATTATAGTTTTCAATTCTTTTATTTAATTGAATAGCTATATCTTTGTAATCCATATCAAGATCTATATCTGTTGGCCAATAATAAGTATTTTTTGTATTTAAATTACAACAGTCAAATAATGTCATATGAAAACTAGATGGAGGTAAATAGGAATAAGTTTTTTCAGGATTAAAATTTTCTAAATTTTTTTGAAAACCAATAATTTGATCAGATAAATATGTATTAAGAGGAATATTACAAATTATTGTGCACCCTGGAAATGGTAAAGGTTTTCCTTTATCGTCAAATTTATTTTCTGCACCTTTTAAAGTATACCCTCTAAGTTTACCTGCTAAAAATTGCTCTTGGTTATTAACTATATTTAAATCCATTAAAATAAACTAAAACCAGTTTATATTTTCTTTATCACAAAGTTCTTTCAGCCTTAATGGATAGTCTGTCATGATGCCATCTACACCATACTCAATCATTTTTAACATATCGTACTCTTCATTAACTGTCCAAACGTTCACTGGCAAATCTTCCTGATGAGAAATTTCTACTAGTTTTTTTGTAATATCTTTATGGTATGGATGCCAAGCCTTTCCACCTTGTGATTTTATAATTTTTGGTAACTCATATTTTTCAAAAAAAGGTAAGAAACTCATCCATGGAGATCTATTGTAAATTGTATTTTTAATTTTAATTCCTGTCTGTTGTTGAAAACTTAAATAAGCTCTTGAAATTTCAGGGTAATGATTTTTGATTTCTGTCAGTGTTCTCCAATCAAATGAAGAAATGATTATTTTATTTTGTAAATTTGATTTATTTACTTCTTGCATAACAAGTTTTACCATTTCCTCTGGGGTTGGAGTTAAATTTTCCTCGTCAGGTGTAGATTTAATTTCTAAATTTATTAATAAATTTTCAGATTTGTTTTTTGAAGATAATTCTAATAACTCAGAAAGTTTTGGTATCTTTTGATTTTCTAAAGTTTTTTGATTAACAAATCTTCTTCCATATCTAGATAATTTATTTAAAGCCCCAACATCAAATTTTAAAAGCTCATCGTAACTTAAGTCAAATATTATTATATTTTCATCCGTTATCCAATTTCCCTCATTATCTTTTGTAAAACTTGGATCTAATCTAAAGTCATGTGTAATCACAGGAATAAGATCTTTGGAAATCAAAATATCTGTTTCGTATGCATTAATATTGTTTTTAAATAAATATTTAAAACTTTCTAGAGTATTTTCAGGAAGATCTCCTCTAGCGCCTCTATGGCCGTAAATTTTAATATAATTTGGCTTTGATAAAATCAAAATTAATTTACTCGATTACCATTAGATTTATCAAAGACATAATAATTGTTATCATTTATGTTCAAAGATAATTTACTTCCTTTTTTAATAATTTGACTTCCAGGACATCTAAAACAAAAATCTTTTTTATTTTTTATTTCTCCATAAATCAAATTATCTGAACCTAATTGTTCTACCAGATCTACAGATAAATTTATTAAACCTTTATCAGTTTGCGACATATGCTCTGGTCTAATTCCTAATATAACTGGTCCATTAAAATCACTTGTAACATTATTAATTTCAAAACCTTCTGAAGTAAGAGTTTTATTTTTTAATTCTCCTTCAAGAAAATTCATCTGTGGCGAACCTATAAATCCTGCGACAAACATAGATTTAGGATTATTATAAATTTCTATCGGTGTTCCAAGCTGCTCAATAAGGCCATTATTTATTACTGCCAGTCTATCAGCTAAGGTCATAGCTTCTACTTGGTCATGAGTTACAAATATACTTGTCACTCCAACTTTTTGCTGAAGTTTTTTTATTTCAAGCCTCATTTGTATTCTTAGTTTTGCATCTAAATTAGATAATGGCTCATCAAATAAAAATATTTTAGGACTTCTTACAATAGCTCTTCCCATAGCAACTCTCTGCCTTTGACCTCCTGACAACATGGATGGTTTTCTTTGCAAGTATTCAGAAATTTGTAATAGCTTTGCTGCCTCATTAACTTTTTTTTCAATATCTTCTTTTGAAATACCTCTATTTTTTAATCCGTAAGCCAAATTGTTGTAAACATTCATGTGAGGATAGAGTGCATAATTCTGAAAAACCATCGCAACATCTCTCTCTGAAGGGTCAACTTTATTAATTAATATTCCATCAAGATTTATATTACCTTCAGTTATGTCTTCTAACCCAGCAATCATTCTTAAAAGAGTAGATTTTCCACATCCGCTCGGTCCAACAAAAACCATGAATTCACCATTTTCTACATTCATACTTGTCTCATGAACAGCTTTAGTTCCGTTTGGATAGATTTTAGTAACTTTATTTAATTCTAAAAAACTCATTTATTTCTCTGTTTGAATTAATCCTTTTATGAACCATTTTTGCAAAAATACTACCACTAAAACTGGGGGGATCATTGATAAAATAATATAAGCAAATCTCTCTGCTGTTCTTGGTAAAGCAACTCCCTCATAATTTTCAGTAAATATAATTTTCATTCCCATTACTACAGTCCAATATTCCTCACTCGTAGTCATTATTAACGGCCATAAATATTGACTATATCCGTATACAAACATGAATATAAACATCGCTGCAATCATTGTTTTAGATAATGGAACTAAAAAATCTATAAAAAATCTCCAACTATTTGCACCATCTAATTTTGCTGATTCAAGTAATTCATCAGGTATAGTTTTATAAAACTGTCTAAAAAAAAATGTAGCGGTGGCTGATGCAACCAATGGAAGAACAAGACCTGTGTATGAATTAGTTAAACCTAAATCTGATACAATCTTATAACTTGGAAAAATCCTAACCTCCAGAGGCACAAGTAAAGTAATAAAGATTAACCAAAAAATTGGTACAGCAAATTTGAATCTAAAATAAACTAAAGCATAAGCTGACATTGCTGAGATAATTACTTTAAGGGTTGCAATTCCCAAAGCCATTATAAAGCTATTTATAAACATTTTTGCAGCAGTCACTTCCTCTGACCAACCACCCTTCTCATTTAAAACTTCGTTATAATTTCTTGTTAATTGATCGCCAAGACCAAATTTCATTCCCTCTTTTAAAATAGTTACAGTATCGTGGGTAGAGCTGGCAAATGATAACCAAATCGGAATTACCATTAATAAAACACCTAGTATAAGTACAATGTGTGCTAAAATTTGTGATAATTTAATTTTCATTTGTCTTGAAAGATCCCTTTAATAAAATATTTTTGTAATACAATTATAATTAATACTGGTGGTATCATTGACATGATAACAAATGCAAATTTGTTAACAATTGATCCAGACATCATCTTTAATCCCATGACAACAGTCCAATATTGTTCAGAAGAAGTTACTAATATCGGCCATAAATATTGATTATAACCGAATACAAACATAAATATGAACATTGCAACAATCATTGTTTTTGACAATGGCACTAAAAAGTCAATAAAAAATCTCCAAGTATTTGCACCATCCAATTTTGCTGATTCAAGTAATTCATCAGGTATAGTTTTATAAAACTGTCTAAAAAATAAAGTAGCTATAGCAGAAGCTGAAATTGGAATAATTAGTCCCCAATATGAGTTTACTAAGTTAAGTGTAGACATAACAGAATAGGTAGGAAAAATTCTTAACTCCAGAGGGACTAGTATAGTAATAAAAATTATCCAAAATAATAATGTTGCATATTTCACTCTAAAATAAACTAAGACATATGCAGTCATAAGAGATG
Source organism: uncultured Pelagibacteraceae bacterium (assembly GCA_902562645.1). GTDB lineage: Bacteria > Pseudomonadota > Alphaproteobacteria > Pelagibacterales > Pelagibacteraceae > Pelagibacter. The sequence continues at coordinate 67,505 of CACETY010000005.1, forward strand.
AAATAACTGATAAGAACGCAACTCCAGTTGCCATTAAAAAACTATTTAAAAACATCTTTAATGCAGTAATTTCTTTAAAAAAACCACCTTCATATAATAAAACTTTTGTATAATTCTCTAAAAACTTATCTCCTAAAAAAAATTGAAGACCTTGGGTATTAATTATCGAAGCTGTATGAGTTGAGCTTGCAAAAATTAACCAAACAGGAATTATCATAATAAAAATGCCTATCAAAAGAATTAAATGAGAAAAGTTTGATGAAAAATATCTAATCATTTTAATTGTAATGTATTTTCCCTTCTATGTATCTAAATTGAAAAATTGTAATAACTAAGACAATCAACATCATCATAATTGATTGAGCACCAGCACTTCCTAAGTCTAACCCCCTAAATCCGTCCATGTATGCTTTATAAACAAGAGTTCTTGTTTCACCTGAGGGTGCACCAATTGTTGTAGTGTCAATTATTCCAAAAGTATCAAAAAAAGCATAAGTTATATTGATAATGATTAAAAAGAAAGTTGTGGGCATCAATAGAGGGAAAGTGATTGTCCAAAATCTTCTTAAACTACTTTTACAATCAATTATGGATGCTTCAATAACAGATTTTTGTATTGCTTGAAGACCGGCTAAGAAGAAAATAAAATTAGCACTTATTTGTTTCCATGATCCTGCTATTATTAAGTAGATATAAGAATCAAAAACACTTTCATACCAATTAAAACCCCATAAATCGTTAAATAGATGATACAATAATCCAAATCTTTCACTAAAAAAATAATTTGCCATAACACCCACCACCGCTGGCGCAATAGCATAAGGCCAAATCAAAAGAGTTTTGTAGGCACTTTTTCCATGCATTACATTATTGGCTTGTACAGCAAGTAACAATCCAATGGCTCCTGTAACAAGTGTAATCACAAAGCTATAAATAATAGTAAACTTAAAAGCTATTAAATAAGCCGGGTCATCAAAAATAAATAAAAAATTATCAAACCATACAAATTGTCTTCCAAATCCAAATGCATCTTGCATGGTAAATGCATCTCTAAAAGTTTGTATTATTGGCCAATATAAAAATATTAATAAAATACCTAGCTGTGGTGCTAAAAAAAAATACTGTGAATAGTTTGATTTAAACTGAACTTTTTTCATAAAATAAATAGGAGGGTATATTAATACCCTCCTAATTTATATTATTTTTTAAAGAGTCTTAGCAAATTGTTTTAACAATTTAGCTGCACCCTTATCCATGTTCTTTAATCCTTTTTCGATTGATATTTTGCCATTTAACATTGGCTCAACATTTTCGTAAATTACTTCACGAATTTGAGGCCAGTTACCAGCTCTATATCCACCAGGAATAGTTGAACCTTCTAAGCTTAATTGTTCACCAACAGCTTTGTGATATGGAGAAGCTCTATAAAAGTTTATAGTTTCAGCTAATTCTATACCACCTTTAGTTACAGCAGAATAACCTGTCATGTTGTGATAGTATAAATCCATTTCAGGAGAACCCATAAATTCTATGAATTTAGCAAGTCCTTTATACTCTTCTTCTGTATGACCATTTAAGATCCAGTTTGCTGCGCCACCAATAAATGTTGGATACTCTTTGCCACCAGTTACTGAATCCCAATAAGGAATATGATTAACTGTAAAATTTGGAACAACACCTTTCATTCCACCAAATGATGCAGCAGATCCAAACCAAAAAGCAGCCTCACCTGCTATAAATGGTGCTTGATTATCTCCCCATGCTCTTCCTTTATAACCGTAGAGACCTTTTTCGTACCATTCTTTTACTTTTTTCCAATGATAAACAAATGCATCTGTTTCAGCAAATAAAGTTTTTGTCGGAACAGCATCGTAACCATTGTTTCCATCTGTCATAAGTAGATTATGTCTTGAAAAGAAATTTTCTGTCCAGATCCATGGAAAGTGACTTTGAACTAAAGGAATATATCCAGCAGCTTTAATTTTTGGAGCCATAGCCTCAAATTCTTCATAAGTTTTTGGAACTGATTCTATTCCTACTTCTTTCAATATGTCCATATTTGCATACATTAAGCAAGTTGAACTATTAAAAGGAACACCTATCATTTTTCCGTCAGAGTCAGCATAGAAGTTTTTAATTCCAGGAATATAATTATCTGCATCTACTTTAATTCCATATTTCTCAGCCATATCTTCAAAACCAATAACAACGCCATTTTTAACTTGGGCTACCATAATTGCAGCACCAGCATCGTAAACCTGTGAATAATGTGGTTGGTCTCCCGCTCTAAATGCAGCTATAGTTGCCGCCATGTTATCTTCATAACTTCCTTTACCTGTAGGAATGACGGTGTATTCATCTTGTGAAGCATTAAATCTATTTGCAATTTCAATAATTACATCAC
>CACETY010000006.1 GCA_902562645.1 uncultured Pelagibacteraceae bacterium
AATAACTTTATCAAATTGAGAAAATTGATGAACAACGTTCCAAGTAAAAGAGTCTTGATGATCAATTATATATATCATTTAAATAATTCTAATAATGATTTCGCTTTTATAAAATTCTCATTAAATTCTTTTTTTGCTGCGCTATCTAAAACTACACCTGAAGCAGCAGAAATTTCTGATTTTTTTTTGAAATTTAAAATAGATCTTATTATTATATTAAACCTCATATCTTGATTAAATTTAATAAAACCAAAACTACCAGTAAAAATATTTCTGTCTTCTTTTTCCTGAGAATTTAACAATTGTAATGTCTTAATTTTTGGGCAGCCAATAACAGATCCTCCAGGCATCATAGCAGTTATTATTTCTTTTACAGATATATTTTTTTTTATCTTGCCTGCAATACTTGTTACATAATGATAAAGATGTTTATATTCTTCAACATACTTTTCCTTTTTAATCTTTACAGTTCCAGGTTTACAAATTCTTGATAAGTCATTTCTTTCAAGATCAACAATCATGTTATGTTCTTTCGTTTCTTTATTGTTGTTTCTAAAATATTTTAAAGCCTTTAATTTATTATAAAATTTATTCTTTTTTAGCGTTCCAGCTATTGGTTTAGTAATGATTGTGTTACCTTTTCTATCAATCAATGTTTCTGGAGAGCAACTAACTATTGAATAATCTTTATCTCTAATCATAAATGACTCTGGAGATGAATTTATTTTCATAAGTTTCCAAAAGAAATTAACAGGATTTATTTCAGATTTATTTTTATATTTTGTGCATATTTTTATTTGATAAGTTTGTCCTTCGCGTATTTTCTTTGAAAAAATATTAAATATTTTTTTATACTTTTCATAGCTAATATTTAATTTAAAGGGGCTTGAAATGTTGGTTTTTTTGAACTGATAAATAAAATTATGATTTTTTTTTGTTGAATATATTTTAATTTTATCTCTAATTTTTATAATCGTTTCTGGTTTATAAAACACACCTTTGTAAAATTTAATATTTTTTTGATTTTTAATTTTTATTTTTAGTAAATTACAAAGTATCTCATAACCGAAAAAGCCAATAAAAATATCTGTTTCTTTTCTATATATTTTTTTTGAAAAAGAGTTTAAGAAGTTTTCTATATTTCTGTTGTTTATTATTATTTTTTTTGAAAAATCAGTAAATAAATCGTAACCACCTTCAACTTTATATATTATCAATGGTTTATTAGACTGATAAAGATTTTCTAAAAATGGACTAAATTTAGGTTTATGCTGTTTGAACTCTTTCAATTGACTTCTCTTTAATTGGTAAGTGTATCAAACCTGCAAAGATTGATAATGCGATAGAAACGTACCATGCGTAATCAAAATTTCCATGCATTTCATAAAAAACTCCTCCTAAATACGCTCCAAGAAAAGACCCAATCTGGTGACTTACAAAAACTATTCCATAAAGAAGACCAATGTGTTTAGTTCCAAATATATGACCTACTAAACCATTTGTTGGTGGAACAGTTGAAAGCCATAGAAGTCCAAAAGTAACCCCAAATACAACTGAGTTAAATATACTTGGTGGTAAATATAAAAAATATATTAGAGACACACCTCTTAATAAATATATTGCACTTAGTACTTTCTTTTTACTAAACTTGGTTGCAAGATAACCGCTCCCCATAGTTCCTATCATATTGAAAACACCTACTAATGCTAAAATCATAGCTGCTGTCCAGTCTGGCATACCTCTATCCATCATATATGTTGGTATATGGGTAGCAACTAAAGCTATATGCCAACCGCAAACAAAAAATCCTAAGGTTAAAAATATAAAACTTTTATTATTTAATGCTTCTATTAAGGCTTCCTTAGCAGTTTGGTTATTATTATCGTTATTTCCAACTGGAGTTTTAGGTGTACTTATAAATAAAGCTGTTATTAGACCTATTCCTAAAAGAAAACAAAAATATAAAATCGTTATTTCCCATCCAATTTCAATTAATGAATATCTTACAAGTAAAGGCGAAACAAAAAAACCAAATGATCCTGCACAAGTTACAATGCCAGTAGCAATTGTTCTATTAGATGATGGAAAATGCTTTGCAACTACTGAAACTGGAATGCTTATAGCAGTTCCACCTAATCCAATTCCTATCAGAAGTCCTATGGTCAAAGTAAAAAGATAACCTGTGTTTAGCCCTGAATAAAACAAGAATAGTCCTGCTAAATAAAATAAAAAACCCACAAATATTGCAGTTGCACCTCCATACCTATCAGTTATGAAACCAAATATTGGACTAAAGACACCCCACATCAATAATTGTAATCCAATAACAAAACCAAAATGTGAAATCGAAATATTTAAATCAGCATTAAAATCAAAAAAAAATAATCCGAATGTCTGTCTTATACCAAGAGATACAATAACAACTAATGAAGCTGCTATTAGTGTAACTAATGCTTTTTTTGTATTAAAAAATTTTTCAGAACTCATTTAATGAATCTAAGCGATTTTCGCAAATCTTCAATTAAATCTTTTGGATCCTCAAGTCCTATGTGTAATCTAACAATTTTTTCGTCCTCTTTTATATCTGAATAAATTCTATTTCCTCTCTCAGCTTTACTTTGATGAAGTGCTAAACTTTCAAAACCTCCCCAGCTATATCCGTAACCGAATAATTTGAGAGAATTAACAAATTTGATAACAGATTTTCTATCCTTAGTTTTTATTTTTAGACCCATTAAACCAGATGCTCCTGAGTAATATTTTTTCCATAATTTATAATTAAGAGATCCTTTTTTATAAGGATATAGAAGTTTAACTTTTTTATTTTTTGATAAAAATTCTGCAACTTTTCTAGCATTTTCTTGATGCTTATCTAACCTTACATCTAATGTTCTTAATCCTCTGGTTATCAAATATGCATCATCAGGACCTAATCGTAAGCCAATAATTTTTTGTGCTTTCTCAACATGTTTAAAGACTTTTCTATTCACTGCTAAGCTTCCACCCATAACATCCGAGTGCCCAGAATAATATTTGGTTGCTGAAACAATGGACATGTCAAATCCAAGTTTCATCGGTTTAAAAAAATATGGTGTTGCCCAAGTATTATCAATTGCAGTAAACACTTTCTTTTTTTTTGCGATAGATATAATTTTTGATAAATCTTGGAATTCAAATGAATTACTACCAGGATTTTCTACGAAAATTAATTTTGTTTTTTTGTTAATTATTTTATTAAGAGATTTTAAATCATGAGGATTATAAAAAGTTGTCTTAATATTAAATTCTTTTAAAAAATCTTGGGTTAAAATTCTTGTTGGATTGTAAACAGGGTCGGCAACAACTATTTCATCTCCAGGTCTTACAACACTAAAAATTGCTAAGAAAACAGATCCAAAACCTGTGGGTGTTAAAAAAACATGATAAGAATCCTCAAGCTTGGTTAAAATTTTTTGTAAAATATGCGTTGTTGATGTTCCTTGTCTTCCGTAATCAAAATGACCACCTCTTGGATCTTTCATATATTTAGACTGAGTTCGTCTTATGTCATTCATTGACTTAAATATTATGGTGGATGCGCGAACTACTGGTGGATTAACTGAGTGATTATGGAAATCTTTAGCGGTATGTTTCAAAAAAGTCTTAAACGATTTGCTCATAAAAAAATTGCTATGTTCATTGGACAATGCTATATCCACCAAATAAGTCAATAAAATAGTAAAACTAAGGAGATTATGGGATACCCAAAAAAACATAGAGGCCGTAGAAAAATGGGCTCTAAAAAGAGAAGAGCTAGAAAAAAAAATAAAAAGAAATAAAATTTTTAATCTTTAATCCAACCACCACCTAATACTTTATGACCAAACTGGTCTTTCTTGTAGAATACACAAGCTTGGCCAGGTGAAATTCCATATTCAGGACTTAAAAGATTAACTTTTGCATCATTATTGTTCAGAAAATCTACATTTGCCTCTAAAAGTTTACCAGTGGATCTTACTTTTACTAAAACTTTTTGATTAAATTCTTGATTGTCTGCCAAAAGATTTAAATTTTTTAAATTAATTTCTGTCTTTGCTAATTTTTCTTTAGGTCCTATAAATATTTCATTTTTTTCCGCATCAATTTTAATTACATAAAATGGTTCTTCGTTGGAAACTTTAATTCCTTTTCTTTGACCAATTGTGAAATTGACTATTCCATCATGTACACCAACAACTTTTCCGTCTAAATTTTTAATATTTCCTTTTTTATAGGATTCTGGTTTAAATTTTTTTATTACTGAAGCATAGTCTCCATTAGGAACAAAGCATATATCTTGGCTGTCTGGTTTATCTGCAACATTTAAATTTAATGCTTTGGCAATTTCTCTTGTTTTATCTTTTAATAATCCACCCAATGGAAATCTGATGTAATTTAATTGCTCTCTGGTTGTATTAAATAAAAAATAGCTTTGATCTCGAATTTCATCAATAGCTCTATACATATTCGTTGAGTTATCTTTAGTTAAACTTTTTACATAGTGACCTGTGATTAGCGCATCAGCATTTAAATCTTTTGAAAATTCAAACAAATCTTTAAATTTAACTGTTTGATTACATTGTACACAAGGTATAGGCGTTTCCCCCTTTAAATAACTTTCAACAAAATTATCAACAACACCTTGTTTAAATTTACTTTGGTAATATAGTATTTTGTGTTCTATATCTAATTTATGTGCAACTCTCTTAGCATCCATTATATCCTGACCTGAGCAACATTGTTTTGATGCAGCAACTTCTTTACCGTCATCGTATAATTTCAAAGTTATGCCAATTACTTTGTAGCCATCTTTTTTCATCAATCCTGCGACAGTTGAGGAGTCCACGCCTCCAGACATTGCAACAACAACTGTTGTTTCTGATGGTTTTTTATTAAATCCTAAAGAGTTAGTTTCTAAATTCATTTGATGGTATTTATACTTATTTCTATTATAAGTTAAATTAAATGATTTTAGATTTTGAGCCAGGTGACAAAGTTATTAACCCTGCCAATAAAAGTTGGGGTATTGGTCAAGTTCAGTCGATAATTAAAGACAAAGTAACTGTGAACTTTGAAAATGTTGGTAAAAAAGTAATAAATGCAAATAATATTGAACTAGAGAGAATTGATAATAATGGATGAAACTAAATTAAAAGGTATTGTTGAAAATTTAATAGATACCTTCTTAATGGCAGGAGATCTTTCTATAAAACTAAGAAATCAAGGTTTAAAAAAGGAAATTAAATCTGATAATACACCAGTTACTAATGGTGATATTGAGGTAAATAAGGTTCTTACAAAAAAAATATTAGAATTAACACCTGAAATTCCAATTGTGTCTGAAGAAACTTCGCACAACAAATCTAAAAATAATCTAAAAGACTTTTGGCTTATCGATCCTATTGATGGAACGTATGATTATATTAACAACAAAGAGGAATTTACTTTAAATGCTGGGTTGATATTAAATGGGAAAGCTGTTGCAGGATTAATCAATGCACCAGCGAAAAGAAGGATGTTTTATTCTTATGGAAAAGATAAATCATTTGAAATATCTAATAATAAAAAGACTAAATTATATTGTAAAAAATTAACTTCATTAAATTCGGTAAAAGTTGTTTCATACTCAAATGTATTAAAACCTGAAATTGAGATTATTCATAAAAAAATTGGCGTAACAGAATACGTTAAAATGAAGAGCTCACTCAAATTCTGTGTGATTGCAACAGGAGAATTTGATGGATATGTTGCTGAACCTAGGGCATGTGAGTGGGATATTGCTGCGGGTCATGCCATATTAGAGAACGCAGGTGGTATAATTAAAGATTTTAATGGTAATGAAATTAGATATGGAAAAAAAGATTTTAAAAATCCAAGCTTAATTATAAAAAGAAGCAATAAATTAAAATGAGCGAGCAATTAAGAATAATTTTAATTATCATTATATCAGTTTCAATATTTGGCTTAATAGTTTTTGTAATAGTCAAAAATTATATAAAAAACAAAATTCAATATTATTTAGAAGAAAAAAATAAAAAAACTAAAGAAGATTTATAATCTTTAAATATTCATCTTTATCTAAATCCATTACTCTTCTTGAAACTTCAAAATCAAAACCTGAACGAGCTAATACTCCTATGTCTTTTTTATAAAATAAAGGTCTATTGTCCTCCTGTCTTGATGGTCCAATTCTTTTTTTTTTACAAATTTTTATAGCTGAAAAAAAATCTTGGTCTTCATTTTTGTCTTTGATTTGTTCGATAGTATTTTTTATATATTTTTCACCTACACCTTTGTTGATTAAATAATTTCTTATCTTATTTATTGAAGATCCTCTTTGTATTAAACTTTTTGCTTTAGACTCTGAATAAAATTTGTCATTAATAAATTTTGATTTTTCAAGATCTTCAAGAACAATATCGATTAAATTAGATACGTCATTTTTTTTTATGTTTGGAGTTCTTGAAGTAAGATATTTTTTTAACAAATACGTTCTCAATTGTTGTTTTGATGGAGCGAATTTTTCAACGTAATTAAGTGCAAAATTAGTCATCTCCTCAACAGTAACTTCTAATGACTTTTTTTTATTTTTTATAGGAATCATTTGCTTATTTAATATAATATAAAAATATTATGATTGAACAAATAGCAGCTTTTTTTACCATAGAAATGATCTATTTATGGTTAAATATAGGTGTAATACCCTTCTGGTTAATTTTGATTATTTTTCCACAGTCAAAGATTTGTGGATTATTGGTTACTTCTATATTTCCATTTTTAATTTTAACGGCTGTCTATGTTTATCTGGGTTATTATTTCTACATTTCTGGATATGATTTTGATTATAATTTTACTCTGTACCTCGGTCTGTACGACTTGAGAAATCTTTTTGAAGCTGAAGCTTTTTTGATAATGTTTTGGACACACTTTTTAGCAATAAACTTATTTTGTGGAGCGTGGATTATGAAAGATAGTCAAAAATTATTTATGTCTAGATACATTGTCTTCATTCCAATAATAATAACTTATTTTATTGGTCCTTTAGGGTTAGTTATTTATTGGATAATAAGAATGTTCTACGCCAAAAGAATTAATTTGTTAGATTAAAAGCTAAATTACTTTACTACTTTAAAACCTGAATTTTGCATTGATCCAAAACCGCCATCTACATGGCAAATATTTTTAAAACCCATACTTTGTAAAGTTTTTGTTGCTAATGCAGATCTAAGACCCCCAGCACAAAACAAAACCATTTCCTTATTCATATCAATTTTACCATCTTTAAAATATTGACTATCTGGATCCATCCAAAATTCCAGCATTCCTCTTGGTATGTGAGAAGACTTTTCTATTCTTCCTAATCTTTCTAATTCTCTTACATCTCTGATATCGATAAGGTTGCATGTATCGTTATTTAATTTTTCTAGAGCTTCCTCTGGTGATATGGTTTTAATTTCCTTTAAAGCTTCTGCGACTAAAGTTGATGCTGATTTTATTGTCATTAATGTTTATTACACTAATTAAAAAATATTACTATATAAATTAAATAAAGGTTATCAAATGAAAGCTCCAAATTTTAAATTATCATCTACTTCAGGCAAAACCGTTGAATTAAATAAAGTAAAATCAAAATTTATCATCATCTATTTCTATCCAAAAGATAATACAAGTGGATGTACAATTGAGACAAATGATTTTAATAAGCTTTTGAATAAATTTGAGAAACTAGGATGCACTATTTTTGGAATATCTAAAGATAGTTTAGAAAGTCATGAAAAATGGAGTAAAAAACTTAATTTAAAATTCGAATTATTAGCAGACGAAGATAAAACTTCTTTAAAAGCTTATAAGACCTGGGCCAAAAAAAAATTTATGGGTCGAGAATTTATGGGTACAGTGAGAAGCACCTTTATAATCAAGAAAAACAAAATCATCAAAGAATGGCGAAATGTTAAAGCCGCAGGCCACGCCGCAGAAGTTTTTGATTTTATTAAAAATTACTAAAAAAAAAGGCCCCTTAATAGGGGCCTTTTGTTAACTATAGAGAGAGAGATAGTTATTCTTTAGTCTCTTATTGCGTATGCAATTACACCAGACTCTGAAACATCCGTTCCTAGTCTTTCTGCTTCTTTACTCAATCTTATACCCATTGTACCTTTCATAATTCCCCAAACTATTAGTGAAACTATAAATACAAATGCATTGATTGATATTACTCCAAGAAGCTGCGCACCGAATGATGCATCACCATTTGTAAGTGGAACAGCTAATGTTCCCCATACTCCAGCGAATAAGTGAGCTGGAATTGCTCCAACTACATCATCGATTTTAAGTGAGAATAATAATTTAGTTCCGAACACAACTATTAGTCCACCAATTGCACCTATAAGAATTGCTGCTAGCGGTGAAGGCATTAATGGTTCAGCTGTAATTGCTACTAGACCACCAATTGCTCCGTTAAGCATTTGTATAACGTCAGTTTTACCTGCCATTAATCTAGTTACTGCTCCAGCTGCTAATACACCACCACAGGCTGCTAAATTTGTATTAATGAAAATATTTGATACAGCAACTGCATCATCAAATGTTCCCATTGCTAATTGTGATCCACCATTAAATCCGAACCAACCTAGCCATAAAATAAATACACCAACTGTAACTAATGGTACAGATGACGCCGCAAATGGCTTCATAGGTTTTGCTGCTCCAGATTTATCGAATCTACCTGTTCTAGCTCCTAAAAGAATTGCTCCAGCTAATGCTGCTGCACCTCCAGTTGAGTGAACAAGTGTTGAGCCAGCAAAATCTGAGAAACCAGCAGCTGCTAACCAGCCGCCTCCCCACTGCCAACCCATAACGATTGGATAGATAATTCCTGAAAGTATAGCTGCAAATAAAAAGAACGGCCATAATTTAATTCTTTCAGCTAAAGTTCCAGATACAATTGAAACTGTTGTTGCACAGAATACCATTTGGAAATACCAATCTGATCCATCAGCATAACCAGTATCAACCGAACTTGCATCAGACCATGGTGTAAAACTACCAATGTATCCACCTTCAGGAATTCCATAAGCTAAATTATATCCAACCATCCAGAACATAATTCCAGCTATTGAAAATAATCCGATATTTTTGGCACATATTACTGATACACTTTTTGATGTAACCATTCCTGATTCAAGCATGGCAAAACCTGCTGCCATAAACATTACTAAGAAACCACAAACCAAGAAAAGAAATGTATTGAATATGAAACCAACTTCAGCTGAAACTGTAGTTTCAGCGTAACCGGCACTAGTCATATTTAGTAAGAAAAATAAACTTACTAATGGACCAACCAGTTTTTTTAAAAGTTTAACCATTTCACCTCCGTTTAATTAAAGATGTTCTTATAAATTTATTAAATTTAAAAACTAATGATAGTTAGGAAAAATAGGTATGCAGTAAGTGCATGTAGTAACAGCCTTTTTCAAGTTTTTAAGCTTAAAAAAGGCTGTTAAAAAAAAGTTTATTTATTGAAAACTTCTTTAAGTGCTTTTGCAGGTAAAAATTTTACCTTTTGAGAAGCTGCGATTTGGATTTGTTCTCCAGTTCTTGGATTACGACCAATTCGGGCCTTTCTTTTAGCCACTTTATATGTACCAAAACCAGCAATTTTCACATTATCGTCGCCTTTTAAAGCATCCAAAATAGTGTTGGTAATTGTATCAAAAGTACGCTCAGCATCAGCTTTACTTTGATTTAATGACCCAGCTAGTTTCGCTATAAGTTGTTTTTTGTTCATTTTAGCTCCGGTTTTAAAGGTTATATTTATATACTTAACAAAATCATTGATAATTCAAGCTTTTTTTTTGTGTCTAAAATATTTTTTGGCACAACATGTAGTTTTAAAAAAGTGTTGATTTATCAAGCTTTTTTAACTGTCAAAAATGCCTTTAAAATAAGCCTAAATCTTTAAGGTCATTGAATGTTGCAAAAAACATTAAAGTTAAAAGTAAAAACATTCCGATTCGAAAAAAACCTTCCTGTGTTTTTTGACTTAATGGCTTTCCTAAAACCTTTTCAAATGCATAAAACATTAAATGGCCCCCATCTAAAAGTGGGATGGGAAATAGATTAATTAAACCTAAACTAATTGAAATATAAGCCATCATGCTAATAAATGGGAGTATTCCAAACTCTGCGACTTGACCTGAAATTTTAGCTATTCTAATTGGCCCTCCTAATTGAGAACTGTCTCCAGAGCCAGTAATCATTGAGCCCATATATTTAAGAGATGAAGTGGTAACAAAGTAAACTTCCTTAACAGATTCAATTAATGCCCTAGCTGGTCCTAATTTTTTATGGTTTATTTCATTGTTATATGGACTAAGTTTTATGCCAATTATTCTTTTGTTAATTTTGTTTCCTAGATTATCAACTCCAGCAACAATTTTTGGTTTTACTTTTAATAATAATTCTTGATCATATCTAGAAACTTTAAAATCAACTATTTCAGATGTTGACATTAAAATTAGTTTAGAAACATCAAGAATACTCTCTACTTTGTTATTATCTATTTCAAGTATTACGTCATTTTTTTTCATTCCAGCAATTTCTGCAGGGCTGTCTTCTTGAACTTCATCGATAATTGCTGGTGTAAAGTCTTTTCCAGCAAACATATAAATGAATAAAAAAATAACTATTGCTAAAACGAAGTTTGCAATTGGACCACCTGCAACAATCAATGATCTTTGATACAATGGTTTTGTGACAAAAAGCTTTTCTTGATCTTCTTTATTGTATTTTTTTAAAAGTTCTTCTTGATCCGCCTGGGAAAAAACATTTCGATCTCCAAAAAATTTAACATAACCTCCCAAGGGTATCCAGCAAATCTTCCATCTTGTTCCAGATTTATCATTCCAACCAAATAATTCTTTTCCAAAACCTATAGAAAAGTCAGTTACTCCAACACCATATTTCTTTGCAAAATAGTAATGTCCATATTCATGAATAAAAACAACTACAATGATCAATACAATAAATGGCAAAATAAAACTCATAACTTTTATAATATATTTATATAAAGAGGATGTAAATAATGGTTTATTTTAGTCTCCAAGTTAAAATTGGTAAAAATGTTGCAACAATAAATGAGCAAAAAAGCAAGGATTGAGAGACAAATATAGGCAAAAAGTCTAGAGGCAATATTACTCCGACCAGAATTGATTTTGAAAAGTCAGGACTTGGGAATAAAAGGACTCCTCCAATTAATCCAACAATGATAGCTACATATGCATTTTTTTCAGAAAATTTTTTGGAGTAAAAACTGTAAAATACACTTAGTACTGCCGCACAACAAAATAAATCTGCTAATAAAAATAAATATAAAATACTTATTCCTTTTGATGCAACGAAAAAAGAAATTAAAGAGATTAATATTATTATTTGCTTAGATAATTTTAAATAATCACCTTTGAATTTGATAACTTTATTTCCATCAACAATTATTAAACTAGAAATAGCGTTTACCAGAGTATCTATACTGCTTACCGTTAATGAAATAGCTAAAATTATTATTATAATTGATAAAAAAAGAGCATTTTCTTTAAGTAACAATGAAAAAAATGCTAAATCAGGAATTAGATTTGAATTTTGAGAAGTTGCAATTAACCCTGTAAATCCCATCAAAAATACAATTGGTATAATAATTAAAAATGAAAAAATTAGACTACTTTTTAAAACTTTATTGTCTTTAGCTGCATAAACTCTTTGCCAATTACCTTGATGAAAAAGATTTGTTGCTGCAACAGCTATAAAAAAAGTTAGACCTGCAGTAAAATTTGGTAAATAGTTAAAGCTTAATAAATTAGGTTTATTTTGTTTGATAAATTCAAAGCTAAACTCATTAGAGTTTAAAGATATCAAATACGAAAATGATATTATTAAAAGTAAACCAAAAACTATAAACTGAATATTATCTGTAAATATTGAAGCTCGTAATCCACCATACAAAGTATATAAAAGAGAACTAATTATCACTATAGATGCTGTTATCCATAGATCTGTTCCAGATATATAATTGATTAATATAGAAACAGCTGTCACCTCTGCTATTAAAAAAATAGACATATAAAAAATGGATAAAAATAAAATTAGTTTAAATAATTGCGAACCGAATCTAAGTCTTACAACTTCAATTAAAGATTTTCTTCTTGGGTATTTATCTCTAAATTTTTTTCCTAAGTATATAAGAGTGAAAAGAGGAAATGCTGTTCCTAAAGAATATCCGATAACTGCCCCTATACCTCCCCATGTAGCAGCAGATGCAGGGCCAAATAATATCCATGCACCCAAAGCAGATGCGACCAAACTTGCTGTTAAAGAAAAAGTACCAACAGATCTACTTGCAACTAAATAGTTATTAAGTCCTTGATACTTTTTAGAGTATAGGAGTCCAATAATTACAAAAACAATACTAATTGCTAAAGTTAATATTATTGCTGAAGATTGACTAATGATATTTATTTGTTCCATTATTCCCTTTCTGAATTACCGGACAGGTTCATTGGGTTTTTCTCAGCCAATATTGGCACCCCATGTGTCAATATAAAGTATTTTTTTTATTTTAAAAACACATAATTTATAAAAATGATTAGAAAAATTTTAATACTTATCATTTGTGCATTTGCGTTTAATGCGAATGCAATGGAGAAGAAAACAACATTCGACCAAGAATTGTTTAATAAAGCTAAATCAGAGGGAAAAGTTATAGTGATTAGTTCTTGGATAGAATATTGTTCATCGTGTGCAAAACAAATGAAAATTTTACAAACAGCGAAAAAAGAAGGTGAATTATCAGATATTAAATTTGATAATATTGAGTATTTTTCATTTGATGTAATGAATAGAGATATTGCTGATGCTTTTAATGTACTTTATCAGACTACTCTATTAATTTTTAAGGATGGCAAAGAAGTCTATAGAAGCATCGGAGAAACTACAGAAGATTTGATTTATGAGGCTTTGAAAGCTTCAATTTAAAAAATAATCAAAATTATCAAATATTATTGATTTCTGACAAGTGGATAAACTTTTGGACTTAAATATTTAAAGTTTGTCAATATTATAAGAGCAAGTGTTGTTAAACCTACACCAATTATAACATATAAAAATATTTCAAATTCAAACAACCAGTTCAGTTGAAATATATTTTCAATAATAAACTTTGATGCAATTACAGAAAAAATAGTAGAAAATAATATTATAGACAAAAAAGATATAATGAATTCAATAATTGAAGAAATTATAATTTCTTTCTTTGAAAAGCCTAAAATTTTGAAAATAAGATTTTGAAATGTTTTAATTTTTCCTTGAACAATAATTGCACTTGAAATTACAACTAAGCCAATAATAACAGTGACAGCTGAGATTATGCTTACAGCGATAAATACTTTATTTAGTACATCTGTCACTTTTGACAAATAATCTGAAATTTTTATTATTGATACACTTGGGAATTGATCTAAAAAATTTACTTCATTGAAATTTTCAGCTTTTTTAAATTTTATTGTAGAAAGGTACTCATGTGGAATATTTTTTGCGAATTGTGGATTAAGCAACATTGCAAAGTTAATACTTAAATCTTGATAATTCACCAATCTAAAATTAACTACTTCACCTTCAATTTCTCTTCCATAAATTCTTAGTGTAAACTTGTCACCAATGTTAACACCAAAGTCTTTTGCGACTTTACTGTCTAATGAAACTTGTAATTTGTTAGGTTGTGAAGTGTCCCACCAACTACCCTCTAAAATTGGATTATCTTTTGGAATTGTGTCGACCCAAGAAACTCGTCTATCGTTCATAATTACCCAATAGCTGTCATTAGAATTTGATATATAGGTGTTTGGGTCTATTCCATTAATTTTAACAATTCCAGCTGATACCATTGGAACAATTTCTATTACAGCATTTTCATCTGTTTCATTAATGACTTTTTGAAATAAATCTTTCTGATTATTTTGAATACCTAAAAAGAAATAATCTGGAGCAATATCTGGAATTGATTTTGCTATTTCTCTTTTAAAATTAGAGCCCACAAATGCTAACGTAAGCAGCAATGTCATTCCTAGTCCAAGAGACATAACAGTTATTGGAGTAATACTTTTTGATTGTGTAATATTTTTTACCGCTATTTTTGACGAAATTCCAAGATTAGTTAGATTGTTCCTAAGTAATAGTATTATTAAACGGGAAACATAAAAAAACATAGCTAGGCATACAAAAAAAGACGCAAAATAAATCAAGCTGTAATATGGAAGAGAAGACCTAAATGCAAATAAACTAATTAAAATAGCTAGTAGAAATAAACTTAATATTATTGATTTTTTTGAATACCTAAACTGCAAACTTTGAAAAACATTTCTAAACAAACTAGAGGCTTTAATTTGATCAATAGAATTAACAGTTGGGATTGAAAATATAATTATTACTAATAATCCAACTAAAAAAACTATTGATAAATTTGTTAATGAAAAAGAGGCCTCAATATTTAATCCAAGTCCATCTGATATATATTTATCTACAATTGGCACCAATAAAAAACTTAACCCATAGGCAATCAGTGAAATAAAAAATAAAATTATAAATAATTGTAAATAATAAATAGTCTTAATATTCACAGAATTAATTCCTAGTGCTTTTTGAACTGCAATTGATGAATTCTTTTGATTAATAAATGAAAGAAGGGTATTTGCAATTCCTATTCCAGCAATAAGCATAGCACTTATTGATACCAATGATAAAAATTGTGAAAAATTATCGATAATTCTTTTAATACCTCCAGCTGAATTTTCTGGATAACGTATTTTTACTTTACTGTCATTTTTAAAAATATTTACAATTTTATTTATTTTATTATCTTTATTTTCGTCACCATCAAATCGGATTTTGTATTCATAATTTAAGAAGCTTCCTAAAGTATTTAATTCCAAATTATCTAATGTTTTTTTTCCTGTTAGGGCAAAATCACCAAAAACAAATGCTCCACCAATATCTGGTAGAACTTTCACGGTACCAATAACTTTGAATTCTTGATTTTGAACTTTTACGATATCATTAATTTTAAGTTTTAAGTTCTTAAATATATTTTCGTTTACAATTATAGTGTTATCAATTTTATTCAAATTCTCTAATGACCCAATTGGTTCATAAATTACTTCTCCATACAAAGGGTAATTTTGATCAACTGCTTTTATTCTTGTAAATGATGTTTTATTATTTTTATTTTTTGTTGTTGAAATCATTGTACTGAATTCAACCATTTGTGATACTGTAGAAAAACTTTCGACCTGATTGATTAAACTTCTATCACCTTCTTTATTATTATAATCAATTTCTAAATCGCCTCCTAAAAGAACTTTTGAATTTTCGTTAAGTTCATTTTCTAAACTGTCTTCGATAGTTAAAATAGCACTAAGTATAAAAAGGCTTATTAATAAAGTAATTATGATGCTTAATATTTTTGAGTAACTTCTGGATAAATCACGAAATGCATATCTAGAGTAAAGACTTAAATCATTTATTTTCACTTATTACTCCATCTTTAATAGTGATTTTCCTTTTTGTTAAATTGGCCAAATTATTGTCGTGTGTAACTATTATTAAACTGGCGTTTTCATCTTCAATATAATTAAAAAGTAAATTAGAAATTTTGTGTGTATTTTCACTATCTAAGTTGCCAGTTGGCTCATCTGCTAAAATAATCTCTGGTTTCATTGCAACAGATCTTGCAATGGCAACCCTCTGTTGTTCTCCTCCTGAAAGTTGACTTGGAAAATTATTAAATCTATTACTTAAACCAAATCTATCTAAAATTTCTTTTGCCTTCACTGTTGGATTATCAAATTTATTTATTTCTAAAGATAGGCTTACATTCTCAAGAGCAGTGTAATTTGGTATTAAATAAAAGGATTGAAATACTATTCCAATATTTTTTCTTCTAATTTCAGAAATTTCATCCTCATTCATTTTAGACAAATCTGAATCTCTAAAAAAAATATTTCCTGAAGATGCTTTTTCAAGTCCTCCAATTAACATGATTAAACTTGTTTTGCCTGAACCACTTTCTCCAACTACTGAAATGGTTTCTTTATAATCTACATCGAAACTAATATTTTTTAAAATATTTATAGACTTGCTGTCTATGGTATAATTTAAATTAACATTAGATAATTTTAAAAGTTTACTCATGATAAAAAAATTAATTATTAAAATAATTGTTTTATTAATACCAGCATTTGTAGCCAAAGCCGATTACAAAGTTGTCTTATTTGGTGATAGCCTTATGGCAGGTTATGGCTTGGATAAAAAATATCATTTATCGAACGTGCTTGAGAAAAGTTTAAATAAAAAAGGCTTAAAAGTAAAAGTCATCAATGCAAGTGTATCAGGAGATACTTCTGCCGGAGGTTTAAATAGAATAGATTGGACAATTAGTGAAAAGAATATTGATATAATTTTATTAGGCCTTGGCGCAAATGATATGTTGCGAGGAATTAGTCCAAACGAAACTGAAAAAAACTTGGAAGAAATTATAATAAAGATATTAAATAAAAAAATTCAAATAGTTGTTGCTGGAATGATAGCACCTGATAGTCATGGAGATGATTATAAAAATAAATTTGATAAAATTTTTAAAAGATTATCCATCAAATATGAATTAGATTTTATACCTTTTTTGCTAGATGGAGTTGCTTTAAATCCTGATCTAAATTTAGATGATGGAATGCATCCTAATGAAAAAGGTGTCATTATAATAAGCAAAAATATAGAGAAAAAATTACTTAATATTCTTAATTAATTTAATGCTTCTTTAGCAGTTAAATAATCGTAGCCAAAAACATCTGCAACTGCTTTATAAGTAACTTGTCCTTTATGAACATTTAGCCCAGCTAAAAAATTATGATCGTCTTTTAGTGCTTTATGATACCCATCATTCGCAAGTTTTGTTAAGAAGGGTAAAGTTGCTTTATTTAATGCTAAAGTTGAAGTTCTAGGAACTCCTCCAGGCATGTTTGCTACACAATAATGTACAATGTCATCAACAATATAAGTTGGTTCTGCGTGTGTTGTAGGTTTGCTTGTTTCAACACATCCACCTTGGTCAATTGCGACATCAACAATAACTGAACCACGTTTCATATTTTTTATCATTTTCTTTGTAACTAATTTAGGAGCTTCCGCACCTGGAATTAAAACTCCACCTACTAAAAGATCACATTGGGAAATTAATTTTTCTAAGTCAGTTTTATCACTTAATTGAGGAATAATTTTATCACCAAACATTTCTGATAGTTGTTTTAATCTTGCCTCTGATTTATCAACAACATGCACTTTTGCTCTCATTCCAGTTGCAATGATTGCAGCATTTTCACCAACTACACCTCCACCAAGTATAACAACCTCTGCTGGATCACCTCCAGGAGCACCTCCTAATAATATCCCTCTACCCTTTTGATTTTTTTCTAAACAATGTGCACCAGCTTGTACTGACATTCTCCCAGCAACAGCACTCATTGGTGCCAATAAAGGAAGTCTTCCATTATTATCTGTAACAGTTTCGTAAGCTATACAAACTGCTTTTGAATCTACCAAACCTTTTGTTAATTCTTTTGCTGCTGCTAAATGTAGGTAGGTAAAAACTATTTGATTTTCCTTAATCATTTTTACTTCATTTGAAAGAGGTTCTTTAACTTTCACAATTACATCCGCATCATTAAATATATCCTCTGCTTGATTAACTATTTTTGCTCCAGCAGACTTGTATTGATCATTTTCAAAACCTGCTTCATATCCTCCATTATTTTCAACTAAGACTTCATGACCATTGGCAGTTAAAGTTTTAACGCTTTCAGGAGTAAGGCCGATTCTATTTTCTTGAGGTTTAATTTCCTTTGGAACACCTATTTTCATATAAGTGAGTTAGTTTTTTTTACTTTTAGAGTAATTCGTAATTCCTGTTCTAAGTTTATCGATTATTTCATCAATATGTTTCTTTTCACAAATGAACATAGGAGCAATGATTAAACAGTCCCCAGTTGCTTTAAAATTGACACCAGCTTCATAACAATGTTTAAAACAAGTAAATCCTGCTGCTCCGGGTTTTTTATCCATTTTAATATCAATCCCACCCATCATTCCATATCCTCTTATATTATCTACGACATCAATATCTTTTAAAGACATTAAACCTTCTTGGAAATAAGGAGCTAAGTTTTTAGCTCTATTAAATATATCTTCTTTCTCAAAAATATCCTGAACTGCTAATCCTGCAGCAACAGAAACAGGTATCCCAGAATAAGTGTAACCATGAAATAGCTCAATTGAACCTTTTGGTGACCCATCCATTACTGTATCATAAATTTCTTCCTTGCAAGCAACTGCTCCTAAAGGACTAATTCCATTTGTTGTAGCCTTTGCCATAGTAATTATGTCAGGTGTTACCCCGTATTCTTGAGATGCGAATGGAGAACCTGTTCTTCCCCAACCTGTAATTACTTCATCAAAAATTAAAAGAATTCCATGCTTATCACAAATCTCTCTTAATCTTTGTAAGTATCCTTTTGGAGGAACAAGTGTTCCAGTTGACCCTGCAATCGGTTCAACGATGCATGCAGCAATGTTTTCAGATCCAAAGTTAGTACAAATTCTTTCAAGATCTTCAGCTATTTCAGCTCCAGTTTCTGGTTGTCCAGAAACAAATTTATGTTCTGGTAAATGAGTATGTCTCATGTGAACAACTCCTGGCATTAAAACACTTGCAAAAGTTTTTACATTATTAATCATTCCACCAACTGAGGTAGCTCCAATATTCATACCATGGTAAGCTCTTTCTCTTCCCACAAATCTAAATCTTTGCCCTTCACCTCTAGCCTTATGATAAGCAACTGAAATTTTAATTGCCGTTTCAACGGCAGTTGATCCACATATAGTATAAAAAATTCTATTTAAATTTCCTGGAGTATGTTTTGAAATTCTTGTAGCAAGTTCAAATGAACCTCCGAAACCCTGTTGAAAGGGTTGAGCATAATCAACGGTTCTTAATTGTTTTGTTATAGCCTCAATTATTTCCTCTCTACCATGGCCTAATGGGTTACAAAATAAACCCGAACTTGCATCTATTTGAGTTTGTCCTTGATGATTTTTTAAATAAACTCCTTTTGCCTCTACGATTAATCTTGGATTTGCTTTAAAGTCTCTATTTGAAGAGAATGGCATCCAATGTTCATTAAGTGAATTTGGTATTTGTGGTTTTTCAGAGCTCATAAATATTTAAAAAAAGTTAGTTATACTCTCTCATAGACTAATTTAAAAAAATAGAAAATAATTAATGCGCACATTAATATGTGATAAGGTTATATAAAATACAACCTAGAATTGAACCCATTTTAGACATCTCAATTTACATGTGATTATGATGCCTACAAAATTCATTTACTTATATTAAAAATTGAACTTAAATAACGCTAATTAAATTTAATTAAGGAGATAAAATGAAGAAAATAATTAGTTTTATTTTAGGAAGTTTATTTGCTCTTAACCTATCAATTTCAGCTGCAAATGCTGCTGCAAATGAGGTTAGAGTTGCATACTTTCTAGAATGGCCTAGCCCAAATCTAGAGGACATGCAAAAAAAGAATTTTGCTAAAGCTCTTGGAGTTCCAGTAAAATGGACAAACTTCACAAATGGTGGAGCAATGACAGATGCAATGCTAGCAGGAGACATTGATATATCTTATTCACAAGGTCTAGTGCCTTTTATTAATGCTGTTAAATCTAATGCACCTATCAAGTTAGTTGATATTGCAATGGAATATGGAATGGGCGGAACTACTTGTGTTACATCTAACGCTTCTGGAATTACAAAAGCTAATGCAACTGAATTAGAAGGTAAAAAAGTTGCAGTTCCATTAGGAACAATGGCTGAATATGTATTTGATGAAAGTATGAAAGTTGTTGGAGCTGACAGAAGTAAAATGGATATAATTCAAATGGACCCTGAAGAAGGTGCCGCTGCTTTAGTAAGTGGTGATGTTGTAATGGCATGTTTATTTGGTGGTAACTCTATTAAAGCAGCAGTAGCTGTTGGTTCAAGATTATTAACAGTAGATGAAGCAAGAGCAGCTGGAATTCTAGGAATAGATATTACTTCAGTAACTGATAAATTTATGAAGGAAAATCCTGGAATGTTAAGAACTTTTATAGAAGTAACTCATGAAGCAAATGACAGATACAGAGCAGGTAAGAGTGATATGAATGCTATGTCTAAAGCTTCTGAAATGAAAGTTGCAGATATGAAAGAAACTTTAAGTGGATTTAAATTCTTAACTCCAGAAGAAACTAAACAATCTATGGAAAGTGGAAACCTTGATGCATTCTTAAAAGGAATGGGAACGCCTGGTGGAAATGTAGATACAAGTTTCTTACCTTTATAATTTAAAGAGTAAAAATATTTAATAGGCGCTAACTAAAATTAGCGCCTATTTTTTTTAAAAAAATTTTTATATAAAGTTATCTTATGAGTGACTTAGTTTCCCAAGATCTGAATATGATCTTTAAAACGCCAAAAGGCGAAACTGTTCATGCACTTAAAGATGTAAGTTTTACTCTTAAAAAAGGAGAACTGCTCACAGTCCTAGGACCTTCAGGTTGTGGGAAAACTACACTTTTAAATATAGCAGCAGGATTTTTAAGACCGACATCTGGCTCTATTGTTCTTGGTGGAAAAGAAATTAATGGCCCTGGTGTAGAAAGAGGAATGGTATTTCAACAAGGAGCCTTATTTGAATGGTTAACGGTTGCTGAAAATGTTGATTTCGGTCTTAGAATGAAAAAAGAAGATCCAATTAAAACAGCTAAAAAAGTTGATGAGTGGCTAGAAATTGTTGGATTAAAAGGTTTTGGTAACACTCCTACATACCAATTATCAGGAGGGATGCAGCAGAGAGTTGCGCTTGCAAGATGTCTTATAAACGATCCAGATTTAATATTAATGGATGAACCATTGGGTGCTCTCGATGCTTTAACAAGAGAAAAAATGCAATCTTTAGTTCTTAAAATTTGGAAAGAAACAGGAAAAACAATTATTTTAATTACTCACTCGGTTGAGGAAGCATTGCTGCTTGGTGAAAGATTATATGTAATGGCACCAAGACCAGGCAGGATACATAAAGAGTACAATCTTCCTTTTGCAGAAATGGGTTTAAAAGAGGATTTAAGAGAAATTAAAAAGAATAAAGAATTTTCATCTAAACGTGAGGAAATATTATCCATGATTTGGAACATGGAAGAAGAAATAATGGGGAAAGAAAATTAAATGTTAACCCAAATAGTAACAATACTAATTTTTGTATCTATTATTGGATGTATACTTTACGGGAGAAGACTTATTCAAACTGAAAAAGTTGATGCAGTATTTGGTAATCCAGAAAGAGCTAAAGGAGGAACACACTGGGTTATTGTTGGTAGTGCTGCAATATTATTAGTTTGGCTTTATTATTCATGGGATATTGCAAAAGGTTTTTATCCAAAATCTGCAAATGAATTATGTCAAGTTGCAAAAATTAATGAATCGTTACTTGGATTAAAATATCAATTTCCTATCGAAGAAAGAGAATTTAAAAGTACCTCGATTATTAAAATCGAGAATAAAAATTTAAAAAAAATTACATCTGAAATACAGAATTCTAAAGATTTAAATAATCAACAAAAAACAATTTTAGTTGGTTTTATAAATAAGACTAAACAATTAATACCTCTTTTAACAAATGAAGATTTAATTGAAATAGATACAAAAATAAAAATTGATGAGATGACTAAAGAAATAAGACTTTTAAGTTCTAATTTTAAAAAGCAAGATTATCCATTTGAAACTAATGATCAAAAAAATAATAGACTTAAAGCAATTTCGGAACAGGGTGAATGGGGTATAATTACAGTAAGATCTGGAACAGGATCAATAGAAAATACTATAGAAGTCCCATTTGTTGCTGAAACAGCAAAAGGATTAAAATTCCAAGCAGCAGCTGAAGAACTTAAAATCATAAATGATAAATTTTTCAAATTAAGAAATCACAATCCACAATTCAAAAATTCAATAAAACAATTAAAAGATGAGGTCAAAGCTTATAGAAAAAATCTAAATGACTCTGAAGAAATTGCATCCGATTATGCAAAAAATATTGTCAAAATTGCAAGAAGAATAGAGTTTGCAAGTATTTATCCACCGAATGCTCTAAATGAAATGCAAAATGCAATTATTGAATTTGATAACCTTCAAGAAAGTGAGCAAGCTGGTCTAAGATTAATTGATATTCTTTTATTTCCAGCTGGAACAATTGTTGCTAGTGGACCAAGTTGTTCTGAACAAGGATCAGGAAGATGGTTACCTAAACCCTCAGATACTTTTAATAAATTTATATTAATGTCTAAACCAAGCGTAGGTTATAAAAATATCCCTCTTCTTTGGATAGAAATGATAGATGTAAGCTCAATCATTGGATTTATTTTGCCAGATTGGATTGCTGATATTTTACCAGGTGAATATCCTGTTCACACAAGTGAAGGTATTGTTAAAGAAAACTTTAAAGGAAAAGTATTAAAAATTGTAACAGGTGATTTTAAATTATTTAAAATACCTGTTCCTTATGGTCATATCTGGGACTCTTTCTTAAGAGTATTTTTAGGATTAGTGTTTGGAATAATTATTGGAGTGCCGTTGGGTTTATTCATGGGATTAAATAGGTTTGCCAAAGGTTTCTTTGATCCTCTAATTGAACTATATAGACCCGTACCACCATTAGCATGGGCACCTTTAATCATTTCTGTTCTTGGAATTGATAATACAGGTAAAGTATTTTTATTATTCATGGTTTCACTCTCTATTATGATTATCTCTGCAAGAGCTGGTGCATCAGGAACGCAATTATCTAAAATTCACGCCGCACATTCGCTAGGGGCATCAAAAAGACAAATACTTAGACATGTTATATTTCCAAATTCCTTACCTGAAATTCTTACTGGAATAAGAGTTGCTGTAGGTATGTGCTGGGGAACTTTGGTTGCGGCTGAATTTTTAGCTGGAACAACAGGTATTGGTTTTGTTGAAAATGTTGCGAAAAAGTATTTTCAATATGAAGTAATCTGGATAACAATATTCATTATGGGGATGTTAGGATTGTTGTTTGATATCACGTTAAGAAAAATAATTGATAAAACTATACCTTGGCGAGGTAAGGGTTAATAACAGAGATAATGATAAAAAAATTTAAGGTAAATGTATCTAAAAAAACCTTAATAAACATTTATAAAAAAATAAGAAAATTTCCTTTTAACAATATTCAAAATATGGATGGATGGCTTCATGGCACAAATCATGATTATTTAAAAAATATATCAAAGTACTGGATTTCAAAATTTAATTGGAAATTACAAGAGAGAAAAATTAATAAATTTAACAATTTTATAGCTAATGTTAATGGAAATAAAATTCATTTTATAAAAGAAAAAGGTAGTGGGAAAAATCCCAAACCACTGTTAATTTTACACGGTTGGCCGGGAAGTTTTATTGAATTCTTAAGTATAATTGAAAAACTAGCCCATCCTGAAAGATTCGGAGGAAATAAAGAAGATGGTTTTGATGTAATTGTTCCTTCACTTCCTGGTTTTGGTTTTTCAGGTATACCAAAAAAACCAATTGGTCCAAAAAAAATTGCAAAAATCATGAATGAATTTATGACAAAAAATCTTGGATACAAAAAATATTTTGCACAAGGGGGTGACTGGGGTTCGGCAGTATGTAATTGGTTAGGGCATGATCATCATAAATATTGTAAGGCAATTCATATTAATTGTTTAAATATGAGACATCCAAAAGGTGCTCTAACAAATGAAGAAAAAAAATGGGAAAAAAGATTTTTTAAAGAACAAATTATGCAAGAAGGTTATAGAACTCAACAAGCTACCAAACCTCAATCATTAAGTTATGCAATGATAGATAGTCCTGTAGGAACTGCTGCGTGGATATTAGAAAAATTTTATTCTTGGTCAGATTTAAAAAATGGAAATATTGAAAAAATATACACAAAAGATTTTTTGCTAACTAATATTATGATTTATATAATAACAAATACTTTTAACTCTGCCGCTTGGATTTATTTTGGTAGAAGAGAAGAAGGAGGCAGACCCTTTCCCAAAAATTTTAAAAAAATAAAAGTCCCAACAGCAATCGCAGAATTTCCAAAAGAAATGTTGAGTTGGCCACCAAAGTCATACGTAAACAGAATATTCAATGTAAAAAGATGGACTAAAATGAAAAAAGGTGGTCATTTTGCAGCTTTAGAGGAGCCAGATATGTTGGTTAATGATATATGTTCGTTTTTTAATAAAGATTTAAAAAAACTCTAAATGAATAAAAATAAACTAAAAAAAATTATAATTGAAATATTTAGAAAATATAAACTTTCAAAAAATCATTCAAAAATATGTGCAGATGCAATAATTAATGCTGAATTAGTTGGGGCTCCTACACATGGGTTATCAAGACTAAAAATGTACTGTGACCGTATAAATCATAATTTAATTAACCCTAAACCTAAAATAAAAATTAAAAATATTTCTCAATCTGTGGCTCACATAAACGGTGATGATAGCATTGGTTTTGTTGTAGCTGACATAGCAATAAAAAAAGCCATAAAAAATGCCAAGAAAACAGGAATAGGATTAGTTGCTGTTAAAAATAGTGGTCATTATGGAATGTCCGGATATTACGCAGAACAAGCAGTAAAGAAAAATATGATAGCTTTAGTTTTTACTAATGCACCGCCTGCAATAGCTCCGCATGGAGCTATCAAATCTTTATTTGGTACAAATCCTATTTGCTTTGGATCGCCAACAGGATCAAAAGCACCATTCATCTTAGATACATCTGTTTCAATGATCAATAGAGGAAAAATAAGAGTTGCATCAAGAACAAATTCAAAAATACCTGAAGGTGTTGCTTTAGATAGATTTGGTAACCCTACCACTAATGCCATGAAAGCTCTTGAGGGCGTTCAACTTCCTATTGCAGGATTTAGAGGTTCTGGTCTTGCATGGATGGTTGATATTTTAAGTGGAGTTTATACTGGGGGTAATCACGGTGGAAAAGTAAAAGATCCATTCGATGATTTTTCTGGGCCACAAAATATTGGTCATTTATTTATAGTAATGAAAGCAAATTTATTTCAATCAAATTTTAAAAAAAGAATTAAAGAAAATATTAAAAGAATAAAGAAACTTCCAAAACTAAAAGGACTAAAAGAAATATTATACCCTGGAGAAAATAAATTAAGAAGATTTAAAAAGAATTTAAAATCTGAAATAAAAATACCAGAAAATATAAAAGAGGATATTCAAACTCTTCTAAAATAGTAAAAATTTTAGCCAGCGCGTCCTAAATAATTTACCATTATAACTCCTGTCACGATCAGACAAATTCCAATAAAACCATACATATTAGGAACTTGATTGTATTTTAACATGCCAAAGATTACTACTCCTGCTACTGTTAAACCACTATAAGTAGAGTAACTAAAAGCAACAGGTATTACAGACATTGCTTTTGCTAAAGAAAACATCGTTACAGTCATTAACAGTAAGCAAGCAATTGTAGGGGTTAGTTTTGTAAATCCTTCAGAAATTTTTGCAAAACTATTTGCTGCTATTCCTGTGGTTATTCCTAAAGCTAATATTAGATATCCAGTAAATGGTTTCATTACTTTATTATTTACTAATTATTATTTATTACAACAGTTGAT
This sequence comes from uncultured Pelagibacteraceae bacterium, assembly GCA_902562645.1. Classification (GTDB taxonomy): domain Bacteria; phylum Pseudomonadota; class Alphaproteobacteria; order Pelagibacterales; family Pelagibacteraceae; genus Pelagibacter. Next base: position 25,860 of record CACETY010000006.1, read on the forward strand.
ATGCCTTTAAGTACTTGAATTTAATTTAAGTTATGAACCTAAAAAGACTTAATTAGACACAAAGTATCCAATAGTGCCTAGGACTATGAATAACGTTAAAATGAAAATTCTATTCTTTAAAGTTTCTTTTTTTTCTTTTTGAATAATTCTGAGTTTGAGAGCACTGATATTTACTTTTTGAGGGGTATCAATATTTACGTCACCTGTTAATTGAGAAGAAATTTCAATATCAGATGCTCTACTATCTTTATTATAACTCATATGGTTTTATTTAAACACATGTTTAATTTGTAAAAATTAATTCTGTGTCCAAAATGGGTTGTGCACAATTAATTTTATGTCCATTTTGGGTTTGAAATAATAGAATGGATATCTGTAAAAATGACTAAAATCCTAAATAATCTAATAAAAAAAAATATTCAAAAATTAATCACAGGAAATTTTGAAAAACTTGCCCCAACATACTACAAATTAATATCTGAATGGATGAATTCTTCATATGAAGTTTTTAACGATATAGATAAGTACAGGATAATTCTTTATCTAATAAACAAAGATTTTGAGCACTACATACAAATTAAAAAAATAGAGAGCTATGATAATTTTTTTATGTTTGATAAATCTTTGGAATTAGATCGAATTAATATAATTGAAATATCAAAAAGTTTAAATATTCCAAAGGAAAGTACTAGAAGAAAAATTCTTGACCTTGAAAAATTAAACGTTCTTCAAAAAATTGGAAAAAAAATTTATATAGATAGGTCGGCTTATAGACTGGTACAACCTAAAAATACTCTTAAAAATTTGAGCGCATTATTATCAAAAATTTCTGAAATATTGAAAAAAGAAAATTTAATAGACAAATCTTTAAATGTCGACGAAGTATCAGAGCATTTAAAGGAAAACTTTTCATATTGTTGGTACTATTTTTATATATTTATTTTTACTTTAACCTTAAGATGGAAAAAGCAATTAGGAGATCTTGAAATTTATTCAGTAGGCATGGTTATAACATGTCACTCAATAGTAAATAAATCTTATGAGGGTGTTGGTTTAAATTTTTCAGAATGGGAGAAAGATATGATCAATGTTGAAGAAGGTGGGGTAAATACTATGTCAATTTCTGAGATAACTCATATTCCAAGACCTACAGTTGTAAGAAAATTGAATTATTTGTTAAAAAATAAATATATTAGCGTTAATAAAAAAAAACAATTCACTATAAATATGAAGGATCAAGCATTAAGTGATACTATTAAAATTCAAGAACAAAATATCTCTTCTTTGTCGGATTTAGTTTGTAAAATATTTTGAAAAAGTAAAAATTAATTAGCTCTTCGAAGTATAAAAATTAAAGCGAAGCCAGTTAGGTACATTATAAGAGCATATGCTGCTGTTGGTATCATATAAGCAATATCATTAAACATTTGTGTTGCTACAAACACCGCCAAAGTTCCATTTTGTAAACCACATTCTATCGCAATACATTTTCTTTGCTTCATTCCTGTTGCAAAGAATTTGGCTACATAATAAGCAAGTATCATCATCACAACATTCAATACTAATACTGCAAAGCCTGCTTGTTTTAAGTAATTAAAAATATTTTCTCTTTCTTCAATCCAAATTGCAGCAAATACAATAACGAACAAAGCTGTTGTTATTTTATTAACAATCGAAAGATTTGAGGAAATTAAATTATCTGCAAATTTTCTAATAATCATGCCTAAAATTACTGGCACAGTAACAACCAATGCCATTTTAAGTGTAATCGCTGTCATAGTAATATCTGCTGAGATATTAGTAACACCAAGTAAATCAGCTGATTTTAAAACAATAAAAGGTACCGAAATTATGCTAATTAAACTAATTATTGCAGTTAATGAAATGGACAAAGCCACATCTCCATTTGCAAATTTGGTCATAACATTTGTAGTAACGCCCCCTGGTGCAGCAGCAATAATCATAATGCCTAATGCGATCTCAACAGGCAAATTTAATATTAATATTAAAATATAAGCAACTATTGGCAAAAGTAACAGTTGGCAGAAAAATCCAATTACAAAGTCTTTGGGATTATTTATTACTCTTAAAAAGTCTCGTCCAGTTAGACCTAACCCTAGACCTAACATTATAAGTGCTAAAGCGATTGGAGCAATTTTAGTAACTATTTCCACTTTTTATCCTTATACTATATTTGTATATTAGTTTTTTAATCATTTTAGTATATATAAATTTAATGCTTTCAGATAAATCAACAGTTTGTCCACTTAATTTATTAGATATTGCTCATCAAAAGAGAGGAATTAAAGCTGCAATTGTGAATGCTGGTAAGGAACTACCAATGCTCTCTGTTATGGATGCCGTTAAAGAAAAATTAATAGTTCCTGTTTTGATCGGTGATGAAGGGGAAATTAAAAAGATAGCTGAAGAATTAAAATTTGATATTTCTGATTATGAAATTGTTCATGAACCAATTGAAAATAATACTGCTAAAGTTGCTGCAAAACTAGCAGGCGATGGTGATGTGAAGATTATAGTCAAAGGTCATATACATACTGATGTGTTAATGAAAGAAGTTTTGTTAAGAAAATATAACTTAATAGGAAAAAAAAGATTAAGCCATATTTGGCATATGACATTGGATAAAGAAGACAATCCTCTAATAATTACTGATGGTGCATTAAATGTTAATCCTAATGTCAAAACAAAAATGCATATTTTAAAAAATGTTATAGATTTTTGTCACAGAATAAAAATTGCAAGACCTAAAGTTTCTATTTTGTCAGCCACAGAGGAAGTTTTAGATAGTATGCAAAGTTCTGTTGATGCTAAGGAAATTTGTAGATTAGCTAGCAAAGAAAATTTTAACGCAGATATATTTGGCCCTCTAGCGTTTGATAATAGTGTTTCTAAAAAATCAGCAACTATAAAAGGAATTAAAAATGAAGTTGCAGGAGATGCAGATGTTTTATTAGTTCCAAATGTAGAGGCTGGAAATGCTTTAGTAAAGATGATGATATATTTTATGGGAGCTTGTGCAGCTGGCGTAGTTGTTGGTGGTAAAGTCCCTGTTGTAATAACAAGTAGATCTGATGATGCGACAGCAAGACTAGCCTCAATTGCTGCAGCTGTGGTAGCTTTAGATTAAATGAATATTGAAAAAAAATAATAATTAAATTAGGATTTAAATATGGCAATAACTTACTTAAAAAAATCACCAAAAACTTCATCAACTGACGATACAAAAACCAGAGAGATTGTTGAAAATATTCTTAAAGATATTGAAAAAACTAAAGAAGAAGGATGTATCGAACTATCAAAAAAATATGATAAATATGAAGGTGAAGTAATTGTTACGAGAGAAAAAATTGAAGAAATTAAAAAAAATTTAGATCCTAAGACTAAAGATGATATTCAATTCTCTCATGAAAGAGTAAGAAAATTTGCTGAAGCACAATTAAAAAACTATGGTCAGGATTTTGAAGTAGAGTTATCAGATGGCTTATATGCTGGGCAAAAATTAATTCCAGTTAATACTGCAGGTTGTTATGTTCCTGCAGGAAGATATGCACACATAGCATCAGCTGTGATGAGTGTAACAACAGCAAAGGTAGCTGGTGTAAAAAATATTATTGTTTGTAGTTCTCCAAAACCAGGTATAGGTGTTCATCCTGCGATAGTCTATACTGCGGATTTATGTGGCGCAGATGTAATAATGAACTTAGGTGGTGTGCAAGCTATTGCTGCAATGACTTATGGTCTTTTTGGAAACGCGCCTGCGGATATGCTTGTAGGCCCAGGTAATCAATTTGTTGCAGAGTCAAAAAGAATTCTGTTTGGAAAAGTTGGGATTGATTTATTTGCAGGTCCTACAGAAATCGCTGTTATAGCTGACGATACAGCTGATCCAGAATTAGTTGCTTTTGATTTAGTTGGTCAAGCAGAACATGGATACAATTCTCCAGCTTGGTTATTTACAACTAGTAAAAAACTTGCTGAATATGTCATGCAAAGAGTGCCAGAACTTATTGCGGATCTGCCAGATTTACCAAGAGAAAACTCTGGTGCCGCTTGGAGAGACTATGGTGAAGTTATTCTTTGCGACACGGATGAAGAAATGGCAAAAATAAGTGATGAATATGCCCCTGAGCATTTAGAAATTCAAACTAAAAATCTTAAATGGTTCCATGACAGATTAAAAAATTATGGATCATTATTTATTGGAGAAGAGACCACAGTTGCTTATGGTGATAAATGTTCTGGTACAAACCATATTTTACCTACCAAAGGTGCAGGAAAATATACCGGTGGTTTGTTTGTTGGAAAATTTATTAAAACATTGAGTTTTCAAAGAATGACTAAAGAATCTACAAAAGAAGTGGGTGCAGCATGTGCAAGAATTTCAAGGTACGAAGGTATGGAAGCTCATGCAAGAACTGGCGATGTGAGGCTAAGAAAGTATGGATTTCAAAATTAGTTTTATTTAACTCTTGAAAATAATAAAAGTGTTACACCTAAGACAAAAATTATTATACCTACTATTTCCATCACTTTTACTTTTTCCTTGAAGAAATATCTTGAAGAAAAATAACTAAATAATAATTCAATTTGTCCAACCGCTCTGACGAACGATGCTTGAATTAATGTGAATGCATAAAACCATGATAAAGATGCAAAAAAACCACCTAAGCCAATTAGCATGCAATCATATTTATCATTATAAAGTTTTCTGAATTCTCTTTTTTCAAATATTAAAAGATAAATAGTTAAGATTATTGTAGGTATTAAAAGGCCAAATAGTAGTGTTGATATTACTTTTTCAAAATTTGACTCAAAATTTTTCAAAGATAGCGCTGCAGATCTAAAATAAACAATACTCAAAGCTAAGAATAAACCTGAGACCAGCCCAATTAATGTGGTTTTAGAAAAAATATTTTGGAAAAAAAATTTTACATTTTTTATTGATAAAATAATTACTCCCAAAGTTGAAATTATAATTCCACTAATTCCTATTAAATTTAGTTTTTCATTGAGTATTAAATATTCAAATAAAGCAACTTGTACAACTTCTGTCTTACTAAGTGACGTACCTACTACAAAATTTGAAAATTTAAAAAGGTAGAGCAAAACAAATGTAAAAATAACTTGAAAAATTGATGCTAATGTAACATTGATTAAAAAACCTGGTTGAACAAGTATATCTTTAATAATTGCGAATTCTCTAAAATAAACAAAAAATAATAGCAAGGATAAAGGTAGAGCAAATGAAAATCTTACATATGTTGAAGCAATTGTAGAAACATCTTTGTTAATTTTTTTCTGAAATGATGATCTTAAATTTTGAAAAAAAGCAGCGATGATTGTGACTATAATCCAATTCATTTTGAGTTAATTGTAAATATTTATCAAGGAAGTTTAAATTCTACTTCCGTTTTCATCAAATATAAAAATATCTTTAGTATCAAATCTAAGCTCATTTTGAAAATCAATTTGACTAGAAATTTTTGCACTCAGCTCTAAATTATCATTACTCATATAAACTATCTTTTCATTTCCTAAATTTTCTACTAACTCAATTTTAGGTTTGAACTTAAATTTAGATTCATTTGAAACATTAAAATGTTCGGGTCTTATTCCAATAAAATATTTACTTTTATCAAACTTAATTTTTTCAAAAGTAATTTCGTTGCCTAAGAAGTTAATTTTATTATCAGAAATAATATTTTCATTATTTAATGGTAAAATATTCATTTTTGGTGTTCCAATAAATTGAGCAACAAAAATATTTGATGGATTATTGTAAATTTCATCAGGTGTTCCGACTTGCTCAATATTTCCAAGATTTAATATTACAATTCTATCAGCTAAAGTCATTGCTTCTACTTGATCATGGGTAACATAAATCATATTAGTTTTGATTTGGTTATGAAGCTTTGAAATTTCTACTCTCATCTCAGCTCTTAAGGCTGCATCCAAATTAGATAAAGGCTCATCAAATAAAAATATTTTAGGATTTCGTGTAATTGCACGTCCAATGGCAACTCGTTGCCTCTGACCTCCAGATAACTGCTTTGGTTTTCTTTCAAGTAATTCCTCAATTTTTAAAATTTTAGCTGCTTGCATAACTTTTGTTTCAATTTCTTCCTTAGATTTCTTTTCAATCTTCAGTCCAAATGACATGTTCTCATAGACATTCATGTGTGGATAAAGAGCATAAGATTGAAATACCATTGCAGTTTGTCTTTTGGAGGGATGAAGATCATTAATTTTTTGATCATTTATAAATATTTCCCCCTCATCAATTTTTTCTAAACCTGCTATCATTCTTAATAAAGTTGACTTTCCACAGCCAGATGGACCAACTAATACAAGAAATTCGTCATCTTTTCCCATAAGGTTAAAATCAGTTATAATTTTGTTTGATCCAAAAGATTTATGTACGCCTGTGAATTTTATATTTGCCATTTCAACTTTTAACTTTTTCTAAGATATCTATGCCTATTTGTTTTAAAATATGAAGTATATCAATTGGTACCCAATTTTCACGAATTTTTCCTTCATCGTGATGATAAAAATCCATAACTCTCATTTTTAGTTTTTGATTATTTGCTGTAAAACCTAACCAATCATTTGAACCATAATAAGCCTCTAAACTGTGCCAACCAGCACATAAAGAAAATTTACCATCCCCTATTTCACAATAATGACCAAGTTTGAAATAATCTCTTTCAGTAAATGATTTTCTAAATGGCAACTGATGCATATCAATAAAACCCTCTAAAGATCTTGAGGTGCCTATTCCACATGGTCCATACCATATCATTTTGTCATGCCAATATTCTCTTTGAGGATGATCTATTAATCTTTTTTTTAATTCTTCATCAGATATGTTCTCTGTTTCAGGTTTAAAATTAAGACTTCTATTCATTGAAAGAGCTTGTTTCAAACTTGAATTTGAAATTTCAATATCTTTTTCAAAAAAATTTACACCATCGGTATTTATTGGAGGTAACCAGGCTCCTTCAGGTCCTCTCGATGGATTGATTGGAAAAATACCACACTGTCTTAAGAAATCTATAACATCAATTAATATATGGCTTTCTACTATCTTGTCTTCTTTAAGTTCATGTATTTCACAACATCTGAGATTTATCATTTTAAAATTTGGTATAATCCCTAACCATGTCTTTTTAAAGTATCCAGATAAAGTTGAGTATGATCCTACTAAAATTTTATCCCTAAAAGCTCCCCCTATTAAAATATGTTCTCTTCTTTCTAAATCTGGGAAAGCTTCTAATAATGGAGTCCAGAGCTTTTCATTTAAATTTTTTATTCCAACAAACTCATTTAAAGGATGAAAACAATTGACCTTTACATCATTTATAAATGCCTTATCTAAACTTTTATCTATTTCTTTTAATCCTAAATTTACAATTTGATTTAAATAGCTTCTGATTAAATTTTTATTTCGAAAATTTTGTTCTGGTGAAAGAACAATATCTTTAACATTTGTTTTAGTTTTTAGTCCTGTATCAAATTGCTCTATTTGCATATATTTATTTATTGGAAATATTCGTGTATCACAATATTATAATTAAAAAAATATGAATATTAGACTTGCTAAATTTGAGGACTTAACTCCTAGTACTTTACCCTTTGTTGAAGGTAAATTGAAAGGTCATAAAGAGAGAAAAAATTATTCTATTTTAGGACCAGGTGTTGCTGAAGATGCAAATCAATCAATAAAAATATTAGAACCCCATGGATTTAACTTGGGTGCTGTTTCTGCAAAACCCTTAAATGGTTCTGGACTTCATAGCCATTTGACTGCCGAAGTATTCATAATTTATTCAGGTAAATGGAGGTTTTATTGGGGTTCTAAAGGTGAAGATGAGACAATATTAAATCCAGGCGATATTATATCTATGCCAACAAATATGTTTAGAGCATTTGAAAATGTAGGAGATGAGGAGGGTTTTATTTTTGTTGTTCTTGGTGGAGATGATCCTGGAATTGTAACATGGATACCTGAGGTTCTTAAAAAAGCAAAACAAACTGGTATGGCGCTATTAGATGATAATTCTTTGATTGATTTAAACAGTCAAGAAATTCCAAATGGTAGAAAATTACTTGACCCAATATCAAAGGATGAAATTATAAAATTTGATAATTATAAGCTAGAACAATTACAAAAAAATATATGCGAGTCTAGTAAGAGACTTGAAAATGAAAACAATATTGGAAATAATGTTAAAATTTCACATATTTTAGGTAACAATTTTCAAAACAAATCAATAACGCCAATTATAAAACACGATACTGGATTTAGCTTAAGCACTTTTAAATCTACAATAGGAACAGTTGAAAATTTAAAATTTGACAAACCTACAATTTTTTTTTCACAAAAAGGAAAATGGAACATTGAAACAGATAATTCTTCCATTGAATTAGATTATAAAGATACATTTTCAGTTCCAGTTGGATCCAACATAAGTATTAAAATTGACGAAAAAAATGAGTCACTTCTTAATTGTGTATCACAAATATAATGAAAGGTTTTGATAAGAAATACAAAGACTTTCCTGACTATATATTAAAAATAACTGAGCAAATTTGGGAAGGTAAAGATGTTGAGTCTATTGGTAAATTTTATACAAAAGATATACCAGTAAGATCACCATTCGGAGTTACTTATGGCAATAAACCAGTTATAGACGCAACATATGCAACTTTAAAAGAATTTCCTAACAGACAATTGTTAGGTGAGGATGTTATTTGGAATGGTAATGACGAAATTGGATATCACTCTTCCCATAGAATATTAAGCAAAGGAACACACCTAGGTGATGGTTTTTATGGAAAGCCTAGTGGAAAAGATATTTATTATAGAGTAATTGCTGATTGCGCATGTAAAGAAAATCAAGTTTATGACGAGTGGATAGTTAGAGATCAAGGAGCGATGGTAAGGCAGATTGGTTACTCTCCAAAAGAATTTGCAAAGAAAATAATTGAAAGTGAGGGGGGAATTTCAACTGCATCCAAGTTATTTGATTTTGAAACTGATAAAAGTTCAAATTATGAAGCTGAGAAATATAAAAAAGGATCAAAAGCTGAAAAATATTCTGAGATACTTAAAAATATTTTTAATTATAATTATAAATTTGAAGGATATGATAGAGCCGCTAATATTTTTTGGCCTGGAAATAAAATTGGTCATGGAAGAGAGAGTATTAAAGAAAAATGGAATTCTCTAAAGGCAATATTTTCAAATATAAAATTTACCATAGAACATGTGGGTTTTTTAGAGGAAGCAGGTCAAAATCCAAGAATATCAATTAGATGGTTTTTAGAAGGTACTCACAGTAAAGACAGTATGGATTATGATAAAGCTTCAAATAAAAAAATATTTATAATGGGAATTAATCATGCAGAATTTTACTCCAACTCTATTATAAGGGAGTGGGTATTATTTGATGAAGTTGCTATATGGAAACAAATTTTAATAAATCATGGTTAAAATAAAAACCACACATGTCGGAAGCCTACCCAGATCAAATGAGCTCTCAAGTCTTTTAGCCTCGAAAGATAATAAAGAAGAAATAAGCATAAAAAAATTTGACGAAGTTGTAAGAAATAATGTTTTAGAAGTTGTAAAAAAACAGATTGATACAGGAATTGATATAATAAGTGATGGAGAAATGTCAAAAATTAGTTATGCAACATATATTAAAGATAGAGTTGAAGGTTTTTCAGGAGAAAGTGAAAGAAAAGCTCCAAAAGATTTAGATGATTTTCCATCTTTTAAAAAAAAACTTGTTCAATCTGGTGGAACCCCGACATATAAAAGACCATGTTGCACAAGTGAATTAAAATTAAAAGATAATGTTTCAATTAATAAAGATATTGTTAATTTTAAAGATGCATTAAATAAATATTCTCATAGTTATGGGTTTATGAATTCTCCATCACCAGGAGTTATTTGTAATTTTCTACCTAATAAATTTTACAAAAATGATGATGAATATTTAGAAAAGCTCTCAGATATTATGAAATTTGAATATGAAAAAATTATTGATAGTGGTCTTTCTCTTCAGATCGATTGCCCTGACCTCGCTCTATCAAGGCATATGATTTATAAGGACATTTCAGATGAAAATTTTTTAGAAAGAGCAAACAAACATGTCGAGGTTTTAAATAAGTCATTAGAAAATATTGATCCAACTAAAGTAAGAATGCATATTTGTTGGGGAAATTATGAGGGACCTCACATTCACGATATTGAGTTAAATAAAATTATTGAGATAGCTTTTAAAGCCAACATAAATATGTATTTGATAGAGTCTGCTAACCCTAGGCATGCTCATGAATGGGAAGTATTTGAAAATATAAAACTACCAAAAGATAAAATTATTATTCCAGGAGTAATAGAGTCAACGAGCAATTTTATTGAACATCCAGATGTCGTAAAACATAGAATTTTAGCCTTTTCTAAAGTAATAGATCCTAACCAATTAATGGCCGGTACTGATTGTGGATTTAGCACATTTGCCGGATTTGGAAATGTTGATGAGAATATAGTTTATAAAAAACTTGAGTCACTTGTGATTGGATCAGGACTTGCGTCAAAAGTGATTTAAAAATCTCTTTTATTAAATAATTCTTAAATATATAGTTTTATTAGAATAATTATAAACAACCAAAAAAGAGAGAAAATATGAGAAAAATACTATTAACCTTATTGTTCGTGCTTTTTGGAACAACAGCATATGCTGATGGGCATTGCAGTAAACCAAGTGGTTCAATAAATATTTTAGCAAATGATTTTCCAGCATTAAGAACATTTGTAGAAACAGCTAAAGGATGTAAAGGAAGTGCAGATTTTAAAGTTACTCACTCATCAGAACACAACAAAATTGCTGTTCCAGCTTTAACTGCAAACCCTTCTGAATTTTCAGCAAGAATTGCAGCTAATAGTTCGATTGTTCCTTTAATGAATCAAGATTTAATTAGACCTATGGATGATCTAGTTAAAAAATATGGAAAAGGAATACAAGACTCCCAATTAATAACAATTGATGGAAAAGTAATGGCTGTTGCTTTTATGGCAAACACTCAACATTTGTATTACAGAGAAGATGTTTTAAAAGAATTAGGTATACCTGTACCTAAAACTTACGAGGAAGTTGTTGCTGCATCTGAAAAAATAAGAGCATCAGGTAAAATGCAACATCCATATGCAGCTGCGTATAAAGCTGGATGGAATTTAGCTGAAGAATTTGTAAACATGTTCATTGGTCATGGTGGTGAGTTCTTTAAAGCTGGAACTGCTGAACCAAATATCAATAATGCAAAAGGTGTGGCTACACTGAACATGCTTAAAAAGTTAGCAAGTTTAAGTAACCCAGATTATCTTACTCACGATAGTGAAGCAATCAAAGTTGAATGGGAATCTGGAAAAGTTGCTCTTATGACATTATGGGCATCAAGATCTGGAACTTTATTAGATGATGAGGGTGATGCAAAAATTACTGCAGCAACTAAATTAACTGGACCAGCAACCGTTGGTGGAGGAAACATTCCTGCAGCTACATTATGGTGGGATGGATTTACTTTAGCAAAAAATAGATCTGACAGTGATGCAGAGGCAACTTTTATAGCTCTAGCTCATGCTGCTTCAAATAAAAAAATGGTTGCAGATGCTGCTGACCAAGCTGTTTGGTTAGTTGAAGGTTTTGTACCAGGACCAAAATCTATTGGTGTGATTGAAGCTGTAAAAATGGGAGCAAAACCTTACCCGATGTTACCACAAATGGGTTTAATGCATGGTGCATTAGGAAGCGAAATAGTTGAGTTCTTACAAGGTAAAGAATCTGCAGAACAAGCATTGAAAGATGTTGAGGCTGCTTACATCAGTAAAGCTAAAGAACAAGGCTTTCTATAAAAATAAATATTTAAGTGGGGATTTAATCCCCACTTAATTTTAAATGCCAAATAAAACTTTTTTCTGGTTTTTCTTGCCAACTGGGTTGGCAATGATTTTATTTATTGGTTTGCCAATAATATCTACTGGTATCCAATCTTTTTATGCCCAACATGATCAAGTGGTAAAAGAAGTTAAGAAATGCGATCCTTTTGGCTGTACAGTTTCAATAGTTGTTGATCAAGAAGCAACTTCAATATTAAGAGATGAAAAACCTTTAGGTAAATTTAACGGATTTGGTACTTATATAGATAGAAATCACTTAGCTATTGAGCAAATTTCAGATTTTTGGAAAGAAACTGACTCCTTTGGAGAATTTATCAATCAGGTTACTAATTTACCTTTTTACAAAGCTCTTTTGTTTACTTTAACTTATTGTTTATTTGTAACTCCCAATGTTTTATTGCTAGGTTTCATTATTGCGTTAAGTTTAAATGCAATATCTAGAAAAATAAGAGGCCCATTAATATTTGGTACAATATTACCAATGATAGTTACTCCATTAGTAGGATCCCTTGTTTTATTTTGGATGATTGATGCAGAGGGAATTATTGGTGCAAATTTACAATTAATGATGGAAGATCCATATCTATCATTAAAATCATCTAGAACGCTTACATGGATAACTATAATTATTTATGGAATTTGGCATCATTCTCCTTTTGCTTTTGTAGTTTTTTATGCTGCATTACAAACAGTGCCTCAAGAACCTGTTGAGGCAGCAATTATCGATGGAGCGTCAAGATACCAAAGAATTAGACATATTGTGTTACCACATATTTATCCAGTTGTTACTTTTGTAGCTCTAATTTCATTAATGGACAATTTTAGAGTCTTTGAACCAATAATCGGTTTTAGCGCTGAAGGAAGTGCTCAATCTTTATCTTGGTTAATCTATGATAATTTAGTCAATGAAGAAGTAATCTTATTTGGTTCTGCAGCAGCAACTTCAATGATGACAATTATTGGTATAGCCATATTGTTAGCACCAGTATTAATTAGGACTTGGAAAGAATTTAGGACGGCAAGATAATGGAATATGGTTTAGACAAAAGATCGAATGGACTTAAAACATTTAACACAACTTTTATAATTGTTTGGTTATTAATTGCATGCTTTCCATTTATTTGGACTTTTTGGGGATCGTTTAAAGTAAGAGCAGATTTTTTTTCTAGAGCTGATTGGTGGTATGCGATCTCAGCATTTAATACGTTATTAGAAACAGGTGGTCAATTTACTTCAAAAGCATATTCTGAAGCTTGGACTGAAGGTGAATTTTGGAAAGCATCGAGAAATACAATAATAGTAACAGTATTTGTTGTCTCTATATCACTTTTTTTAGGAACTTTAGGTGCATATGCTTTATCTAGGTCTACTGAAAGATATGCTTTTTGGATATTAATCGCAGCATTAATTTTTAGAGCGATGCCACATATTACTCTAGTCTCAGGATATCTTTTTCCTTTTTTTGAATTACAAATTTGGGGAATCTTACCAACCACAATTGTAGTGTTAGTTGCGATCAATCAACCTTTTACATTATGGCTTCTCTATTCTTTTTTTAAAACTGTTCCAAAAGAATTAGATGAAAGTGCGTTAATAGATGGTTGCTCATATTTTCAAGCATTTAGATATATAATCATGCCAGTGATGTGGCCTGGAGTAATTACAGCTGGTTTGTTTAGTCTTATGTTGGCTTACAACGACTTTACAGTCACTGCATTATTATTAAATCAAGAAAACCACACCATGGTTCCAAAAATACAAAGCTATCTTGGTACTAATCAGCATGAAGGTAATTTAATGTGGGCAGTTTCAGCAGTTGTATCTGCAACTGCACCATTGTTTATGTTAGTCATGTTTTTTCAAAGACAAGTAATAAGTGGCTTAACCACTGGTGCTGTTAAAGGATAATGGCAATCAAAGCCATATTATTTGGTTCTATTGGCACGATAGTAGAAACATCAAATATTCAAAGAAATTGCTTTAATTCAGCTTTTAAAAATTCAGGATTAAAATGGTATTGGAGTAAAAAATTATATCAATCGATGTTAAAAAAATCTGGAGGCGAAAAAAGAGTTAAAAAGTTTAGTCTAGAGAAAAAAACTTTTGTTAATGCAAAAAAAATTAGAAATTTAAAAACTTTAATTTTTAATAATTTTTTAAAAAAGAATAAATTAAAGCCACGTGCTGGAGTAATTAATGTAATCAAATATTGTAAAAAAAATAAAATTAAGATTTGCTTTGTAACCTCTACTACAAAAAATAATATTGATGCAGTATTTATATCCTTAAATAAATATTTAAAAAAAAGTGATTTTGATTACATCGGACACAACAAAATTATAAAAAACTTTAATAATAAAACTGATATTTACTTTCATTGTCTGAAAAAATTAAAACTTTCAAATAAAGATTGTTTAGCAATTGAAGATACAGAAATTAGTTTTAAATATGCCAAAAAAGCTAAATTAAGATGTGTTGCCTTCCCGGGCGATTATCACCGCTCCGGGAAGTACAAGGATTCATTTATAAAAGTTAGACGGCTTAACTCAAAAATATTTGCTGATTTATAGTTGGTCTATTAAACCTGGTGCTAATTTCTTAGACTTTGATGAAAATCTTAACTTCTTAATAGCATCTAGGTTAGATTTATCGTCTCCAACAACCACAAAACCAATCATTCCCATATTTTTGTGTGGCGTACACCAGTAAGCATAAATTCCTGGGACCTCGAACTTGTATTCAACATCCTTATTAAACTTTGATTTAAACTTACCAACTCCATCTGGTACACCCTTTTTTATGAATTCAACGTTATGTCCTTTATCTGTTGCCTTCCAAAGAACTGTATCTCCAGGGTTAACTCTTACTATTTTAGGCTCAAAAACATTTGATTCTTTATCAAGCCTATTAAGCATTTCCACTGTTACATCCGCACCTAAAGCTATATTCGTAAAAAATATACTGATTAATATTATAAATGAACTTGTTAATTTATTATATTTAGTCATAGCGCTGATATATTCTTTTAAAGTCAATAAACAATAACTATATGGTGTAACAAGTTGACACGTCTTTAATTGGTTTTATCTAATAATCTATCAGCCCTCAGAGTAGTGAAAATTATTATGATTAAAAATGGGATACATAATATGTTCATTATTTTCCAACTTGTAAAACTTAAAACAATACCTGCTGTTAAACTTGCAGTAGCTTGAACTGAAAAAACTATAAAATCGTTAAAACCCTGTGCTCTAAATCTTTCTTCTTCTTTATAGTTTAAAACTAATAAACTTGTTCCAGATATAAACAGAAAGTTCCACCCTAGACCCAAAAAAATTAATGAAAAAAGATAATTTATGACTGTTTGATCAAAATAACTAAGTAAAATTGTAAAGATAAAAAATAAAACACCAAAATACATTATTTTACTGTGTCCATATTTTTTTATTAGATTTCCTGTAACTAAAGCAGGAAGGAACATGCTTATGATATGTAATTGAATTACAAAACTTGTATTATTTAAAGACATTTTATCATAAATATGCATACTAATAGGAGTAGCTGTCATTAAAAATGACATTACTGCATAAGCAAAAGATGATGATACAAGAGCTTGTAAAAATCTAGGCTGAGATATCAATTCTAAAATTGTTCTACCCTTTAATGTTTTTTTATTATTAATAACTTTATTTTCCTTATAAAAAATTAAAAAAAAAATAGATGACAAAGTTAATAAAGATAAACAAAGATACGAGCCGACATACAATCCCTCTGAAATAATATTTTTTCCAAAATTTGCTAAGTTTGGACCAAGTAAAGCTGACAAAATCCCTGCAAAAAGTAATAATGAAATAGCTTTTGGTGCTTGTTTTTTGTCAACACTTTCCGCTGCAGCAAAACGATACTGATGAGCAAAAGCCATTCCAAATCCAAGACAAAAACAAGAAAATGAATACAGAATAAAATTTTGCTTTAATACAGAATATGCTGCTAATAGTGCAAATAATGAAGTTGTTATAGATGAAAATATAAAACCTTTTTTTCTTCCTGTAATACTCATAATTTTAGAGGCAGCTATAATAAAAATAGCTGTACCCACAATTGATAATGACATAGGTAATGTTGAAAGAGATTTAATTGGACTGATACTAGTTCCAATAATTCCACTTAAAAAAACAGTTACAGGTGCAACAGAGAATGCAAATGCATTGCTAGCAAATAGCAACCATACATTTTTGTTCATTAAGATATTATACTCTTTTCTTACCTTGAACTACTCTGTCCAATATTAAAGCAACGAATAGTATTGCAACACCAGCTAAAATTCCTTGTCCAACATTTGCATATTGAAGTGCCTCTAGCACGTCTTGGCCTAAACCTTTTGCTCCTATAAGTGAGGCTACAACAACCATTGCTAAACTTAACATCACAGTTTGATTTACACCAGCAAGTATTGATGGGGTTGCAAGTGGCAAATCTACTTTTCTAAGAAGATACCATTTAGATGCTCCGTAAGCTATTGCCGCCTCTCTAATAGTTTCAGGAACTCCTCTTAAGCCTAATACTGTAAGTCTTACAACAGGTGTTCCTCCAAAAATCATTGTAATGATTACTGCTGCAACCTTCCCTGTACCAAAAAATGCAATGACGGGGATCATAAATACAAATGCAGGCATTGTTTGCATAAAATCCATTATCGGTCTTATCATTGAATAAAATCTTTGACGTCTTGCACAATAAATTCCTAGAGGTATTCCAATAACAATACTTAAAATTGCAGCCGTTCCCAGTAAGGCAAGTGTAGTCATTGCTTTAACCCAAAACCCCAAAAAACCCATGTAAGCTAAAAATCCTGCAGAGTATATTGCAGTCCTTATGCCTGCTGATAAAGCAGTTAAAACTACAATGGTAGTTATAATCACAATCCATGGTGTTTTGACAAATAAAAGCTCTAAAAAATCAAGAACAGATCTAATTCCAATTGTTATTGCGGTAAATACTGCATCTCCTTTTATTACTGCGTAATCAAAAATCGTTTCAACCCATTTAATTGAGGTAAGTCTTATTTCTGGATGTGTAGGAAAATCATTCATTATTGAGAAGAAACCTGGAAAGCTATAATGAATTACTGAAAAAAACATAATAATTATAGTAAAACCAATACTTAAAAAATAATTTTTTATTTTCATTCCAGGACTAATCGATTTATTTGATAACCATTCAGAGTATCTTTTTTCTAAAACTGTATTTGCTAATATTCCTTGAATAAATTTTACAAAAATTAATAACGCAATTCCTGAAATAGTAATCCATATTGCTGAAGCTTCGATTTGCTGAACATCAACTACATATTCCTTCATTGCGTCTTCGAGTGATTTAATTGCCCTCTCGTAGACTTCGACTTTATCTGGATTGTTCTCCTTTGCAGCCTCTAATTGTTTGTATCTAAAATCGATAGTTGATTGAATTTTATCAATTTTTTCTAAGGCATCTTTAGTAATATTTCCAAATAAGCCTCTAATTATTTGAACAACAGCAAATGTTTCGATTATTAAAAATGCTAGCGCATAATTCCAAATATTTCTTAATCCAAACCACATTGGTCCGAATAATGCAGCAAATAAATTAAAAGAAAAAGAATAAGAGGGTTTACTTCCAATTTTTTTAAATTCATCAATGTAGTAATCTGGACTAGAAATCACAAAATTTTTAATTAATTCAGATCTAGATAAATTTTTAATTTCTTTACTCACTGTCATTCCCCTCAACAACTGCTTTCAGTAAATCTGATTGTGTAATTATACCAACTTCTAAGTTGTCATTACTTGTAACTATTATTGGTTTGTCTTCTGATACTGAAGTTTCAATAAGTTTGCTTAATATGTCGTTTTCATTAACTCTTTCATTATTGCTTAAATTATCTCCAAAAGTTTTCTTATATTCTTTGATAGATTGCATAATTGTCTTAGCTTGAACGACTTTTAGTCTTGAAATTCCTTTTACAAAGTCCGCAACATATTCATCAGACGGATTTACTACAATTTCCTCTGGTGTTCCAATTTGTACTACCTCTCCGTCTCTCATTATAGCTATTCTATGTCCTACTCTTACTGCCTCATCTAAATCGTGAGTTATAAATACGGTTGTTTTTCTCATTTGCTTTGAAAGTTTTATAAATTCACTTTGAAGTTGTCGTCTAATTAAAGGGTCTAAAGCACTGAAAGGTTCATCCATTAAAAGAAATTCTGGATCTGCTGCTAATGCTCTAGCTAAACCTACTCTTTGCTGCATACCTCCGGATAATTCATGAGCATATTTATTTCCCCATCCTTGTAATTCGACAATATTTAAAATGTTATTTGCAGCATCTAACCTATCATTTTTACTAACACCTCTAATTTCTAAAGGCATAGCTATATTATCCAAAACTGATCTATGAGGCATTAATGCAAAATTTTGAAAAACCATACCAATTTTTTTGTTTCTTAATTCTTGAAGGTTTTCCTTATCAAATTGCATTACATCTTGATTATTTATTAATATTTTTCCAGATGTAGGCTCTAATAATCTATTTATATGTCTAACAAGTGTTGATTTTCCACTTCCAGACAAACCCATTACACAAAATATTTCACCCTTCTTGACATCAAATGAAACATCCGAAACACCAATTACAGAATTATATTTCTCTAATGCTTCTTGTTTTGAAATTTTTTTATTTTGGATTGCATCTAAAGCGTCTTGTGATGTATTGCCAAATATTTTCCAGACATTTTGAATTTGTATAGCTGCTTCCATGGAAATATTTTAACTTAAAATAAGTGAAAATGATACCTGGCAACCAATAGTCGCCAGGTAAATTAACTTTAATTAACTAAATTATAAACCTAACCAGCCGTCAACTGTTGATTTATTTTTAGACATCCAATCTCTAGCAACTTCTCCTGGATCTCTTTTTTGCACAGAAACTTCATATGCCATCCAAGAAACATCATCTGCTGTTATTTGAAAGTTTTTGAAAAATTCTACAATTGCTGGAGATTTACTCTCAAGAGATGTACCCCATCCAATTTGAATTTGTTTTAATGCATCCTTTGAAGCAACATATGATTTTTGATACCAGTCAGCGTCAGCTTTTGGTTGGATCATTTTATATTTTGCAGGATCATATGCTGGTTCTTCAAGCATAACGACGTCTGCCATCCCCCAAATTGCATGTGGTTTGTAGCAATAAAACGCATAACCCTCACCTTTTTTAATAGAGTCAAGAACTCTGGCATTTTTCACTGCTTCTGCAGCTCTAATAGGTTCAATTCCAGCATCATATAATTTATAGTCTCTTAATTTAACTTGGTTAACATTAGCTGAAGCCCATCCATCCGCACCAATCCAAAATTCACCTTTACCATTTCCATCGCTATCCATAGCTTTGACAACTTCCGGTCTACCTAAATCTTCTATTGCAGTGATATTCATTTTTTTTGCAAATTGTTGAGATACACAATATCCTTGGTTACCTTCGTAAGGATTTTTACTTAATTTAAGAGTTCCTTTTGGTACTAAATCATTTGTGTATGCTTCTTGGTTTGGAAGCCATATATCAGGATGTACTTCAATCTCACCTTTGCTTCTATCTATTGCTCCATAGATAGCAGTATTATTTCCTGGTACTAACTCAGCTTCACCACCCATCTTATCTATAACAACTGCCGCAAGTAAATTTGCAATTGCTGTAGCGCCAGTCCAACCTGGATCACCAATTTTTACTTTTTCAGCAAAACTTGATGCTGGTAAAAAAAGTGAAATTACTCCAGCAACAAGTATTTTTTTTATTATATTCATATTTCCCTCGATTTTATTTAATTTATAAACCTAAATTAAACTTTTTTTTAATTTTAGAGTCAATGATTACGATATTGAAAAATGTTAATTCAGATATGCAAAAACCTAAAATGATCAAGTATTATTCAAAAAATTCTGCACAGTTTTATTAAACTTTTCTGGTTCCTCAAGATGTACGTTATGACAGCAATTTTTAAATATTTCTATTTTACAATTTGGAATATTATTGTTCAGCAAAGAAACCTGATCAAAATTATAGGATCTATCTTGATCACCCCATATCACTAAAGTTTTGTTTTTAATGTTTTTTAAATTTTCTAAACCATTCCAGTCTCTCATAGCAACTAATGCGTTATGAGCAGCTTCTTCATTTATATGTTTGACCGCATTCTGGCACAAATAATAATTTTTACTTTTATCGCCATCGACAAACCATTTTGGTGGTATTCTTTTTACTTGCTCTTTTATGCCCTCTTCTCTAAGTTTTTTTATAGAGGTATTTATGGGTTCAAAACGACCTGGAATGTCTCCAATAGGTCCAGTTGCAAAACAAATTAATTTATTTATTCTTTCACCAAATATTTTAGCAATTTCTTGAACTATCATTCCTCCCATTGAGTGACCCATTAAATTAAATTTTTCAATTTTCTTTTTATCAATTTCATTGATAATGAATTTTGCCATTAAATTTATACTGTTTAAGGATTTTGCTTTATAGCTTTCACCAAACCCCGGTAGAGCAGGAGAAATAATTCTAAAATTTTTAGATAAATAATCTTTTTGGAATTTCCACATTTCTGAAGATCCAAGGTATCCATGTACCAAAATAAGTGGAAATCCTGAGCCAATATCATCTGTATAAATTTCTTGCATAATTATATTTAAAATATAGTTGTATAACTTAACTTTTAAAACAAAATTCAAAAATTATTATGATTGGTATTCTTGGAGGAATGGGAACGCAAGCTGGTTTAGATTTTTGCAATAAACTAGCTAAAATAAATAGAGGTAAATTAGATCAAGACTACCCAATGTTTGTTTTGTACAATAAATCTAATACACCTAAAAGACCAGAAAACATAAAAAAATATTACAATGTATTAAATGCTTTGGTTGAAGGTTGTAAGAGATTACAAAAAAATGGTTGCAAATTTATTGTAATGCCATGCAACACTGCTCACTACTGGTACGATGATCTAAGTAAAAAAATTAAAATACCAATTCTTAGTATGCCTAAAGAAGTATACTTAGATGCCCTAAAAACCTGTAAAAAAAATTCTAAAATAGGGATATTATCTACTGAAGCTACATTAAACACAAAAGTTTATAATAAATATTTTGACAAAAGTTTTAAATTAGTAAGTCCAATTTCAAATCTTCAAAAATCATCTGTAAATAAATCAATTAAATTTGTTAAAATGGGTAAAATAAAAGAAGCTGAGAAAGCAATTAGGCCAGCAGTAAATTATCTAATGAAAATTAAATGTAAGAAAATTATTTTAGGCTGTACGGAATTACCTATTGCAATTTTTGCTTATAAATCTTTTAAAAAAATCAAACAATCTAAAGTTTTTGTTGATCCAAATCTGCTTTTAGCTAACGTTTCAATGAAAAAATATAAAAAGTTAAAAAAACAATAACCCAGTTTCAGTATTCATTAACTAAAACTGAGATTATTGTATTTTTTATAACCTTTTATTTTGAAGGGTCGGGTACTTTTCTTAAATATGGTTTAACTGTTTCCCACCCATCTGGATAAATTTTCTTAGCCTCTTCATCTTTAACTGCTGGAAGAATAACTACATCTTCACCTTTTTTCCAATTAGCTGGTGTTGCAACTTTATGTTTTGCAGTCAGTTGCATTGAGTCTATGGCTCTTAAAATTTCATGGAAATTTCTACCTGTTGCCATAGGATAAGTTAAATATAGACCAATTCTTTTATCTGGTCTTACAACAAAAATAGTTCTTACCGTCTCATTATCAACTGCAGTACGACCCATTGATGTTGTTCCTGCATCAGCTTCTAGCATATTAAAAAGTTTTGCAACTTTTAAATCTTCATCAGCGATAATTGGATAATCAGGCATTGTTCCAGATACATCTTTAATATCATTTAACCATTTTTTATGATCCTCTACCCCATCAACACTTAGTCCAATAACTTTTACATTTCTTGCATCAAACTCAGCTTTCATTTGTCCTAATGAACCTAATTCTGTTGTACAAACTGGTGTAAAATCTTTTGGGTGAGAAAATAAAACACCCCAACTATCTCCAAGCCACTCATGAAAAGAGATATCTCCTTCAGTAGTTTTGCATTGAAAGTCAGGACACATACTGTTTATTTTTAACATTCTTTACTCTCCTTTAATTAATTAGAACTATTATAAATTATTGATGAGGTTTATCAACGATATTTAACTTTGAAAAAACAACTTATAAGACGTGTATCTTAAGCAAATTATAAGTGTTAGATTTTTTAATATGAACAACTCTAATCACTCAAATATTTTGATTATCGGTGGCGGATGCGCTGGTATATCAGTTGCTACAAGACTTAAAAGTTTAAAGTCTGACTTATCAATATCAATTATAGAACCTTCAGAAAAATCTTTATATCAAGCAGCATGGACGTTAGTTGGTGCAGGTGCTTATGATGTAAATAGCACCATAAAACCAATGTCATCTGTAATGCCTAATTATGTTAATTGGATAAAAGAATATGCAGAAAGCTTTTCTCCTGAATCTAATTCAGTCAAAACTTCAGGTGGTGAATATTCATATGACTACTTAGTAGTTTGTCCTGGTTTAAAAATTAACTTTGATGGAGTGGCTGGTTTAAAAGAAACTTTAGGAAAAAATAATGTTTGTACAAACTATAGTTCAGATATGGCTGTTTATACTTGGGAATGTTTAAAGAATTTACAGGGAGGAAATTTATTATTTACTGAACCTCCAATGCCAATTAAGTGTGCAGGAGCACCTCAAAAAATTGCTTACTTAGCTGCTGATCACTTAAAGAAAAAAGGAGCTCTTAAAGATAGTAATTTAGAATTTTTATGTGCAAAGCCAGTTATTTTTGGTGTACCTCATTTTCAAGGTCCACTAAATGAAATATGCGACTCATATGGTATTAAAAGAAGCTTCCAACATAATTTAATTTCAGTAAATGGCGATGCCAAAGAGGCTGTATTCAAACAATCAGATAAAGACGGAAATTCTAAAGAAGTTACAAAGAAATTTGATTTTATTCATGTAACGCCTCCTCAAACTTCTCCAGACTTTATTAAGAATAGTCCATTAGCTGATGCTGGTGGATGGGTCGATGTAGATCATAAAGAAGGAACATTAAGACATACTAAATATGAAAATATTTACAGTTTAGGTGATGTAATGAATGCACCTAATGCAAAAACAGGTGCAGCAGTTAGAAAACAAACTCCAATAGTGGCTCACAATATTATTAAAGATATCAATAAGTCATCTGAAGCATATAGACTTTATGATGGATATGGAGCCTGCCCTCTTACAGTTGCATACGGTAAAGTTATGTTAGCAGAATTTTGTTATGGTGGAAAAGTGACTCCAAGTTTACCCTTTGATCCAACAAAACCTAGTTCTCTATATTGGCAAATGAAATCAAAGCTTTTTCCTTGGTTGCAATGGAATGTAATGTTTAAAGGAAAAGAATGGAGTAAGCCTAATCATAAAGCTATTGAAAATTAGTATCAATTTTATAAAATTTTAATTATTTTGTAATTATGATTTTCGAACAACTATTTGATACTAAATCCTCAACTTACACCTATATAATTTCTAGTGGAAAAGGACGTGAAGCATTAATAATAGATCCTGTAATTGAACATACTGATGAATACATAAAAATTTTAGAAAATTTAGAATTAAAACTTGTTAAAGTAATTGATACTCATATTCACGCAGATCATGTAACTGGCTTAAATGAACTTAATCAACGAACAAATTGTATTCGCATAATGGGTGAAAACTCTAAATCTGAGGTAATTGATATAAAATTAAAAGATGAAGAAAATATAAATATTGAGAGTATAGAGCTTAAAGCTATATATACTCCAGGTCATACTGATTGTTCATATAGTTACTTAATGAATGATAGAGTTTTTACAGGAGATACACTTCTAATTAATGGGACAGGTAGAACAGATTTTCAAAATGGTAGTGCTCATCAGGCTTATGATTCATTGTTTGGTAAACTTTTAAAACTTCCAGAAGAAACACTTGTTTATCCTGCTCATGATTATAATGGAAAAAAAAATTCAACAATTGGTAGTGAGAAGAACAATAACCCTCGATTACAAGTCAGCTCAAAAGAGGAATATGCTGAAATAATGGATAATCTTAATCTTGCTAACCCAAAAATGATGGATATTGCAGTCCCTGCAAATCTAAAGGGATTAACACTTAAAGAACTCTAAAATCAGGGTTATTATTAGTATTGTTTTTAAAAAATATACAATTATATAACTCTTATGGTATGCAATAATACACACTGTAAATGTAAGAACTGTTCTTGTGACAGATGCGTTTGTAAAAATTGTGATTGCAAACCATCATCAGAAAACTGCTGTTGTAACAAGTAGTTAAATTTTAATAACTAATCTTAAACAAACATGAATGATTTTTTAGAGTCGATAATTAAAAGAGATCCTGCTGCAAGATCAAAGTTAAGTTTAATACTAACTTATCCTGGTGTTAAAGCTGTATTTTTTCATAGAATTGCAAATTTTTTTTCAATTGCAAAATTTCATCTTGTTGCAAGAATAATTTCTCAGTTCTCAAGATTTTTAACAGGTATAGAAATCCATCCAAATGCTAAAATTGGAAAAAATCTTTTTATCGATCATGGTATGGGAGTAGTTATTGGAGAAACATCTGATATTGGGGATAACGTTACTATCTATCACATGGCAACATTAGGTGGAATTGCTCCTAGTATAGATTCAGACAATCAAAGAAATGTTAAGAGACATCCAACATTAAAAGAAAATGTTGTTATTGGATCAGGTGCACAAATACTTGGACCAGTTGTAGTTGGTAAAAATGCAAAAATTGGAGCCAATGCCGTTGTTACAAAAGATGTTCCAGAAAATGCAGTAATGGTTGGAATTCCTGCAAAAAATGTTGGTACTGCATCTGAAGAATTTAAACCCTATGGAGTTGCACCAGGGGGTGATACAAAGCTTGATGTATGAAAATTTTACAAAATAATTTTGTCGAAGCAATAGGAAATACTCCTTTATTTAAATTAAAAGCCGCATCAGAAATTACTGGTTGTAATATTTATGGAAAAGCAGAGTACCTTAATCCAGGTGGCTCTGTAAAAGATAGAGCAGCTTTAGCTTTGATAAGAGATGCTGAAGAAAAAAAACTAATTTCAAAAGGTGGAACAATTGTTGAAGGAACAGCTGGTAATACTGGAATTGGATTATGTCTATTAGGAAATTCTATTGGTTATAAAACTATTATCGTGATGAACGATAATCA
Organism: uncultured Pelagibacteraceae bacterium; assembly: GCA_902562645.1. Taxonomy (GTDB): domain Bacteria; phylum Pseudomonadota; class Alphaproteobacteria; order Pelagibacterales; family Pelagibacteraceae; genus Pelagibacter. Next base: position 51,212 of record CACETY010000006.1, read on the forward strand.
AACACAAGAAAAAAAAGATTTATTAAGAAATATTGGAGCTGATTTAAGATTGGTTCCACCAAAACCTTATAAAGATGAAAATAACTTTGTTAAATATGCAGGAAGATTGGCTGATGAATTGAAAAGTAGTAACAATCACGGTGTAGTTTGGGCTAATCAATTTGACAATACAGCCAATTCTAAAGGTCATTATGAAACAACTGGACCAGAAATATGGGAACAGACTGATGGCAAAATAGATGGTTTTGTATGTTCATCTGGCACTGGTGGTACAATTGCAGGTGTAAGTAGTTTTTTAAAAGAAAAGAATAAAGATATTAAAATATATTTATCAGATCCAACAGGTTCCTCTCTTTATAGTTACATTGAAAATGGTGAATTAAAGAGTGAAGGTGGTTCAATAACTGAAGGTATTGGATCTAGTAGAGTTACTGCAAATTTTGCAAAAGCAAAAATTGATGGAGCATTTTCAATAAGTGATCATGAGTCTTTGCCTGTTTTATTTGATTTAATTGAAAAAGAAGGTTTAAGTTTAGGTACAAGTTGTGGAGTAAACATTGCTGGAGCAATAAGGTTGGGTAAACTTTTAGGTCCAGGTAAAACAATTGTTACGATTCTTTGTGATAAATCTGATAAATACAACTCTAAGATGTTTAATAAATCTTTTTTAAAAGAAAAAGGTCTTCCCTATCCTCACTGGATATAATCACGCATAGCAGTACTGTAATAAATTCATTACATTTCTATCTTATAATAAACTCTAATATGTCAATTAATTTAAAGGAGAAACTATGGACGTAAAAGAACAAACTAAAAAAGCATATGAACTTTTTGGTTCTGGAGATATGGAAACATTTTTTAACGATATGATCGATGATGAAATCGTTTGGACTTTTCCAGGTAAAGAAGGTGTACATCCACTTTCTGGAGTTCACAAAGGAAAACAAGCTATGATGGCTGCAATGTCTAAAATCCCAGCTACTTGGCCAAATTTCCATTTAAAAGTTTTAGATATGATAAGTGAAGGAAATAAAGTTTTTGCAAGAGTTCATGCAACTGCGGATAACATGGATACTATGTTTGGTCACTATTTTGAAGTAAGTGATGAGGGAAAAACTAAAGTTATGATGACTTTTGATGATACGCTTAGCATGTTCAATGCAATGAAGAAGTAAGGAACAATATGTCAATTTTAGAAAAACTTAATAAAGCAATCATGGAAAAAGATGGTGCAGCAGCTGGTGAGCTGGTGCACGATGACTACAAAATGTTTTCCCATCTTAAAGGAGAATATGTGCATATGGGTAAGGCAGGTATGGTTGAAGCCGTAAGTAAAGGTATGATGAGTCCTGCAAAATACAGGATCCTTTTTGAAAATGATGAAATTGGTTTTGATCATTCATATGTTACTTATCAAGATGGAAATACAGAAGCTTTGATGTGCTGTTGGAAGTTTAAAGACGGTAAAATCATTGAATTAGAAACTGGAGCAACAAAAATACCAAAATAACTATAAACTTACAAAGGAGTTAATATGGCCAGCATTGAGTTTAAAGCTTTTGATAAAGTATATGAATTTGCTGGGGTTTGGGGGGAATAAAATGGTAAAAATGGTTGGTAACTTTGAAGTAAAAGACTGGGCTCACTGGAAAAAAATGTTTGATGAACATTCTGGCCCAAGAGAAGCGGCAGGTATCAAAACGATTTATGTTGGTAATGAATTAGAAAATCCAAATAAGGTACATATTGTTATGGAAACACCAGCAGCAGACACTATGCAAAAATTTATGCAGAGCCCAGAGAATGCTAAAGTAATTGCGGAATCTGGACATAAACAAGAGACAACAGTAATGAGTGTTTGCTCAGATTAGATAAATAAAAAAAAGGATGTAAATAAATGAAAAAAATTTTTTTAATTTTAATATTAAGTCTGTTCACAACAAACTCTTTTGCCGATGGTCATGCAAATGCAAACGGTTTTTCAATAACTCTTAAAGTGCCTATGGCTGATGCAGCAAAAGTTGAGGAAATGCTTATGAAACATGCAAAATGGATGAAAGAAACACATCCATTAACAGGTGAAAAAAAACTAAACTCATATTCAATCATGAAAGGTCCTGAGTGGAAAAATGCTGGTGACCCATCACAAGGGACAACTGGTAATATTTTCTATGTATTAAATGAATTTTATGAAAATCCTGCTGGATTTGCAAATCATCAACAACTTGGTTCACAATGGTCTGAAATACAAGAATTTCAGACGATGTTATTCACATATCAAGTTGGATATGCTTTTCCTGGAACAACCATTGAAACAATTGAATAATCATTTAATTGAATTAATATATCATACAAAAAAAGGAGAAAAATATGGAAAAAGAAGTGTTAGTAATCGTAGATTTGAAAGAAGGAAAGCTTGAAAAATTTATGGGATGGATGCAATCAGATGAAGGTATGAGTGTGAGAAAATCTGCAGCTCATCCAGAAAAAACTATAGGAGCAGTAAAGCCAGATAAAAGTGGCGTAATGTTTAAGGTATTTGTTCATAATATGGAAAAAATGAAAGAACTAATATCTGGTACACATCCAGTTGGAAAAGAAATTTACGATGAATGTGTTATCAAAATGACTGCTTGGGATTTAACGAAAGTTGAAATGTAATATGGCAAGATTTTATTTGATTGGCAAAATAAGTGCAGAATTAATGAAAAGAATGCAAAATGATCCTTCTGCGGATAGATATGCATCGACTAAGAAAGTTACCGAGGCTGCTGGTTTAAAATTGATCAGCTATGAATGGGTAAGAGGTAGATTTGATGTTATCTCATGTGTAGAAGGAGATTATGAACAAGCACTAGCCTTGAAGATTGCTTTTAAAAATTCAGGACTAATGGATGATTTGATGGTACATGAAGTTATTGACTACAATAAAGCTTTTCAAAATGCTGCAGATGCCACAAAGTCTGTTATTAAACCAGGAGAATAATTATGAGTGGTTATGCGATCTTTAACCTTAATGTTAACAATCCTGAAAATTATAAGGAATACATAGACAAAGTTAAACCCACTGCAGAAAAATTTGGTGGGGAGTATCTTGTAAGAGGTGGTAGCAGCGAGACTATTGAAGGGTCATGGCAGCATCCAAGGACAGTTGTGATAAAATTTCCAAGTTACGAGAAAGCGAAAGAATGGTATAATTCTGAAGAATATAAACCAATAAAACAAATTCGATTAGATAACGCAGATACTAATGGAATAATAGTTGAAGGAGTATAAAGGAGATAAAATGTCAATATTAGAAAAATACAGTGCTGCATTAAAAAATAAAGATGAAGCAGCTATGAATGAGCTTTTGCATGATGACTTTAAATTCACAATGCATAAATCAGGAAATACTTTAGGTAAAGCTGAAGTGATCAAATGGGCGATGAGTGGTGATATTAATCAAAGAGATACACGAGTTGTATATGAAAATGATGAAGTTGGTGTACACCACGCATTTGTAACATTTGATGACGGAAATACAGAAGCAGTAATGGCAGTCTATAAATATGATAATGGAAAAATCATGAGTTTAGAGACTGGCGCAACACCAATGCCTAAATAATGAAAAAACTAATACTTTTATTTATTTTTATCGCCTTTAATTCAAATGCAGCTTCAATGAAGATGATTGGGTCTAAGGGTGATCCAAATGATGTTACAAGAGTAATAGAAGTAAAGATGTATGACAATTATTATGAGCCAAGTTCAATTCAAGTTAAAAAAGGTGAAACAGTAAAAATAATTGTTAAAAATCTAGGTGAACTGGTGCATGAATATAATATTGGAACTAAAAAGATGCATATAGATCACCAACCCGAAATGGCAAGATTAATTGAACACGATATTCTTTTAGGCGACCGAATTGATCATAAAAAGATGAAAGAAATGTCTAAAAAAGATCATTCATTGGGCCACAAACACGCAAATAGTGTAATGTTAGAACCAAATAAATCAGGAGAAATTATTTGGAAGTTTTCAAAAGATATTTCTTTAGAAATGGCATGTAACATTCCTGGTCACTACGAAAGTGGAATGGTCGGTCCTATAACAATTAAATAAATTAGAAAAGTTTGTAGATATTAATTAAGGATATATTATTCTTTAATTATGAGTAATTTTACTGCTTATATAATTTTAATTATTGCAGTTGCCCTTGGTACAGCATCAAATGGTTTTGCCAAAGCTGCAAATGGTTTTACAATATTTTTACCAAGTGTCTTTACAGCAATAACAATAGTTGCTTGCATGTATACGCTTTCTTTAGTTATGAAAACTATTCCTGTTGGCGTAACTTATGCTTCATTTGCAGGCTTATGTATAATAGCTACTTCAGTTGTTGGTATTTATAAATTTAACCAAATTCCGGACTTTTTTACAATTATAGGTCTAATATTAATTATATCTGGAGTTTTAATTGTTAATTTAGTTGGAAAATCAAATTAACTATTAAAGTTCATCTGGCAGATTATGCTTACCATCATCTTTTAAATCAATAATATATTCTTTAACTACAAAATCTAAATCTAGATCTGAGTATAAATGTGGAAACATGTTGCCATCCGTCGATTGCTCCCAAACTAGATTTTTTAATTTTAGAGCATCAACTTTAAGAATTATTAAATTAGTTTGATTAATATAAAACTTATTTAGTGTTTGCTTGACCTGATCTTTATCTGAAAAATGGATATAACCATCTTTTAAATCTAATGCAGTGCCTTTAAAAACATTATTTTGTTTTGCCTCACTCCACTCAGATTTTGTACATATCTTGTAAACAAAATCAAAATTCATTTTATTTTAAAAAGTCGTCTACTTCTACTTGATAACCTTCAACTAAACGATTTGTTTCGTTAGCCATTCCTACAATTGCGATCATTTCGTTAATCATTCCATCTGTCGCACCTTTTTTTCTGGCAGCTAGAGAATGAGATTTAATACAATATTCACAATTGTTAGTAATTGAAACTGCAACATAAATAAGTTCCTTTACAGCAGGGTCTAATTCACCTTTTCCCATTACTTGTTGTAATGATCTCCAAGTTCTTTCTAATGTATCTGGACTATTAGCCATTGTTTTCCAAAAATTCGGAATTTCAGTTATTTGTCTTGCTTCTTTTATTTCTTCAAAAATTTCTTTTACTTTTCCAGTAGCTTCGTTTTCAGAAATTTTTTTAAATATTGTCATGGTTTTCTCCTTTTAGTTATAAATTGACTCAATTTTTGGCATTAATTTTAGTAGTTCTTTAGTATAATTATGTTTAGGATTTTTAAACAACTCTTCTGTTTCTGACACTTCACATAATTTCCCATCTTTAAGCACAGCTATTTTATCACACATTTGTCTTACAACTGGTAAATCATGGCTTATAAATAAAATTGTGAGATTTAACTGTTCTTGAAGATCTTTTAGTAAGTTTAATATTTGAGCTTGAATACTCACGTCTAATGCTGATGTAGGTTCATCGCACACAAGAAGTCTTGGTTGGGTTGCTAGTGCCCTTGCTATTGATATTCTTTGTCTTTGACCCCCTGAAAATTCATGGGGATATCTGATTGCAGACTGTTGAGTTAATTCAACAGACTCTAATAAATCATGAATATAACTATCTAAATCACTAGATTTTATATCTGGATTATGAAGTTTAATAGGTTCTGCAATAATTTCATTTACTTTTAGTCTTCCATTTAATGAAGAAAATGGATCCTGAAATATCATTTGAATTTGTCTTCTAAATTTTAATAAATCTTTATTTTTTTTGATCTTAGTAACATTTACATTGTCAAAAAATATATCCCCAGAACTTGGTTTAAATAAATTCACTACCATTTTTGCTATAGTAGTTTTACCACTACCACTCTCACCAACTAGACCAAATGATTTACCTTCCTTAATATCAAAAGAAACATCATCTACTGCCATCACTGAATTTTTTGTATTTTCTGTGAAAAAACTATCATCGAAAGATTTACTCAAATTTTGGATTTTAACTAAGTTTTGATCTACAATACTTTTTTTAGACCATCTGTTTAATATTTTAATATTATTATTTTGAATATTTAAATTCTCTTTTTCAATAATTGTAAACCTTGATATTTTTTTATTTGTTGGTGGTACAGAGCTAACTAAGCTTTTTGTGTATTTTTCCTTAGGCTCAACCAATATCTGTTTGGTTAAACCTATTTCAATTAAGTCTCCATTTTTCATTACAGCCACTCTATCTGTAGTTTCAGCGATAACACCCATATCGTGAGTAATAAGTATTACAGCTAAATTTCTCTCTTTTGTTAATCTTTTAATTAATTCTAGAATTTGAGACTGAATAGAAACGTCTAGTGCTGTTGTTGGTTCGTCTGCAATTAATAATTCGGGCTCACAACATAAAGCAAGAGAAATAACAACTCTTTGTCTCATACCACCAGAAAATTGATGAGGGTAATTGTTAAATCTTTTCTCTGCTTCTTTTATACCCACCTCTTTTAATAAATTGATTGCTCTATTTTTTGCCTCATCTGTATTAATATTTAAATGAGTCTGTATTGTTTCTATAAGCTGTTCACCAATTGTTAAAATTGGATTTAAGGAAGTTTGAGGATCTTGAAATATCAATCCTATTTTTTTTCCTCTGTATTGGACGATAGTTTCTTGATTTTCACTTATATTTGTGTCGCCCATAAATATTGATCCATTTGAAATTTTACCTGGTTCATCAATCAAATTTACTATAGCGTTAGCAACAGTGCTTTTACCCGACCCGGACTCCCCAACTAATCCAACTATTTCACCTTTATTAATATCTATATTTATATTTTTAGCTGCATTAACTGTTTCTTTCCTCATTTTGTAATCAATGCTTAAGTTATTTATTTTTAAAAAGGTCATTTTTTAAGCTTTGGATTAAGTGTGTCTCTCATCCAATCTCCTAATAAATTAATTGAGAATGCAAGGATAACTAAAAATATTGCTGGAAAAAAAGTTATCCACCACTCACCTGAAAATAAAAAGTCATTTCCTAATCTAATTAATGTACCTAATGATGGTGTTGTTGGAGGAACTCCTACTCCTAAAAAACTTAATGTTGACTCGGCTATTATTGCAAGTGCTAGACCAATAGTTCCTATAACTAGAACAGGTCTCATAATATTTGGTAAAATATGTTTAAACATTATCAGTAAATTTGAAACTCCTATAATGGATGAAGCTGAAACATAATCTTTATTTTTTTCTACTAAGGTTGCTGCACGAGAAACTCTTGCAAATTGTGGCCACTCTGAAATTCCTATAGCAAAAATTAAAACATAAATTGCCATCTCATCGTGCATTTCTCTTGAAATGATACCCCTTGCAATTCCATCTACTAATAGAGCCATCAATATACTAGGAACAGTTAACTGAACATCGGTTAATCTCATAACTATCATTTCATATTTTCCACCAAAGTATCCTGCAGTTAGACCTAGTGAGACACCTAGAATTAGACTGAAAATAATTGCTGAAAATCCAACTATTAATGAAATTCGTGAACCATAAAGTATAGTAGAGAGCATATCTCTTCCTTGTCCATCTGTACCTAAAATAAACTTTGCCATACCTTCATCTGTCCATGATGGAGGTGTGAATGCTTCCATTAATGATAGTGATGCTGGATCAAATGGATTATGTGGGGTAACAAATTCAACAAAAAAAGAGCAGAAGAAAATTATTAATAGTATTATCGAAGATACAATTGCAGTTGGAGATTTTATAAAACTAAAGTAAATATCACTATCCTTGAATTTTTCCCAAGAATTTAATGTTCTATTATCCACTAGTAACATCTCCTTTAACTCTTATTCTAGGATCAATAAAATAATATAAAATATCTACTATAAAATTTATCATCACAAAAACAAAAGCTATAAAAACCAAATAAGCTGACATTATTGGAATATCTACAAATTGGACTGCTTGAATAAAAAGAAAACCCATACCAGGCCATTGAAATACTGTTTCAGTGATAATTGAAAAAGCTACCAAAGTTCCAATATTTATTCCAGCAATAGTAATTACGGGAATTAATCCATTTTTTAATGCATGTTTATAATTTATACTTTTTTCACTTATTCCCCTTGCTCTTGCAAACTTTATATAATCAGTTTGTAAGATTTCCATCATCTCTGCTCTTACCAATCTAATTATATAGGTCATTTGAAAAAGGCTTAATGTTACAGATGGGAGTATGATTGCTTTCAATCCTGAAATAGTTAAAAGTCCTGTAGACCAAAAACCAAGATCTATCACCTCTCCTCTTCCAAAAGATGGAAGTACTCCTAATATCACTGCAAAAAGATATATGAATAGTATTCCAATCACAAATGTTGGAAGAGATACCCCTAGAAGAGATACCGCTAATATAAAGTCACTCAAAAAACCCTTCCTGTTAATACCCGTATAAACCCCTAATAAAGTACCGGAAACTAAAGCAATTAGCGCAGAAATTAAAACTAGCTCAATAGTTGCTGGAAGTCTTTCAATTATTAATTCTGAAACTGGTCTTCTAAGTTGGTATGATATTCCAAACTCTCCCTTAGAAGCGTTAACTACGAATCTTGAAAATTGAATATGTATAGGGTCGGTTAATCCAAGTGTTTCTCTTAATTCAGCTCTTTCTTCATCTGAAGTTTCTTCACCAACCATGTTGTTAATTGGATCTCCCACAAAATTAAATAAAGAAAAAGAAACAAATGATACGACAAGCATCACTATTACAGACTGAATCAGACGTTTGAAAAAATAATTAATCAATTTAAGAAATTTTTATAATTACAAGCCCTTTATTAAATTAAAGGGCTTGTAAAGAAAGTTATTTATTTAAAACTTGCAAAACGGAATAATGGTTCATTATTCGGTCTAATTGGAACATCTACATTTTTTTTAGTTGCCCAAGAAATTACTTGGTGATGTAGAGGAAGATACGAGATATCGTCTTTTACAATTTTCCAAGCATTTGCAATAGCAGCATTTCTTTTATCCAAGTCAACTTCGCCTTCCATAACTCTAATTGCAGCGTCAACGTCGCTGTTACTAAAGTTTACTTTATTCCAGCTAGCACCAGACTCGTATAAGTAATGGAATACGTAGTGACTATCCAAAGTTGGAACTCCCCAACCTAACATATAGAAATCACCTTTATCTTCTTTTAATTCCTTAAAGTGCTTACTTTTTGTTTGAGCAAATAAATTAACATTGACGCCGATTTTGCCTAACATACCAACAACAGCTGTACAAATTGCTTCGTCATTTACATATCTGTCGTTAGGACATCTTAACTCAACATCAAAACCTTTAGGATATCCTGCGTCTGCTAATAATTTTTTAGCTGCATCAACATCATAAGGTAATCTTTTGTCTAACTCTTTTGTATATCCATTTACACCAGGAAAAGTTATAATTCCTGCGGGCTCACTAAGACCTCTCATTACTTTTTTCTTTATTGCCTCTATATCTATTGCTTGATAAAGAGCTTGTCTTACTTCTTTTTTCTTAAATGGATTGTCCCCAGTATTTCCAGATCTTAGTTTGTCTGCTGCTTGATCCATACCTAAAAAGATTGTACGCATTTGAGCAGTGCTAACTACTTCATGATCTGAAGAATTTCCAATTCTAGCCAAGTCTTGAACCGGTGCATCAGTAACTAAATCAACTTCACCAGATAACAATGCTGCAACTCTTGTAGCTGAGTTTTTAATTGGTAATAAGTGTATTTCAGTAACACTATTATCTTTCATCGAACCCCACCAATTACTATTTCTCTCAAATACTGTCTTAGTATTTGGCTCTCTTAAAGTAATTTTGAATGGTCCAGTTCCCATTGCATTAGTTGCTGAGAATGTTTCTTCTCCACCATCCCAGTTTTGTGACACTGTAGCTCCAAAATCAATAGACCATTTTTTAGACATTATAAATATATTTGATAACTGATTTAAAAGAATTGGATTTGGTTTGCTGGTACTAATCTGCACAGTATAATTATCAATTTCTTTAACATCTGAAATTGTACTAATGTACTCTTTAAAATCTGATGTAGGTTGTTTTGCTCTTAATATACTAAATACAACATCTTTCGCTGTCATATTACTACCATCAGAAAATTTTACGTCTTTTCTTAAATTAAAGATCCATGTATTTGGATCTGTTGTTTTCCAATCGGTAGCAAGTTGAGGTTCAATACTCATATCTAAACCTCTTGTTACAAGCGCCTCATAAACTTGTCTTGAAACTTGAGTAGTAGGACCTTCATTTTGTGCATGAGGATCCAAAGTTAAACTATCACCCTGCATAGACCATTTAATTGTTTTCGCGTATGAATTTGTTGATACAAAAACAAATAAAATTGCAAAGAAAATTTTAATAAAATTTTTAAATTTCATTTTTCCTCCTAATTATTACAAATAAAATTAAACCTGATTAATGGGACAACTACAAGTGCAAAATAATTGCTTTAGTTGTTAAGAACGATCTCATTTTTGAACTTGGTATACAAAATTTCTGAATAATTATTCATTTTTTGCATATTTTTTTTCGCCTCAAGATCAAACTTTTCGAGCGCTCCTTTACCTAATTGCTTTTCCAAAGCCATTTTATACTCTGGCACACACCCCCAATCATTTACAGTTGTATCCTTTATTTCAATATGAAATTGGATACCATAAGCATGATTTTTGTACCTAAATATTTGGTATTTCGTTTCATCCGATGATGCAATATGTGTAACATCCTTAATATTTTCTAAATTTTGAACCTCATAAGAATGCCATTGTAATGATGTTAACTTTTCTGGAAATTCCGAAAAAAGAGTATCGTTCTCTTTTTCTTCTGAGAAATTTATATTTAACATTCCTATTTCGGGATTTTTTGTTCTAACAACACTTCCGCCTATTACTTCTCCAAGTAATTGACACCCAAGACAAAACCCTAAAAAAGGTTTTTCTAAATTAACAACAAATTCTTTAATTTTATTTTTTTCTTCAACTAACCATGGATATTCTTGCTCCATCCATGTATCCATTGGGCCTCCCATACAAAACATTGCATCAAATTTTTTTAGATCATTTGGTATTTTCTCTCCTTCATCCAGCTCGATCGTGGTTAAGTTTACTCCATCTTTAATCATCAAATCTTTTATATAACCAGGATCTTCAATTTTAATGTGTTGAAGAACAATAATTTCCATCCTTAAGCTATTGGTTTTAACAAACTCTGAATTTTAATATGAATATTTTTATTTGATGATGCAAGTATATTACCTGCATATTTTGCATCTCTATTATCAATTGTAGAAACAATTCCACCTGATGCTTTGATAATAGGTATTAAGGGATGAATATCCCAAATTTTATTACTGCATTGAAATACAACATCAAGCTTACCTTCACAAATCTGTGCGTAAGACAAGGCATCGGAACAAGGAAATTGCATTAAATTTAAAAATTTAGTAATTTTTTTTTGTTTACTTAATGAAATTGCTCCATGTAGTCCTGCTGCTAATTTCAAATCTTTATATTTTACTTTTT